>DASTXC010000040.1:0-85416 GCA_035765675.1 Verrucomicrobiia bacterium
GGCGCACGGTTCTGCGCCCGTCTGGAAAATTTAATCACAACTGCGGCGCAAAAAACAATCACGCCGCGGCTCGCAGCGCGAGCCGGGCTGCCATTCGAGGCACGCAGAGTGCGCGAATGACTTCTCTACAGCGGAACTTTCTCCGCTGTTTTTGTCCGACTGCTTTTGTTCAAAGATTCACTGCGCGCATGCCGGATTCCGAATAACGCGTTCCAGCCGCGACACCGATCGGTGCGGCGTTGGAAATTTCCTCCAGATTTTCCGGCGACAATTCCACGTTCAACGCCGCGACATTTTCTTCCAGATATTTCCGCCGCTTGGTTCCAGGAATTGGAACGATGTCTTCGCCCTGCGCCACCACCCACGCCAGCGCGAGTTGCGCGGGCGTGCATTTTTTCAATCGCGCCAGAACTTCAATGCGTTCGCTCAATCGCAGATTGCGTTCAAAGTTCTCACCCTGAAAACGCGGTGAATTGCGCCGCCAATCGTTCGGCGGCAGGTCTTCGAATTTTTTGATGTTTCCCGTAAGAAAGCCGCGACCGAGCGGACTGTAAGGCACAAAGCCGATTCCCAGTTCGCGGCACAGCGGCAGAATTTCCGTTTCCACATCGCGCGTCCACAAGGAGTATTCCGTCTGCAACGCACTGATCGGATGAACCTTGTTGGCGCGGCGAATGGTTTCCGGCGCGGCTTCCGACAACCCGAGATATCGCACCTTGCCGCCGCGAACGAGTTCGCTCATCGCACCAACGGTCTCTTCAATCGGCACATTGGGATCAACGCGGTGTTGGTAATAAAGATCGATGTGATCCACGCCCAGGCGTTTCAGGCTCGCATCGCAACATGCGCGGACGTATTCCGGCTTTCCGTTCACGCCCAGGTAATTGCCCTTTTCGTCGCGCATATTTCCGAACTTGGTGGCGAGAACCACTTCTTTGCGCCGTTCTTTGATCGCGCGGCCCACCAGCTTTTCATTTTCGCCGCAGCCGTACATGTCCGCGGTATCGAGAAAATTCACACCGAGTTCCAAAGCGCGATGAATCGTTGCAATCGATTCCGCGTCATCGCGCGTGCCATAGAATTCCGACATTCCCATGCAACCGAGTCCGAGCGCGGACACGGTCAGTCCTTGTTTGCCAAGCTTGCGTTGTTTCATAAGTGGTCGAATTTCGCATCGGTCCGCAGGAGTTCAAATGGAAACTCCAACTTGAGCGAAACTCTGGAACTCAAAATCTTTAACGACGGATGAACACCGCTGAACCCACTGGGCGAAATCGCGGCTGAAGTAGCGCAGGTTTCCCCAACCTGCTGTATCGCCGATTTCCAAATCGGCTGAGTGTGAAAGGTTCGAAGCGCATTAAATTCCCGGCCCAGCAGGTTAGGAAACCTGCGATACAGCAGACTGCGCGGCAGCCATTTCTCCTCTTTCGTAGCGGAGACTTCTCGTTGCGTGATCAAACTTTTTTGATCCCGCGCTGCCAGAGATCAAAAAACGAAAGCCCGGCGATAATCAGTGGGTGAGCAATTTTTCCCGCCGCGATCAGTCCGGGAACATCAGCAACCGGCACGAGGCGCGTGATTAAATCTTCGCCGGAATCAAATTCAACCGGATGAACGCAATGGCAGTTCTCGATCAAAATCGTGTAGCAACGGTTGCTCATGATTGCCGGATTCGCATAAACCCAGCCCAGCACACGCGCGTTCTCGCCTTCGTATCCCGTTTCTTCACGCAACTCGCGCGCACCGGTCAGCTCCGGACGCAAATCTTCGGTGTCCATCATTCCGCCGGGAATTTCCAGTTCCACCGTGTTCGATCCGTGGCGATACTGCTCCACCATCACGAGTTCCTGATTCGGAGTGACAGCGACAACGTTGACCCAATCGACGGATTCAATGACGTAAAAATCGTGTTCCGTGCCGGTGCGTGGAGAAAGTTTTTTGTCCGAACGAATGGTGAAGATGCGAAAATTCCCGACCTGCTCGGATCCGATTCTTTCCCAGGGTTTGATCATTAGCGATTTTATGGTTTGTGATGAACCAAATTTCGGAATTTTAAAGCGGCGTCAGGATTCCTCGCCAGCGCGTCAATCGAAAATCGTAAATCGCAAATTCAAAGTCCTTTTTCCTTCGCGGCCCAGCCCTGGCGCATCAGCGTGAGCAAATGAGTCATCGCTGCTTCATACGACTGATTTTTTTCCGCCGCCAACTGCCGCGCGCGTTTGTCGAGTTGCGCGGCCATTTCGGTGGATTTCTCCGGCGGACATCCGAGAGCGGTCAACGCGGCGGCGAGCTGGCTGAGTTCCATGAAAAAAGCGGAGCAATTCCAGGAACTGCTCCGCATTGGTAAAAACTATTTCGCGTCGGAAACGATCTGAACGCTTTCAATGCCCATGCGTTTCAGCGGCCGATCTCCGGGCGCGGTGGGCGTGGTGGCAATTTTTTCCAGCACGTCGTCGCCTTTGATCAATTTGCCGAACGCGGTGTATTGCTTGTCCAGAAAACGCGGATCGCCGTGGCAGATGAAGAACTGCGAGCCGGCGGAATTCGGGTCGTTCGAACGCGCCATCGACAGCACGCCGCGCGTATGCGGTTTGTCGTTGAACTCGGCTTTGATCTGATAACCCGGACCGCCCGTGCCCCAACGGCTCTTGGCGGATTCATCCTTGGTCAACGGATCGCCGCCTTGAATCATGAAGCCCTTGATGACGCGATGAAAACAGGTGCCGTCGTAGAAGCCCTGCTTCGCGAGTTTCTTGAAATTCTCAACGTGTCCCGGCGCAACATCCGGCCAGAATTCCAGGACCATTTCGCCTTCGGTGGTTTTGATAACTGCGGTTTCGCTCATGTATTTTCTTTCGTTATTTGATGGAATTGGCCGGGACGATTTTGATGCTTTCGATCTCGACGCGTTTCAAGGGTTTGCTGCGCTCGCCCATCGCGCTCGGGCCAACAGGCGTGTTCGCGATTTTGTCGAGTACGTCTTCGCCTTTGATCAGTTTACCGAACGCCGTGTACTTGCCATTGAGATATTGCATGCCGGGACTGCTCGCCGGCGCGTGACAGATGAAAAACTGGCTGCCCGCAGAATCGGGATCATTGGAACGCGCCATTGAAATCACACCGGTTTCATGTTTGCGATCGTTGAATTCGGCTTTGATGGAATAGCCTGGACCGCCCTGACCGTATTCGGCTTCCTTGCTTTTGTCCTTCGTGTTCGGATCGCCACCCTGGATCATGAAATCGCGGATGATCCGGTGAAACGCCGTTCCATTGTAAAAACCTTCCTTCGCCAGCTTTTTGAAATTCTCCACCGTCTTGGGCGCAACGTCCGGCCAGAACGCCACCACCATTTCACCTTCGCTGGTTTTGATCACGGCCACTTCATTCGTGGCTGCGGATTTATCTTCCTTCGAAGCGGTCTGAACTTCGGGCTTCTTTGCTGAATCCGCGTTGTTCGTTTTTGAATCCTCGGCCTTCACGCTGACGGCTCCCAGCACTAGAGCAGCGGCAAAAATTGAGACGATTGCTTTCATAGGCCGGAAAATCTTCCATGAGCAGTTCGCAAAGTCACGCGCGAAGATGCGGCTGGGGACATTGCCCCATAAACCGCGCCGCACAGATTGTAACCATTGAAAAAACGCCGCGTCTGATCGGCTGCCGCAAACATGAAACGCGGCAAATGACACAAAACATCGAGAGTTTATGAAACTATCCAAAACATCGCTGGCCATTGCGACCCTTTCCGCATTGCTGGCGATCAGCAGCCAAGCCCAGGCTCAAAACACCAATCATCCTGCCCGGCAACGTCCCGGCGCCGGCGCCACCCGCAGCGCCGATGTTCAGATGGATCGATTGAGCAAAGCATTGACGTTGACGGAAGATCAGAAACCGAAGGTGAAAGCCATTCTGGATGATCAGATGAAGAAGATGCGCGAGCTGCGCAGCGACAGCGCTTCCACGCCAGAAGATCGACGTTCCAAAACGCAATCGATCCGCGAGGAAACCGACAAGAAAATGAAAGAAGTTCTGAGCGCAGAGCAGTTCAAGAAATACGAGGAATTCCGCAAGCAACGCAGCCGCCGCAGTCCCAACACTTCCATGGGCAACCAAAGCAGCACCGGCGCGGCTGAGAAATAACACAATAATTTTTCGCCCAAATCCCACCCCTCGAGGACGGCTACCCCTTTGGCCGTCCTCTTTTTTTTGCCGAAATCTTAATCCGGCGGAATGCAATCAATCAAAAAGCTGTCCGCGCCAGCAGTTGCATTGCGACCGCGAATCCTCCGGGCGCAACTTCGCACCCGCCACCGTTTTCAATTCCCTCGCCCCGCAGCGAAGCGCGGGTAGAGGGTTGGGAGAGGGGATTTTGAGCTAAAAACCTCCTCTCCTCACTCCCTCTCCTCCGGCTTCGCTCGGAGGAGAGGGAGTGATCAGCCCTTTTGAATTTCGAAAGTTCAATCCGTTTGTTTGGCACGGGTGACAAGTTGCGCCCGTCTCTCTCTCAACGAGACGAATTTTCGTTCGCGCCGAACAGCGGTTCCCGCCATACTCGCCCATTGTGATTTCGCCTGTTGAAGTGCAGCCCATGGGCTCGGATTATCTCGCGACCGTAGAAAATATTTTTTCACGGGACGGGCTGCTGTCGCATTCGCGCAATTTCGAGTTTCGCGCCGAACAACAGGAAATGGCGATGGCCGTCGCACGGGCTTTGCAACGTCGCGAACATCTCGCCGTGGAAGCTGGAACCGGCGTCGGCAAATCCCTGGCCTATCTGATTCCCGCGATTCTATTTGCGGTGGAACAAAAGAAAAAAGCCGTCGTCTCGACGCACACGATCAATCTCCAGGAACAGCTCACGGAAAAGGATCTGCCGATGCTCTCGCAGATTCTGCCGGTGAAGTTCAGCTTCTCCATGCTCAAAGGCCGCGCGAATTATCTCTGCACGCGCCGCCTTCAGAAAGCGATGCAGCAGTCGGGAAATCTTTTCACTTCTTCCGAAGCGGAAGAACTCCAGCGCATTTACGAATGGGCGAAGGAAACCAAGGACGGCAGCCTCTCCGATTTTGAAATCGAACCGGATCCCAAAGTCTGGGCGCAGGTCTGCTCGGAACGTGGATTGTGTTCGCCGAAAATCTGCGGTTATCAATCCGACTTCAGCAAGGATCATGGCATCTGTTTCTTTCAGCGCGCGCGGAATAAATTCATGTCGTCCGACGTGCTGGTGCTCAACCACACACTTTTTTTCACCTTGCTGGGCGGCATCGATGAAGAAATGGACGGTGGCATTCTGTTCAAGAACGACTTCGTGATTTTCGATGAAGCGCACACGATGGAAAGCGTCGCCTCGAAGCACATCGGTCTCAGCGTTTCGAGCGGGCAGATGCGTTACGCGCTGAACCGTCTGTGGAATCCGCGCACGGAAAAAGGCTTGCTCGCCACCATGCACAGCGGCAGTTCGGTAAAGCTGGTCGCCGAACTTTTGCACGAAGCGGACAAATTTTTTGAAAACGTCGAACATGCTTGTGACGAACTCAGCCAGTCCGTGCGGAAAAATTCCTTTGGCGGAGAAAATGCCGAAGCGCGGCGGCGCGCCTGGACGGAACTCCGCATTCGCCGTGCGGAACTGGTTCAGGACAATGTGACTTTGCCCATCCAACGATTGCGCGAAGCGGTCAGTGAATTGATCAAGCTGAGTGAAGACAAGGACATCGGCCAGGAATTGATCGAATGCAATCGGCGGCTTGGCGATCTGAAAGTCGAGGTTGCGGAATTTCTGAGCCAGAACGTGGACGATCATGTGTATTGGGTGGAGCGCACCGGCAAAACCCAGCGCAATCTGGCTTTGAACGCCGCGCCCGTGGATGTCGCGGATTTCCTGCGTCGCCGATTATTCGAAAGCGGCACGTCGGTCATCATGACCAGCGCCACGCTTGCCACCGTCGGACAGGCGTCCCGCCAGTCTCCCGCTAAAAAGGAAGTTTCCAGTAGTACGGAAAGATTGGTGACCGGGAGAATGACGGGTCTGCGAAAAGATCCTCTCCAATATTTCACCCGCCGCGTCGGCGCTGAATCCGCAGTTCAACTCCAGGTCGGCACGCCGTTCGATTACGAGCAGCAGATGAAATTGTTTGTCGTGAAGAAAATGCCTGATCCGCGCGAGCCGGGTTATTCCAGTGCGCTCGAACACTGGATCCAGCATTTCATCCGGCAAACGCACGGCAAAGCGTTTGTGCTTTTCACGAATTACAAGCTGATGCAGGAACTCGGCGAACGCATGGAACCGTTCTTCAACGAACTGGGCATCGCGTGTTTCGTCCAGGGCGCCGGCACGCCGCGCTCGGTGATGTTGGAGAAGTTCAAGGAGGACGTGAACTCCGTGCTGTTCGGCACCGACAGTTTCTGGCAGGGCGTTGATGTTCCCGGCGACGCGCTGAGCAACGTGATCATCACGCGGCTGCCGTTCGCAGTGCCGGATCATCCGTTGATCGAAGCGCGTCTGGAAGCCATTGAAGCGCGCGGCGGAAATTCGTTTTCAGAATTCTCACTGCCCGAAGCGATTTTGAAATTCCGGCAAGGCGTCGGGCGCCTGATCCGCACGAAATCCGACACCGGCATTGTCGTGGTGTTGGATAATCGTGTGCTCGCCAAGCAATACGGCCAGGCATTTCTTGATGCGGTACCGAAGTGCCCGCTGGAAATTGTGTGAGAATTACGTCGGAGCGCGGGTCTGTGACCCGCAGCAATTTAATTCTTACCGCAAGCTTTCGATCAAGTGAACGCTCTCGGCGTACCAAAGTTGCTGCGGGTCACAGACCCGCGCTCCGGCCGCGATATTAATTCAACATCAAACTTCCAGAGCTGCTTCTGCGGTCGAAGCTGGAAGCGGAACCGGCGCCGCTTTCTCGTTCATCTGCACGCGGCTTGCCAGCCACACACTGATTACACCCGCCGCGACCGCGATCCAGCCCAGCCAATGAAAATGCGCCAGCCGTCCGGAAGGTTCCCGCGTCACAATCCAGCCACCGAGCGTTGAAGTGAAACCCATCGCCAGATCGCGCGAACATCCGCTCAAGCTCATGAACGCACCGCGACGCGACGCTGGGACGGCCAACGTCATGATCGCCTGGCCGGGAACAAATCTTCCGCTCGCAAACACGAAGAACATTCCCGTCAACATCAGCACAGCCCAGACCGGCAGCGGACCGGTGTTGGTCAGAACCAAAGTCACGACACACGCCACGGAAACCATCACCGCAAAAACGCGCAAACGTCCCAGCGAATCCGCCAATCGTCCCACCAGCGGCGCGGTGAAAACCGTCAGCACACCCCCGATGAAATAAACGAGAAACAAATTCCGCTCCGGCAATCCCAGGTTCGAAACCAGATACGGCGACAGCAGCGGAATAATTACGAAATGGCCCACCACGGTGAACGCCATGAACAACAATGCGCGCCCGGCATTCGCATCGCGCAACAACGCCGCAAACGCGCGTTTCGGATCGGCATCACCGGAATCGAGATGTCCGCGCACGGAGGGCAAGCCAAACCACGCGACGACCCACATCGTCGCCGCAATTTCCGCCAGGGCGAAGAAAGGCGTTTCCCAGCGAAACTTTTGTGCGAGTTGAAGCCCGAACGGAACACCAATCGCCGCTGCCGCCGAAAATGCGGTCATTACAATTCCCATTCCCGCAGCGCGCCGCTCGGCAGGAATCACATCGCCGATAATCGACATCACCATCGCAATCGACAATCCACCGAACGCGCCACTGACTGCGCGGGCAATGAGCAATGTGCCGGCCGTGTGCGACATCGCGCAAACCAGTGTGCCGATGATGAATCCGGAATACGCGCCGAGCAGCAGTTTGCGGCGATCGAACCGGTCGATGAACGGCGCGGTCAATAGTCCAATCACGCCGGAACTGATCGTATAAGTTGCGACCAGCGCGCTGAATTGTTTGGGCGTGATATGCAGATCGCGCATGAGCTGCGGCCCGAGCGGCATCATCAGCATGAAGTCCACAATGTGCGTGAACTGCACCGCCGCGAGCAGCAGAAGGAGCCAGCGCTCTGAAAGAGTTTTCATTTATTTCTTCACTTTTAATTGGCTGAACAATTCTGCTTCATGCCAGCCGCCACCCAGGGCTTTGATCAACTGCACCGCCGCGATCAATCGTTGGCCGGCCAGTTGCGCATTGGCGCGTTCAGCGGACAAAGCATCGCGGCTCGCATCGACCACGTCGATATAACTCACAATGCCGGAACGATAGCGTTGATCGGCGAGATCAGCGGCGCGGCGCGCATGATCCAACGCGCGCTGGCGGGCCGCGGCTTCATCGGCCAGGTAACGAATTCCCGAAAGGCTGTTTTCCACATCGCCAAAAGCCACGAGCACCTGCTGGCGATAGCGCGCGACGGCTTCATCAAATGCCGCCTGCGCGCGCCGGTAATTCGCGCGATTGCGTCCGCCCGCAAAAATCGGCAGCGACAAACTCGGCCCCAGCGACCACGTCCGGCTGTCCCATTTGAACAATGAATCCACATCGCCGCTCACATAACCGCCCGAACCGGTCAACGTCAGCACCGGAAAAAACGCAGCCTTCGCCACACCAATCTTTGCATTCGCGGAAGCGAGTTCGCGTTCCGCGCTCGCAACATCCGGACGCCGCTCCAGCAAGTCTGCGGGCAGACCGGCTGGAATGACTGGCGGCTGAGGATTCCAATCATTGGTTCCTGCTGCGAGCCGAAATGTTGCGGGATTCTGGCCGGCCAGAATTGCAATGGCGTTTTCCAATTGCGAACGGCGTTGTGCGAGCGAAGCCGCTTCGGCCTGCGTGTTTGCGAGTTCCGTTTCGGCACGCGCGACGTCCAATTCGTTGCCGATTCCTCCTTCATACCGGCTGCGCACCAGACGCACCTGTTCTTCGCGCAGCGAAACCGTTTGCGTTACGGTCGCAATCTCCGCGTCCAACGCGCGCAGACGAAAATAATTCTGTGCGACATCAGCTTGAAGCGTCAGGAGCACATTGTGAAACGTGGCGAGCGAGGCTTGTGCATCGGCACGAGCGCTTTCGAATCCGCGGCGAACGCGTCCCCACAAATCCACTTCGTAACTCAAATCCAGCGGCGTGCTGAATTTGTTGGCCGTTACACCGCCAAAGCTCGGCACCTGATTGGGCGAATAGCGTTGGCGCGTGAAACTCGGATCGAAATCCAGTCGCGGCAACAGTTCACCGCGAGCAACCCGTGCGGTGGCGCGGGATTGTTCCACGCGCGCCACGGCGGCTTTCAAATCCTGGTTTGCCACCAGTGCCTGCGTTTCGAGTTCGTTCAGGTTTGCGTCCTCAAAGATATTCCACCATGCGCCTTTGGGAACGTGATCGAGCGGACGCCCCTCTTTCCATTCGCCGAGATCGGCCGATTTGTAATTCTCAGGAACGGCGTTCGTGGGCTGTTTGTAATTCGGCCCGATTTTCCAGAATGCCTGGCTCGAGGTTGCGCTGCTCAGCAATAGGATTCCAATGATCACTGCCGTTGCACCCGCAGAACCAAGCGCGCCTTTGCTGGTTGCGACAGTTTTCTTGCGGAAGCCGAGCTTCATCAACACGACGTAAAACACGGGCGTGAGAAACAACCCGAACACTGTCACGCCAATCATTCCTGCGAACACCGCCACGCCCATCGCCTGACGCATTTCCGCGCCCGCGCCGTGAGCCACCACCAGCGGGAACACGCCCGCGATGAACGCAATCGAAGTCATGAGAATCGGGCGCAAGCGCAACCGGCTCGCTTCCACCGCCGCCTGGAATGGCGACATGCCTTCTTCGTCTTGTTTATGTTTCGCGAACTCGACGATCAGAATGGCGTTTTTGCACGCCAGTCCCACGAGCACGATCAAACCGATTTGCGTGAAGATGTTGTTGTCGCCGCCTTTCAACGAAACGCCTGCGATCGCAAACAGCAAACACATGGGCACGATGAGAATGATCGCCAGCGGCAGACGGAAACTTTCATACAACGCCGCGAGCACGAGAAACACGAGCAGCAGACACAACGGATAAACATAGAAGGCGGTGTTGCCTGCGAGAATGCGTTGATACGTCAGCTCGGTCCATTCCACTGCCGTGCCTTTGGGCAAAGTGTCTTTCGCCAGCTTCGTGATCAATGCCTCAGCCTGGCCGGAGCTGTATCCCGGCGCGGGTCCGCCGTTGATTTCCGCCGCGGGATAACCGTTGTAACGCATGGCGCGATCCGGCCCGTGCGTTTGTTTGACGTCCACCAGCGTTCCCAACGGAACCATCTGGCCGCGATCATTGCGGGTTTTCAAACGCGTGATGTCTTCCGCGCCATCGCGATGTTCCGAATCCGCCTGCGCGATTACCTGATACGTGCGACCGAAACGGTTGAAGTCATTCACGTAAAGCGAGCCGAGATAAATCTGCATCGTCTCGAAGAGATTTTGCAGCGGCACGCCCTGTTGTTTGGCTTTCACGCGATTGATGTCCGCATCGAGCTGCGGCACGTTCACCGTGAAAGTCGAGAACACGCCGGCGAGTCCGGGCGTTTGACGACTCTTGCCCATGATGGCCTGAACGTTCTGGTAGAGCGCGTCGTAACCCAGATCCGCGCGATCTTCGACGTAGAGTTTAAATCCGCCAATTGTGCCCAGGCCCTGCACCGGTGGCGGCGGAACCGCGAGAATGAAGGCGTCCTGAATTCCTGCGAACTTCTGATTCAACGCGGCGGCTATGCCTGAACCGCTGAGTTCTTCCGTTGTCCGATCTTCAAAAGGATCGAGAATGAAAAAGACGATGCCTGCATTCGGAGCAACACTGAAACCGCTGATGCTCAATCCGGGAAATGCCACGGCATCTTTCACGCCGGGCTGTTTCAAACCAATGTCTGACATGCGGCGAATGACTTCTTCGCTGCGATCCAGCGAGGCCCCATCAGGCAATTGCGCGAACGCGACGAGATATTGCTTGTCCTGCGTCGGCACGAAGCCCGTAGGAACCTTGTCGAAACTCCAGCCGGTCAGAAACACGAGGCCCGCGTAAATAATCAGCGCCGCCACGCTTTTGCGGAGAATCGACGCCACGCCGCCGGAATATTTATCTCCGGCCCAGGCGAACGCGCGATTGAAGGGACGGAAAAACCAGCCGAGACCTTTTTCCATGCCGCGCGCAAACCAGTCTTTTTTGGTGTGATGATCTTTCAACAACACGGCGCAGAGCGCGGGCGAAAGCGTGAGCGAGTTGATCGCGGAAATCACGGTTGAGATCGCAATTGTGATCGCGAACTGCTTGTAGAACTGGCCGGTCAGACCGCTGATGAATGCGGTCGGAACAAACACCGCGCACAGCACCAGCGCAGTTGCAATGATCGGACTGGTGACTTCACGCATGGCGCGCCGCGCGGCTTCCGGCGGCGCAAAACCGAGCGCGATATTTCGCTCCACGTTTTCAACAACGACGATCGCGTCATCCACAACAATGCCGATCGCCAACACGAGTCCGAACAGAGAAAGGTTGTTGATCGAAAATCCGAACGCGAGCATCACCGCGAAAGTTCCAACCAGCGATACCGGAACAGCCGCCAGCGGAATGATCGATGCGCGCCAGGTTTGCAGAAACAGAATCACGACGATCACCACGAGCAAAACTGCTTCGAGCAAAGTGTGAATCACCGCGTCAATCGAGTGGCGGACGAACACCGTCGGATCGTAAACCACGGAATAATCCACGCCGTCCGGGAAGTTCTTTTTCAATTCCTCCATCGTCTTGCGCACGTTGGCGGAAAGTTCGAGCGCATTCGCGCCGGGCGTTTGGAAGATCGGCAACGCCACCGCGCGTTTGTTGTTCAACAACGAACGGAGCGCGTAACTGTCGGCGCTGAGTTCCACGCGAGCGACATCCTTGAGCAAAGTTTTTTCGCCATGCGGCCCGGTCTTGACGATAATCTGGCCGAATTCCTCGGCTGAAACCAAACGCCCTTTGGCGTTGATCTGCATTTCGAAATTCACCGGCGAACTGACGGGCTGCTGACCAATCGCGCCCGCGGCGATCTGCACGTTCTGTTCACGAATCGCGGCGACAGCATCGCTGGCCGTCAGATTGCGCGCGGCGAGTTTGTCGGGATCAAGCCAGACACGCATCGCGTAATCACCGGAACCGAACACGCGCACTTCGCCGGCGCCGGAAATGCGAGCGAGCACATCCTTCACCTGAAGCGTCGCGTAGTTGCGAAGATAAACTTCATCGTAACGATTGTTCGGCGAAAACAAGTGAACCACCATCGTGAGATCGGGCGATTGCTTGGTCGTCGTGACACCGAGACGGCGCACTTCCTCCGGCAATTTCGGCAGCGATTGCGAAACGCGGTTCTGCACCTGCACCTGGGCTTTGTCCACGTCCGTGCCGAGTTTGAACGTGACGGTCAGCGTCATCACGCCGTCGCCGGTGGATTGCGAAAACATGTAGAGCGAATCTTCAACGCCGTTGATCGCCTGTTCGAGCGGCGAAGCGACGGTTTCGGCAATGGTCTTCGGATTCGCGCCGGGATAGGTAGCGCGCACCACGATTGTGGGCGGAACGACTTCGGGATATTCGCTGATGGGCAGTTTCCACATCGCGATCGCGCCGATGAGGAAGATGAGCATTGAGAGCACGCCGGCGAAGATCGGACGCCGGATAAAAAAATGAGAGAAATTCATAATCTGATTGGATTTGGAGAAAGCGGGTGCGTGAGAAGCACTTTCAAAAACGGAGATCGGCGGCGCAGCGGATTTAAATTGGCTGACGATTCGCGCGATCTCCGTTCGTTCGGTTCCTCCGGGTTAAGGGATTGAGATTGTTGGAAGTCAGCGCTGGGCGACGCTGGCGTCGGTTTGCGTCCGCGCCGTTTCCATTTGCGGCGTGACGGCCATTCCTGAGCGAACGCGTTGCAGTCCGTTCACGACGATTTTTTCATCGCCGCGCAAACCGGATCGCACGACGCGTTTGCCATCGATCACGGGTCCGAGTTTCACGGATTGATACGCGACAGTGTTGGTTTCGGTCAGCGTGAGGACGTATTGCTGCGATTGATCAGTGCCGATGGCTCGTTCGCCGATGAGCAACGCGTTATGACGATCACTCAGCGGAATACGAATGCGGGCAAACAATCCAGGAACAATGCGGCCGTTGTCATTTTGAAAAACGGCGCGCAACAAAATGCTGCCGGTGTTGGGATCGAGACGATTGTCGAACGACTCGACGTAACCGCGATGCGAGAAATCCGATTCATCGGCCAATTGCAATTCGACCGGAACATGACCGTTCGCATCGGTTTCGAGTTTTTTGGAAGCCGCGAGCGAATTGAACTTCAGCAGCGTTTCCTCATCGATATCCGCGTAAACGTAAACAGGATCAATCGAAACGAGCGTGGTGAGCAGCGTTGTATTTCCCGCCACACCGCTGACGTAATTGCCTTCGGTGAGCAACGCGCGGCTCACGCGACCCTCAATCGGCGCGCGGACTTCGGTGTATTCGAGATCGAGTTTCGCGGAATCGCGGGCGGCTTCAGCGGCGAGCAAAGCCGCTTTCGCTTCCTGGAACCGTGCGATGCGCGCATCGGCTTCCTCGGTTGAGATGGCTTTGTTCGTAAGCAATTGCGCGGTGCGATCTGCTTCGCGTTTCGCATTCTCCAATTGAACCTTGGCACGGTCAGCATCCGCCTGTGCTTTGGCGAACGCAGCCTGATGCCAGCGCGGATCGATGACGAACAGCACATCACCTTTTTTTACGAGCTGGCCGGATTGGAATTTCACTTCCTGGATGTAACCCGAAACGCGCGGACGAATCTCCACGGATTCCAGCGGTTCGGTGCGACCCGTGAATTCCGCCCATTCGACAATTTGCTGATGCTCGACCGGAGCGACGGTCACGGCGGGCGGTGGCGGCGCGGAGGTTTGGGCTTCGGACTGGTTGCAGCCGGTCAAAGCGAGTGACGCGGCGGCAACGGTTGAAAGTGAGGCGGCGAGACGAAAATATTTCCCGTTCATATTCTGAGATGATTTAAAGGTTGGGTTTGTTATTGAGTGGCGCGCGTCAGGCGGCGAGTTGGAACCGCCTGGACGAGCGTTGAAGATGTTGCTGATGCTTGTTCCACGAGGCCACGGCCACCGCTTTTTCGCGAGCGAGATCCGGGAAGAACAAGTGCGGATAATCCGTTTCCCAGGCGAGCGCTTCGGCTTCGTTCAACGCGAGGCGAAGGACTTGTTCGTGGGTGCGGACGGAACTGCGAAATTCTTCTTCGATGGCGTCTTTGGCGCGTTTGATTTGCGCGAGCAGCTTTTGGCAGGACGCCACACAGCGACTTGCGAACCGGTCGATTTTTGTTTCTTGAACTGCATTCATGGTTTTACCTTTTCCAGTAGTTGTCTATTTAGTCAAATTTAAGATCAAAAAAATTTTAAAAAATTATGCGAGCACCTGATCGGCTGCTTTGACTCCCAGCAGATCATACGTTCCGCGAATCGCGTCCTGCAGAATGGTCAGGCTGTTCTTGATCCGCGCTTCGGCCTGAAGCCCCTGGTAATACGCGAACAGCACCCGCGCTTTGGCGGCGGCATCCGGCGCATCGATCTGTCCCGCAGCATGCGCATCGCGGATAGCTGATTCGAGATACTTGCGCTTTTGCTCCAGGATTTCCTGGATTTTTTTCTGCAAACCGACTTCCTGCGTGCAGATTTCCGCGCCCAGCGTCAACAACGGGCAACCCAGCACGCAACCGCATTTCTTTTGAATTTCGCGCTGGTATTTATTGCCATATTCGCAATAGCGACGCAGCCGTTCCAGCGGAGGAACCGTGGGGGAAAAAATGGAATCCAACTCGGCGCGCTTGCAGTTCCAGTTCGCCTCCAGGGCGGCCAATGCAAGATCCGCTTTCGAATCGAAGAAATAATAGAAACTTCCCTTTTTGACGCCCGCCTTGTCGCAAATCTGGTCGATGGTGGTGCTGCCATAAGAACCCGTCCAGATCAGCTCTGAAACGGCTTCCATCAATCTTTGTTTGGCATCACTGCAACGGCCCATAAACTTTCTTTTCTCTTATCGGCGAACCACAGGATTCGCTGAACGTTGAAGCACATTAAATCAGTTGACTGTTTAGTCAACAAAAGATTTTAGAAAATTTGGAGCGGGAATAATCGGCAGTCTTGATGAAACCTCGCCCGACAGAAGTTGAATGACATCAAACGGGTTTTCATCCGCGTGATTCACTCGTTGATGTTTCGATTGAACAGCCTTTGCTCGACGTTTTGTCCGATCAGCAACTACATTGTCGGATGACGTATCACGATCTTCTCAGCACGGCGGGCGGAATTTTCGCCATGTTGATGTTCGTTCCGATGTTCATCCGGATTTTGCGCGAAAGCGGCAAGGGACAAAGTTTCGCGAGCTGGCTGCTCTGGGGAGTTCTGGATGTCATTCTGATCGTCAGCCTGATCCAGCAACACGGAAATTTCTGGTTTGTCATTGGCTTTGCGGTCGGCGATCTGGCGATTGCTGGATTGCTGGCTTCACAACGGCGATTCAACTGGGGCGGCTTCGAAACAATGATTCTCGCGTTGGTCATTCTTTGCGTGATCGGCTGGAAAACAGCCGGTCCGCGCGCCGCGACTATTTTTTCCATCGCTGGCGTTTGCATCGCAGGCGTGCCGGGATTTCGTTCGCTGAAACGCAATCCGGATCGAAAGACGGCCCGGTTGTGGTTGGGATTTTCTTTTGCGAATGTGCTGTCGATTTTTGGCGGAGACGCGATCACGCTGGAGCAATGTCTCGCGCCTGGAGTGTTTACATTCGCATCACTCCTGATGGTTTGGGCCGGTTACCGGCCGACACCTGCGCATTGATCACTGGATTTCAACCGATCTGGAAACTCGAATGTATTACCAAAGGAATCTTGGTTTTGCGCTGCGGCGAGATTGGCGATTGCGCCGCGCGGAAAATCCCTTCAAATAAAGCCAATGCACCCGCTGGTTTTGCACGAATTTCATCATGAGTTGCGCGGCCGTTTCGGCGAATTGAACGGCATGGGAATGATCAATGATTACGGCGATTGGCTCGCGGAACACGCGGCTCTCGGCGAATCGGTTGGCGTCATCGACCTGAGTTTTCGCGGACGGATTTGTCTGACCGGCGCGGATCGCGTTCGCTTTCTTCACGGCCAGATCACGAACGATGTGAAACGGCTTCAAATCGGCGAAGGCTGTTACGCCGCGTTGGTCACGGCGAAGGGGAAAATGCAGAGCGACTTGAACGTGTTTTGTCTCGCCGACGAATTGCTGCTGGATTTCGAGCCGGGCCTCACCGATGCCATTTCGCAACGGCTCGAAAAATATCTGGTCGCGGACGACGTGCAGATTGTGGATGTGGCGCCGCATTACGGATTATTGAGCGTGCAAGGTCCCAAGGCGGAAGCTGCTGTGCGCGGTTTGGAGATTTTTTCTGAAATTCCCGGAACGCCTTTTCGCTTCATCAAATTCACGGACGCGACGCTCGGTGAGATTTATCTGATGAACCAGCCGCGACTGCGCTCCAGCGGTTTTGATTTATTCGTTCCAACGCAATCGCTGGGCGCCGTCGCGGACAAATTGATTGCCAGCGCGAAGGCGAATGGCGGCACAGGGTGCGGTTGGCAGGCGTTTGAAACGGCGCGAATTGAAGCGGGAATTCCGCGGTTCGGCATGGACATGGACGAAACGAATCTGCCGCCGGAATGCGGGATCGACGAGCGGGCGGTGAGTTACAACAAAGGCTGTTACATCGGCCAGGAAGTGCTGAATCGCATTCACACCATTGGCCGTGTGAATCGGGAATTGCGCGTTCTGGATCTCGGTTCCGATTTGAAATCGCTGCCGGAAAAAGGCGACAAACTGTTTCAGGCGGACAAAGAAATCGGCTATGTGACCAGCGCGGTAAATTCACCACGATTCAAAACTCATCTCGCGTTGGGCTACGTGCGCCGCGAAGCTGATGCGATCGGCGCGGAATTGATTTTGAAAACCACGGAAGGAGAGGTTCCTGTCAGAATTATTTCTCTGAAACGGAATTGATCGGAAGATTTGCTCAGTTCGCTTTCAGAAAGTAATTCCGCTGCTTCGCACTGATTGGCATTCCGAGTTTTTCCATCACCTGAAGCATGTCTTCCCACACCCGGCGCTTTTCGCTCAACGCCTGATTGCGCAACAGATACGCCGGATGATACGTCGGCATCAATGGAATGCCGCGATACGTTTGCCAATTGCCCCGCAGCTTCGTAATGCCAACGGTTTTTCCCAGCAACCCTTCCACCGCTGTGGCACCGAGCGCGACCAGAACCTTCGGTTGAATCAAATCAATCTGCTCGTGCAAAAACGGAATGCAGGTCTGCATTTCTTCCGGCGTCGGTTTGCGGTTTCCAGCACTCTGGCCGAGCGTGTCCGGACGGCATTTCAAAATATTCGCGATGTAAACCGTGTCGCGATTCAAACCCATCGTTTGAATAATCTTTGTCAAAAGCTGACCCGCTTTGCCGACGAACGGCTCGCCTTGTGCATCTTCATCCGCACCCGGCGCTTCGCCAACGAACATCAGCTCGGCATTGATGTTGCCCACGCCGAAGACGACGTTTTTCCGCGCGGCCACCAGATGATCGCACTTCACGCAGGCCAGCACCCGCTGCTGCAATTCAGCAAACGCGGCGGCTTTCGCATCGGATGAAGCGGCCGGAATCGGTGAGACAACAGTGGGGTGGGTGGAAAGCGTTTGGAGTGTTGGCGTCACCGGTCGCACGGGCGACGGATTGGTCGCGGGCGAAAAGGAACTCGGTCTTTGCGTCGGACGTGATGGTGTCGGTGCTGGTCTGGATTGTGAAACCGCTGGACGGGGAGAGGCGCTCAGCGCCGACAGATTTTCCGGCGAAACGGAAACAAAACGAACGCCGCGCGCCTTGAGACTTTGCAGATGCTCAATGGTCGAATCGAGAAGTTCCTGATACGCGTCGGACATTTGCTTCTATCGTAATCGCGCAAACTCGAAGCGCACGCAGATTTTGAAACAAGGTGAACCGGAACGGACGTTTACGCGAATTTCACGAATTAACGCGAATTGCTTTTGAAACGGGACCTGTCGCTTCACGTTGCGTGACTCCACGAAAATTACAGCGGGAAACAAACACGCAAGCATCCGGAGGCCGAGTACGATTCTCCCTCCGGTAGGCGTTAGCCCACTGGTTGGCCTGCGGCTTTGTTGGCAGTGTCTTCACCGCTTTTTCTGTCATGGATTCCTCCAACAACTTGCGCAGGGCGGTCGTCCACGTTCTCGACTTGTGCCGACGCCATGGCGTCCGCGTCGCGATTTTCTTTTTTCTCTCCGCTGCTCACGCCCAAGTGAACAGTTGGACGAATCTGACAAGTGGCAATTGGGAGGATCCGTATTGGTCGCTTGGCGCGCTGCCGGCTACGAACCAGACGATACTGATCACCAATTCGGGGTGGAAAGCGGTAGCGGTTGGCTCCGGTACCGCACAATATTTTCCGGAAAGCCTCGCAGTGAATTCGATCACGATTTCATCACCGGCTGATTCGTTTAACACCCTGCTTTTGAATTACGTAGGATTCCAAACCCCTCTCGAGGTTAGTTCGCTTTCGATCGGCAGCAATTCCGCCATCACGCTGCTTGCGTCATCACTGCGCATTAACGGTCCGAACGGCATCGGTCTGTCTATCGGCGGCACCTTCACACAGGCCGCTGGATCACTCGTATCCGGGGGGCAGATGGATGTGGGATATATTGGGCCCGGCCTTTACCACATGTCCGACGGCTTGCTAACCGTGACGCAGGTGTTTTTAGGCGGGGGAAGCAGCAACGTGTTCGTGCAGGACGGTGGCACGAATTCCGCGGGGATTGTGCATCTAGAACGCGGGGTATATTTGCTAAACAATGGCGTATACGACACAACGACATATTTCACTGGCGGCACCCTAGTCCAGCGCGGGGGAATCGTTCGATCCGGGACGGGCGGAGGTGCCGCAGACTACTTGCTACACGGCGGAACTAATCTTGCAGGGTTATCGGGCGGTACCGCAATGCAAACCGGCGGGCTGTTGCGTGGATATGTCTCGATTCACGACGGCAGCTATACGCTTTCAAACGGCATTGTAGATGTGAACGGGATGACTCTGGACGGGCGCGCATACTTTGTCCAATACGGCGGGAAAGTGACCGTCAACGGCGCGATTTCAACGTCGGGAGAGTCCAGTGGCCGGGGCACCTCGTGGGATTGGTGGCATGGTGGATATGGGCTAGCCGGGGGAACGCTGTCGTGTGCAAAGATCAGCATGCCGGATGGTTCTTATCTTCAAACGGGTGGGACGAACATCGTCGCTGGGAGCATTATCGTGGCACCCCACGGTGCTGGGCCTGCGCCTTGTCCGGTTCATGTCTCTGGCGGCACATTGATGGCGCCGGAAATCATAACCGGACCTGCCGGGCTTTACGGTGGGTTGATCCAAAGCGGCGGGCAGATTATCGTGTCGAATTTGACTATCGGATCACCCAGCCCCCAAAATCTTCCCGGCCAGTTTCTACAAACCGGGGGCACAATTCGTCAATCTGGAGTGTTCACGCTGAATAACAGCAGCCGCCTCACTGTGGCGCCGGGCGATCAGGAGTTCGGCCAACTGCGAAGTTTCGGGGGTTCGCTTACGTTTGCAAGCAACGCACCGACGATAATTCACTTCGCTGCCATCTCGTCGAACATGTCACTGGCGATCAACAACTGGTCAGGTTCGTTTGCCGGCGGTGGAACCCACCAGATTTTTTTCGGGAACTCTTCAGGAGCGATTACACCGGCAGCATTGGTGGGAGTCAGTTTCCACAATCCTGCTGGAGTTCCGCCGGATGTCTATCCGGCACGTCTGTTGTCCACGGGCGAACTGGTGCCCGTCACGGCACCATGGTGGACCGCGGCTTGGCCGGGGGGGAGGATGTGGCTGTCTCCGCAAAGCAATGCAAGTCTGCAGCTCAATTTCCAGGGAACGGCAGGGAGGAATTATCTGATTCAGTCCTCGTCGAATCTGATCGACTGGGAACCTCTCACCAATTCTGACTGGCCCGACGGAGTGTTGTCTGTTTTTAATGTCTGGACTACAAACGGTTCCTCTCGATTCTATCGCGCTCGACTCATCCAATAAGTCTGCGAAGGCGCTCACTGATTCTTCACAAACATCTTTCCCGGCAACTGCTTTACCAGCCGCTTCATCTCCAACGCCAGCAAACCAACCGAAACAGCCGAACTCGGCAAGCCGCTGCGGCGGATGATTTCGTCGATGCTTGATTCCTCCGACTGCAACGTGTTGAAGATTTTCTGTTCGTTTTCGGAAAGTTCCAGCGCGGGCAGAACGCCGGTTTCGCTCGCAGCGGCAGGACGGTTCGTGGCGGGAAACAAGTATTCAAACTCGCTCAAAATATCCTCCGCGCCTTCGCACAGTTTCGCGCCTTTTTTGATTAATTCATGACAGCCTTTGCTGCGCGGCGAATCAATGCGGCCAGGAACAGCGAAAATCTGCCGGCCATATTCCGTCGCGAAATTCGCGGTGATTAGCGCGCCGCTCGAAAGATTGGCTTCCACAACCACGGTTCCCAAAGTCATTCCGGCAACGATGCGATTGCGAATGGGAAACGATTGTTTGTCCGCGGGCCGGTTGAACGGGAACTGCGTCATCACCGCGCCGTTTGCTGCGATGCGTTCGAACAGTTCCGCATTCTCGGGCGGAAACACGCGATTGATCCCCGTGCCGAGTACCGCGACGGTTCGGCCTTTCGAAGTGATCGCACCTTGATGAGCCGCGGTATCAATGCCGCGCGCGCCGCCGCTCACAACTGTGACGCCGAGATACGCGAGTTGATACGCCAGCTTGCGCGCGACTTCGATTCCGTAATGCGTGGTCATTCGCGATCCCACCATGGCAACGCCGTTTTTGTCCTGCGGCATCAATTTGCCTTTGACGTAGAGTACGATTGGCGGGTCGTAAATCTGGCGCAGCAGTTCAGGATAATCCGCATCGTGCTGCGTCAACACATGACAGCCGAAATCGCGAATGCGTTGCAGTTCGCCGGTGAGATCCACCGTCTTTTCCCAATTCGAAATCGCCTCGGCAGTTTCCTCACCAATACCGTTGACGTGTAAAAGCTGTTGTTTCGAAGCGTGGAGAATTGCGGGCGCATCGGCGAAGAATTCGAGTAATTGCCGGACGCGAACGGGCCCGACGTGTTCGATCATATTGAGAGCCACCAGCGCTTCCTTGGAATCCATGGGCGATGGAATACTGATTTCCTCCAGACGGAGCAAGTTTTACAAAGTTGAAAATATCGAAGGAGAACACCGCTTTTCGCCCCGAATTTGATTTTCAAAAATGAAGGAATCCACTCGGCCTCTTTCAGTCTTCGATGATAGATTTTGCCAATGAGCCACAATGCTGATCGTCGTCGTCGCGGGATGGGCCTATTGTTTTTGGGTTTTGCTGCGGGAATGTTGATTGCCGGCGAAACCATTTTGAGCGCGCGGCTGCGTCAAAGTCCCTGGCTGACGATCATTTATTGGCTGGCGTGTTTTGGGGCCGTGATTCTGGCGATGATCGTGGCATTGTTGGACTTCTGGATTGTGCGGCGCCGGTCGCGTGCGGAACAACGCGGGCTGTTGCAGGAAACGCTGGACAACATTGCGCATGAAAAGAAAACGCGGGAAACGTCGAGAGAGATTGGTAAACCGGATGGCGATTCACGACCATAAATTTTGGGGATTGCGCATTGAAATCAGCAGCCGGGTTTGGTTCATTAGGACAGCAGCATGAGTTCGCCAGCCACCACTTCCGCCGCGGCTCCACTTTCTCCGACCGAACAGGCGGCGTTGATCAAGCTTCTCGCCGATGACGATCCCGCAGTTTTCCGGGCAGTTCGCCAAAAAATAATTTCGTGCGGAGATACAAACTGGCTGCTCCCACACGCATTGAGCAATGATCCCGTTTTGCGCGCGCATGTCCGGGATATTCTCGGGCATTTCGAACGGCAGCAGGCGGACACGCGGTTTCTTTCGTTCTGCCTGAAATTCGGTGAAGAGTTTGATCTTGAAACCGGCGCATGGCTGTTGGCGCGCACCACTTATCCCGAGATCAATGTGGAGGCGTATCAGGCGTTGCTGGATGAATATGCGAACGCGGCGCGGGAAAAAATCGCCCTGGAATTCAGCGCCGAAGAAAAGCTCACCGTGCTGAACGTGTATCTCTTCAAGGAACTCGGCTTTACCGGAAATTCGGAGAACTATTACGAAGCGGAAAACAGCTATCTGAATTGCGTGCTCGACCGGCGGCTCGGAAATCCAATCAATCTCAGCTTGTTTTACATGCTCATTGCCCGGCGGCTGGGATTGCCGATTATCGGGATTGGAATGCCGGGACATTTCATCTGCCGGTATCAATCCAGTTCGGATGAGATTTACATTGATCCGTTCAACAACGGTCAACTGTTGAGCAAGGCGGATTGCGTTCAGTATCTTCAACGCGGCAATTACAGTTTGAACGACGATTTTCTCGCGCCGGCCAGCGCGCGCCGGATGTTTCTGCGCATCTGCAGTAATCTGCATCAGATTTACACGGAACTGGGAAAAGCTTCGGAAGTCACACGCTTTCAACGTTATCTCATTGCACTGGCGAGATAGCAGAATCACTTGCGGTTCTGGACCGGTAAATTGATTCTAATCTACGGAATCCATTTCGTTTCGCAGCAGGGCTTTCAGTTTTTCCTGTTTCAATTTTGATGTTCCAATCGTGCAGCCGCGAAAACTTGCACAACCTCGGCGGTCATGGAACACTATCGCACTAAATTTCCGGCAATTTGCCGTGCATCATTGTTATGGTTCAAGCGATCGAAACACAGAACTCAAACGAAACCGATCAATACGTAAAGAGCTTTGAGCGGTTCGAAAAACGCGGCCAGCCTGCCTGGCTGCTGCCGCTGCGCAAAGCCGGTATTTCCAGCTTTGCGGAACAAGGCTTTCCCACACTGCGCGATGAAGACTGGCGTTTCACCAACGTGGCGCCCATCGCCAAACTACCGTTCCAGCCGGCGACAGATTTCGCCATCGACGCCGCAGTGAAGGACGCTGTCAAAACCGCTGCGTTCAACCAACCCGCGGGCAATCGTCTGGTGTTCGTCAACGGTCGTTTCGCTTCCGAACTTTCCGCGTGCAACGCCATTCCGGATGGAGTGAAAGTTCAGAACCTCGCCGCTGCGCTTACCGAAAACGGCGCGTTGGTTGAAAAACATCTCGGCCAACACGTCCAGTCCAACGGCAATGCTTTCGCGGCATTGAATCAGGCCTTTTTTGAAGACGGCGTTTTCATTCACGTTCCCGCCGGAGTGGAGGTCAGCGAGCCGGTGCAACTGATTTTTATTTCCACCGCAAAACAGGCGGGCACTGCCGTTCAACCGCGGAATCTGATTCTTGCTGAGGCCAACAGCAAATTGACGGTGATCGAAAGTTATCTTCATACCAGCAAGGCGGCTTACTTCACCAATGCGGTGACCGAACTGGTGGCAGGCGATAACGCGAATGTTGAACTCGTGAAATTCCAGGACGAAGCGCCGGAGTCATTTCATATCGCCGCCATTCAAGGATTGTTCGGCCGTTCCAGCAACGTGTGGGTTCATTCCTTTGCGCTGGGCGCGAAACTGTCGCGAAACAACATTCGCACGAAACTCGACGGCGAAGGTCTGGAATGCGTGTTGAACGGGCTTTATCTGACGCGCGGCGAACAACTGGCGGATCACCACATGATCGTTGAACATGCGCAACCGCATTGCGCCAGCCACGAATATTTCAACGGCATTCTCGACGACAAATCGAAAGGCGTTTTCCACGGCCGCATTCTCGTCCGTCAGATCGCGCAGAAAACCGACGCCAAGCAAACGAATAAAAACCTGTTGTTATCCGACGACGCCACGGCGGACACAAAGCCGCAATTGGAGATTTATGCCGATGACGTCAAATGCACGCACGGCGCGACCGTTGGACAGTTGAACGACGAATCGATTTTTTATCTGCGTTCGCGCGGTATCGATCAACCCACGGCCCGGCGCATGTTGATTCATGCGTTCGCCGGAGAAATCATCGAGCGCATTCAGTGCGAATCCGCCCGTGAAGAGCTGGATAAAATCGTCTGGGACCGGCTCGAGAACAATCCGCATCTGGAACTCGCGAAGTAACGGGACACGGCTGCGCTTTTCAAAATGTTCGAAGACCTAAACGATCTTTATCAGCAGGTCATTCTGGATCACTGCAAGCAGCCCCGGAATTTCCACGAAACGCCCGCGGCATCGTGTTCCGCGCAGGGACACAATCCGCTTTGTGGCGACAATCTGAAGCTCTTCCTCGTGCTTGAAGGCGACCGCATTCAGGACGCGAGCTTTGTCGGTTCCGGCTGCTGTATCTCGAAAGCGTCGGCGTCGTTGCTGACGGAAAACATCAAAGGCAAAACCAAAGCCGAAGCGATGGAAACCTTTCAGCAGGTTCACGAAATGGTGATGACCGGCAAGCCGCAGGAGAACATCGGCAAGCTCGCGGTGTTTGCGGGCGTTTACAAATTTCCCGCGCGCGTGAAGTGCGCGATTCTGGCGTGGCATGCATTGACCGCAGCGCTGAAGGGCGAAGGCCAGCCGGTCAGCACCGAGAACGAGCAGACGTGATTCTGCGAAAGAGGAATTGATTATGTACAACAGCGAACCCGTAGTCCTGCGCCGCGACGTTGAAGCCGCGGTGGTGCCCGTCGGCACCAAAGTCACTCTCCAAAAAGGCGAAACCGCCTACATCACTCAATCGCTCGGCGGCAGCTACACCGTGGTCGTAAACGGAAACATGTTTCGTATTGGCGGCCAGGACGCCGACGCGCTCGGCCTTGAAGTCACAGCGAAGCCGGCCGTTCCGAGTGCTGGCGCTCCCGCCACAATCGAACAGGTGGAAAAGGAAATCTGGAATCAGTTGCGCACCGTTTACGATCCGGAAATTCCGGTCAACGTCGTTGATCTCGGATTGATTTACGATTGCCACGTCGAAGCGTTGCCCAATGCCGGTAACAGTTTCAAAGTGGAGATCAAAATGACTTTGACCGCGCCCGGCTGCGGCATGGGCCCGGTTCTTCAACAGGACGTGCAAAACAAATTGCTGTCCATCGAAAATGTGGACGACGTCACGGTCGAACTCGTCTGGGAACCGCAATGGAATCAGGGCATGATGACTGAAGCGGCGCAGCTTCAGCTTGGCCTGTTGTGATTGGAGATCTGCAATGAGCCATCCCGATTGGTCCCGACTTCGCGCCGATTTTCCCATTCTCAACCAACAGGTTCACGGAAAACCGCTGATTTATTTCGACAACGCCGCCACATCGCAGAAACCGCGCGCGGTGATTGAAGCGTTGCAGCGTTACTACGAACGCGACAATGCGAATGTGCATCGCGGCATTCACGAATTGAGCAATCGTTCCACCGCGGCCTTCGAAGCCGCGCGCGCCCGCACGGCGAAATTCATCAATGCAAAAACGCCGGAGGAAATCGTGTTCGTTCGCGGCACGACGGAAGGCATCAATCTCGTGGCGAACTCCTGGGGTTATAAAAACCTCAAAGCCGGCGATGTCATCCTGCTCACCGAAATGGAGCATCACAGCAACATCGTTCCCTGGCAGATTCTCGCGGAACGCGTCGGCGCGAAGATCGCGTATGTGCCGGTCACCGGCGACGAAGGTTTGCTGGGCTTGAGCAAGCTGGATTCGTTGCTCACGAAAGACGTGAAATTCTTTTCCATGGTTCACATTTCGAACTCCATGGGAACGGTGAATCCGGTGGCGGAACTTTGCGCCCGCGCGCGCAAACTGGGAATCACGACGCTGGTTGATGGCGCGCAAAGCGCCGGACACACGCCGGTGGATGTTCAGGCGATCGGTTGCGATTTCTTTGTTTTTTCCGGTCATAAAATTTGCGGGCCGACGGGAATCGGCGCGCTGTGGGGGCGGCAGGAATTGCTGGACGGCATGCCGCCGTATCAGGGTGGCGGCGAAATGATCCTGACCGTCAGTTATCAAAAAACGGAATTCAAAAAAGCGCCGCATCGGTTTGAAGCGGGAACGCCGGACATTTCCGGTCCGGTCGGATTGCACGCCGCGATGGATTATCTGGATGGCATCGGCCGCGAGAACATCTGGAAACACGATCAGGACCTCGCGAACTACGCTTACGAAAAGTTAGCCGCGCTCGGAAACATCCGGCTCTTTGGCCCGAAGCAGAATCGCGCTGGCCTGGTTAGTTTTCTGTTGAAGGATGTTCATGCGCACGACGTGGTCACGCTGGCCGATCAGGCGGGCGTGGCGTTGCGCGGCGGACATCATTGCACGCAACCGCTGATGCACAAACTCGGCGTGGAATCGACGGCGCGCGCGAGCTTCTATTTTTACAACACCCGGGAGGAAGTGGACCGCTTCGTCGAAGTGGTGAAAGAAATTCAGAAGTTCTTTGCGTCGTGAAGCGGCCCTCCGGCTTTGCCGGAAGTCGCTGACAGTCCAGACATGAAACCGATTTCGGTTCAGGATGCACAGGGGCAATTGAAAAGACTGATCGCTGAAGCTTATCGCGGGGAAATCATCGTTCTGGCAGATGGTAACAAACAGGTCACGTTGAACCCGGGAATTGCAATTGATCTGGAAGAGGACAGTTCGAACTGGAAGCTGAACTGCTAATTACTGCCAAAGGCCCTTTCGCATCTTTTGAAGGTCGCGAACTTCAGGAAATCGCGGATCGCGCGTTGCAGATACATCGTGACCAGCGGTAAAGATGATACTTCCGCTGCGACGCTCGGAATATTTCAAGATCGACTTTACCAGCACTCGCGCTGGTACCTGGAGAACGCCAGCGAGACGACCGCCAGCGAGTTCTTAAACGCAGTGAGGGAAACATTGCGACTGCTGGGTTCTCTGGCACTAAAGTCCCATTACCGACCTGCGCCAAATATTCTACGGTCAGCTTTCATGAAGCGTAACCAGGTCAACTCTTTGAGGCATTGTGCTGCCATCCTCCTGTGTGGATTGATCTTTTTCGGCGCACATAGAAATGCAGATGCCCAGGGTGTAATTCTTGATCCCGTTGCTGTCCTGCAAACCGGAAATGGCGAAACGCTTCATTCCGCTTTGCAAACCCTTTTCATTCCGCAATCGGCTTTCCCTCAGCAGATTCAAATCGCCGTCGGCTTTTCCACCGACGAAATCTTTGCGCCGGAAACTTTCTTTGATTCCGTCACGCTGACGTTGCAGGACGAGCTTTCGTCGCTGGCCGCCATTTTTTTCACGATGGATTGTTCCGGCGTATTTTGGGCGCCGCTGCCGGATGGCGGAATTCCGGTCGATGCGAATGCCATTGGCCGCGAATCGATTGAATTTCCAGACCTGTCGCCGGCTTACGCGCATCAGGTTGCCTATTATCTCACGCTGCCTATTCCGGCGTCGCTCACCGGACGCCAACTGAATTTGTATCTCGATCTGTTCGACAACCAGAACGCCACGGGATCGCTGGCCTGGATGAGCCAGGCCACCCGTGTGCCCGAACCGGGCACGGCCGCTCTGGTTGCGCTTGGAACAGTGCTGTTCGCTCTTCGTCGGAAATCAAAACTTTGATTCGTCTTCAACCTGCTTTGTCTCCCATGACTATTGCCAATGCTCCATTTCGTCGCGTCTGGCCGTTGATGCTGCTCAGCGTGCTGCTGTTTCAAAGCGTTCGTGCCGAGGAAAAAACGTTGAATGTCGGCGGCGTTCCCATCGTGTTGCAGGACGTCACCGCGCAGGCGGAAGTGTTTTATTCCGCCATGCGTTTCAATCGCGCCTCAAACGTGTGGAATGTCGAAGCCTCCATCCGCAACAAAAGTCAATCCGCGCTGCCCACACCGCTGGTCCTTTACATTGAATCCGCCAGCGGAACGAGCGGTGTGCTGCACGCCGACGGTCATGACGGTGCGAATCCCTATTTCAATTTCGCGAATTCCGTTTCTGGAATCACCTTGGCCGCCGGCGAATCCAGCGCGCCACGCACCTTGACTCTGGCTTTCGGCACGGGAACACCGCAGTTGGTCACACGCGTTTTTGCACCGGGAATTCCCAGCGCCGCCGCGATTGCGTTCGGACGTTCGCTGAACGAAGCGGGCCAGCCGTTGCCGGATGTGACGGTCACCGAAGTGGGGCCGAACGGTGAATCGACGAATATCACCGGCCACGCATCCGGAATCGTCACGCTTGGCCAGGGAACCGGCGCGCATCTCTGGAAATTTTCCAAACCGGGTTATCTGCCGGTCTGGCGCGCTTTGACGCTGAACACCAACGGCGTTGCGACTGTGCCTTCGCCACGTCTCACTCCGCGCGCGACCGATATTTTTCCGCTGACGCCTGTGGGCGGCGGCAGTTTTTCGAATCAAACGATTTCGCTGCAATTCGGTCCCGGCGCAGTTCTCAGCGACACGACGGCCACGATCACGATGCTGAATGCCCAGACGCTGCCCGCGTTGTTGCCGATGGGCTGGAGTCCGTTGGGCGCGTTCTGGATGGAAATCGCGAGTCCGGTTCAACAGCCCGGAACGCTCGCAATCGCGCCAGACGACAGAATCGCATTTTCGGAAACCGCCTCGCTGATTCGCTGGAACGAAACAGCCGCGCGCTGGGAAGTTGTCGCCAGTCAATCCGGCCTCGGAACCAACGCCTTGAGTTTTGCGCTTCCTGGCGCTGGCGCTTACGCGCTGGTCGTTCCCGATGAAGGAATTTTTGCGCCGCCGGCTGCAACGGTCGGTCAACCACTCGCCGCGACCGCAAACGCGTTCACCAACTTCGCCGCGCTGACAGCGTTTGGAACCGTGACGCCGTCGCTGAGTCCGGCCAGTCCCATTGCCGATCTCGTGACGGCGCAGGCTGAAGTGACGTTCACCGCCCTGTCCGGCGCGTTGCCGAGCGGCCTGGTGTTGCCCACGGAAGTTTCGGAAAACTACGAACTCACCGATCACACGCATCGCCTGCCGCCGACTTACGAAAATCACATTGTGGCTTATCAGCGTCCCGCCGATGACAATGCGTCCACGCTCGTGGCGACGTTTCCTCTGCGGCCGATCTGGCTGCTGGGCGCGGATGAACTCGCGCAGGCCAATATTCATGTGGACGTACTCCCGCCCGTTTCGTTTCCCGGCGGCGTGCTGGATCAGAACGGCGGACAGATCGCGCTCGGGCCGGTCCGCATTTTGTCCGGTGTCAGCAATCTGACTTCGGCATACGCCATTCGCCTTCAGCTTTTGAACCGAACGAATTTCTCTTCGCTCGCCAGCAACATTGTGGTCGCGTTTGAAATCAGCGCCGGCGAATTGCCCTCGGGCAAACGTCTTTCCGCTCAATTCACGCCTCAGGCAACGAACAGCATTTTTGTCCTCGCCCGCGTGCTGTCGCGCAACGGACTTTACGGGCTGGAACCGATTGAACGTTTTGCGAGCAATGCGTCCGGCGCGCTCAGCAGTGTTGAACCGCAAACCGGCGAACGGCTTTCGGGGATTACCGGCGCGGGACAATTCCTGTTGATCCAGATGGGAACGCCGCAGGGACTGGTCAGCGGGATTGCTCGAAACGCTGCGAATCAACCGCTCGAAGGCGCGGCGATTCAGATTCCGCCCTGGCTGACGTTTTCCGATGCGTTCGGAAAATATCAACTGCTTTCGCCGACCGGCGCGGTGCAGGTCGCCATCACGGATTTGAATTCCGGTGATTCCACGCATCTCGATGTGGTGTTGAACGATTGGCAGATCGGTGTGGTCGCGGATATCGAAGCCGCGCCGCAACCCCCGCGCGTCGTTTCCGTTTCGCCTGCGCCGGGTGCAACGGGAGTCAGTCTCGTGACACCGATTACAATTACGTTCAGCGAGCCGATCAATCTCGCCAGCGTTTTGCCGAATGGCATTCAACTCATTGGCGCAAGCAATCAAATCGTTCCGACATCGCTGTCCTTCAATCTGAAAGGCACCGTGGCGAATCTGCTGCCTGTGGATCCGCTCGCGCCGACGACGCTTCACACGATTGTGGTTTCCACCAACGTCGCGGATTTTACGAATCTGAAACTCACCGGCCAGAACGCATTTTCGTTCACGACCACCAGCGATGCGAACCAGCGCGATCTCGCGGCGCAGGTCATCAGTTACGAGCCGACGAATGGCTTGATGCGCATTCGCGGAACGCTTGGAATCGCGGAGCCGAACGCGCCGGTGATTCTCGTGAATGACACGACCGGCTACACCTCAACGGTGCTGGCGAAGGCGGACGGCAGTTTCGACAATTCCATCCCGGCTTCGGAAGATGATCTGCTCAGCGCGGTGCTGGTAAATGGGAACGGAACGCGCAATGTGATTCCGGTCAGCCGCCAGATTTTTCGCGATGGCTCCGTCGGTCTGTTCAATGGCGGCGGCACAATTGAAAGCACCAACGCCAACGGCGTCGTGCAGGTGCTTATCGAGGCGGGTTCCATTCCGGGACGAACGAAATTCAAGATCGACGCGCTGGACATGACGGCGTTGCCCGCCTTCGTAACCAATGTTCCCGCGGGTTCGGCGAAACCGCTGGGCGGTTTGAAAATCAAAATTTCCGGCGACACCCTTCAACAGTCCGTGGACGTTTCGTTTCCGATCAACGTCGCGGATTTGAATCTGCCGGAAGGCGAAAATCCGACCAACGCAACCTTCTGTCTGGCGATTCCGCACGAAGACGTTGCGGACGGAATCACGAACACCATTTATGAAATCGTGGACCGCATGCATTTCGAGGAAGGCAAGCTGGTCACGCATTCGCCGCCGTTCTTCGGATTGTTGCCCGCGTTGAATCTCGACCTGCTCACCGTGCCGCTGTTCATGAGCGTCGGCCAGCAGATGACGATTGCGGGTCGCGTGTATTCCGCGCAACTCGACAACTACGGCAAGCCCATCCCGGGAACGGAAAAAAATCTTCCGGGCGCGGTCGTGAGTGCAGTTCCACCCGGCGCGCCGCAGGGAATTCCGGGACGTTTGCGTCCGGGCACAATCATGGCCACTGCGGGCGGAACCAATTCCAGCTACGCCATGATGGTTGTGGTCACCGAAGCCGCACCCGCCGTGGTGACCGCGTCGCATCCGCGTTTTCCGGGAATCGCGCCGGTGGCCTTTGTTCCCGCGATGAGCCAGGCCGAACGCTTTTCGCTCGGAAACTTTTTCAAACCGGTCGATGTCGTTTTCCCGACGCGCGACGCGCTGGATTTGAGTTCGCCGACGGTTTTGTTTTCGCATTCGCCGGAACGTCCGGAACCGACCAGTAATGGCGTGGTTCGTATTGTGGCCACGGATACCGCGTCGCGGCCGAGCCTGACGGTTTCCATTGCGGAAGCGGTTGCGCTGGGCAGTGCAACGAATATTCCCGCAGGTGAAATTGAACTCTCCCTCGCCGGCAGCGAAGACATTGGCGCTTTCACGCGTCGCGAAAACTGGAACGTGTCCGCGCCCGTCGCCGCGCGTGTTTTGTTGCAGGCGCGCGCCACGGATGATTCTGGAAATGAAGTGGTCAGCGCGTATCCGATTTTGTTCGGCGGCAGTGAAGTGGTCGTTTCAAATTCAATCCCCGCGCCTGATCCCAATGACAAAACCGGCCCGCGCGTGATTTCGTCGATTCCGTCGCGCGGTGGTTTGGGCGCGGCTCCGGGCGAAGCAATTGTGCTGCGTTTCGATGAGCCGATTGATCGCGCCATTTTGCAGGATGCCACGGTGCTCAGTCTGATGCCGGGAAATCTGCGTCCGGTGTTGCGATTGAGCGAAGACCAAATGGAACTGCGATTGAACTTTGCCGACATGCGTCCGGGCGTGGCCTACACGCTGACTTTGAATTCCGGCGTGCGCGACATTTCTGGAAATCGCCTGGATCAGGATCCGATTGCGGAAGGGAACAACAGTTTCGTTTTGAATTTCACCACTGCCGCGCTCACAACCGGCAATCTGCCCAATATTCAATCCGGCGGCGGCGCAATCGTTCGCGGCATCTACGCTTACGTGCTGGATCGCAATACTTCTTCAAACGCGTCGGTCGGCATTTACGATCTTTCCAATCCAGCCGCGCCGCGCCGCGCCGCGCAATTTCTGCTGGGCGGCGGTTATCCGCGCGATCTCGTTTTGATTCCGGATTATTCGTTCAAACGCCGAATCGACGGCCCGGTGTTGAAAAAGGATTTGCTTGCAGTCGTCGGCGGCTATACCGGCGTGGGACGCAGCCAATATCTGCGGTTGATCGATATCAGCGATCCGCTCAATCCTCAGTGGGAAGCGGGGATCACGCTCACGTTAAATCCTGACTCCGTGGTTTCGCGCGTGCAATGGGCTCCGCCGTATCTCGGTTATCTCGAAAATGGAACGGTGAATTCCATCGGCGTGCTCGATCTGCAAACGCTGATTCTTTTCGAGAACATGACTTCGGCGGAATACGTCGCGATGCCGGACGCGGGCTATCCAGGCGTCGATGCGAATGGCGATGGCGATTACGTCGATGCCGGTGATGAACTGCCTTTGCCCGCCAGCCAGCCGGTGGAATTTGCGGGCAAGCTTTTCAGCTTCACGCTGAACGACGCGGATTCGTGGATCAATGATTTCGTTCTGGGTGAACACGGACAATTCGTCGGCGTCGTCACAGACGCGGGCCATCGCTACGGCGAGAATGGATCGCAGACGAGCGAGATTGCGCCGCCGATGTATCGCACGCTCTACAGTTCGGGAACGTTTCCCGAAAACGATCTCGCGTCGTATGTGTTCACGAATGCGCGGCCCAAGCGATTGCTGCTGATGTCGGATTTTCCGGTGGTGGACAACGGCCAGACGCGGCTCGCGCGATTGGCATTGGTTTCCATTCGCATGGACGCGGGACACGAAGACGGAAAACCGAATCGGCTGGTGATTCTCGATGTGACCATTCCGGTCGATCCGCAGGTCTTTGCGGAAATCTCCATTCCCGAAGCCAATGGCGAATCGATTTATTCCGTGGTTCGTCGCGAAGACGGAATGCTGCTGCTCGCGACCGACAAGGACGTGTTGATTCTTGATCCTTCGAAGTTCCGTTCGCCGATTGGAACGAATGGTGTTCATCCCGCAATCGTTGGTGTCATTCCCGACGCAGGCAACGCGATGCGCACGTTCGACGGAAATCTTGCCGGGCTGAATGTCATCAGCGACGGCGCGAAAAATCAGGTGCTGCTGGGAACGCCGACGCTGGAATTTGTCGCCGCTCCGACGAACACGCCGTTCATTCCGGCGAATCTCGTCAACAACACGAATCTGCAATCGCTGCTCGGCACCTTCACGCCGGTGAACGATCTCTGGCTATCGCGCTATCGCGGTGAACCTGGCATCGTGCCGTCCACGATTTCTCCGCCGCTGGGTGTGACGCATTATTACGTGCTGGTTCATGCGCCCGGTTCCGCGGGCGCGACGATCGATCTCGCGCTGGAAAGTTTGAACTGGTCCGGCCAGCCGTTGCGCAAACAGGGATTCCTGTTCCCGCCGGTGAACGCCTTCAGCAGCAGCGCGCTCGCGGCATTGGAACAAACTCCTTCCGCTGAAGAAGCGCCGGTGCGTTCGAGCAAAGCCTGGCGGCTGTCGAGCAATCCAGGAAGTCCGTTCTATAATCTGTATCTCTCGCGTCCGTTCGCTTTGGTCGGCGAAGAAATGTCGAAGGACGAACTCGCGACCGTTCAATCGGAACTCGACCGCGACATTTTCTGGAGTGGCGCGTTTCTGCGCGCGAGTTTTGATCCGTCGTTGAAGGACAATCCGGTGCTTGGAAAATTCGTCGGCAGAATCAGCCCCGAAGACAGCGTGCATTATCCTGGCGTCGAAGCGCTCGCGTATTCCTATCCCGCGGATTATATCCAATCGCCCAATCCCGGACCGATCATCGGCGGCGTGACGCTGATCGATGCCTTGGGCGCAATCGGCGCGCACAACGGCGAGTTGCGTTCGGAAACGGTGGACATGGCGTTGCCGGGACGACGGTTGCCGATTGAGTTTCGCCGGTTCAATGGCGCGCAGGGCATTTATGACGGACCGTTCGGGCGCGGCTGGGATTTCAATTTCAACCAGCGCATTGTCGAGCTTTCAACCCGAGGTTTCGCGCCGGATTCAAAATTACCGCAGGTGATCCGGGATTCCGCTGAGGACAGTGAAATCGCCGCGACGAAAGACCTGTTGTTCTACACCGGCGCGGGCCGCGTCGTGATCTGGAAATACTCCGGAACCAATGCGCCGCCGGAAGTCGCCAGTGATCCGCTCGTGACGCAGGTGTTGAAATGGACGAATCAGGTGGCGCGTTATTATCTGCCGCCGGCGGGCGCGTTCAATCTGATGTTCAAATTCAAGGATGGCCGTTACGCGCGGCTCGAACCGGATGGCACGCAGTTCTGGTACAACTCCGCCGGACGGCTCACGAAAATTTACGATCGTTACGACAAGAATTCGCTGGAGATGGTTTACAACGCGCGCGGCGAACTGATTCGCATTTACGACGAACTGCATCGCGCGCTGGACATCGGCTGGTGGCGTTTGCCGACCGATCCGTTGCGGCGTCCGGGCATTGATGAAGCCACGTTGCGCCCGAACATCGCGGGAAAAATCTGCAGGCTGCTCGATTATTCGAATCGCGATGTTTTGTTCTATTACACCGAAGACGGTTTGCTGGATCGCCGCGAAGGACCGTTGGTGGAAACGGCGGCGCTGAATGGTTTCACCGGCCGCGGCATCACGCGCTACACCTACAGCAATTCCAGCCAGCCGGATCGTTCTGGAAAATCGCTCACGGGAATCATTGCCGGGGACAACATTGGCACGCCGCTGATTGCCGCCACTGATCTCGGCGCGCGTGGTCGCGACACGGTCAGCAAACTCAAGCTTGCGACCGGTGACGTGAAAATCGAACTCGGCCAGGCGAACACCGCGAAAGCGTTGAGCGCTGGTAATGGCGCGATGAAGGTCACAAACCCGGATCAGTCCACCACCCGTTACAAGCTCGATAAATTCGGCCGGCCTTTGGAAATCGGATTGGCAGCGCAAAACGGCGACGAGCAAAAAACCGCGAAGGAATATTATCCAAACGGTTTGCTGAAATCGATTACGCATCCGGAAGGCAATCGCATCGAATACGTTTACGATTCCGAAAATCCGTCGCTGCGCGCCCGCGCCAACGTGATCAGGATCACGAAATATCCCGGACCGCGCGGCGGGCCGGTGCTGCAGGCGACCAGCGAATTCGATGACTGGTACAATCTGCCCGCGGGAATCAAAACCGATTTCAACACGAACTCCGCCACGATCACACTGCGCCTGGATCATCGCGACACCGAACGCGTCACCAAAGCGGGATTGTTCGAAACGTTCACCGCGAATGAATTCGGCCAGATGGAACGCCACGTTTCCATTGATGGCATTGTGCGGCAATGGACTTACACGCCGGATGGATTTGTGAAGACGCTTTCGATCGGCGACGTCACGACGACCTACGGCTACGCGCCGGCGACCGGTGCGCGCAGTGATTTCACGTTGCGCGGACTGGCGTCGTCCGAAACCGACGGACGCAATCTCACGACGCAATTTATCTACGACGAACGCAATCAGCTCGTGCGCTCAATTCGCGCCGGACGCGAGACGAGTTATGCGTACGATGAAACCGGAAACATTCTGGAATTGCGCACGCAAGTGGATGGCGAGCGCACGTTGATCGAGCAGCGCACTTACGATCAGCTCGGTTTTATGCGCACGAAAACCTTGAAAGATGTCGAGGTCAATGGCGTGCCGACCGACATCTTGACTACGTTTGAACCGGACGAAATGCATCGCGTCAAACGCGCGACGTTCCCCGGCGGTGAAGTGCATGAATTGCAATACAACCACGTCGGTCAGCTCACGAATTACGTGATCGGCGGAACGTATCGCGAAAGTTACACCTACGACGCAAACGGCAATCGCCTCACCACGACAATTGGCGGCGCGACGGAAACCCATGTCTTCGACGGTCACGATCGACTGATTCAAATCATTACTCCGAGCGGCGCAACGAACTTCATTGCTTACGATGGCAACAACAACATCGTTGGAAAAAAATCCATTGATGCAGATGGAACGGTTCTGGCCGAAATGTCCGCGGAGTTTGATGAGCTTAACCGGCCCTTCCACGAAACGCGTTTGCGCGATTCGGGAGTGTCCACGGCGAATTACGATTACAACACGGCGGATCGCATTGTGACCTTCACCGACGCGCTCGGTGCGCAGGTGAAAACGTATTACGACAATGTGGGTCGCATCTGGAAAGAGGAACTGCCGACGCGCACGACCGAAACGGAATTCGACGGCAACGGCAATGTGCATCGACGCAAAACGACTGAGAGCGGACGCGTTTATTCCGAGGAATTCGATTACAACGAATTCGATCAACTCACGGAAGCGCGCGACAATCTCGGCAATGCCACGCGTTACACGCTGGGCTTTGACGGACGCGCGAAGGAGATTCGCGACCGCGAAGGATTTTCAATCACGAACCAGTTCACGATCCTGGGAGAAGCGGCGCGCACGTTGGACGCCAATGGTGTCATCACCGATTTTCAACGTTCGACCAATCGTCAGATCAGCCGGATCAGCGATGCCGCGGATCATGCGTTGCGCACGGAATTCGACACGATGAATCGTGTGCGGCGCGTGATTCTTCCGGATGCGGCGGAGACGACTTACAGCAACTTCGACGCGCTGAATTCGCCTCGCAGCATTTCCATGCCGCGCGGGATTCAGATCACGGCGGCGTACAATTCCGAAGGGCTGCTGACCAATCGCGTTTTCACCAGTCCGATGGGAACACGCACGGAAACTTACGTGTATGACGGGTTGCAACGATTGAAGTCGGTGACCGATCCGTCCGGTTCCGTGAACTTCACGTTCGACAAGTTCGGATTCACGAAAACGTTCGGTCACGAATATCAGTTCCGCTTGCCGGTGAATGGTTCCAGCACGCTCGCGTTCAGTGTGGAACAAAATGCAGATGCGGGTGGATTCCGTTCTTCAATTATTTATGCGAACGCCGCGCTGACGGTGGAGAATCGTCGCGACAACACCGGTCGGTTGCTCGCGCTGATTCCCAGCACCGGCGAAGCGATCATCAAGACGAACGAATATGTCGGTGACACTTTGGTGGCGACCCGAGAAATGGGAAATGGCCGCGTGCGAATGGAAGCGGAATTCGACGCGCTGAAGCGTCCGACCGCGCGCCGGTTTGTGAATGCCGCCGGTCGCGATCTCGTGGATGTGCGTTACGCGTATGACAAAAACGGTGCGCAAATAGCGCGGCAATTTGTGCATCGCGCCGGACGTGCGGACTTCTTCCAATACGATCCGGGCTATCGTTTGAAACGCGCCGATCTCGGAGTTCATCCGTCGCTCGGCGGCGCAGATGCCAATCGTGTGTTCCCCGGATTTTCTGTTCCGGCGGGTCTCGAAGGGAACTGGGCTGCGGGTGCCTTCGCGCGCGAAATGAATTATTCCGATACCGACGTGTTGGGTGGAGTTGCGACGTCGAATCCGGATTCGCTGGAATTGCCACCGCTCGCGTCCAGCTTCGGAACGCCGGATGATCTTCTGTTCGTCTCATCGCTCGACGGTTTCACGCGTCAACGTGATGAAGTGGGAAATATCACAGTGACGCGGCTCTACATGCGCTTGCCGGGAAGCGCGATTCCAGTCGCGGTGGCAGCTACGAACACGTTCAACGAATTGAATCAACTCGTCCGGATCGAACGCGCCGACGGTGTGGTGATTGAGAACGAATACGATCCGAGCGGTTTGCGATTCCGCCGCAAAGTCACCGGCAATCCTGCGCGCTGCGTTCCGTCGGACACGGCTTTTCTGTATGACGGCGGCAATCTGATCGAAGAACGTGATCTGCAAAATGGTGGAGCAGTGATCGCGCGTTATTTCTACGGTGACGATGGCGATGAACTGATCGCCGGCGATCTCGCGGATGGAAATGGAACTTTGGCGCGGCATTACTTTCTGAGTGACGTCGTTCGTTCCATTCTCGGCGTGACCGATGCCAATGGAAATCTGGTGGAACGCGTGCGTTACGATGCGTGGGGCCAGCCGGTGATTGAATCCGCGGACAATGTCGCACCGCAGATTGCGCGCGTTTCGCTGGAAACCAATTCGCTGTTGATCGAGTTCACTGAATCCGTTTTGCCTGCGTTCAACGACGCGGTCGATCCCAATGGATTCGTTACCAGCCTGCGCGATGCGAATTCATTGTTCGAAGTGCGCGTGAATGGTTCGTCCGTTTCGGGCACGGTGCGCTTCGAAGAAAATCTTCCGGGAACATTGTTCGGCAGCGCGTATCGCTTCATTCCTTCCGAAACCTTGAGCGGCACCGCGCAATTGACGGTTGTGGGCGGCGCGGTCCAGGACGATTTCAACAACACCAATCTTACTCTCACGGTTAATCTCGATCTCAATCCCGCTTCGCCTGGCGTGGTGTTCACCGGCGCGGCTTCGGGCAGCACAGCCGCAACGCAGCTTGGCCGCAGCACAATTGGATCGCCGTTCCTGTTTCAGGGACAGGTGTTTGATTACGACAGTGGTTTGGTTTATTGCCGCGCGCGTTTCTACGATCCGGCCAGCGCCATGTTCCTTCAGCGCGATCCGGGCGGTTACGTCGATGGCGTGAATCAGTACGCGGGCTTCGCGAATAATCCGATCAGCCTGCGCGATCCGACCGGCCACGCGACCCCAGAAGGCATGGATCAAGGTGAAGCGCGCGAGCAACACAGCATCAGCGGCTATCTCGTGAACACGATGCGCGATTCGATCAACCGCGCGCTCGATCTCGGCACGGCCACAGCCCAGGGCATTGATCTGTTGAACTCCGGCAATCCGGGATCGCAGGGCGCATTGGACGCGATACGCGGCGCGGATTTGATTATTTCCGACGCGCAGGTGGCCGCGGGAGCGTTTGGCACATTGAAGTTTGCGATGACGTCGTCGGTGAATCTCGCTCGGCGCGCGGCTGGGCTCTTTCAGAAATTCCGCAGCTCACCGCAGATTCCAGCGGCGGTGCGCGATCATTTGATCAAGTCGGGTCTGACGCAGGTGGAGATTGACGCCATTGTTCCCGCGATGAAGGAGCATGGCATCACGCGTTTGAGCATTCGCAGCTTCAATGAGAAACGATTCGCGCGCCAGACGGGTGTGAACGCGGGGCTCCCGCAGAAGCCGATGCACATCAAAGAGAAAACCGGCTTTGATTCCACGATCACGCGCGACGGGGTGACGTATGTTTCCGACGCGGACATTCTGCACGTTGAAATTCAAGGGCGTCCGGCCACGGTGAAAGAAGTTCAGAAATTCACCGCTTCGGCGAATCGCAATTATTCCAAGCTGTGGAATCAGCGCGGCCTCGGCACGCTCGGTGTCCCCGCCAATCCGCCGTTCCAGCACGGGTCGCATCTCAGCATGGCGCAGATGTATGACAAGGGCGGCAAGGTCAATGGCGCGTATATCCGCGGCGTCGGTCATCCGGGCGACAGCTTCACGATCCGCGTGACCGGCAACGGCAACGTGCTTTCGTATGACACGCCGCGCTGGAAAACGCATCAGGATGTTTTGCGAATGGGCGCGGTTCTGCGGAACAAGTTGAACGCGCAAGGCACGCACGCGCTGGCGTTCCCGGGCAGCACGAGCTGGCCCGGCCAGAGTTGGAATTCTTTCCGGCAGGAATATCTGATGGAACGGGCCAGCCTGTTCTTCGATCCGGTTTCGCGAACCTTCGATGAATCGAAAGCGCGCAAGTTCATCTTCGGAAACTGAAAGGCGATTCATGGAAATTCAATCGGCCAGTACTCCTTTGGTTCCATTGTCGCAACGCATGGAAATGACAGAATCACAGCAATCCATGAAGACGATTTTCAGCCGAATCAGTCGCTCCCCCCGCCGCACCGTAGCGCAGGTTGGCAACCTGCTGTTTCGCCGACTGGCAGTCGGCGGGGCGGGATTGTTGCGGACGCCTGAAAAGTTCAACGATGCTTCCAATGCGACGCTTCGCAGATTGCCAATCTGCGATACAGCAGACTGGCAGTCTGCGCTACGTCCGGTGATCGTTGCGCTCGCATTGATTCTCCCAACCTTCGCCGTTCACGGTGCGGAACCCCTCACCTCGCTGGATTACAAGATCGTTGGCAATTACCTGAAAGTTTCACCCGCATCCTTCGCGGTGCCGAAAGGCATTGCCGGATCGGTGATGGTGGAAATCGCCAACGCGGATGGTTCAGCCAAATCCGCGAACAATCCACTCGCGGACGGCGCTTACGTTGAAGCCACGTTGCGCGGTCCGTCTTTTCCGGCACGTCGGATTGTGGGCCTGGTAAACCAGCCTCTGCAACTGCCGGTGCTGAATCTCGTCGGCGAATATCAATTGGACAACATCCGGCTTGTGGATGCCACCACGGGCGCGGTGCGGATGGAAGGAACACCATCGAGCGTTCCGGTGAATGTCTTCGCGGAACTGCTGATTTCCACCGTGACGTCGCGTCCGCTGACGCTTGAGGAAATTCAGGACAAAGGCATCACCATTGATGAATCGAATTATCGCGCGGTGGAATTTGAAGTCGGCTTTGTGTTGGATGGCCAGACGTATCCGATCAAGTTCCCGGTCGTGACGCCGGATTTCAAGAACAGCACGGAAGTCATTCCCGCGGATGAACTCGCCAAGCGTTTGGTCGAGGCGCAGCGGATTAACGATCAGCTCAGCAGCCGTGAGAATGTGCCGCTGCCGCCGGAACTGGAAAACGCCGGGCTGAACCTCGTGGTCAAAGGCTGTAATTTTGAACTCGCCGAGCCGACCGAGCAGCGTCTTCAGCTTAGCATTCCGCCGATTCCGGCGTTGATGGTGATTCCCGGCAACATCGGTTATCTCAATCAATTTTTCAGCGTTCAGATTTTCACCGAGAATGCCGCCCCGGTGAATTCCGGCCTGAGTGTTTTGAATCTTCAGGCGAAATTGATTCTGCCCGCTGGTGGCGATCAGGTTCCTGCGACCGATTACGAACATCCCGGCGATGATCCGTTGCGCTTCGCTCGCGTGGGTCCGAACAAAATTATTCAACCGACGCAGCCGATCGTGCGCCCGGGTCCGGATGGCATTCCAGGAACGCCCGATGACATCCTGCGTCTTTACGCACATGAATCCGGCCAGGCGGAATTCCTGGTGGAAGGTCTGCGCGAAGGATTGCACGTGATGAATCTCGAGCTGACCGGCGAACTGGATGGTCTCGCCGCCGGGCTGGTTAGAATCAAAGGCACCGCTGCCGGTTCCGTGCTGGTGCGCAATCCAAAATTCTCGCTCACCTTTTCGCATCCGCGCACGGTTCGTACCGGCGAACCTTACGACGCTTTCGTCACCGTGCTGAATACTTCACAGGTTGAAGCCAACCTGGTCAGTGTCGCTTTGCCGAAAGGCAGCGTGAGCGGCGCGACGCTGCTTTCGAATGAGCGCGTGCAGATTGGAAACATCAAACCGGGCGAATCCGCGACGGCAACGTTTCATCTGCGCGCCGAACGTACGGGACAGATTCGTTTTTCCAATCTCACGACAGGCGACGACAGCGTGACCGGGCGTTTTCGTTTAACGATGGGCGTGGATGAAAACGGCGTGGAGCTTTCGCCGGACAGCATTGGTTTTCCCGATTACGTCGATCAACTGCCGCCGGATTTGTTTTACGCGGCCAATCGCATTCTCGGACAGGCGTTGAGCATTTATTCCGCGCCGGTTCTGCCGCCGGGAATTAAACGCATTCCGTGGTCCACGATTCAAACCCGCGTGCTGGAAATGGCCGAAGCGGGCCAACGCATCGCTTATGGAGAATCGCTGACGCGCGCGCTGCCGGATCTCGCGCTGGACTGGCAGGGCGGACGGAGTTTCAACGAAGGTTTCGATCAGATCATCAGTGGCAATGACGCCGGACGGCAATGGCGCGATGCGATTGCGACCAATCTCGCCGCCGCTGATTCCTTGAATGCGCTGGCGCGATTGGAACAACAGGCGGCCGATCTCGCCGGACGCGGCGAAGCGTGGCTGTTCGCGGCCGCCAATGATTCCGGTGCGGAACCGCAGTTTCGCGTCGGTGACAACTGGGTGAAACTGAAACGCAGCGAAGTGGCGCAGGGCGGCGGTTATGGTTCCACCAGCGGCCATTGGATTGCGATGAAACCCACGAACGGCATGGTGCGTTGGGAAATCAATCAACCCATCGCGCAGGCCGAATTCGGCGTGCTGCTGTTGCGCACGAATGGAACCGGCGAACAGATTCGCTGGACGGTTTCCAATCCGCCGGTGGGCAGTTGCCTGCGATACAACACCGGCGATGCAACGCATACACTGAAGCTCGACAACACCTGCAACGGTTCCACCGATCAAACCTTCGCCGGCGTTGTTACAGCGATCACGGAACTGCCGCCCCAATTGCTGCTCGCGCGGCAGTTGCCGGAAATCAATTCCGTTCGCCCGCAGCCGAGTTGTTACGGCGCGGCGGCGTGGAATTACGGCACGGTGCTGGGTGTGTTGTTTTCCAAGCCGATGACGCAAACGAACGTCAACCTTCCCGCGGCTTACGAACTCGACAACGGCATCACCGCTCAATCGGTTCGCATTCAACCCGGCGGACGCGTGGCGTTGTTGAACCTGCGCCAGGGCACCGGCGGTGTGCATCCACGCACGTTGACCGTCAATGGCGTCGCCGATCCGCGCGGCCATTTGATGGTCAGCAATTCGCTGCCGATCAGCAATTTGATCACGGAGGGCGTGGCGGTGAACGGCATTGTGCTGCGCGCTGATGGCAGCCCTGCGGCGAATGTGCCGGTCACGCTGACGATGAATGATCTGCACCGCGATCCGTTCGATCGCTGCGACAAGGTCACTTCCAGCATTTCGCAGGTGTTCAGCGACAGTGAAGGACGTTTCAAGTTTGATTTTGTTCTCGCGGGCGTGCCTTACACGATTTCCGCAACAGACCTCGGTGGGCTGAGCCAGGACGCGATCAATGTAATTCTCAATTCGTATCGCGGCAGTTATTTCGATCGCGACCGGCTTCTGCTTCAGGCGGCGCAATCCAACATTGTCGCCACGCTCGGCGCGACGAATCTGATGGAAGCTGTGGCGTTCGCTGAAAGTCTGGATCGCGCGATCTGGAACGACCGCATCGAATATCACGAAGGAATGCAGGGCCAGGAAATCGCAGTGGCGCTGCGCTTTCGTGGACGCGGCACCGTGAGCGGACGCGTTGTCAGCGCGGATGGTGTGACTCCGGCGGCGCAGGCGGCGGTGAACTTGTTTCCTGATCCGGCTTCCCGTGAATTGGGCCGCGGCATTTTCGCGGACAGCAATGGACGTTTTCAGTTCAACGGCGTTCCGCTCGGGCAATTCACAATTCAGGTCAAAACCGGCCTGGGCCAATTCCGCACCGTGGCCGGCACTTTGAACCAGGTGGGCGAAGTGGCTGATCTGGTGATCCAACTCACCGCGCCGACCGTGGAACAGATTGTCCGCACTTCAATGCGTGGTGTGGTAACGGAAGCTGACAACCTCACGCCACACGAGCACGCGCAGGTGTTTGTGCGCGGCGTCGATGGCGTGGTCGGCGTCGCGGAAAGCAACGACAGCGGTTATTGGGAAGTGAATGATATTCCGGTCGGCACGTACCAGGTAATCGCGATTTCCGAAGATGGCCGTCGCAAAGGCGAACGCACCGGCGTTTCCGCATCGGCAAACGTGGTCAACTACGTGAACCTTGCGTTGCAGGGAACGTCCGTGGTCGTGGGTCGCGTGGAAAACAGTTCCGGCCAGCCGGTTGCGAACGCGCTGGTCGCGGGTGGCGAAACCATCGTGCGAACCGATGCAAACGGCTTGTTCACGCTGACCGGTGTTCCAATCGGCCTGCGCAAAATCAGCGCCGGTCTGGAAGCGCAATATGCGCCGCAGAATTTTCCGCGTCTTGGCAGCGCTTCACTCGAAGTGCTGCCCGGCGTGACGAATTACGTCGTGGTCCGATTGAATCCCGCGGGTGTGATTGCGGGTCAGGTTCGCGATGCCAAAGGCGATCCGGTTTCCGGAATCAACGTGGCGATTCCTGTTGAGAAAGGCTTCATGTGGACGCCGGTGAACGACAACGGCTACTTCAGATTTATCAACGTCCCGCCCGGAAAATACACCGTCAGCGCGCCCGCACCGCCGGTCAGAAAACCGTTGGATGAAATTCTAGAAGACCTCGACACCGCTTCGGAGGACGAAATCGTGGCCGCAGTGGGCGAAGCGTTCGCGCTCTATGCTGGCGTGGAAAATTCCGTGACCAACATCAATCCGGGATCGTGGGGTTACACCAAAACCGAAGTAGTGGTGGACGGCGATACGGCTCCCGCCAATATTCGCTATTTTCCGGTCGGCTCGATTGGTGGCGTGGTGTTGAACGATCAAGCGATTCCGATTGGCGCGCGCGTGCGGTTGACCGGATTGGGAATGCTGGAGAATGGCGCGCCGGGAATGGTGATTCGCGGCGATCGCGACAGTGATGCCGCGACGGGCGAATTTTTCTTTCAGAACGCGGCGATGGTTGGCGATTGGGGAATTCAGGTCGCTTCACCGTTTTACACCGTGGTGCTTTCCACCAGCGGACGCACCACGGATTTCGAACCGAGTGTTACCAATCTCGTGATGCAGTTTCCGCCGCGCGGCGATACGCACGGTCGCCTGACCGGACACGTGGTTTATCCGGATGGAACGGTTGTCGGCGAAGGCGTGGAAGTCACGACGTTCTTCGGACCGGGCATTGTGAACACCACGGACACGAACGGTTTCTTTGACAATCAGATCGCCATTCCGGCGGGAAGTTACACCGTGGAAGCGGTCGATCCGAATACCGGCTTTCGCGGACGCGTGAATGCGTATGTGGCGGCGGGCCGAACGAATTTTGTGGAAGTGCCGCTGCTCGGTCTGGGCGATCTGCAATTAACTGTTTCCCAGGCGAACGGACAGCCGGCCAACGACGCATTCGTGCAACTCGACGGCGGAATTTTCTCCGAACATCGCAATGGCCAGACTGACGCCAACGGCATTTACGAAACGGGCAATCTGGTTCCTGGAAATTATTCGTTGCTGGTGCGTTTCACCACTGCCAGCGCCACCTTGGAAAAACGCATCAGTCTTTCGGTCACGAACAATCAGTTGACCAAAGGCCTGCTGACACTGGGTGGAACGGGCGTCGTCAAAGGCACGTTCCGGCATCTGTCGGATGGCTCGCCAATTTCCGGCGGACGCGTGGCGGTGGGGTCAGTGGCCAATGTTCCGACCGACGCCAACGGCGCCTTCATCGCGTCCGGAATTCCTCTCGGAACGTATCGCGTGGTAGCCACTGATCCTGTGACCGGTCGCGCGGCAGTGACTTCAGTGACGCTCAGTTTTGTGGATCAACAGGCGATTGTGAATCTGACCGAGCAGCCGCAGGGCGAAATCCGCGGACAGATTTTCCAAATCGGAAAGTCCGAACCGGTCGCCGGCGCGGAGGTTTCGCTGGATCCTAAAGACGGACTTTCCACGCGCCGCAGCGTGACCACAGGACCGGACGGCGGATTTTCATTTCCGGGCGTGACGCCAGGCGATTACGGATTGTCGGCGCGAATTCAAGGGTTGAATCGCAATGTTTATCAAATCGTCTCGCTGCCGGATTCGGCGCCGACGATGACGGTGAACCTGACGCTGCCCGCGCCCGATCCCGTGGGACAATTGTTCGTTCGCGTGCTTCAACCCGACGGCATCACACCGGCTTCCGGTGTGCGCGTGCTCGCAGCTGCGAATGGCGGTGGCAATAAGGATACCGATGAAAATGGCGTGGCGTTTTTCGACGGCCTTGCACTGGGAAATGTTTTCGTCCGCGCGTCGTCGTTGTCGCCGACAGAATCCTTCAATGTCGGCATCACGAACATTGCGTTATCCGCTGCCACACCGAGCAACTCGATTGCGGTGAGGCTTCAGGGTGTTGGAACCGTGACGGGTCAGGTATTCAACAGTGGCGGGCTGGTGCCGGTTCCGTTTGCGACGCTGAAGGTGGAATTTCTTTCCGAACCTTTCAAAGGCCAGCGCCGCGGCAATCTGGTCAGCGACGCTGAAGGCAAATTCTCGATCAGCGATATTCCCGTGGGCGACTATCGCATCGTGGCGGAAAGCCAATCGTTGTCCGCGAGCACGAACGGAACGCTCGCGGGACATCATCAAACCAACAACGTTCGGCTGACGCTGGCTCCGAGTGGTGTGGTGATCGGACGCATTGTGCGTGCGAATGGTTCAGCGCCGGTGCCGACCAACAATGTTGTTCTGAAATTCAGTTCACAAAGCAGCGCGGCCGGTGTTTCGGTTGCGGCTACGGATTTCGATGGGCGCTTTGGATTTACCAATGTTCCGCTGGGAAATTTTGTCTTGGATGTGAACGCGCCGCATTTCAACGGGCTGGTGCATCAAACCGGTTTGCTGGAAAGCAACGGCCAGGTGCTCGATCTTGGCGACCTGCGGCTGGATGAAGATTTTCCAGTGGTCACAAATGTGTTCCCGGTCGCAACGGCGGTGGGTGTGCCGATCAACAGCGTGATCGAACTGACGTTCAACGAAGCGTTGCTCGCTTCCACTGTGAACGGAAACACCAACGGCATTTATCTTCGCGGCCCGACGAATCTCGTTCCCGCCACGGTGACTTTGCTGCCGCATCCGGATGACGCGAAAGCGCGCGTCGTGCAGGTGACTCCATTGCAGCCGTTGCGCAGTCTCACCACTTACGAGCTGGCGGTGATCAGCGGCGAACGCCGCAACGCCATTGGCGCTTTGATCGCGTCCGGCCCGACCGATCTCGTCGGACGTTTCACGCCGCAATTGTTTGTGACGTCCTTCACGACGCGCGACGATGATCCGCCGCAACTGCTTTCCATGTTCCCGACCAACGGCGCGGTTCAGATCGATCCGCAGGCCGTGATGCGGTTGACGTTCAATGAACCGTTGCTGAACACGAACCTCGCGATCGTTTTAACCAGCGCGAATGGAAATGTCGCCGGCGCGGCCAATCTCAGTGCGGACGGGCGCATTCTGACCTTCACGCCCACCGCGCCGCTGCTGCCGAATCGGCTGTACACGCTGACCGTCAGCAATCTTTATGACCTGGCGGGAAATCGTTTTGCTGCCGAACCGTTGATCGCGGAATTCGCCACGCTCGACACATTCGGCCCGGCGATTGCGACCTTGCGATTGAACGGTTCACCGGTCGCGGGCGCTTCGGTGCCGGTCGAAGCCATTCTAAATTCGCCCGAGAACGGTGCGTCCGTTCGTTTCTTCAAGGAACTGGAGCCGGTGGCGTTTGCCGGTGACGCTCCGTACGTCGGCAATGTGGTGATGCCGACAAATGGAACCGTGCGTTTGCAGGCGATTGCGACGGATCAGTTCGGCAACGACGGCGAAATCAATCAACTTGAAGTGACGGTGGTTTCCAACGCCGCGCCCACCGTGACGCTGGTTCGATTGAGTCCCACAAATGGTCCCGTCGGCACGGGCAAGACATTGAGTTTTGCGTTGAGCGCGAGTGACGACAACGCGGTGACGAACATGACCGTGGTTGGTCTGGGCGCGGTGCAAAGCATTCGCACGTTCAGCAACGGCAACACGACCAACCTGACGTTCACCGTTCCGGCCACCAATCTTGCCGGCGCATTTCTGCAATTCCGCGCGCAGGCAACCGATTCGCTCGGCGTGAAATCCGCCGAAGCCGTTTTGGATTGCGATGTCACCGATTCCTCCGCGCCGGCGATCACGGTGGTTCGTCCGACCAGCGGGCAGATCGTGGACCCGATGCAGCCGTTGGAAGTTGCGGTTGCGTTGAAGGACAACAGCAGCGCTTTGAAAGTGAAGGCGCAATTGAGCGGATTGATCAGTGCCACGATTGAAACCAATTTCACGGTCGCGGCAAACGTGACTCAAACAAATGGGCTCAGCTTTTCCATCACGAACGTCGCGCAGAATGGCGGCTCGATTCAATTGCAGGTCTGGGCGACGGACGATGCGGGGAATGTCACCTCCGATGTGATCGGCTTCAAGGTTACGGACATCACTGCGCCGCGGCTGACAAGCGTCGCGCCCACGAACGGCGCCACCGCGGTTTCACTGTGGGTCTGGCCGGAGTGGAATTTCAACGAACCCGTTCGCTCGACACTCGCGAATTCCAATCTGGTTCAATTCACCAATAACTTTGGCGACGCGATTGGAATGGTTGTGGACCGGAATTCTTCGCAGATCCGCTTGCGTCCGACGGCGGCGCTGCGTCCGGGCGCGACGTTTACCAATATCTTGTTCCCCGGCATTGTGGACGTGGCGACCAATGCGGCGGTGGATGCAAACGGCGAACTCATTCCTGCTGACGGCTGGCGCACGGAATTCCGCACCGCAGCGATTCTGTCGCAATGGCCGACCAACGGAACCCGCGTGGTTGCAGGCCAGAAGCTGGTGGCGCGATTGAATTACGAGCGCGGTATGAACGCGACGTATTTCGGTTTTCGCATCGGAACGAACGCGTTGACGTCGGTGAATGTGAATCAGAATTCCACCAACGCCGCCGCGCAGGTGAATGTTCCGACGAACACCGGACCCGCAACACTTTCCGTGTTGCTCGCCAACAGCAGCGTCTTCAGCGGTTCGTGGACGCAAGCACCGATCGCGCTGGAAATCCGCGGACGCGATCTCGACGACGATGGCGACGGCTGGGCAAACGGGTTTGAAGCGGATCGCGGCATGGACGCGTTCGTTGCGGACGCGGACGGCGATGATTTCGATCATGATGGATTGAGCAACGGCCAGGAACGTCTGCTGGGCACCGATCCCGGACGCGCGGATACGGACAATGACGGCCTGACCGACGGTGCGGAAATCGCGCTCGGAACCGATCCGTTGAATCCGGACACCGATGCCGATGGACTGGTGGACGGTGTCGATCCGCTGCCATTGACCGCGAGCAGCGGCATTGTGTTTGCGATCGAACCGCAGGTGATTCTCACGGAAGGCGAGGCGACCAATCTTGTGCTCGCGGTCACTTCGTCCAATGCGCCGCTGACAACCGTCAGCTTTGGCAATGGTGGCGCGCCGGTGTTTGCAACATTGGATAATGTGACGGTGACAAATTCGGCGACCAACGGATTTGCCATCGGACAGATTGCGCTCAAGCCGTTGCTGGCGGACGCGGGCACGTATCAGATCACGTTGAGAGCGACGGGAATTTCCGGAACCAATTCCGTTTCCGGCTCCACGAATATTCTTGTGACGGTGCTCGACAATCCGTCATTCCCGGTCACGCGCTGGAAGGAGGCGGTCAGCGGCAACTTCTCGGACGCGACCCGCTGGACGGATGGCGTTCCGGATGCGAACAAACCCGGCGTAGTAGATGTGAACGGAGATTATACCGTGACGTTGAACAATGACGCGACGGTGGGTTATCTCGTGTTTGGCGCGGCCAGTGGAACGCAGACGTTCCGCGATGCGAATCGCACCTTGACCCTTGCCGGCTCGATGCAGATTCGCAACGGCGGCGTGTTCCAGTTCGATGGCGGACGAATCTCCGGCGCGGGCGCGTTGAACATCAGCAGCCGTATGAACTGGGTGAGCGGCGTGATGGAAGGCAGTGGAAAGATTACGTTCGGACAAAGCGCAACGCTGAACATTCTACCGGGCACAGGGAAATATCTTTACACGCGCACGCTGAATAGCGCGGGAACAATTCTCATGTCCTGCCCGGATTCAATGACGATTGGCTCCCATGCTGTGATAAACAATTCCGGACTGTTCGAAATTCAGGTCGATTCACAGATTTACAATTCGGCGGGCGGCTGGCCCACGGTTTCGACTCTGAACAACAGCGGCACCGTTCGAAAGAGCGCGGGTATTGGAACGTTCTCCCTGGGCATGACGCTGAACAATCACGGCACCGTGGTTCTGCAAAGCGGCACGCTGGATTCCACCGTCAGCGGCGAGAGCAGCGGCGCTTTCAATTTGTCCGAAGGCGCGACGATGCGCTGGTCGGGCGGCACGCATAATCTGGGTTCCACCGCGCGTATTCAGGGCGCGGGTTCAATCCATTTCGCTGGCGGAACCACCACGATCCGCGGCCTCGTTGAGATCACCGGCAAGGTCACCGCTTCGTCCGGCACAGGCGTATTTGCCGATGGCGCGCGGGTTGCGCCATTGAGCAACGTGACCCTCGGATCGACCTCGTATTCGCAACTGGATTTCAGCTCTGGTTCGGAAATTGTGATCGGAACGTTGAACACCGCCGGACTGTTGCGTGGTTCCGATACGGTGACCGTCACCAACGCAATGACCTGGACGGACGGCACGCTGGATGGAAGCGGCGTCACGCGTGTCGCGACCAATGCGACGCTGAGCATTTCCGGCAATGATTACAAATATCTGACTCAGCGCACGCTGCGGAATGAAGGTGTTGCCACCTGGTCCGGCACCGCTGGAATGACGATTGGCTCGGGCGCATTGCTCGACAACGTAGGTGAACTGGAGATTCAAACCGACATCAACGTCGTCAACAGCGTGGGCGGTTGGCCGACGGTTTCGACCGTGAACAACAGCGGCACCATTCGAAAGAGCAGTGGAACGGGAATGTTTTCGCTCAACACCACGTTCAACAACGACGGTGTGCTTTCCATCGAAAGCGGAACGTTTGAATCCGGCATTGGAGGTGACAGCAGCGGCGAATTCAATGTTGCGGACAACACCGTCCTGCGCTGGAAAGGTGTGCTGCATTCGCTCAGCGAAAAGGCGCGGGTTCAAGGCGCCGGATCGATTGTGTTCGCCGGCGGCACGGTGACCAATCGCGGCGTCTTTGACATCAGCGGATCCGTCAGCGCGCTGGGCGGCACCGGCAGCTTCGGTCCGGGCGCGCAGGTTTCGCCGATTGGCGGGGCGTTGATCAACAACGTTGGAAGACTGGAATTCAGTTCCGGAAATGAAGTGGTCATTGGCACGCTGACGGAAGAAGGCGGATTGCGCGGTTCCGATGTGGTGGTGATCACGAACGCAATGACCTGGACCGGCGGCATGATGGATGGTTCGGGCACCACGCGGATTGCGCCAGAAGCTTCGCTGACCCTTTCCGGCACGAGCCAGAAATCGGTGCTCCGTCGGACATTGTTGAACGAAGGCACCGCGACCTGGACTGGAACAGGCGGCCTCACAATCGGCGACACCGGCGAAATTCGAAACGCGGGAACGCTGGAAATTCAAAATGACATTTCAACCTCCACGGCGGTCGGCGGCTGGGGCACGGTCGGATATTTCGTCAATCTCGGACAGATCGTAAAAACGTCCGGTGCGGGTGTGACTGAAATCAACCAGACGTTCCGCAACGATGGCTCCATCACGATTCAGAACGGCACGTTCCGTTTGACCGGCCAGGGCACCAACGCGGGCAGCTTCGAGATCAGCAAAAACGCCACGCTCCAGTTCAACGGCGCAGGACAAACCATGACGGCCTCATCCGCCATCACCGGAGCCGGACGCTTGTTGATGTCGAGCGGAACAACGGTCATCGAAGGCGCTTATGAAATCCCGACTGAATTGATCAATGGCACGCTGGCGTTCAACAACCCGCGGGCGCCGATCACAAGTTCTTTCCTGTTCGCTGGTGGAACCCTTGAGGGGAATGGCGATCTGACCTTCGCTGGTGCGATGGAATGGCGCAGCGGCACCATGCGCGGTACTGGACGAACGATTGTCAACAGCAGCGGAAAAATCGCGGTGACGCCCGGCTCAAATCACTTCCTGAACCGGCAATTCGTCAACCATGGTCAGATGACCGTGACCAATGGTTCAGCGGTGTATTTCAGCAATGGCACGTTGCGGAACGAAATCGATGGCGTGCTGGAAGTAAATGAAGCCGGCGCATTCAATCACAGCACCGGCGCCAACCTGCTGGAGAACCTTGGAATTTTCATCAAAAATGGCGCGGGCGCGATGACGATCGGAGTTCCGTTGAACAACAGTGGAACCGTGCAGTTGAATGCGGGTGCGATTGCCATCAATGGTGGCGGCCAGAATTCCGGCACGATTCAACTGGCTGAAGGCGCGAGCCTCAGTTTTGGAACCACTTACACGCACGCGTCGGGTTCCACACTGGCCGGTGCGGGCGCGTTCACCTTCGTTACTGGAACCCACGACATCCTGGGAACATTTCTGCCGGAACGCTCGGTGGCGTTCAACGGCGGTACAGTCACGATCCGCAACACGGTGGCGCCGACCGTGCAGGTGCAGATCAGCAGCGGCACGGCACGATTCAATGCGGAACAAACATTCCGCACTTTGAATCTCACCAGTTCCGGCGCGCTCGATGGTTCGGGCGACATCACTGTCACGAACGGCTTTATTTGGTCGCGGGGAACCTTGAGCGGATCCGGCCGCGTTATCGTGCCTGCGAATACCAGCCTCACATTGAATGACGGCCCGGGCGCCAAGTATCTCCAGCGTCGGCTCGACAATTCCGGAACCATCACCGTCATGGAAGCAACCACGCTGTATTGCGGCGGCGCGTTGTTGAACATTTTGCCGGAAGCTAAACTGGAAGTGCTCGATGGACTCACGTTCAACGTGAATGCCGGGGCGAGTTCATTGAATAATCAGGGAACCCTGACCATGACCGGCACGAATGTGTTTGTCTTGGGAACCAGCCTGACGGTCAATAATTACGGAGTCATTGATCTCCAGTCTGGAACGTTGCAATGGAGAGGCAACGGCACCAACGTCGGTTCGATTTTCGTCCGCTCAAACACGGTGGCGAAATTCGAAGGCTCGATCACGCACCTGCCGGAATCCTTCATCGGTGGCGCGGGTGAAATTCAGTTCACCGGCGGCACGCATGATCTGCTCGGCACCTTCGAACCACGCGGTCTGCTGAGCTTTCGCGGCAGCAGCAGTGTGACGGTTCAATCGGAGATCAATCCGATTTCGCCGCTGCTCGTGACCAACGGAGCTTCAGTGTATTTCAATGCGCCGCAGCTTTTCGATACGTTGTTGTTCCAGGGAACGAAACTGGGTGGAACCGCCGACGTGACGGTGACGAACCGCTTCGTCTGGGGTCGCGGGGAACTGATCGGCACCGGCCGCACCATCATTGCTTCAAACGCAACGGCCAGCGCGATTGCCGACAGCAGCAAATACCTGGGCCGGACGCTGGAAAACCACGGCGCGTTTATGCTGGATGAAGGCGAACGGATTTATTTCGAGAACGGCATTCTGAACAACCAGGCCGGTGGCGTGTTCCACGGCGCGGGCGTCGAATTACGCGCGCTCTCAGGAAACACCAATCGCATCAACAACTTCGGAACCTGGACCAAATCCGGCACGAATGCGCTTGCGGTTTCTTCCGTGGTGTTCAACAACGGCGGCACGCTGGAGGTTCTCGGAGGTTCAATGGTGATGAACAGCGGCGGCACCAACAGCGGCATTGTCAGCATTTCCACCAATTCCACACTGACGCTCAACGGAGGTCGGTTTGTCTTGCAGCCGGGAACCGGATTTGCCGGATCGGGCAATCTGATTCTGGAAGGCACCGCGGTTTTTGCTCTGGAAACGAATGTGGATCTGGGCGCATTGCAAATGATCATTCGCGCCTCCAGCAGCCTTGCCGGAAATTATGAACTCGCCAATGGTCCGGGCGGATTGATCCGATTCGAACGCAGTCTCACAATTCCGGGTTCGCTGCGCATCGGCGGAACGCTTGCCACTTCAGCATCGAACATTGCGCTGACGATCAACGGAAATCTGACGCTGGAAAACGGCAGCTTCGTTGAAAATCCAGGCAGCATTCAGGTGAAGGGAATTTATCTGAACCAGGGTGCGACCATCACCGGCAATGCGCCGGTGCAGCTTGGCGGAGCGAAACCCGCGGTGTTGACGCTTCTGGGCGTGAAACCCGCCGTGGCGAGCGCCAGCGCGGGTACGAATGGAGCCAGCGCCATTGTCGTGCCGCCGATGGTTGAAGTGCGCCTGGCATGGACGGGAAATCCGGGCGCGCAGTTTGTGGTGCAATCCAGTTCCAATCTGATGAACTGGAACGACTGCGCGGCGGAGATTTCGGAAACGGCACCGGGTCGTTTCGAAGCGCGCGTGCAGATTGCAAATCCGGCGCAGGCGTTCTTCAGAACACGATTGGAATGACGCGCGGGAGAAAACGGTACGACACGGATTTCACGAATTTGCACGAATCAAAAGTTGTCGCGGTTTCTGTGAAAATCCGTGGAATCCGTGTCCAATCTCAATTTCTCCGTGTGACTCGAATCTGCGGACGATAAACAATTCGTACCAGCAGATCGCCGCGTCCGCCGCGCGGTTTGGGCAAGCCTTCACCGCTGATGCGAAGAATTTCGCCGCGCTCAACATTGCGAGGAATTCTCAATCGCAAACGTGAACCGGTCGGGCCGGTCACCATTTCTTCGCCGCCCTGGCTCGCGCGTGGCAGACTGATTTTCAAATCACAGCGCAAATCTGCGCCGCGCGCTTTGAATTGGAAGTGAGGTTGCAGTTTCAGCCGGATTACCACAAATCCGCCCTCCGGACGCGAGAGGCGAATGCGCGTTCCGACCGCTGTGTTCGATGGCACGATCAATTCCAATTGCTCCGCGCCGCCCGGATTTCCAGGATCAAAAATTCGAATTTCGCGACAAGTTCCGCGAAAAAAATCTTCCAGTCGCAAATGAACCTCCTGCGACAGATTGCGAAGAGGTGCGCTGCGGGGCGAGCGGACGCGCTTCTCTGATGCGGCGAGTTCCTGATCGTAATCGCGGCGCCGCTCCGCGTCGCTCAAAATTTCGTAAGCGGCATTCAACGTTTGCGTTCGCGCGATGGCGTCGGCCGATCCGCCGTTAAGATCGGGATGATGCTGCTTGGCGAGTATCCGGTAAGCGGCGCGGATTTGGTCGTCGGTGCAGTGGCGATCCAGTCCGAGCGCGGCGTAATGATTTTCGAAACGTTGCAACGCGCGCAGCTTATCGAACTCAACGTGAAGCTCAAGGCAGGTGAGGGTTCCGATTCAGCCTTTTCAGCCGTTTTTCTTTCCACTCATTTTTTCGAATTCCGCTTTCATTCGCCGCTGCAATTCTTCCGGTTCAACATCTTCGATATGCATCATCAATGACCATTGATGGCCGAACGGATCGAGCACCGTTCCCGCACGATCACCGTAGAATTTATTTTCGAGCGGCTGTTTCACTGTTGCGCCAGCGTCCAGCGCGCGTTGAAATGCGCCGTCCACATCGGACAGGTAAATTACCAAACCAACGGAAGTTCCCTGCAATGCTTGCGGCGATTGACTGCAACCGGGAAATTCATCAGCCAGCATCACAATCGAATCGCCAATGGTGATTTCCGCGTGGCCGATGGATTTCCCGTCCGGCAACGTCATGCGAAAGCGTTCCTGAGCGCCGAAAGCGCGTTTGTAAAATTCAATCGCCTGCGCCGCGTCTTTAACCGTGAGATACGCGGTGACGGAATGGAAACCTTCGGGAATTGGATTTACGGTTTTGTTCATAGCTCAAAAGTTTGCTCGGTTAAATTTTCTCCAAGCCGAAGCTGCGCCGATTTTGTACTGTGGTCAACATTCGGAATATAGCGCGGCTTTGTGAGCCGCGGCAGGTTAAACTTGTGAACGGACGCACAACTCGATTGGACACGCTTGATTGTCGAAGTCGCTGCGAGTCACAGACTGGCGCTCCGCGCGCCCGGTTTTTCCCGGCTTGTTCCCGGCGTTCGATGTGATAGTTTGCGCGGCCTTGTGGATATCGCGAAAGAAATTCAGAAACGGCGCACGTTCGCCATCATCTCCCATCCGGACGCCGGCAAAACCACGCTGACCGAAAAGCTGCTGCTCTACGGCGGCGCAGTGCAGCTCGCCGGTTCCGTGACCGCGCGAAAAAATCAGCGCGCCACCACGTCCGACTGGATGGAACTGGAAAAGAAACGCGGCATCTCGATCAGTTCAACCGTTCTGCAATTCGAATACAACGGCTATCGCATCAACCTGCTCGACACGCCCGGCCACAAGGATTTTTCCGAAGACACCTATCGCGTGCTGACGGCGGTGGATTCCGTCGTGATGGTGATCGATTCCGCGAAAGGCATTGAGCCGCAGACGCGCAAGTTGTTTGAAGTCTGCCGCCAGCGCGGCGTGCCGATTTTCACGTTCATGAACAAGTGCGATCGGCCGATGAAAAATCCGCTGGAGCTTGTCGATGAACTGGAACGGGTGCTCGGCATCGGCGCGTTTCCGGTGAACTGGCCGATTGGAAATGGTTTTGAATTTCAGGGCGTTTACGACCGGCAGGCGAAACAGTTTCACCTGTTCGAACGCACCGTCGGTGGAAAACATCGCGCGCCGGTTTCGGTGGGCGGCATTGACGATCCGGAAATTCGCGCGCGGTTGAACGACGAGACGTATCACAAAACTGTTGAAGAACTGGAAATGCTCGAACTGGCCGGTCACGCATTTGATGAAGAAGCTGTGCTGGCAGGTCAGACAACGCCGGTGTTTTTCGGCAGTGGCGTGAACAACTTCGGCGTGCAGTTGTTGCTGGATGGTTTTCTGAAACATTCGCCCGCGCCGAAACCGCGGGTGATGGGCGGTATTGAAATCGCGCCCGACAATCCGGCGTTCTCCGGGTTCATTTTCAAAATCCAGGCAAACATGGATCCCAAACATCGCGATCGCATTGCGTTCATTCGCGTGTGTTCGGGAAAATTTGAGCGCGACATGATCGTGCATCATTCGCGGTCCGAACGAAAAGTGCGGCTCTCCAGTTCACACAAAATTTTCGGCAATGAACGCGAAACGGTGAACGAAGCGTTTCCCGGCGACGTGATCGGACTGGTGGGCCACGACAGCTTTGGCATTGGCGACACGCTGACGACCGATCCCAAAATTCTCTACAAGGAGATTCCGCGGTTCACACCGGAAGCATTTGCATATCTGCACAATCCGAACACGGCGAAGTTCAAGCAGTTTCGTCAGGGATTGGATCAGCTGTTGCAGGAAGGCGTGATTCAGGCGCTGTATCTGCGGGATTCGATGCAGAAGATTCCGTTGCTCGCGGCGGTCGGGCCGCTGCAATTCGAGGTCGTGCAATATCGGTTGGAAAGTGAATACGGCGCGGTGTCGCGATTGGAATCCGCGCCATGGTCAGTGGTCCGCTGGCTGCCCACTGATTTCACGGAGGAACAACTCGATGCGTTGTCGCTGCCGACCGGTGCGAAGATTGCCTATGACATGGGCAGGAACGCGGTCGTATTGTTTCAGAACGATTGGTCGGCGAATTATTTCAGCGAAACGAACAAAGGCGTGGCGCTTTCCGCGCTTCCGGTGCAGACGGCGAGGGAGTGAGATTGTGACTGAGGAGAAAACAAATTCGAAGACGAATACTTCTCATCGCTTTCTGGATGAAACCGGAGATACAACATTTTATGGCAAAGGCCGGAAGCTGATTGTCGGACAGGAAGGTTGTTCGTTGAGCTTTGGTTTAGGGATCGTAAAAGTGAACCGACCGCTGGATGAGGTGGGGAAGCAAATACAGGAATTGGAAAAACAGGTTGAAAGAGATCCGCTATTGAACACCATTCCAAGCGTTCAGAAGCGGATTGCGTCCGGAGGATTCTTTTTTCACGCCTGTAAAGACACTCCTGATGTGCGTTCCGTGTTGTTGCATTACCTTCGCGAACTGCCCTGCGAAGCTGAAGTCGTGGTAGCCAGAAAGATCGCGGCGCTTTTCGAGAAGCAGCATCACGCAAAAGAAGAGGAGTTCTACGCCGATCTCCTCGCTCATCTCATAAAGAATCGACTGAAACGTCCCGGAACTCTTGTTCTGAACATTGCGGAGCGGGGATCAAGCACCCGGGAAAAGGTTCTGACCGCCGCATTGCAATTGGCCAAGGAACGAGCGGGAAAAAAGTGGGGTGAATCCAGTCTCCAGACCCGGATTGTTTTCAATATTCAGAATTCGCGGACGGAACCGTTGCTGACCGTTTCCGATTATCTTTGCTGGGCTGTTCAACGGGTTTTTGAACAGGGTGAAGTGCGCTATTACAATTATCTCCTCGAAAAAATCCGCCTCGTCGTAGACCTTTACGACCGTGATCGATATATCGACTCACGAAATTATTATGATCGAAACCATCCGTTAACGGCCAAAAATAAATTAGGCCCGCAAGTTACCTGAGCGGCTTTCGCCGCGACGTCATGGAGACGACTTTCAGTAAACGCAGGCCTGGCAGCAATATGCCTGCGCGTGACGAGAAATGCAATCAATAGCTGGGTATAACCTGATTTGGATCGCAGCGGATCCCGAACTGACACAAAATCACAGATGACGAACCACTCAATTCTGACATGAGCAAGAACCAGAGTATTTTTATCGGCACGGACGGCGGTGCGACAACTTCCAAGGTCAATGGCGTTTGGGAAAACGGCGAGGTGATTTCGACAAAACTGCTTCAGCGTCCGACGAATTCGCATCTCGGGCCGGATGCGGTGATTGCGAGCTGGATTGAAACGATCAATATTTTTCTCGAGCAAAACGGATTGAACTGGGCGCAGGTGAAAGGCGCGGGGCTGGCGATTCCCGGACCGTATCTGAGTTACGGCGTGCTGGATCGTTCGGCGAATCTGCCGGCGAGCTTTGCCGGCTGGGATGTTCACGCCGCGTTCAGTGCCGCGCTCGCAAAAGCGGCGGGACGTCCGCTGCCGCTGGTCGTGGGCAACGATGGCAATTACGGCGGTGTCGCCGAAGCGAGTTCCGCGCGCGGCAATACGAATCGTTCCGTGCTGATGCTGATGCCGGGTTCCGGTTTGGGCTGTGCGTTCATCGATCAAAACGGTTTGCCGCTCGATGGCGATACCCTCGCGGGAATGGAAGCCGGTCATATGCCCGCGCCGCTGCATCTGCTTGGCGTCAAGCCGTTCACCTGCGGTTGCGGCCGCGACTGGGGTTGTATCGAGGCTTACACGACCATTTCGGGATTGCCGCAGTTACTGGCGGAAAAACTTCCGAACTATCCGGATCACGAACTCGCCACCGCGCCGGGCACGCCGAAGGAAAAGGCGCTTTCGCTCCGCAGCCGCGCGCAGAAAGGTGATCCGCTGGCGCTGGAAATTTTCGATCTCCAGGCGCGCGCGATGGGATTGCACATTGCGAATCTGGCAATGGCGCTCGATCCAGGGATCGTGGTGATCGGCGGCGGCCTGATGGATCCGGAAGCGACCACGCCGGAATTCCGCGAACGCTATCTGCGCGTGATGCGTGAAACGGCGGACCAATATCTCTGGTCGGCACAGCGGCGGACGATTCAAATTGTTCCCGCAGTTCTCGGCGATCTTTCCCAGGCGATCGGAGCGGCGCTGGTGGCGCTTTACCGGAATCGCCAGTCGTTGTGAGAAGTTTTTTCTGAGTTAAAATAACCCTCACCCGGCCTCCGGCCACCCTCTCCCGTCGGACGGGAGAGGGACGTCGCAACTGTCATCAGTCGAAGTTTAAAATTGCATGTCCCAGGTTATTTCCGTCACTGACATTGTTGTCCGCTACAACGATCGCGCGATTCTGAATGGCGCCACGCTGGGCATTCAGGAAGGCGAACGCATTGGTCTGGTCGGTCGCAATGGCTGCGGCAAAACCACCTTCCTGAAAATTCTCGCGGGCATTCTCGCGCCCGACAGCGGCGAAGTCAGCCGGCGGCGCGATCTGGTCATGAGTTATCTCTCGCAGGATTTCACGCTCGATCCGGAACTGGACGTGCGCGGAAATGTTCGTGCGGGAGCAAAGCATGTGCTCGATTTGATTTCGGAATTTGAATCGCTGCCCGCCGAATCGAAACGCCACGAGGAACTGGAACATCGCATTCAAACGCTCGAAGGCTGGACCGTGGATCAACGCGTGGAAATCACGATGTCGCATCTGAATTGTCCCGCGGGTGAACGCCGGATCGAGACGCTGTCCGGCGGAGAAAAACGGCGCGTGGCCATGGCGCGGGCGATTGTTGCGCAGCCGGATTTTCTGATTCTCGACGAGCCGACGAATCATCTCGATCCCGAATCCATCGAGTGGGTGGCCGAATTTCTGGAAAACTTTTCCGGCACATTTCTCGTCGTGACACACGATCGCTATTTCCTGGATCGCGTGGTGAACCGCATGGTGGAATTGAGCGACGGGAAATTTTTCTGGCACGCGGGAAACTACACCGACTATCTGCTCGCCAAAGCGGAACGCCAGGAAGCGGATGCGACCATTGAGCACAAGCGGCAGATGTTTCTGAAAAAGGAACTTGCCTGGGTGCGAACCGGTCCACGCGCGCAACGCAGCAAACAGAAGAATCGATTCGAACGTTATTACGAAACCGCTGCGCAGGACGGACCTGTCGTCGAAGAAGATGTCGAACTGGTCATTCCGCCGCCGCCGCAACTGGGAAATCGCACGGTCGAATTGACGAACCTGGCCATGGAACTGGGCGGGCGCACATTGTTCAGCGGTTTCAGTTTCACATTCGAGAACGGCCAGCGCATTGGCGTTTGTGGCCGAAATGGCTTGGGCAAAAGCACATTGCTGAAAATTATCATCGGCCAGCTTCAGCCGACGGACGGAACTGTGAAGATCGGCCAGCTCACGAAATTCAACTACGTCGATCAGGGCCGGTTGCAACTGGATGACAATCGCACCGTGCTGGATGAAATCGCGGATGGAACGGAGTTCGTGCAATGGGGCGAGGCGAAACTTTCGTTGCGCGCGTATCTGAAGCGTTTTCTTTTTGCCGACGATCGCATTACGACGCTGGTGAAATATCTGAGCGGCGGCGAACGCAGCCGATTGCTGCTCGCGCGCATTTTGAAAAACGGCGGCAATTTCCTGATTCTTGATGAACCGACGAACGATCTGGATCTCGCGACGTTGCGTGTGCTGGAGGAAGCGTTGATCGCGTTTCCGGGCGTGGTTTGTGTGGTGAGCCATGATCGCTATTTTTTGAATCGCGTTTGCACGGACATTCTCGCGTTCGAAGGCGACGGGCGGATTCATCACAGCGTTGGCGATTACGATTATTATCTGGAAAAGAAAAGGCGCGCGGAAGCGGTCGCGGCGAAGGAAAGCGCAGCGATCCTGGCGGTAAACAAATCCGCCGCTGCGAAAGAGCCGGCGAAGCAATCGAAACCGCGCAAATTGTCGTTCAAGGAAAATCGCGAACTGGAAGGCATGGAGGAAGAGATTCACGCCGCTGAAGCGGAAGTGGCGCGAATCGAAGAATTGTTTGCGTCGCCGGATTTTCACCGAACGCACGCCACGCAAACCAACGAACTCCTCGCGCAACTCGCAGCGGCGAAGGAAAAAGTGACGCAGCTTTACGCGCGCTGGGAGGAGCTGGAAGCCATTCGCGCGGGAACAGCGTAGCCGGATCGAGAACGTGCGGGTTTTCGGAGCGCGGAATTCATTCCGCGAGATCCTGCAACCGCAGCCGGGACACGCGGAATGAATTCCGCGCTCCGATGTCGGCAATTCGTATCGCTCGAATCCTTCATGTTCGCTGCCTATTTGTTGCTGAATCGTAACTTCCCGAGTCCGGTTGCGCCTCCTGACCTTCGCGGGTTAAGTTATCCCGCGTGAGCGTCCAGACTTTCAAACCACAACATTTTCTCAATCGCGAATTGAGCTGGCTGGAGTTCAACCAGCGCGTGCTCGATCAGGCGCTCGATCCTGAAAACCCATTGCTGGAACGACTGAAGTTTTTCTGCATCGTCAGTTCGAATCTGGACGAGTTTTTCGAAGTGCGCGTCGCCGGCGTGAAACAGCAGATCGAAAGCGATGTGGTGGAACGCAGCGTGGACGGTTTGACCGCAACGGAAACGTTCAAAGCCATCGTTCAACGCGTGCGGCAGATGGTCGATGACGTCTATGCCTGCTGGCGCGAGCAACTGGAACCCGCGTTGCGCAAGAACGGCATCCGCCTTTTGGAAATGTCCGAACTCGACGAAACCGATCGTCAGTGGATCGAGGATTATTATCACACGCAGGTGCGCCCCGTGTTGACGCCGCTGGCGATTGATCCCGCGCATCCGTTTCCGCAGTTGTTGAACAAATCGCTGAACCTGATCGTGCGATTGGAAATGCCGCGTGGATCGGAACTGCTCAAGCATCTGGCAGTTGTGCAAATCCCGCGCATTCTCCCGCGGCTGATTGCACTGCCACGTTCGGACAAACGGCGCGATTACGTTTATCTCGGCAAACTGATCGGACATCAACTTGCTGATCTTTTTCCCGGCACGAACATCGTCGGTTACTGGGCATTTCGCGTCACGCGCAACAGCGAGCTTTACATCGATGAAGAAGAAATCGCGAATCTGCTGAAAGCCGTTGAAAACGAATTGCACAATCGTCGCAAGGGCGACGCAGTGCGATTGGAGATTGAAGCGGATTGTCCGCGCGTGATTCGCGACGCGCTCTTAAACACGCTGCGGCTGAACGACGAAGATCTCTATGCGATAGACGGTCCGCTGAATCCCACGCGTTTGATGGCGCTTTACGAAGGCGATCATTCGCCCGAACTGCGCGATCCGCCGTTCGTGGCGCCGGTTGCGGCCGTGTTGCAGAATCGAGTGGATTTGTTCGATGCCATTCGCGAACGCGACATTCTGCTGCATCATCCGTACGAAAATTTCAACACGGTGGTCGAACTGCTGGAACAGGCTTCAAACGATCCGAACGTGCTGGCGATCAAACAGACTTTGTATCGCACCGGGGGCGATCCGCGAATCATCGGCGCGCTGGAGAAAGCGGTGCAAAACGGAAAGCAGGTCACGGCCGTGGTGGAATTGCGCGCGCGGTTTGACGAAGCCAACAACATTCAATGGGCGCGGCGATTGGAGGAAAGCGGCGTGCATGTGGTTTACGGGTTGGTGGGTTACAAGATTCACGCGAAGAGTCTTTTGATCGTGCGACGCGAAGGGCAGGACATCCGCCGCTACGTTCATCTCGCGACGGGCAATTACAATCCTTCAACGGCCAAGCTTTACACCGATCTGGGACTGCTCACCTGCCGAGCGGAGTTCGGCGAAGATGCGACCAACTTTTTCAATCTGCTCACCGGCATTTGCCAGTTTCAGTCCATGCAGAAAATCCTGGTTGCGCCGTTCGAACTGCACGCGCGCATTCTGCGGCTGATCCAGCGCGAAACCGAAAATGCGCGGCGCGGTTTGCCGGCGCGAATCATTGCAAAAATGAATTCGCTCGCGGACGAACGCGTGATCGAAGCGCTTTATACCGCATCGCGCGCGGGTGTGAAGATTGATCTGATCGTGCGCGGTATCTGTTGCCTGCGGCCGGGCGTGAAAGGATTGAGCGAGAAGATTACGGTGCGCAGCATTGTGGATCGTTTTCTGGAACACAGCCGGATTTTTTATTTTGAAAATGCCTGCCAGCCCGAGGTTTTCATCAGCAGCGCGGATTGGATGCCGCGCAATTTCGTCCGGCGCATCGAGCTGGCGATTCCCATCGAAGACGGCATTTTGCGCGAGCGCATTATCAAGGAAGTGCTGGAGGTTTCGCTGGCGGACAACGTCAAAGCGCGCTTTCTTGCCAGCGACGGATCGTATTCCCGTCCGCGCCGGGTGAATGGCGACAAGCCGCGCCGCAGCCAGCGCGAATTTATTGAACTTGCCACCACGGGAAAAACCACGCCGACGAAATCGCGTTCGCCCCGGCGGCGTTATCCAGAGGTCAAAGTCGCTCGACGGCCGTTCTGAAAATGAGCCGCAGCCAGCCAACGCCCTTGGCGGAGCACCTCGCGAAAACCATTCGCAAAGCGCGGCATCGCTATTGCAAACGACTGGCGCGCTGCCGAAGAAAACTATCGCAACGGGCGGTGCATGATCTTCGCGTGGAAACCCGGCGGATTCTCGTCCTGCTGGAACTGCTGTGCCGGTTGGGATTTTTCAAATCGCAAAACCAACTTTCCAAAACGGTTCGCAAACGGCTGAAGGCATTCGGTGATCTGCGCGATGTGCAGGTGGAACTGGAACTGTTGAATCCGTTCTGGGCGCGATTTCCCAACGCGATTGCTTTCAAGACGCTGCTGGAGCGACGCGAAGAAAAACTCGCAGCGAAGTTAAGCGCGAAAATTGGCGAACCGAAATTTGCCGCCATAAACGAAGATTTGAAGCGCGTGGAAAAACGGATTTGCAAATCAGCGGCGTTCCAAACGGTCACGCTTTCCAGAGCGCGCGACGTGCTCGGCGCAGTCTTTTGTGAAGTGGAAGCCTTACGCGAGCAGGTGCGCAGAGAGGATCCAACGAGCATTCATCAGATGCGCGTCGCATTCAAACGCTTTCGTTATCTGAATGAACTGCTGCAACCCGCGCTGCGCGGCATCACCGATCCATTGTTGGCGCGGATGAAGGACTATCAGCAAATCGCCGGCGCGGTTCAGGATTTCGAAGTGCTCATCGGCCGGCTCGCGCGCGAAGTGAAACATCGCAAATTAAATCCGGCAAAGATTCGCGATTTACGCGCCGAACTGTTGCAGAAACGAAAGCAGGCGGTTGAAAAGTTTTTGCAGCGCGTGGATGATTTCAAACAATTTCCAACCTTTCGATTACCGGAACCGCTAAAGAAAATTCGAAGCCCATGAAAATTTATATTCTCCGTCACGGTGAAGCCGCGGAACACGGCGATCCGCGCTACAAAGAAAACGAGCGTCCGCTCACCGCGAAAGGCATTCAGCGCACCAAGCAATTGGCGGAATATCTGGAGGATCTGGAAATCGGGTTCGATCGCATTCTGTCGAGTCCGCTGATCCGCGCCAGGCAAACGGCCGAAATTGTTGCCGGAAAACTGCGCAAGCCGGTGGAATTGACCGACGCATTGACGCCGTCGGGAAGCATGAAGGATCTGGTCGATCAGATTGCAGGATTGCGTCCGGTGCCGGAAAGCGTGGCGTTGGTGGGGCACGAACCGTATCTGAGCGGATTTATTTCCTTGTTGTGCATCGGCAGTCCGGATTTGCCGATCAAGCTCAAGAAAGGCGCGCTGTGCCGGCTGGATGTTGAACGGGTGATCAGCGGCAGATGCGCGACGCTGGAATGGCTGATTCAGCCAAGATTGTTGGGATGATTCGCGCTCGTAAAAACGCGGCCAAATCCACCTTTACAAGCATTTGATGCTTTGCCACGCTCCAACTCATGTTGAAGAAAATTTTGCCCCTTTTGATTCTGCCGCTGTTCCTGGCCGGCTGCGCCGCGAACTTCACGAATCTCACGCCCAAACAACAGGTGCGGAATCCCAACAACCTTTACCCGGTGGAAGTCGCTGTGAATTCGCGCCAGCAAACCATGCGCTGGGACAGCATCAAACCTCAGATCGTTGTGAACGGTGAAATTTATCCGATGCGCCAGACGCCGCTGATGACCAATCGTTGGGAAGGGCTGGTTCCCGTTCCCGCCGGTAGCGATTCGGTGAAGTATCAATACAAATTCGATTTCCTGAACAACGCGTTCGGCGGGCCGGTGCCCAACAGCGCTTCCTCGCGCGAATTCACGCTGCGAATTCTCGAACCGTAAAATCGCCGCGCCAATCGCTTTGAATAACCGGCCGGGCTTCCTGGCCGGTTATTTCTTTTTGAACAGATCGCCCACGCCTTTGGTGATGTTGCTCACGCTGCTGCCGGTGCTCTTTCCCAGATCTTTCGTCAGACCGGCCGCGTTTTTGGTGATGTCGGAGACCGCGGCGTTCGCAGCCTGCACGGCTTTTTGCTCGATCTCCTTCAACACCCGCTGTGTCAGTTCCGCCACCGTGATTCCATCCGGCCCGGTTCCCAGTTCGCTCAAATGAATTGCGGGAATGATCACGGGAATGGATTTTCCGCCCATGCCGGTAATGCTCACGTTCAACTTCGCGTCGCGAATCAAAAAATCATCCACCTGAATTTTCCGCGCCGGGCCTTTTTCCTCGCCCGGAGCTGGCGCGTTCGTTCCGCCGCTGCCGGTGAACTCATCGACGTTCGCCAGGATTTTGTTGAGATTATTTCCGCCAAAACCGCCTTCGAAAGTGATTTCAGGCGCGATGACTTCGATCTTGTGAATCACCAGTTTGTCGCCCAGAAGGGAAGCCGGTTTCAAAGAGAGCGTCGCACTGCCAACGGAAATGGCTTGCGGCGTTTTGTAACCTTCGGGATTGCCCACGGAGAGGCCTTTGATCGTGCCGCCGCCGGACAGCAATGACAGGCTGACGTTATCAACCGCCACCGTGGTTTTGGTCATCCGCGGCCCGAAGGTTTCCACGCCGCGTTTCACTGCGCTGTCGAGAAAAAGACTCATGGCGAGAACCCCCAGGATGATCAGAATCACCAGGCCGATGCCGACTTTCAGGAGAATTTTTTTCATGCCGCCATTCAACGCCCGAAGAATGCGTTTCGCCAGTCAATTTCAAGAAAAGATTTTCAGGAAATAGAGCGTTCAAGAATTCATATTCTGGCTTTATGACGACGGAAAAATTCAAAACATTGAACCTCCAGGATTCGAAGCGTGGAGCACTGCTTCGCGATTAACGGATTGTTGATTTTCGCGCGGAGCGATGCGTTGCTGTTCGAAGGCGGATTCATGAGAGCGCCGGCTGGTTTTCCGTTGCGACCTCGGACGGCGGTTCGTAATCTCCCTGCCGCCCGGCCACCCTGAAAATTTCCGCGAGAGAACCGTTATGAAGTCGAAGAAGAAAGCTCTAAAAAAGAAGATTGCCGCGCTGCCAGCCGTTCGGGTGGTAATGAAAAAAAGCCCGCGTCCTCGCGCCAAAACCGCTTCCAAAATCGAGGTGTCGAAACCGGTGGAATCCAAACCCGCGAAGCCCGCCAAAGCGAAGGCCGCCGCGCCAAAGAAGTCTGCGATTCTCAAAGCTACCTCCACCAAATCGAAGTCAGTCACCACTGCTAAAAAAATATCCGTTCGCAAATCCGCGGTTACTGCGGCGGTGAAACCAACCGCAAAAAAGAAAGCGGTCGTGAAAGCGCCGCGCGCGGAAGTCGCCCGAAAAGCGGTGGCCGAAGCTGTGTCATCGACCGTTCCTCAATCAAGAGCGACCGTTTCGGCAGCGGCGATTCGTGAAGTTTCCAAAAACTTTTCAGCGGCCACGCCGTCCGCGCCAAAGCGCAAAGCGCCGGAACGAATTCCGCCCATTTTGTTTGAAGGTGACCAGCCAGCGGCGGTTTCAGTCAGCGGCCCGGGCCAGCGTTATTCGCTGGGGCCGCTTCCGCCATCTGAAAAATTTTCCGCGGAAGGCGAGTTGCCAAAATCCTACGGCACGCAACGCTTGTTTCTCGCCGCGCGCGATCCGCATTGGCTGTATGCGCATTGGGATTTGACCGACGAACAGCTTCGGAGCTGGAACGCGCGTTCGCGGGATCGGCATTTGTTGCTTCGCATTCATGAGGAAAGCGATTCCGCGAAACCGGTTCAGGAAATTCATTTGCACCCGGAATCGCGCCACTGGTTTGTGCCGGTCGCTCGCGCCGGTGTGAAATACGTCGCGGAACTGGGTTGTTACCTCGCCGATGAAAGCTGGACGCGCGTGGCGATTTCCAGCGCAACGCTGACGCCGCCGGACACAATTTCCGCGGATGCCTCGGCGAATTTCGCGACGATTCCGTTTGAGCTTCCGATGGAAAAATTACTTTCGCTGGTGAAGGAAGCGGTTCAGGAAAACGTCCCGCTTGCACAAGCTTTGCGAGACGTTCGCGCGGAGGAGTTTTCAGATCTTCCTGAATTTCCCACCGCGGAAAAATCGTCCCCGATTTCGGGCCAGCGAACAGATTGGAGCGTCGATCAGGAACGGGCTTTGGCTAAAATCATCAACATGGATCACGTGCGCCGCGTCTGGATGGGATCGCTGGAAATCACGGAATTGATCCGGCGCCAGGCGATGCAGGAACTGGTGGCGAACGCCGCTGCCGCTTTGCCTCGCGTCGGCGAGAGCGCGCCCACTTCGCCCGGCGGCGCAATACCGGGAGGTGCGATTTCCAGTTCGTCGGGCATTGAACAAAAACCGGGAAAAGGGTTCTGGTTCAACGTGAATGCGGAATTGATCATTTATGGCGCGACGGAAGCGGATGCGACGGTGACGATTGCGGGACGCAAGATTCGGCTGCGGCCGGATGGATCATTCAGTTATCGCTTCGCATTGCCGGATGGAAACTACGAATTGCCGATTGTGGCGGTTTCGGCGGATCAAACGGATGGGCGCGCGGCTGAACTCGCGTTCAGCCGAACAACCGAAGTGCGCGGTGACGTGGGAACGCATCCGCAGGATCCGGAACTCAAACGGCCGGAAGCTGCCAGCGTATGAACCGCCGGGACGAAGAGCAGTTGCGGTTGCTTACGATTTTTCACTACGTGTGCGCCGGGATGATTGCGCTCTGCGCATGCGTTCCGATTATTCACATTGCCCTCGGCTTCTCAATGATTCTTCGTCCAGAAGTCTTTGGTCCGGCGCGAAATCAACCGCCTGCGTTTATCGGCTGGATGTTTATGTTTATTGGCGGACTGATTGTCCTGTTCGGCTGGACGATTGCGGCTTTGCTGGCGGTCGCCGGACGCTGTTTGAGCCAGCGCCGTCATTACACATTCTGCCTCGTGGCGGCGGGCGCGGCTTGCCTGTTCATGCCCTTCGGAAGGGTGCTGGGCGTGTTTACGATTGTGGTGCTGACGCGGACGGACGTGAAAAATCTTTTCGAGAAAAATGTTCCACCGGCCTATCCATGAAACGCGCGATTCGCAATTTGATCCGATTTATCGCCGCAGGGTTGATCACATTCGGCGGAATGGAAATTGGTTTGGAAATCATGCGGCATCGGTTGCAGAACGCCGAAATCGGTGTGCGCCAATGCGTCATCGGATCGGCGCTGATCATCATCGGCGCGATGCTCCTGGCATTCAGTTCACGGCTGGCAGACCGCCTTTCGGACGATCTGGACGAATGATTCCAACGCGAACAAATATCGATTGCAACCGGAGCGCGGCGGTCACCGCGAACCTGCTCCGGTCAAACTGTCCGTTCGACCGCTGATTTTCTAATTCACATGCAAGGGTATCTCTCGCTTGTTCTGCACGCGCATCTGCCGTTTGTCCGGCATCCGGAACATCCAAAATTTCTGGAGGAAAGCTGGCTCTTCGAAGCCATCACTGAAACCTACATTCCGCTGCTGCAAATGATTTCCGGCTGGGAACGCGACGGCATGGAAACGCGCCTCACGCTCACGCTGACGCCCACGCTGTGTTCGATGTTGCTCGATCCACTGTTGCAGGAACGTTACGAACGGCATCTGAACGAATTGATCGAACTGGCGGAAAAGGAAGTCCATCGAACGCACTGGGATCGCGCCTTCAACGAACTCGCCGTGATGTATCACGAGCGCTTTCTCGCGATTCGAAAAACATTCCTGAACTGCGATCAAAATCTCGTGACTGCGTTTGCCGGTTTTCAGGAACGCCGCCAATTGGAAATCATCACCTGCGCCGCGACCCACGCCGTGCTGCCGCTGTTGGCCGGGCATCCACCTTCCATTCGCGCGCAGATTCTGGTGGCCCGCGATCATTATCGCAGTTGCTTCGGCCGCGATCCGCGCGGCATCTGGCTTCCTGAATGCGCTTATGCCGAGGGCGTGGAAAAATTTTTGCAGGAAGCGAATATCCGTTGGTTCATCACCGACACTCACGGCGTACTTCATGCGAATCCGCGTCCGCGTTACGGCGTTTTTGCTCCGATCTTTACGCCGAATGGAATCGCCGCATTTGGCCGCGATCTGGATTCCGCAAAACAGGTCTGGAGCAAACATGAAGGTTATCCCGGCAACCCGCATTACCGGGATTTCTATCGCGATGTCGGCTTTGATCTGGATTGGGATTATGTGAAGCCGTATCTGCCGGCGCCGGATCAACGCGGATTCACCGGCTTGAAATATTATCGCATCACCGGCGCCTCATCAGACAAACAGGTTTATCAACGTCACGCCGCACTCCAAACTGCCGACCATCACGCGCAACATTTCCTCGAAGCGCGCATTGAACAAATTCAGGAACTGGCGGGCATTCTCGATCGTCCTCCGCTGGTGTTGTCCCCTTACGATGCCGAACTGTTCGGGCATTGGTGGTACGAAGGGCCGGAGTTTCTGAACTATTTCGTGCGCAAGGCGTGCTTCGATCAGAACATTTTTCAGGTCATCACGCCGGAGGAATATCTGACACAGTTTCCGTCCAACCAGATTGCGAAGCCCAGCGCGTCAAGCTGGGGCGAGGAAGGATACTGGCGCGTGTGGTTGAACGAAACGAACGAATGGATTTATCCGCACCTGCAGATTGCGCAGGAACGAATGACGCGTCTGGCGCAACATTTCGTGGAAACGACGCCTTTGCAGGAACGCGCTTTGAAACAGGCCGCGCGCGAACTGTTGCTCGCGCAAGCCAGCGACTGGCCGTTCATCCTCCGCGCGGGAACGAGTCCCGATTACGCGCGCAAACGCGTGAAGGATCATCTGCTGCGCTTCATGGCGTTGCACGATCAGTTGCTGGAAAACGCGGTGAATGAAACGCAGTTGGCGGAGATCGAAAGCCGCGACAATCTTTTTCCGGAGATTGATTATCGCTACTGGCGGTGAGAATGGGGAACATTCAACAACCAACATTCAACGTCGAACACACAATTTCCGACGCGCGCGGACAGTAAAGTTTTCTACTTTCGACGCTCTGTCGAAGGTTCCCAAATGCTGCCGTCCATCAGGACTTTGACATTCTGAAACTCGAGCCGTCCCGACTGTCGGGCGGTCAGCATAATGTTGTAAACCCAATAATCGTAATCCTTCCGCAGATCGATGCTGTCCACCTCCCATGATGCTATGTCCGAATGCTTGGTTTTTAAGCCTTCCATCGCCGCGATCACGGCGTGGTCAGGCGTCAACGGAATCGCATTCGTCACCTGCCAAACCGGGAGGGTTCGTCCTTTGAGGTCTGCGGGATAATAATACTCGGTGGTACTTGTCCGGGAGCACGAAACGACGAATAGCAAAACCAATAGCGAAAGCAAGTCTCGCAGATACTTGGCTGATGATTCTAGTTTCATGAGAGGCAGCGATTCGCGACGTGCATTCAATTCGATGTTGAGCGTTCGATGTTGGTTGTTGAATGTTTCTTCCCTCAGCCCTACCGCGACAGCCATCCGCCATCCACCGCAACCGTGTATCCCTGCATGTATGCCGAGGCTGCCGAAGCAAGAAACACCACCGCGCCCTGCAAATCCTCCGGCGTTCCCCAGCGTCCGGCAGGAATGCGCGCGAGAATTTCCGCATTCCGTTTTTCATCCGCGCGCAACGCTGCCGTGTTGTCCGTTTCCATGTAGCCGGGCGCAATGGCATTCACGTTGATTCCGTGGGGCGCCAGTTCGTTCGCGAGAATGCGCGTCAAACCCATCACCGCGCTTTTGCTGGCGGTGTACGACGGCACGCGAATGCCACCCTGGAACGAAAGCATGGATGCGATGTTGATGATCTTTCCGCCGCCGCCTTGTTTCACCACCTGTTTCGCCACCGCTTGGCTGAGAAAAAACAAACTCTTCTGATTGATCTGAATGACGTCGTCCCAATCCTTTTCAGAAAATTCCAGTAACGGCGCGCGGCGAATGGTCCCGGCGTTGTTCACGAGAATGTCAACGCGGCCCAGCCCGGCCAGTGTTTCGCGCAGAATGGTTTCGACCGCATTCGCTTCGAGCAGGTTGGCTTTGATCTGAACCGCGCGGCGGCCCAACGTTTGGATTTTCTTCGCGGTTTCTTCAGTAGAACTCGACGCCACCAACGCAACATCCGCGCCGGCTTCCGCCAAACCGATCGCCATGCTTTGTCCCAGACCGCGGCTCGCACCGGTGACGATGGCGACTTTTCCGTTCAGTTTGAATTGATCGAGAATCATAAATCTATTTTTCGCAAATCATCCGATTTCAGAAACAGAAAATCGTCAGCTTTTTCGGCCCGTGCGCGCCCAGCACCAAAATGCGTTCAATGTCGCCGGTGCGGCTGGGACCGGTGATAAACGAAATCATGCTCGGATAATTGTCGCGATACTTCTGCTTCAAAAATTGAAACGCCGACGGCAGATCGCGCAGTAGTTGATCGCGTCGCGCGAGAACCACGTGATGCGGCGGCAGCACCGAAAGCGCGCGTCCGCCGGAGCTGCGATTCGTCACCAGCACACTGCCGGTTTGCGCGATGAGCGCTTCGCATTCCGTGATTCCAGCATCGCAACGTTCGAGTTCGTTCACGTCGTAATCGCGATCCGTGAAACAAGCGGGCAATTCCAAAATACTCGTCACGTTATCAGTCAAAGCCCCAGCGTGAGTTGCGATGGTTTTCCAGCCTTCCGCATCACGCAGCTTTAACAATTCTCCGGCAACTTCCTCCTGGCTGTTCAGCAAACGAAAATCGGTTTTCAGATCAGCCGAGTTCGCCGCAAAACGCGCCATTTGATCTTCGATGGAATCGCCCGCAGCCGGAAGCCATTCGTTCGCGTGGCCGGAATGCGCGGTGCCCACTTTCGCGTGATGCGACGGCCCGTGATGTTGTCCGGGCAACGGCGCGGGAACCGTCAGCGCTTCCCGAATACGAGCGAAGATTTTTTCACGTTCGGTCATTGAAATTTACAGAAGAAAACAAAGAGAACGAAGTGAGGTTGGATAACAAGATCCGTTCTTTGTTGTCTTCGTTTCCTTCTGTTAATGAGTTGCCGTTTCATTTTCGTCGTTTCCAAAATTCCTTGAACGTTTCCGGCGCGATTTTCGGCGCTTCGCGGGTTTTCGTCCAGGGATACGCCGGATCGAGGCGCGTGCCTTTAACCAAGGGATGCAAGGTCTGGCCGAAGCGCCCGAACTTTGGCACCAGCGAGTAGAGCGCGGGACGATTGAACACAAAGTTCATCAGCCTGAAGCCGACTTTCCAGGGCAATGACGATTTCTGCTGCGTGGCGTTACGGCGGTTTTGCAACAGATGATGCGCGAGATCGATTTTGACCGGACACGTTTCCGTGCAGGCGCCGCACAATGAACTGGAATTCGAAAGGTGTTTCCAATTCTGCAAACCGCGGTAATGCGGCGTGATCACGGAACCGATCGGGCCGCTGTAAGTTGTGCCGTAGGTGTGGCCGCCGACGTTGCGGAAAATCGGGCAGACGTTCAGGCACGCGCCGCAACGAATGCAGTGCAGCGAATCACGTTGCTCCGCGTCGGCGAGCAATTCCGTGCGACGATTATCGAGCAGAACCACGTGCCATTCTTCGGGTCCATCAGATTCGCCGGGCTGACGCGGGCCGCTGTACATCGTGTTGTAACCGGTCAACGCCTGGCCCGCGCCAGCGGTGGCCAGCATTGGAAGGAACAGCGCGAGATCTTCGAGCCGCGGCAAGACCTTCTCGATGCCCATCAGCGTGATCATCGTTTTCGGAACCGCGGCCGTCAGACGCGCGTTGCCTTCATTTTCGGTGATCGAAATCATCCCGGTTTCAGCGATGGCGAAATTGCCGCCGGTGAAACCAATGTCGGCGGTGAGATATTTTTTCCGCAGAACACGGCGCGCGACCATCGTGAGTTCTTCGGGACTATCGGACGGCGCATCGCCGAGTTCCTTTTGAAACAGCGCCTGAATTTCCCCGCGCGTCAGGTGCATCGAGGGAAACACGATGTGATACGGCGGCTCGTGGCGCAGCTGGACGATGAACTCGCCGAGATCGGATTCCACGACCTTCAAGCCTTCGCGTTCCAACGCTTCGTTCAGGTGAATTTCCTCTGAAGTCATCGCCTTGGACTTGATCAGCGAGGTCGCTTTCTTGTCGCGAACAATTCCGAGAATGATGTCGCGGGCCTGATCGCCCGTGCTCGCCCAATGCACTTTTGTTCCGCGCGCTTCGAGTTGGGAGACGAATTGTTCCAGATACTTGTCGAGATGATTGATCGCTTCCCACTTGGTTTCCGCGGCGGCCTGGCGTGCGGACTGGTAATCCTGAAATTTGGACTGTTTGCTTTCGCGAACGGCCATGTATTTGCCGAGCGCGGTTTGAATGAATTCGCGATGCTGCAGGTTGTGCGTCAGCACTTCGGCCTGGGCGTGGAATTTTTCAGCAGCACTGCTCATGACAGAAATTTTTTAAACACGAATGAACACGGATGAACACAGATTTTCAAAATACCAGTAATCGCTGAATGGGCGCGTTCTAATCCGTGTGCGTCGGTGTTCATTCCGGGGTTGAAACTCACCGGCTTGTCAGCACCTGGGCGAGGTGAATGGTTTTGATCGGCTTTCCCTGGCGGTCGAGCAGGCCTTGAATGTGCATCAGACAACTGGAATCGCTGGACACGATGTAATCCGCGCCGGTCTCAATCGCCTGGCTGCATTTCACTTCGCCCATCGCGGTGGAAATCATTGGGAATTTCACCGCAAACGTTCCGCCGAAACCGCAGCAGACCGCTTCCTTCATTTCGACGAGTTCCAGATCGCGAACTTTTTCCAGCAGCAGACGCGGACCTTTTTTGATTCCCAGTTCCCGCAAGCCATGGCAGCCGTCGTGGAACGTGACTTTGGCCGGAAAGCGCGCGCCGAAATCCGTGACGCCCAGTTTGGCGACGAGAAAATCGGAAAACTCAAAACATTTCGCGGACAGCGCTTTCGCTGCGGCTTCGTGTTCGGTTCCGGCAAAAAGTTGCGGATAAAAAACTTTCAGCATCGCGCCGCAGGAACCGGAAGCGATCACCACCGCGTCCGCATTTTTGAAACGTTGAATCACCGGCAGCGCCAGTTCGCGCGCTTCCGGCCAGTAACCGGAATTGAACGCCGGCTGACCGCAGCAGTTCAGTTCCTCCGCGAAATCAATCTTGTGCCCGAGCCGCTCCAGAATTTCGACGATGCTGATGCCGACGCGCGGATACAGCAGGTCCACAAAGCAGGGAATGAAAAGCGAAACGGTCACAATAATTTCAAGGATGCGGCAGATCCAACGTCGTAGCGCAGGTTTCCAAACCTGCTGTATCGCCGATTTCCAAATCGGCTGAGCGTGAAATGTTCTAAGCGCATCAAAATTTTCCAGCCGCGCAGGTTAGAAACCTGCGATACAGCAGACTGGGAAGTCTGCGCTACTTCGGCTGCGGCTTCGCCGGATCAGGTTCATTGGTGTTCATTCGTGGTTAAGCCGGTTTCAATGCGCCGCCATGGATTTCGAGCCGGCGCGGACGTGTTTGAATAGTAAAATGAGCGGCAGGCAAACCAAGCAGAAAAGTCCGAACAACCGGAAGTCTTCCACAAACGACCACAAACTCGCCTGTTGCACGAGCTTTCCATAAAGAAGCTGCTGCGCCTGCAAATGCGCGGTCACGGGATCGGCATGAGCCGCGAGCGCGTGTTGCGCAACCGCGAGTTGTTCCATGTACGGCTGGTCATAAGGCGTCATGTGCCGGACCATCAACGCCTGATGCACCTGCGCGCGCCGATCCAGAAAAGTGCCAACCAGCGCAATGCCAATGCTGCCGCCGAGATTGCGCATCAGATTGTAAATGCCCGTCGCATTGCCCATTTGTTCCTGGCGCAAATGCCCCATCGTCGAAGTCGTCAGCGGAACGAAAATGAAACTGATTGCCACACCGTTCAGCACGCTCGGCCAAATCACATTGCGCATCGAAACCTGAAGATTGATCTGCCCGAGCCAGAACGATGACGTTGCCAACAGCGAAAATCCGATCAGCATCAGCACGCGATTCGGCACTTTGCCAATGATGCGGCCCACCAGCATCGTAGTGAGAAACGCGCCAATGCCGCGCGGGCTGAGCGCGAATCCGCTTTGCAGCGCCGGATAACCCATCATCGTTTGCAGAAAAATCGGCAGCGCCGCGGTCGTGCCGTACAACACGGCCGCCAGCGTCGTGATGAGCAGAATGCCCGCGGCGTAATTGCGATTCTTGAGAATGCGCAGATTCACGATCGGATGTTCAGTTCGCAATTCGCGAATCAAAAATGCGATGAAACAAAACGCCGATAGCGCGGCGAAGGAGCGAATCCAGTTCGATTCAAACCAATCCTCCTGCTGCCCTTTGTCCAAAACGATCTGCAACGTTCCCAGCCAGATTGCCAGAAAGAGAAAGCCCCAGGCGTCCACGCGTTCCACTTTCGCGTGCTTGATGTACGGCGGATCTTCCACCACCGCCTGCGCCATCAACGCGGCAAAAATTCCTACCGGCAGATTGATGTAAAAAATCCAGCGCCACGAATAATTGTCCGTGATCCAGCCGCCGAGCGTAGGGCCGAGAATCGGCGCGACCACCACGCCCATCGCAAACACCGCCATTGCCACGCCGCGTTTTTGCGGAGGAAAACTTTCCAGCAGCACCGCTTGAGAAATCGGCAGCATCGCGCCGCCGCCAATTCCCTGAAGCACGCGCGCGACGATCAGCAGTTGAAGATTCGGCGCCATTCCGCACAGCACCGACGCCAGCGTGAAGAGTCCAATGCACAGCACCAGCAGGCGTTTGCGTCCGAAATAAAGCGCGAGCCATCCAGTCATCGGCAGCACAATCGCATTGGACACCAGATAGCTCGTCAGCACCCACGTGGATTCAGAAGTCGTGGCGGAAAGATTGCCCGCGATGTGCGGCAGCGACACGTTCGCGATGGAAGTGTCGAGCACTTCCATGAACGTCGCCGCCATGACCGCCATCGCAATGAGGTACGGATTGTGGCTTGGACGCCACACGTCGGCGGGTTTGCTGATCGCGCCCTCGGCCATGATACCTTACTCAGCAGCAGGTTTGCGTTGCGCCAGTTTCCACCAGAAGAAACCAGCCACGAGCGCGAGCACAATGGCCGCGATCAATGTCGCCCATTCTGGAATCTCAAAGGAGAGAACCCGCACCGAAGGATCCACCGACATGCCCGGACCGACCACGAATTGCGCGGGAATTTCCGAATCGAAAAGAATTCGAACGGGCACGCGCTGAACCACTTTGACGAAATTGCCGACGGCATTTTCCGGCGGCAACAGGCTGAACGCCGCGCCGCTCCCGGCTTGAATGCTTTCGACATGACCGGGAAATGTGTGGTTGGCGATGGAATCAATCTGGATTCGCACCGGCTGACCGACGCGGATTTTTTTCAACTGCGTTTCCTTGAAGTTCGCCGTGACCCAGATGTCTTTCTGCACGAGCGCCATGAGCTTCTGCCCGACCTGAACGTAATCGCCCGGCTCAACCGATTTGCGCGTGACGCGTCCGTCCCGCGGTGCGGTGACGTGAGTATAGGAAAGGTTCAGCTCGGCTTCGCGGATTTCGAGACTCGATTCTTCGCTCTGCGCTTCGGCGCGTTCCAATCCGCGCCTCCCGGCTTCAAGCTGCGCTTTGGCGGTATCGACTTTCGAACGGTCGCTCAGGGCTTTTTCTTTGCCGGCATTGGCGGAAGCGAGCGCGGCAGCGGCGGCGGTTCGCGCGGTGTCGTATTCCTGCGGCGAAATGATTTTTCGCTGATTCAAATCTTCCGCGCGTTGCAAATCGGCCTTGGCTTGTTCTGCCTTGGCTTCATCGGCGGCAGCTTCGGCTTCGGATTGTTTGGCGGTGGCTTCGGCGGAAATGACCTCCGTTTTCAATAACTCGAAGCTGGCTTTGATGACCTGTTCATTGGCGCGCGCGGTGGCAAGAGCGGATTTTTTTTGTTCCAACTGAACCTCGTAATCCCGTGGATCAATTTCCAAAAGCAGATCACCGGCTTTCACAAGTTGATTGGGCTGCACGTAAACACCCTTCACCTGGCCGTAAACTTTCGGTGCGATGGAAATGATGTCGCCGTCAATGAACGCATTGTCCGTCGATTCGTGCGTGAAGCTTTCGCCAAAAATGCGCAGGCCGATGAACAGCAGCCAGCCGAGAGCGAGGGTGCCAATGACGATGACGGGAAGGCGTTTCCAGAACGGAGTTTTGGCCGGTTTTTTTGGTTCAGCCGCCGGCGCGGCGTGCGGCTCGTTGGGCGATTGTGTTTCTTCCATAAGGCTGCTCCCGGAATTCACGTCAACGCGTCACCCTGACAGCAAACGGGGACTCGACCAATGTCGGATGTCCCGCATTTCCTTTTCGGATTAACCCGTGGTGGTGAGATAACTATTCGGTTACTTGCGGCGGAATGTCCACTGGAAAAATATGAATTTGCCGTTCCGTCACTCAAAAGAACCTTCAACCATTGAATCAATCCCACGGCAACCTCATTTCATCGCACCGCGATATAATCCTTTTCGCATCTGTTTTGATTCATTTGCCCTGTTCGCGACGCGCTGTTCACTTGACGCCTGATCTCGCGACGGTTCACATTTCGAAAATCATGAAGCGCTCTTTTCCTCAATTGACCCGGCTCGTTTCTCTTTCACTGTTGCTGGCCACGGCTCTTCCGCTGATCGCGGCAGAAAAGGTTTTTGAAGCCAAACCCAGCGATCCGTTCTTCGCGAAGTTCGAACCGCTGAAAGCGCCCGCTCCGGCCGGCCTCGCGCTTCAACCCGGCGACCGTCTCGCGATCATTGGCGATTCCATCACGGAACAACGGATGTATTCGCGCATCATCGAAACGTATCTCACGGTTTGCGTTCCTGAATTGAAAATCACCACGCGCCAGTTCGGTTGGAGCGGCGAAACCGCGGAAGGTTTTCTGCACCGCATGACCAACGATTGTCTGCGCTTTCATCCGACCATCGCCACCACCTGCTACGGCATGAACGATCATCGTTATCGCGCATTCGATGAAGCGAATGGAAACTGGTATCGCGAAAATTACTCCGCGGTGGCGAGTTCTTTGAAAGCGTCCGGTGCGCGCGTGATTCTCGGTTCTGCCGGGTGCGTTGGAAAAACACCGCGCTGGGCTCCAAACACCAACACGCCGGTTGAAGTGCTGAACCTGAATCTCTGCGCGTTGCGGAACATCGATATCGGCATTGCGGAACAGGAACAGATTGGATTCGCGGATGTTTTCTGGCCGATGTTAAAAGCGGATTTCGCGGCGCGTCAAAAGTTCGGACCCGATTACGCGGTGTGCGGACAGGACGGCGTGCATCCGGATTGGGCGGGGCACTTGATCATGGCCTATATCTTTCTGAAAGCGATGGGACTGAACGGCGATGTCGGAACGTTCACCGTTGATCTCGCGGCAAACAAGGCTTCCGCCACGAGTGGTCATCACGTCGATGGTTTTGAGAACAACACGTTGACGCTGACCAGCACGCGCTATCCGTTCTGCGCGACCGGCGCGGCGGACAAGGATAATTCGCTCCGATCCGGCATGGCGCTGGTTCCGTTCAACGCGGACCTGAATCGCCTGCGTTTGATTGTGAAAAACGGTTCCGCCGCAAATTATGCGGTAACGTGGGGAAACGAAACGCGCACCTATTCCGCTGCGCAACTCGCCGAAGGTGTGAATCTCGCGGAAGATTTTGCGGTGAATCCGTTTTCGGAAGCATTCGGAAAAGTTGATGCCGCGGTGGCCGAGAAACAGAAATACGAAACGCGCCAGATCAAGGATTTGTTTCACGGTCCCGAAGGTCGCGCGGATATGAAAGCCACCGTGGCGTTGACCGAAGAAACCCGCCAGCCGCTGACGGAAAAAATCGCCGCGGCATTCATTCCCGTGAAACACACAATCCGCATCGAGCCGAAATAATCCGGAGCGCGGACTTCAGTCCGCGAGTTCCCGGTTGGACAGGCGACGTTTCACGTTCTAAAAAAAGCGGCGGAAGCCCGCCGCACTCCAGGACGCTGACGCGAATCAAGAAGCCGCGTTTCATTAGCGGCGCAGAAACATTGCCCGGACATCTACCGTCAGGCTCAAAACTCCGGCGCGACCGATTTCATCCCGTGTGCATTCGCAACCGCCGAATGCGTGATCCGGCCATTCAGAATATTGATGCCGCTCAGCAGCGCCGGTTGTTTTTCCATTGCTTCAGCCAAACCATGATCCGCGAGCAATTCAATGTAGCGATACGTCACGTTGGTCAGCGCCTGTGTTGCCGTTCGCGCATAAGCGCCGGGCATGTTCGTCACGCAATAATGCGTCACGCCTTCTTCGACAAAGACTGGATTCTGATGCGTCGTGGGCCGGGAGGTTTCGGCGCAGCCACCTTGATCAATCGCGATGTCCACCAGCACACTTCCCGGACGCATCCGGCGCAGCATTTCGCGTCGAACCAGCTTCGGCGCTTTGGCGCCGGGAACCAGCACTGCGCCGATCAATAAATCCACCGTCGGAAGAATTTCTGCCAGATGCGATTCGTTGGAATACAACGTGTGCGCGGTGTGCAAAGTGATGTCCAGAAAGCGCATTCGTTCCGTGTCCACCTCGAGAATGGTGACATCCGCGCCGACGCCCTGGGCCATGCGCGCCGCGTTGATTCCGGAAGTTCCGCCGCCGAGCACCACCACTTTTCCCGGCAGCACACCCGGAACGCCACCGAGCAACACGCCGCTGCCACCGCAATGTTTCGCAAGGAAATATCCGCCAACCAGAATCGACATGCGCCCGGCGATTTCGCTCATCGGTTCCAGCAACGGCAATCGATGATTCACTTCCACCGTTTCATAAGCGAGCGCGGTGACGCCGGAATTGATCAGCGATTCCGTCAAAATCCGATTCGCGGCGAGATGCAGATACGTGAACAGCAACTGGCCCGGGCGTAACAATGGAATTTCGGACGCAAGCGGTTCCTTCACTTTGACGATCAGTTCCGCGCGTTCAAAAACGGCTGGATGTGAATTCACGAGAATTGCACCGGCTTCGGCGTATTCCGAATCCGGGTAACCCGCGCCCGCACCGGCGCCGCGTTCGACGATCACTTCGTGGCCGCGGCGAATGAGTTGATATGCGCCGGAAGGCAAAAGCGCGACGCGATATTCCTGCTCTTTGATTTCCTTGGGAACGCCAATGATCATGAAAACAGTTTAGCATTGTCCGGCCTGAAAGCACGTTGGGCGGGAATTTGATGTAGTGGCACGGGCGTCCCGCCTGTGCGAATCAAGACATTGGAATGGATCGTCGCGCGCGTGGTAGCGCGGCTCGCGCGGCGAGCCGCCGGCACGAACAGGTTCTTCGCGCCGTTCTGTTGATTCACACTTTTCCGGACGAGCGCGGAACAGCGCGCCGGGGCTGCCGCGGCGCGGCAATCGCTACCGGAACTGGATCAGCGGCTTATGATTGAACGAACGAAGTTTGACACGCGCGGGGCGGCAGGCATATTCGCCGCAACTCAAATGAAACCGCGTTCTCTCACTGGCCGTGCACTGGCACGTTTTCGTTTCACCCGAAATCTTTTCCCGCTTCCACTCGCTACGCTGCTGATCGCCTTCAGTGTGAGCGTCTCGGCGCGGGACGTTGGAGAGTTTTTCAATCAGAACTGCGCCAATTGCCATGGCCGTGATCTTCAGGGCGGTTCCGCTCCGAGCCTGCTGACGAATGTCTGGAAACACGGCAGTGACGACGCGAGCATCGCCCGTTCAATTGCTGAAGGTTATCCGACCAACGGAATGCCCTCGTGGAAAGGCGCGCTGACCGATGGCGAGATTCGCGCAATGGTCGTGCTGATTCACGAAAAGCAGGCGCGGGCCAAACGCAAAGAAACGGTTTTCCCAAAGCCGAACGAAGATGAAATCGTGAAAAGCGAGGTGGAATCCTTCCGCATCAAAACCGTGGTGGACGATCTCGACACTCCGTGGTCGCTGACGTTTCTGCCTGACCATCGGATGCTGGTGACGGAATTGCCCGGCAAACTGCGCGTGATTGAAAATGGGCAGGTGTCACGTCCGGTCGCGGGAATTCCGCGCGCGCGGGTGCAGGGGCAGGGCGGTTTGATGGCCGTCGCGTTGCATCCGGGTTATGCAACGAACGGATGGATTTATTTGTCGTTCACCGATCGAAGTCAAAATGGCGATGCGATGACGGAAGTGGTGCGCGGCCGTCTTCAGGACAATCGCTGGACGGATCAGGAAATTATTTTCCGCGCGCCGGAAAATCTTTATCGTTCCGGCGGAATTCAATACGGCTGCCGTTTGGTTTTTGATCATCACGGACATCTGTTTTTCACGATCGGCGATTGCGGTCACAAGGAGGATTCCCAGGACATCACTCGACCCAACGGGAAAGTCCATCGCGTGATGCTCGACGGACAGATTCCACAGGACAATCCGTTCGTGAACACGTCCAATGCGGTTCCTTCGATCTGGAGCTACGGCCATCGAAATCAACAGGGTCTCGCTCAGGATCCCGTCACCGGCGAACTCTGGGCGACCGAACACGGCCCGCGCGGTGGTGATGAATTGAATCTGATTCGCCCCGGATTGAACTATGGCTGGCCGGTGATCACTTACGGAATGGATTACAATGGTTCGCCGATCAGCGCACTGACCGCAAAGGAAGGAATGGAACAACCGGTGACTTATTGGACGCCATCAATCGCCGTGAGCGCCATCACGTTCTACACCGGTGATCAATTTCCGCATTGGAAAAACAATCTGTTCGTCAGCTCGCTCGCCGCGCAGGAACTCCGCCGGCTCGTGCTCAAGCAGGACAAAGTTCAATCGCAGGAAATTCTGTTCAAGGACATCGGCCGCATTCGCGATGTCATCACCGGACCGGATGGTTTTCTTTACGTGGTGTTGAACAGCCCGGGAAAAATTGTCCGGCTCGAACCGGCAAAGGAGTAGGTTGAGCGGCCGGCGGCAGTTCGAGCGATGGCGAACGGAAAATCTCCGGCGCGCCTTCACGCTGATCGAATTGCTCGTCGTCATTGCGATCATCGCCATTCTTGCCGCGTTGTTGCTGCCCGCATTGGCCAAAGCCAAACAAGCCGCGCGGCGAACGGCCTGTCTTTCACAACTTAAACAGCAGGGCCTTGCGTGGCGTTTGTTTCTGGATGACAACAACGGACGTTTCCCAGATCGGCGCGATCTGAAGAGCGCATTGCCCGGCGGTTACAAAGGCTGGTCCACCGGCTGGCCGGATCAAAGCGATCCTCGCGCCGGCTGGGCGGCGTTGGTGCTCAGCAATCAGCTTCCGAAAATTTCCGTCTGGAATTGTCCCTCCGCACAATCGTCGAGTTTTGCGGAAACCGTTCAGGCGGTTCAATATCTCGATACTACTTCGAACGCACCGGCGGTTCGCTATTGGATGTGGCGATTTGATCGCAAGGACGATCCGATTCCGGAGGACAATTTTTGGGGGCGAACAGAGGAAGAAGCCGTGGCGCATTTGCGCGATTCCCACAATGCCCAGGCCGGAAATCCAAACGGACCGGTCGATGTGGAACTGACGGTTGACGTGTACTTTCCGAAAACCATTCCCGCGGTTGAAGCCAATCTCAAAGGCCGCGCCGCCCATGCAGGCGGACGCAATCGCCTGATGCTCGACGGTCATGTGGAATGGGTGAAGGACGCCCGCACGCCGCTGAATTGAAAACTGCGGCTTCTCGGAACGCGATCCGCAGAGCAGCTATATTCCTGGTGCAATCTGCTACCCGTATCACTTCCAATTCCCTCTCCCCGCAGCGAAGCGCGGGGAGAGGGGATTTGAGCCAAAAACCTCCTCACCCCGGCCCTCTCCTCCGGCTTCGCTCGGAAGAGAGGGAGTGATCCATCTGCCTTAGTTTTCCGAAGTTCAGCTTTTCTTTGATGCCGGGGGGCACGTTGTGCGCCTACATCCCATGCTGATATTGTCGATCTCGTTTCACTCGAATCACCACGTAGTTCTTTTTCCCTTTTCGCAACAGAATGTGTTTGCCGAAAAGCAGATCGTTCGTGGTGATTGCGCGTTGGAAGTTCGTTTCGCGGACGTTGTTGACGTTCACACCGCCGCCTTCCACATCTTTCCGCGCCTGACCTTTGGATGCGCTCAATCCGGAAGTCACCAGCAGTTCCACCAGCGACAAACCCGCGCCTTCGAGATTTGCTTTTTCCACATCGCGCGTGGGAACTTCACCGACGATTTCATTGAACGTGGATTCCGCAACGCCTTCGAGATTTCCGCCAAACAGAATTTCGCTCGCGCGAATCGCTTCCGTCGTCGCGCCTTCGCCGTGAATCAAATCCGTCGCCGCTTTGGCCAGTGCCTTGTGCGCTTCACGTCCGCCCGGATTCTGCGCGTGTTTCGCTTCGAGCGATTCGATTTCTCCCTTCGGCAGGAACGTGAAGAATTTCAGATAACGAATGACATCGCGATCATCCGTGTTGATCCAGAACTGGTAAAATCGATAAACGCTGGTTTTCTTCGGATCGAGCCAGACCGCGCCGCCTTCGGTTTTTCCGAACTTCGTGCCATCGGCTTTCGTGATCAATGGCAGCGTCAGGCCGTAACCTTGTTTTCCGAGTTTCTTGCGGATTAAATCAATGCCCGCCGTGATGTTGCCCCACTGGTCGCTGCCGCCGATTTGAAGTTCGCAACCGTGATCGCGGCAAAGCACGTAAAAATCAAATGCCTGCAACAGCATGTAACTGAACTCGGTATAACTGATGCCAACTTCGCGATCCTCCATCCGCGCGCGAACACTTTCCTTGGCGATCATTTGGTTGACGGAAAAATGCTTTCCGATATCGCGGAGGAAATCGAGATAACTCAGGCCCGCGGTCCAATCGGCATTGTCCACGAGCTTTGCGGGATTTGCTTTCGAATCGAAATCCAGCAGGCGCGCGAGTTGCGGGCGCACGGCTTCCACGTTCGCCTTGATTTGATCCTTGGTCAGCAACTGGCGTTCGGCGGATTTGCCGCTCGGATCACCGATGCTGCCGGTCGCGCCACCGGCGACGGCGATCGGATGATGCCCGGCGTTTTGGAATCGGCGCAGCGCGATCAACGGCACGAGATGTCCGACGTGCAAGCTGTCGGCCGTGGGATCGAAACCGCAATACAGCGCGAGCGGCGAAGCCACTTTCCGGTTCAATTCCTCGCGATCCGTGCAATCGGCAATCAACCCGCGCCACGTCAGTTCATCCAGAATATTCATGAGCGGAAAGACTAAGTTGCACTGCGGCGAATGCCAATCGCGCAATTGGGCGAACGGAGCGCGGGTCTGTGACCCGCAGCAACTTCGTAAATCGAGAGCGTACATTTATTCGGCAGCCTCAAAAAATTTCTCATTGCTGCGG
>DASTXC010000041.1:0-26179 GCA_035765675.1 Verrucomicrobiia bacterium
CACCCCGGCCCTCTCCTCCGGCTTCGCTCGGAGGAGAGGGAGTGATCAGCCGTTTTGAATTTCGAAAGTTCAACCCGTTGTTTGGTGCGGGTGCCAAGTTGCGCCCTCGGGATGGTTGGGGTGATTCTTCCGAATTTGCCTTTGGGAAGTGATTAGTGATAATCAACGCTGATCAGTGGTTAATCGCCGTGCCGTATAATTCAAATGAATCTGCCCAACAAACTGACCGCGTCGCGCTTTGTGCTCACATTGGCTTTCCTGGTAGTGATGTTTTCACGGATGCGTTTTCATGAAACGATTGCGCTGGTGCTGTTCTGCGCGGCGGGCATCAGCGATTTTCTCGATGGCCAGATCGCGCGCCGCCATAACCTCATCACCAATTTCGGAATTCTCATGGACCCCCTGGCGGACAAGATCATGGTCTGCTCGGCATTCATCGCGTTCGTTGGACTTGGCTGGCTGCCGGCGTGGATGGCGGTGGTGGTTGTCGCGCGCGAACTCGCGATCACGGGGCTGCGGTTGTTGGCGGCTTCCAAAAACGTCGTGCTTGCTGCGGAACGTTACGGCAAACACAAAACGATTTCGCAGATCGTGGCGATCATCGCGATCTTTGTCTGGATCATCGTTCAACGCGATCAATGGGCGGGATTTGGTGAAGTGATTTTCGGCTGGAAGATTTTTTCCAAAGCGTGGGTTTACTGGTTTTCGGAAGCGGCAAAATGGCTGGCGGTGATTTTGACGTTTATCTCCGGCTGGCTTTATCTCTGGAAAAACCGCCAACTTTATCTGAACGACATGTGAAGCTGCCGCGACGTAACCCGTTATGAACTCGCTGATGCTCTGGCTGGCTCAAGGTTTTGGAATCGGCCGCATTCCGGTCGCGCCGGGGACGTTTGGATCGATCATTGGCGTGCTGTGGTTTGCGTTGCTTTTGCTTCCGGGAAATCTCTGGTTCTTCATCGGCGGAACTTTTTTTGCACTCGCTGCTTCCGTCCGCATTTGTGAAGCCGGCGAGGAAATTCTGAATCAACGCGATCCGGGTTCCATTGTCTTCGATGAAATTGCCGCGATTCCCTTTTGCTTCCTGGGCTGGGTAATTATCGCGTTGATCCGCAACGGAGAAATGCCGGCGCCAGAATATTTTGTTTCGCGGTACAACTGGCCGCTGACGTTTGGCGTGTTTGTGTTGTTCCGGATTTTCGATGTCTGGAAACCCTGGCCGGCGCGGCAGAGTCAATCATTGCCGGGCGGGTGGGGGGTAACTGCGGATGACGCGTTGGCCGCGGTTTACGTGAATCTCGTGGTATTGGCCGCTTACGCAGGAAACGTGATGGCAACTTGACGCGTCGCTTCACACCTTGGCGCTGAACTCTCGTTGAACGTTATGTTTAACGACGTCGGGCGGGCGGCAACGGCAGCGTCTCCCCGGCATTGGTTCGAGCAGGCTGATAGACTCCCGGCTTCATTCCCCCCAGCGGATTCCGCGCGCGATTGTTTCGGACGGTCGAAATTACCGTGGCGATGATCAGAATCAGCACTGCAATTCCCAAAACGATTGCGCCTTTGCGCGGATCGATTTTTGAAAGCTGCAACATCAGGAAATCCAGCGGACCTTTTTTCTGTTCCGTCAGCGGCGGCGGTTCGCTGAACTTTTCCGTCTTGCCCAGTTCTGTGTCCAGCATCGCCATGGTTTGCGGCACATCGAGCTTGAGCAGCGTCGAGTACGTGCGGACGAATCCGCGAATGTAAACCTGCGCGGAGAAGACATCGAAATTTCCTTCCTCCAACGCGCGGATGTGGTCGGTCCGGATTTTCGTAACGTCTGCGACTTGATTAACCGTCAGGTTTTGCGCTTCGCGCGCCTGGCGGAGCTTTTCGGCTACCGTGGACATGGTGGGCTTCTATTTGCGGGTTCGCGCGGCGTTTGGCAATGGTAAAGCGGAGCGAAGGGCTGAAATGGGCGCAACTTGGCACCCGCACCAAACAACGGGTTGAGCTTTCGAAATTCAAAAGGGCTGCTCACTCCCTCTCCTTCGAGCGAAGCCGGAGGAGAGGGCCGGGGTGAGGAGGTTTTTAGCTCAAAATCCCCTCACCCAGACCCTCTCCCCGCGCTTCGCTGCGGGGAGAGGGAATCGAAAATGGTGCGGGTGTCAAGTTGCGCCCGGCTGAAATGAGCTGAACCGGTTCTACAAAATCCGGCGCAATATGCGTCCAGCTTCCGATCCGATTCCGTTCACCGTTAAACAGCTTTCTTTTTGTAATCCAAACACCGACGCCAGAATCGGTTTTCTTCCGAGTTTTTTTCCCGGGCTGAAATCGGAAGCTGTGAATATGAAAATGCTGAGTGTTCTGGTGTCCTGCGCCCTGTTGCTGACGGCAAGTCGATTGGCGGCAGCTTTGAAACATGCCGGAGCATTGCCGCCCCCGAGAACGTCGGTGTCGGATCCTTCTCATCCGGCTGCAAACTTCAGCGAATCCGCGTCCCGTCCGTACCTGAACATCCATCGTAATTAATCCATGAAACGTCCCAAGAATCTCAAATTTATCGCCAGCCTCGCCTTGATTGCGCTGGGCCTTGGCTTGATCGCCGCAGCGTTTTTTCGAACACCGTCGCACGAAATTTCCCGCGCCGAGCTGAGCCAGTTGATCGAACAGAAGCAAATCGTGGAAGGCCACGCCACGCCTTCGCCGTATTCCGGAATTTATCGCGTCGAAGGCACGCGCAAGGTGAACGGCAAGACGGACAAATTTTACGTCACCACGCACATGGATGAAAGCGAAGCCAAAGCGATGTTCGAGCAAAGCGCGGTGAAGATCGATCTTCCGGGCCAAGGCCGCGCGCAGTGGTTGAATATCATTTCCACGCTCGTGATTGGCGGACTCGTCATCACGCTGATTCTTTATCAATCGAGCATCGGCAAAGCGAAAAGCTCGCAGATTTCCGAACGTCCGACGATTCGTTTCAAGGACGTCGCTGGCATCGAAGAGGCGAAAGCTGAAGTTCAGGAGATCGTCGATTTTCTGCGTGATCCCAGGAAGTATCAAAAGCTCGGCGGCAATCTGCCGAAAGGCGTTTTGCTGATCGGCCCGCCCGGAACCGGCAAAACCATGCTGGCCAAAGCCATTGCGTGCGAAGCGAACGCCAGTTTCTTCAGCGCGCACGGCAGCGATTTCAATGAAGTGTTTGTTGGCGTCGGCGCGAAACGCGTGCGGCAATTGTTCAAGCAGGCGGCGAAAAACAAGCCGGCGATTATCTTCATCGACGAAATTGATTGCGTCGGTAAGAACCGCAAATTCGACACGCACGGCGAACATCAGCAAACGATCAATGCGTTGCTCGCATCGATGGATGGTTTTCAAAGCAGCGAGGGAATCGTGGTTGTGGCGGCGACGAATCGTCCGGAGGATTTGGACGAAGCGTTGATGCGTCCGGGCCGGTTTGATCGCAAGGTTCACGTTCCGTTTCCCGACATGAAAGGCCGTCGCGCGATTCTGCAATCGCATGCAAAAGACAAGCCGATTGAAGAGCCGAAAGCGCTGGATTTGATCGCGCAAACCACGCCCGGAATGTCCGGCGCGGATCTGGCGAATCTGTTGAACGAAGCGGCGATTCTTTGCGCGCAGCAGAATTCCAGCAGCATTACGATCAATGAACTCGAAGCCGCGCGCGACAAAGTGCGTTTCGGCAAAGAGCGCAAATCCATGGTGCTGAAACAAAGCGAACGCGAGTTGGTGGCGTATCACGAAGCCGGTCACACGATCATTCATCTGAACACGTCATTGCTGCCTGCGCTTTACAAAGTCAGCATTGTTCCGCGCGGCCAGGCGCTCGGCGTCACCACCTTGTTGCCGGACGAAGATCAGAACCTGCAGAGCAAAAAGTTTTTGCTCGAAGAACTGCTCGTGCTGATGGGCGGACGTGCGTCGGAGAGAACGTTTTTTGGTTCAACCACCAATGGCGCGGCCGGCGACCTGGACATGGCGCGGCGGATTGCGCGGAACATGATTCACAACTGGGGCATGGGCGAACGGCTCTATTACGAACCGGAAAAACAGGACGCCGAAACGGAAATCAATCGCTTGCTCGAAACCGCGGATCGCGACGCGCTGGCGATGATTCAGGCGCAACGCGCGAACACGGAAAAGCTCGCGAAAGCGTTGCTTGAACGCGAAACGTTGACGCGCGATGAAGTGATGGAGTTACTGGGCCTGCCGGAACAACCGCTGATTGAAACGGTCGAGAGCATCGCCGCCTGAAGTTGATTTAAATTCAAGTCGAATTCCCGGGATCCGAGAGAAGCAGCGACGCTGATTTTCGGATCTCGGGCTTCGACTTTTTGAAAGGAGGAAGCGTTTTCGTTCGCTTCTTCAAAAGAGTTTTTTGCCGACGAAAATTCCGACGATCAGCAGGATTACGAACACAGCGACGAACAGGAAGAACAGGAACTTCGCGATTCCTGCCGCTGCTCCCGCAACCCCGGTAAATCCAAGCAGCGCGGCCACAATCGCGACCACGAAAAATATGGCGGCCCATTTTAACATGAGAAGACCTCCCTCATTTGCATCGAGACGATTTTCATGAGGCAACCTAGACTTGGCCTGCCGGGAAAGTCGCTGGGGTTTTGTGCCCAAGAATTCAGGGGAGAACTCTCTTTGTCGGAGCGCGAGTCTGTAACGCAGCAGCAGTTTTGCAAATCGGCAGCTTCCACTTACTCGATTGCTGTTGTGAAAAATCTCATCGCTGCAGGTCGCAGACCTGCGCTCCGTCGCAAGAATGGGTTTACACGAATTGCGCGAATTTCCACGAATTAGGGAAATGAAAATCATTCCCGCCAATTTGTGAAATTTGTGTAAGCCGCCGCGCTTATTGCCCCGCGCCATCCGCACCGCCGCCATCGAGATCGATCAGGATATCCCGTGGTTCCGCGCCTTTGCTCGGGCCGACGATGCCGCGGTTTTCGAGTTCATCCATGATGCGTGCCGCGCGGGTGTAGCCGAGACGCAAACGCCGCTGCATCAGCGAAACACTTGCTTTCTGCTCCGAGCGAATTACTTCGATGCATTGCTCGATCAGGCTTTCGTCTTCATCAATGCCGCTTTCACCGTCATACGTGCTGACCGGTTTGGAAAGCTGTTGATGAATTTCCACTTCGTAACTCGGCTTGGCCTGCTTCGCGATGAAGTCCACCACGCCCTGAATTTCCTGATCCGTAATCAAAGCGCCCTGCGCACGGATGAGTTTCGCGGAACCCGGCGGCAGATAAAGCATGTCGCCTTTGCCCAGCAATTTGTCCGCGCCCATCGCATCGAGAATCGTGCGTGAATCCACTTTCGCTGCAACCTGGAACGCGATACGCGCCGGAATGTTCGCTTTGATCACACCCGTGATGACATCCACCGACGGACGCTGCGTCGCCACGATGCAATGAATTCCCGCCGCGCGCGCCATTTGCGTGATGCGCGCAATCGCCATTTCCACATCGGCCGGCGCAACCAACATCAAATCCGCCAGCTCGTCGATGATGACCACGATATAGCTGAGCTTTTCCGGAATGATGATGTCGTCTTCACGCGGCACAACAATTTCCTCATCGACTTCAACAGCGAAACCATCCGCGCCCGGCTCGACTTTTTCTTTCTTCGCCATCAACGGCAACTCCGGTTCCGGTTGCGGAATCGGTTTGTTTTTCGGGCGCGAATTGAAGGAAGCGATGTTGCGCACACCGACTTTGGCGAAAATCTGATAACGCTTTTCCATTTCGTTCACAACCCAGCGCAGCGCGAGAATCACTTTCTTGGGATCGGTGACGACTGGAACCACGAGATGCGGCAACGCGTTGTATTGCTGCAGCTCGACAACTTTCGGATCGATCATCACGAAGCGCAGTTGGTCCGGAGAAAACTTGTAGAGCAGCGAAGCGATGATCGAATTGATGCAAACCGATTTGCCGGAACCGGTGCTTCCCGCGATCAGACAGTGCGGCATTTCCGCGAGATCGGCGATGATCGGATGGCCGTAAACGTCCTTGCCCAGCGCGAGCGGAATGCGCGCTTTGCTGTTGCGCCATTCGTCGGATTCCAAAAGGTCGCGCATGATGACCTTGGTCTTGACCAGGTTCGGCACTTCAATTCCGACCGAACTCTTTCCAGGAACCGGCGCAAGAATATTGATGCGTTCCGCTTTCAGCGCCGCCGCGAGATTGTTGTTCAGGCCCTGAATTTTTTCGAGCTTCACGCCGGGCGCGGGATGCAGTTCATAACGTGTGATCGTCGGGCCTTTCGTGATGTCGCCGAGCGAAACGTCGATTCCAAACTGCGCGAGCGTCTGCTGCATCAGGCGCGCGTTGGACATCAGTTCCTCCTTGGATTCCGTGGGCTTCGCGGACAAGTCCGGATGCTGGAGGAAATCCATGGACGGAAGCTGATAATTTCCAATCATCGGCGTGGACGCAACGGTGATCGGCTTTGGGCGCTTCGGCTGAAAACGCGGCTTGGCAGGGGCGGACGGCGTGGAAGCTTCGGCAATTGAAACCACGGGTTCCGCTTTGTCATCGGCAGATTCCTCGGTGTTGTCGCTGGAAGATTTATCGTCGTCGTTTGCGCCTTTGCCGAGAATATCCGACGTGCTCGCGGCGGCAATTTCGCGCGCGGAAATCACTTCGCCTTCCTCCATCGGCGCGGAATCTTTGGAACCCTCGGCCGGTTTTTTGCCGCGTCCGGCTTTCGCCTGGGGAACGCTCAGGTCGCGCACAGTCGGTTCCGGAACGGGTTGCAAATCTGCGCCCAGACCGGAAGCGGCGCCATTGGATTTCTCGACTTCATCCTGGAGTTTCTTCGCCTGCTTTTGCAGATCGCGGGCTTTGCGTTCGAGCGCGACTTCTTCCGCGGCGGTGGAACTGGCGGCAGCAGCGCGGCTCTCCCAAACAGCACGAACCCAATGGCCAAGTTGGAAATTGGTGAGGATTAAAAGACTGATCACCGCGAGTGTCGAGTAGGCGATCACGGCTCCAATCGAGCCGAGCATCCAGAAGACATATTCGAAACTGACGAATCCCAGCCAGCCGCCGACGCTTACCGTTCCAATGGAGTCACGCGCCTTGTCCATCATCACATTCGAATTGGTGAGATGCAGGAGGCCCGTCAATGAAATCAGCAACGCGAGGGCACACAGGTTCGACCACAACCGCCGGTTAACGAGATATTCCAGCCAGCCGAACAGATAAGCCACGCCGAACACCGCCAGCAAAAGGGGCATGAAGTAAGCGACCAGACCGAACAACAGAAAGAACCACCAGGCAAAATAAGCGCCGAACGGTCCGATCCAGTTATGCAGCGGTTGCTTGGGGCCGACGCGCAGAAAAGCGATGTCCTGGGAATTGAAAGACCACTGTGAAACGAGCAGCAACAACGCCGCCGCGAGCAGCGCGATTCCAACGATGTCGTTGAAGCCGCGTGATGAATCTGAAACCGCAGATGCCTTTCGTGCCATTGGCACAGAATAAAAACCGGAAACTCAACTTGAAAGGGGAAAGTGCCGCCGATGGAACGATTGACCACAAATGGCCGGTTCGAACTGGAACGATTTCGTCGCGCTCCTTCTCCGCTTCATCGTTTCGATTTGATTTGGTTTCCCGATTTCAAAGATCGCCATAAATCTTATTGAGTGAAAGCGAAGCACCTGTAAAAATGCGACCCTCGCATATGCGTTGGTTGATCAATTTGCTCAAGAGTTTGTTTTCGTCGCGGCCCCGGAAAACCGGGCGCGGTGAGTTGCTGGGAATGTATTTGGGCGAAAGCAATCACACCGGCCGTCGCAAATCCAATCGCGATCGCGCCTGAGTTTTCCTCTTCGGAAACTTCGGAGCGATTCCACAGAAAACAACGAAGCAAAGGAAGAATTCCGTGCGACGCCGTCGCAAATTTCGAATTCAATTCCGATCCTAAGTTGAATCGAAAACGGGTGGATTGCGACAGTTCAGTTTTGGTGAAGCTATCACAATGGAAATTTGGAAAAAAGATGGTGCGCGCTGCAGGTTTCGAACCTGCGACCCCTACCGTGTGAAGGTAATGCTCTACCACTGAGCTAAGCGCGCAACCGTGCAGCAAAGTAAGTGGCGCGCCCCAACCCGGCAAGATTTTTTAGACGCCGCCGAGTTGTTCGAGATGGGGTTCAACGCAGAGGCGCAAAGGTTGGAAGACGCGAAGAGTTTGAACGGCTTTCATAACGGGATATCACGGATCCAGTGTGTTTCAGGGGCAAAACCCAAGTCATCAACGCACAGGCGAGACGCCGGTGCCATTTGGCTTATTCCGAAAACAGCGCGGCGGCGAATTGTTTGGCATCGAAGGGTTGTAAATCATCCGCTTGTTCGCCGACGCCGATGAACTTGATTGGCAATCCGAGTTCCTTCTGAATCGCGACGACCATTCCGCCTTTGCTGGTGCCGTCGAGTTTGGTGACGACCAATCCAGTGAGCGGGACAGCTTTGTTGAATTCACGCGCCTGATTCAAGGCGTTCATACCGGTCGTGGCGTCGAGCACCAGCAAAACTTCATGCGGTGCGCCGGGCAGTTGTTTGCCCATCACGCGATGCAGCTTTTGCAATTCCTGCATTAGATTGTGTTTCGTGTGCAATCGGCCGGCGGTATCGACGAAGAGATAATTGGCGCGACGCGCGTTGGCGGCTGTGACGCCGTCGTGCGCAATCGCTGCGGGATCAGCGCCGTAAGCGCCGGCCACGACTTCAATCTTCAAACGCTGACCCCAGAGTTTCAGTTGCTCAATCGCTGCGGCGCGAAAGGTGTCGCAGGCGGCGAGCAACGCGATTTTATTTTGCGATTGAATGTAGTTGGCGAGCTTGGCCGACGTGGTGGTTTTGCCCGTGCCATTGACTCCGACAATCGAAACGACGGTCAGTTGTCCGGGATTTTCTTTCAGCGCGGCATTGTTGGAGGCGAGATTTTTTTCGACTTCCTGTTGCGCGATGGCAAATACGTCCAGCCCGGTGCTGCCCTGAGTTTCATAAGCTTTCTTGACCGCCTGAATGATTTGCGACGTCACGGCCATTCCAAGATCCGCGCCGATCAGCGCGGCTTCGAGTTCTTCCAGCGAATCACCGGTCAGCCGTGGCGAACGCGTGACGATGCGTTTGATTTCGTGAACCAGCTTGGTCTGCGTTTTTTGCAGGCCGGCTTTGATTTTGTCGAATAAGCCCATGAAGAAATTCCGATTGGCGATTGACGATTTACGAAGATTTTCGCCGCGCGGCTTTGAGTTTTTCCACGCGATTCATTGGCAGCTTTACGGTGCCGATCAGCGGTTTGCCTTTGCTCATGCCGTGGCAATCCGAACCGCCGGTAACGAGCAGATTGAACCGCTGGGCGATGCGCAGATAATGATCTGAAACCGTGGCGGAATGTTTCGTGTGAAAACATTCAATGCCATCGAGCCCGGCTTCGACGAGATCGGGAATGACTTCATCGGAACGATTCAAGCCCGGATGCGCCATGACGGCAAGGCCGTTGGCCTGATGAATCAGTTCAATCGCAACCAGCGCGGACATTTTGGCTTTGGGCACCCAGGCAGGACGATTCTTTTTAAGAAATCGTTCGAAGGCTTCATCGAGTGATTCGCACAATCCCGCCTGAACGAGCGTGCGGGCGACGTGCGGGCGCCCCGGCGAACGGCAATTGGCCAGTTTGAAAACCGCTTCCACTTCGAGTGGCACGCCAAGCTGATTCAAACGCGAAACCATTTCACGAATCCGATTCTGCCGCACGGCCTGGAACTTGGAAATTTCGGCGATCAATCGCGGATTCTGCCGGTCGAGAAAATAGCCGAGGATGTGAATCTCGTTTCCGGCTTGTTCCGCGGTGAGTTCGGCGCCGGTGATGAATTCAATGTTTGCGGCGCGGCACGCAGTTTCCGCGCGTTCGCATCCTTCAACCGTGTCGTGATCCGTCAGCGCGATGGCTGCGAGTTTATGCTTTGCCGCCTGCGCCACGAGTTCTTCCGGAGTGTAAGTGCCATCGGAAAAATTGGTGTGCAGGTGTAGATCGGCAAACATGGCAGTTAAGAGTGAGTAGTCAGTAGTCCGCAGTCAGTGGCTTTGAGCAGCGCGGCGTTTCCAGCTACGGACTATGGACCACGGGCTACGGACTGAACAATTCATTTCACGATTCGAGCGGGGCGCATCAATTCGCCTTTGATTTTGTCCAGGATGCCGTTGACGAATTTTCCGCTGTCCTGAGTGGAGAATTTTTTCGCGATATCGACCGCTTCATTGATGCTGACGATGGGCGGAATGTCGTCACGATAAAGCATTTCGTAAATGGCGAGGCGAAGAATATTTCGATCCACGGCGGCGATGCGATGCAGGTCCCAGTTTTTCGCGTGCTTCTTGATGCGTTCATCCACGGCGTCGCGATGTTCAATCGCGCCGCGGATCAGCGGTTCGGCGAACACGCGCACAGCGGCTTCATCGACGGTGGGCGGCGGGAGTTCCGTGGGTTGCCCCCAGGTGGCAGGGCCTTTGTCTTCCGCAATCGCGGCCGTCCGCTGCGAACTCCAGAACTGCGCGAGGGCGGCTTCCAGATTTTCCGGCGGATTCAGATCGTGCTGAAATAAGAATTGAACGGCGCGTTCCCGCGCCTCACGTCGCTTGCCCATGCGCTAACCATGCCGCAGAAACACGCGGCGAGAAATGAAAATTTTCTTCCAGTTGTTCAACCACGGAGCGACGCAAATCAACCGGGATGGGTGAAGTGTCAGTGGGAACCGTGGCGCGGGCACTTGGCCGGCGCGAAGGTTCCGCCTGGAAGTTTCCGTTTCCATTCATGGAGGGCGCGATTAGCTTTCGCGGATGGCTCTGGTGCGAATTCTGATCGACGGTTACAGCCTGCTGCATAGCTGGCCGGAATTGGCGCCGGGTCGGGCGCGGTTTTCCATGGAGGCGCGGGACGAATTGATTCGGGTGCTGACGCTTTATCGCGATGCGGTCGGAACGCCGATCACGATTTTTTTCGATGGATCGAGTCCGGCACGCGGGCCGCGTCCCAAATCCGCGAGTGATGAAGTTGAAATTCTCTTTTCCCGCTCCGGTCAAACCGCGGATCAAATGATCGAGCGCGCAGCGCATCGGTTCAAACCGTACGGCGAGGTTTTGGCCGTCACGGACGATCATGCCGAGCGCGACACAGTGATTGCGTTGGGCGGGTTGGCGTCGAGCTGTTGGAACTTTATTCAGACTGTGCAAGGCGCGTTGGCGGAGTTGCAGGATGAAATCAAACATCACAACCGGCAGGAGCGGGATCGATTCAAAAGGCGGTTTTAAAACCAGTCCTGCCCAAAATAACCATTGGCTTTCAGGCGCGCTTCGTGGTATATGCAACGTCCGCTTTCGACTCGGGAGCGGATTTATTGTTTAACAATTTAACGAATCACGATTTTATGTCACAGCATCGTAGTCTGCGCGCAGCGTCCACTCTCGGCGGCAAGAGAAATGTGCTCAAGCGTTTCGAACGCACGGAATTGCTCAAGAAACGCGGCCAATGGAAAGATGGCGACCGCATTACGGGTCTTCGCAAAACCAAGCCCGAAGCGTAAGGGCTGGGAGGACGAGTTAAATCGGTCGATGGGTTAAATTGGTTTGAATGGATACTTACTCATTTAACCTTTCACTTGTTTAACCGATCACTCATTTAAGGATTTTTACTTCGCCTTCCTTGACCGTTCGTCTTCAGAAATTTCTCGCTGATGCCGGCGTGGCTTCGCGTCGCGCCAGCGAGGAACTCATTACTGCGGGACGGGTCGAGGTCAATGGCCAGCTCGTCCGGCAACTGGGATCCAAAGTTGATCCCGATCGCGACCATGTTCGCGTTGATGGCCAGCCGGTTCGCGTGAAGCGCAAGCTTTACGTCGCTCTCAACAAACCCCGCGGTTGCGTTTGTTCGCGCAAGGATGAACTGAAACGCCCCACGATTTACGAACTGCTGCCGAAGGAGTGGACGAATGTTTATTCCGTTGGCCGCCTGGATTACAACACCGAGGGATTGATTTTCCTGACCAATGATGGAGAGTTCGCGCTGCACCTGACTCATCCGCGTTATGAGGTGCGGAAAAAATATCTCGCCACGATTGAAGGGCCGGTGGAATTCGTGACGCTGGAAAAATTCATGAACGGAATTTTTCATGACGGCGAGAAGTTGAAAGCGGAAAGGGCACGCATCGTTTCCACGAATCGTTCGCGCAGCGTGGTGGAACTGGATTTGAAAGAAGGGAAGAATCGCGAAGTGCGGCGGTTGTTTGAATCCCAGGGAATCACGGTCAAAAACCTGCAACGAGTGCAGATCGGCAAGATCAAACTTGGCGAATTGAAATCTGGCAAATGGCGGACATTGACAGAACCAGAGATTAAATCTCTACTGGGCTGAGCTATGAAAATGAAAGTTTGGACGATTTTAGCGGCGATCATTTCGACCAGCGCGTTCGCGGATCAGCCCGCCATCGAGCCGGGAACTTCCGCCGGTGCGCCCGCACTTCAGGCCCCGCCACCGCTGCAAGCGCCGGCTCCAGCCATTCAAACGCCCGCTCCGGAATTCGCTCCTGCTAAAACGCCCGCGAGGAAATCGACCCGCAACGCTGCTTCGGAATTGCGTTCCGTTCCGCTTGTTCCCGGACCCGCCATTGTTTCGGCCACCCGCGTCAATCTTCGCGGCCGTGCCGGATTGATCGGTGAAGTGATTGGAAGACTCACCAATGGCCAACCGGTGAATGTCATTGAAGAAGTGACTCTCAAGAATTCCCGTCCCGATGAACCTTCCGCCTGGGCGAAAATCAGTTTGCCCGAAACGGTGAACGTTTGGGTGCATTCCGCATTTATTGATCGCGACACGATGACGGTGAAAGCGAGCAAGTTGAATCTGCGCGGCGGACCGGGAGAAAATTATAGCGTGCTGGGCAGAGTTCAAAAAGGTGACGCTGTCAAAGAATTGCAGACGAAAGGCAACTGGATTGAGATCGAGGCGCCTGCCAATGCTTACGCTTTCGTTGCGGCACAATATCTGACGCAGGAATCGCCGGCGATTGTCAGCACGCCGGAAGCTCAACCGGAGATTCCGCCGACAGCTCAACCGGAAATTGTAACTGAACCGGCACCGATCGTTACCGCGACGGTTCCGGAGAATCCGACCATCGCTGCTCCGGGTAATGATCTAATCGCAGAAGCGCCGAACACAAATGCGTTGGAATCGGAACCCATCGATGCCGGAATGGCTGAGGCCGGAACGCCGGAAGCATCCACTCCAGAAATGACGCCGGAACCGGAAGCCACTGTGGACGAAAATTTGCCGCCACGCATTGTTCAACGCGAAGGTCTGGTTCGCAGCACGATCAGCATTCAGGCGCCGACCAAGTTTGAACTCGTCAGTCCGGATAATTTCCGCCCGATCAATTATCTCTACACCACTTCCACGAATCTGGACCTGAGCCGTTACAAAGGACTGCACATCATCGTCACCGGTGAAGAAGGTCTGGATGAACGCTGGAAAAACACACCGGTCATCACGATTCAGCAAATCCGCGTTCTCGACTAATGGCTGCGGGGAATCTCATCGACGGTCGGGCCATCGCGGCGCAAATCCAGCGTGAATTGATGGAACGCGTCACTGCGTTCAAGACGCGCGGCGTTCAACCGGGTTTGGCGTTCGTTCGCGTGGGCGAAGATCCTGCCTCGAAAGTTTATGTCGGGCGCAAAGAAAAAGCGTGCGCTGAATTGGGAATCGTTTCCGAAACACACGTGCTGCCGCAGGCAACCAGTGAAGCTGAATTGCTGGCGTTGATTGCGCGATTGAATTCCAATTCGCGTTTGCACGGCATTCTTGTGCAGGCGCCCTTGCCAAAACAGATTCGCGAAACGGTTGTTTATTCCACGGTTCGACCGGAGAAAGACGTGGATGGTTTTCATCCGGTGAATGTTGGGAAGTTAATGCTTGGCGATCCCAATGGATTTCATCCCTGCACGCCCGCAGGCATTCGTGAATTGCTCGTGCGTTCCAAGGTGAACACGAGCGGTGCGGAAGTCGTGGTGCTCGGCCGCGGAAATATTGTGGGCAAACCGATGGCTGCAATGTTGTGCCAGAAAGAAAAAGGCGCGAACGCTACCGTCACCATTTGCCATTCTGGAACTCGCGACATCAAAGAACATTGCCGGCGCGCGGATATTATTATCGCCGCGATCGGCGTAGCGGAATTTGTCAAAGCCGACATGGTCAAGCCCGGCGCGGTGGTGATTGATGTGGGCGTGAATCGCATCAGCGACCCGACTGCGAAAAATGGTTCGCGTCTGGTGGGCGATGTGGATTTTAAAAACGTCCAGCCGATTGCCGGACAGATCACGCCAAATCCCGGTGGTGTTGGTCCGATGACCATTGCGATGCTCATGCAGAATACCGTGCGCGCGGCCGAAGCAGCATCCACGATTTAACCCGTTACCCATTAACAATTCTCAAAGCCATGCAAGCCACTCGGATTTTACCTGACCTTCAATGCTCCCTCTTGTGCGAAGAAATTCGCCAGGAAGTGACCGGAAACTTTTTCCTCGTTGGCGTCATCAATTTCATTCGAGTGCCGCAGTTGCCGGTGGTCGCATTCAAGCTGAGCGTTTTCAATCGTTGGACGGCGGGCATCGGCCAGTTCACGGAGAACGTGCGCTTGATCGGGCCGGATCAAACGACCGTGTTGCGCAAGGGCGAAGTGAAATTCTCTTTGCAGGAAGCCAATCTGCACGCGACCAACGTCACGGTTTTTGGCCAGGTGGAATTCAAGGTGCCCGGAACTTATTTTGTCGAAGTGTTGGTCGATGACGTGATGAAACTGCGGTATCCCGTTCCCGTGATTGTGGCGCCACAGCAGCAGGGACAAAATCCGGAACAACCGGCCGCCGGCGCGCCGCCCGCGGCGTGATTCACTCCTTTCGGGACAATTTCGTTTGAAGCGAGTAACCTCGTTGCGCGTCGTTTGCTGATAGGCAAACGTTGCGCACGATGAACCTGGCCTGGCTAAAATCGGAAACCGCATGGCAGCCGCTCACCTTCAAGGGCGTGGCGGCATTTGCGTCAGCCCCGTTCCGGCGACTGCTGCTGATCCAATTTCTCTTCGCGCTGCTGACCGCCACGGTTGTGGTCTGGTGTCTCGTTCACGCCTGGTTTCCTACCGTTCGCCAAACGATTCTGCAAATGCCCGAAACTGGAGAGATCCGTTCCGGACAGCTTAGTTGGACCAACGAAACGCCGCGATTGTTGGCGGAAGGACCTTTCCTGTCCGTGACGGCGGATCCGGATCACAGCGGTCAAATTCGAGTGCCGGCGCATTTTCAAATTGAGTTCGGGCGCAGCACGGTTCGCGTTCTTTCCTTGTTGGGTTATCGCGATTGGCCGTATCCGGGCGCACCGTGGATTGTCAAATTCAATCGCACGGAACTGGAGCCGTGGTGGGGGGCGTGGTATCCGCCGCTGTTGTGGATGGTCTTTGGCGGCGTGTTGATCGGGTTGCTGGTGATCTGGCCAGTGGTGGCGACGTTTTATTTTATTCCCGTGTGGATCGCTGGTTTCCTGACGAATCGAGAATTGAGCCTGACGGGAAGCTGGAGACTTTCCGGTGCGGCGTTGATGCCCGGTGCGTTGGTAATGATTTTGAGCCTCGCGGTTTATGCGTTGGGTGGTTTGGATTTGATTGGGTTGATTGCCGCGCAATTGGCGCACTGGATCGTGGGTTGGATTTATTGCGCCGGTGGAATTTTCAAACGTCCGTATTTGCAAACCGATGCGCCGACGAAAAATCCTTTTGATCCTAATCCCACGAGACGCCAAAAAAAATCGGACGGCTCACCGAGGGAAAATCCATTTAAAGCCCGCGATAATTGAGCGGTATCTCCGAAGTCGTTTGCGCGATGTCCGGCGTTTGTTTAGTTTTCAGTTCATGAATTTTCCGGCCTGGCTTTTCCGCGGCATTCTTGCCGTTCTGCTCTTGATGAGCGTGAACGGTTGCCTGCCGTCGAATCAGGGCGAGATGGATGAAGAAAAGGAACCGCATTTCCTCGCCGGTAGGAGCGCGATCAACAGCCGCGATTTTCATGGCGCAATTGAAGAATTTGAAAAGGCGTTGGAAATCAATCCGCGCAATTCGCGAGCGCACGCGGAACTGGGCTGGTTGTACGAGGAAAAGGAATCGGATCCGGCGGCGGCGATTTATCATTATCAAAAATATCTCAAGCTGCGGCCGGAATCCCGAAACGCGGAAGTGATTCGACAACGGATTATCAATTGCAAACAGGATTTGGCGAAAACCGTTTTGCCGTTGCCGATTACACCCGGAATGCAGCGGCAGTTTGATCAATTGTTTGATGAGAACAAGCGATTGAAAGAGGAGATTGAACGTTGGAAAAATTATGCCGCGAGCCGGACGCAAATCGTTACGAATGTCACTCCCATTGAGTCTGTGCCGCCGCGGACGCCGACCAGTTCCGGGACCTATCCGCCAAATGCGTCGCCGGTCAGAACGCCAGTTGAACCAATAAGACCTGCGCCGGTTGCGACGAGAACTCATATTGTTCAAGCGGGCGAGACGCCAGCGGCCATTGCGCGCAAGTATCAAGTGCGGCTGAGCGCGTTGCTGTCAGCCAATCCCGGATTGGAGCCGCGTCACATGCAGGTGGGGCAGACGTTGAATATTCCTTCGCGTTGAAAATAAAAATTGAACGAATGGCAAACCTGCTGGTCAATGCATCAGCCGGGAAAGCGTTCAAAAGTTAAATCATTGGATAAAGTTGGGCGGTCTCGGTAGAAATTCGGATGAAAGACAAAAGGAACCTGATTGCGAGGATAAAGCCGGAAGAATCATTTGACAGCTTTATCGATTTTCGGATAAAAAGCCTTCGTTTTAATGTTGGCACTGCCTCACGGGTGTAAACGAGCTAAATAACTATGAACAAAATTGTTGCTTCCTTCGGAATAGCCGCGCTCGGCGCGTCCACGATTCACAGCGCCTCGGCGCAGGATTTCACTTCCAATCCTCAGAAGCCCTGGGCGGTGTCCGCGACGCTTCGTGGTTTTTACGATGACAATATCAATGGTGCTCCCAGCGGGCCGAACAAAGTGGACAGTTTTGGGTTTGAGGTAAGCCCTGGAATCGGACTGGACTGGAACAATGGCCAGACCGCCGTGAAGGTTGGATACCGCTATTCGCTTCGTTATTTCGATGAAGAGCGTTTCCAGAGAGAAGGTCACGATAGCCAGAGTCACACGTTTGACGGAGCCATCGATCATTCTTTTAACGAGCGTTCTTCAATCAGCCTGCGTGATTCATTTGTGGTTGGCCAGGAGCCCGACCTGCTCCGTTCCACCTATGGCGGTGGCGCTCCCTTGACGCCGGTGCCTGGGGACAACATTCGCAATTACGGGTCGGTTGTTTTCAGCACGGATTTGACCCCGGTCTTCGGTTTGGAGCTGGGTTACGATAATCAATGGTTTGATTATGATGATTCCGGCGGCACGATTGCCCAACCCAGCTTGTCCGGGCTGCTGGATCGCGTTGAGCAGACAATTCACGTGGATGGTCTCTGGCATGTGCTGCCCAAAACAACCCTGTTCCTCGGATATCAGTTCGGTTTTGTGAACTATACGGCTGATGAACTTATTAATGGCCCTGGGGCCGAATTCTCGGAAAGCAGCGACAAGAATAACCGGTCGCACTACATCTATGCCGGTGTAACGCAGGTGTTCTCTCCGGATTTGACGGGTTCGGTTCGGGCGGGTGCGCGCATCATTGATTTCTACAATGCAGATCGGGACGATGTTTCTCCGTACGTTCGCGCGAGCTTGAAATATGTTTATGCTCCGGAAAGCTCCCTGGAGGCGGGTGGCTCGTACGATATCTCCATGGCGCCTTATCGCGATGCTGCCTACGCAGAAACAGTGAACATCTTTGCCTCGGTTCGTCATCGCATTGTGCCGAAGCTCTTTGGAAGTCTCACTGCTCAGGTTCAAAACCAGGATTACAAAGGTGGTGTGCAGGACGGGCGTGATGACGTGATTTACACGATTGGCGCAAATCTGGAATACGCATTTCTGCCGAATTTGTCCGGTCATGTTGGATATAATTTTGACTCAGTTGATTCTGACGCTTTCGGCGTGGATAACGATTATCAAAGAAATCGTGTTTACATCGGTGTCACAGCCACGTATTAATCTAGGCTGAAGTTTTATGCGGGGGCCGGGTTCATAAAAACTCGTCCCCCTTTTTTAATTTATGGATTCATTGAAAAGCCCTGCCCAGCAGGAAACCAAACTCCACTTCCTCGACTATTGGCGGATCATTCGAATCCGCAAAACCGTCATTTTGGCGGTTTTCCTTCTGGTGGTAATCACTGCAACCGTAGTGACCTACATTCTGCCCGAGACGTTTTCCGGCACGGCCAGAATGAAGGTGACCAGCGACAGCCCGGATGCGCCGGGTTTCGAGCAGTACGCTGCGAAAAGTTACGACCCCTATTTCATCCAAACTGAATTCGAGGTCATTCAGTCGCAACTCATCCTGGGGAAAGTAATCGACAAGCTGAAGTTGAATGAGGAATGGGGTAAAAAGTATGCCGGGGGCCAGCCTCTAAAGACGTCGGAGAGTCTGGAGCTATTGAAGAAATCGATCCGGCTGACGCCTGTGCGCAACGCCAGCTTGATCGAAGTGGAAGTTTACAGCGACAAGCCGGACGAAGCGGCCAGAATCGCAAATGAAATTGTCGAAACCTACAAAGAACATCGCTTGGAGGTGAACAAAGAACTGCTGGCGAACAGCGTGAAAGCGTTGGAAGAAAAGCAGGTCGAACATCGAAAGAAAATTGAAGATGCCCAACGGGAAGTGGACCGGTTAAGGACGGAACTCGGAATTACTGACCTCTCACCGATGGACGAGAATCCGACGCCAACCATCTCAGCGGATGTCGAAAAAGAGATTCAGCGGAATGTCATTTTCCTTAAGGCCAGTGAAATCAGCCAGGAAGAGCAACTGGCCAAGCTGAAATCATTGAGCAAAGACAAGTTGCGTGAAGCGATTCAGACCGCGTTGAATCAGCCCGACGCGAAGCTTACAACGTTGTTCAACGAACTCGATTTAGCGCAACAGCGGTTGCGTTCTCTGGACGTGAATTATCAGCCAGGCCATCCCGTTTATGAAAATGCGCGGGCTGCGGTGGATGATCTGAACACGAAGATTGACGACGCGGTGAACGGCATTCTCATCGGTCTGGATACGCGCCTCAGTTCCACGAAAGCGCAGTTGGAAGCGATGACGCGTCAATTGGAAAGTTCGCGAACGAACTACCTGGCGATGTCCGAAAAAAGCCGTCCTTACTATGCCGCGAAACGGCGTTTGGCGGAATTGCAACAATTCAACAATATTCTTTCCGTCAAAATCGCGTCTCAAAGCACCGACTTAAAATTACCCCGCACCTCAATGGTGATCATCACCGACAAGGCGACGCCCGACAAGGATCCCGTTAAACCCAAGAAAACACTCAACATCGCACTCGGTGTGATCATCGGCTTGATCGTCGGTGTCGGTCTCGCGTTCTTTATTGAATACCTCGACACCAGCGTGAAGACCATCGATGACGTCGAACGCACGCTGCAGGCGCCCGTTCTCGGCGTCATTCCGCAGAACGTTGGCTTCCTCATGGAAGAAGGCGCGGACAGTCCGCATGCCGAAGCTTATCGTGTGTTGCGAACAAATCTTCTGTTCTCGCGCAAGGATGACAAATTGAATTCAATTGCAGTGGTCAGCGCGGGCGCTGGCGAAGGCAAATCGACGACGATTTTGAATCTTGCGACCGTGTTCGCGCAGAACGGCAGCCGCGTGGTGGTGGTCGATTCCGACCTTCGCCGCCCGACGCTGCATAAGATCATGCGCGTGACCAACAACATTGGTCTGACGAATTACCTGTTGAAACAGAACACGCTGGAGGAAGTGATCCAGACTTCGAACCTCCCATCTCTGGATTTCATGGCCAGCGGCAAGTTGCCGAGCAGCTCAATGGGCGTGCTCAGTTCCACGCAGATGAAGAATCTGATCAATGAATTGAAAGCGCGTTACGATTATGTGTTCTTCGATTCGCCGCCGATCATGGGCGTGAGCGACGCTTCCATTCTCGCCAGCGAAGTGGATATCACATTGCAAGTGATTCAATATCGTCGTTATCCGCAGCCGATGAATATTCGCGCCAAGCAGATGATTGAAAAAGTTGGTGGCAACCTGCTCGGCATTGTGCTGAACAACATCAACATGTCGCAGGACGAAAGTTATTATTACTACAGCGGCTACTATCACGAATACTATTCGAAGAACGAAGATGACGAAGTGCCAGTTGAGGCGAATGGCGGCGACAAAACAAAGCTGGATATCAAGCCGAAGTATTGATTCCATGGCGCGCTGATCAGTGGAAAACGACATGAAACAATTTAGAAATATGGTTAAAACGGGTGCGGCTGTTCTGGGCGTTTGGGCGATCGTATTGCTGCTGGCAGGATGTGCTACAACTCAGCCGCCGTTTGAGGAGTTTCAGGATCCGGCCACCGCGGTTCACGGGAACGTAGAGAAATTTCACGATGGCGATCTAGTCGTGATTTCCTTCGCAGGCCCCGGTCTTGATAAAAAGCCGCACGAAGAGCGGATCAAAGATGACCATACCATCACGCCTCCGGATATTGGTTCGATCATTGCAGCGGGAAAAACGGCCGGTGAATTGCAGAAAGAATTACAGGCCAAATACGATCTCCTCTACAAGAACCTGACTGTTACCGTCAAGGCCGGCGACCGCTATTACGCCGTTGATGGTGAGGTAAGGCAGCCTGGTCCGAAGCCCTATCTCGGAGACACGGATGTGGTTAATGCCATAGCTGCGGGTGGCGGTTTCACGGAATTCGCCAAAAAATCCAAAATTCTCGTGACTCGTAAAAGCGGAAAAAAATATACCGTTGATTACGAAGAAGCCCTTCAAAACTCCGCGGAGAACCTGCCGGTCTATCCAGGGGATCAAATCTACGTTCCGCGCCGGATATTCTGGTAATGGTTCAGTTGGAAATACTTTCCGGCGAAACGGCGGGCGCCAAATGGCAGTCCCGCCGTTTTCCTGTACGTGTAGGCCGATCTGGCGGTGCTGATCTACAGCTCGAAGCTCCGGGCGTCTGGGATGAACATTTCCAGATCGCTCTTGATCCGGCGACCGGTTTTCGATTGCAAAACTGTTCCGGCGCTTTGGTCAGCGTGAATGGCGAAACCGTCGAAAGCACGACGTTGCGCAATGGTGACCGAATTGAGATCGGCGCGTTGAAGCTTCAATTCTGGTTGAGCGAAGCGCGTCAGCGCGGATTGCGGATTCGCGAAGCAATCATCTGGCTCATCTTGCTGGCGGTCAGCCTCGGCCAGGTTGCACTGATTTATTGGCTGATGCAGTGAGCGAAACCTTGACGCAAATTTATCCGCATAATGCGGAGTAAAAATGCGTTTCACTCCAACGGCGCGTCTTCGTCAAACAATCTTCAATTGATTCAAGGGTCCGCAAACCGTCAATGACGGAAATGCCGCATGCCAGTGAATGCCATGGCGAGGTTTCGTTCGTCGGCAGCAGCGATGACTTCCGCATCACGAACCGATCCGCCGGGTTGAATCGCCGCGGTTGCGCCTGCTTCTGCGGCGGCAATCAATCCATCGGCAAACGGGAAAAACGCATCGCTGCAAACCACACTGCCCTTGAGCGACAATCCCGCCTCACCCGCTTTCCAAACGGCGATACGGCTGGAATCCACGCGGCTCATCTGTCCCGCGCCGACGCCCAGCGTGCGATCCGCACCCGCGTAAACAATGGCATTGGATTTCACGTGCTTCACCACGCGCCAGCCGAACAGCATCGCGCGCAGCTCCGCATCGGTGGGTTGGCGTTTGGTCACGATTTTCAAGTCGGTCGCCGTTGTTGTTTTCAAATCGCGGCTTTGCAGCAGGAACGATCCGGCACCCACGCTGCGAAGATCCCAGGGTTCGCTGCTCAACGGCGATTTCAGGATTTTCAGCAGCCGCAGATTTTTCTTCTTCTGCAAAATGGTCAGCGCTTCCGGCGTGAACTCCGGAGCCACAATCACTTCGCTGAAAATTTCTGCAATCGCTTCCGCACATGCGCCATTCAAAGCGTGATTCACCGCGATGATTCCACCAAACGGTGCTTGCTTGTCCGTCGCGAAAGCAGCTTCCCACGCGTCGCGCAAACTCGTGCCCTGGCCGATGCCGCAGGGATTGGTGTGTTTCAAAATCGCTAAAGTCGGCGGGTCATTAACGAATTCCGCAATGAGGTTCGCCGCCGCTGTCAGATCGAGAATGTTGTTGTATGAAAGTTCCTTGCCGTGCAGTTGCTGAAAATACTCGGAGAATTTTCCGTAAAGTGCCGCTGCCTGATGCGGATTCTCACCGTAACGCAAAGGCTGCGCAAGCGGTGCGGAAATCGTCAACGTCGCCGGCAGGCTCACCGATGTTTCCTTCTCGTTGAAAGCTTTCGCCAAATGAGCGGCAATCGCTGCATCGTAAGCGGCCGTGCGCGCATAAACTTTCGTGGCGAGTTTGCGACGCAGTTCCAAGGTTGTGTTGCCGTTCGATGAAACCTGTGCGGCAACTTCCGCGTAATCGGCGGGATCAACAATGACCGTGACGCTGTCGTGATTTTTCGCCGCACTGCGCAACATTGAAGGACCGCCGATATCGATGTTCTCAATCGCGTCGTGCAGGGTGACATTCGGTTTCGCAACGGTTTGCTCGAAGGGATACAAATTCACGACCACGAGATCGATGGGCGCAATGTTATGTTCGCGAACCGCAGCTTCGTGGCTGGCGTTGCCGCGAATGTAGAGCAGTCCGCCGTGAACTTTCGGGTGCAAGGTTTTGACGCGGCCATCGAGCATTTCGGGAAAACCGGTGTGTTCGCTGATGTCTTTGACCGTCAGGCCGGCATCGCGTAGCGCCTTGGCAGTGCCGCCAGTGGAAATCAGTTCAACGCCAGCGGCAGCCAGCGTTTGAGCAAAAGGAACCAGACCGGTTTTGTCGGACACCGAAAGGAGAGCGCGTTGAATCTTAACCATAGGGCCGGTAAAATCATCCTCTCGTGCGTATGAGTCAATCGACAAATGCCGAAAACGCGCTTGCCAACCGGGGATTGGCTCGGCAACTTTATGCGCTCTGGAGTGCGCGGTTAGCTCAGTGGTAGAGCACTACCTTGACACGGTAGGGGTCACAGGTTCGAAACCTGTATCGCGCACCATCTTTTTTCTCCGTTTTTTCGATTCAATTCCATCCGATTCAATTCCAGTTTGAGCTTAAGATTGACGGCTACTTTGCCAATCCACAAACTGGCCGAGCTTTCGTAATTTTTAACAATGTATCCAGGAGTTTAGAACGTGGGCGCACAATGGAAACAAGCCGGGCGCGAAGCCAACGCGCAAAAGAAAGGCCAGGTTACGGTCAAACTGGTCCGCGAAATCATGGTCGCCGCCAAACTCGGAGGGCCTGATCCGGATCTCAATCCGCGCCTCGCCGCCGCTGTCGAAAAAGCCAAGAAAGCTTCTGTCTATCGCGACACCATCGAACGCGCGATCAAAAAAGGCGCGGGTATCGGCGATGAAAAAGTGGATTACGAACTGGTCACGTACGAGGGTTTCGCGCCGCACAAGGTTCCCGTGATTGTCGAATGCCTGACGGAAAACCGGAATCGCACCGCGCCGGAAATCCGCAATATTTTCAAAGCCGGTTCGCTCGGCCAGCCGGGCAGCGTTGGTTTCTTCTTCAATCATCTGGGCGTTGTGGAAGCCACGCACACGGATGCAAATCGCGATGCGGAAGGCGATGCGATTGAGGCGGGCGCGCAGGAAGTGGAAGCGCTCGAAGCGGACGAAATTCCCGAAGGTCAGAAGGGCGCGCGGTTTTTGACCGAAATCCGCGATCTCGATGCGGTGTCGAAAGCATTGAAAGCTGCGGGTTGGAATGTGATTGCGTCGGAAATTCGTTACGTCGCGAAAAGCTTCAACGAACTCAGCGAAAGCGCTCGCAAGGAAGTCGCTGATTTTCTGAACACGCTGGACGACCACGACGACGTTCATCGCGTTTACGCAGCGATGAAGTGATTGCGCGTCATAGCACTGTTCGACCGGAAATCTTTTCACAGCGCACGCGAGCCGGCTTTTTTCAGCGGCATTTTCTATTCTTCCGTTTGCTGTTCCTCTCGTTTACGCGTCCAGCGGAAGAACCCGTGGCAATTAACGGCGATGAACGCGAGATTCGCCAGCACGCCCGCCACGCTGCCCGTGAGAAATCCAAATGTCACCCAGCCGAAACCGCCAATGATTCCAAAAAGAAATCCGCGCCGCCGTCCTTTGGCGAGATAGTAAGTGGCGATCAATCCGAAAACCATTCCCATCCAGTCCGAGCCTTTGAATTTGATCAGTTGGTCGAGCACGGACGAACTTAACCCGCCCAACGCGCGGGTAAACGTCGGGTGTTCTGCCTAAACTTCGCAATTGGAATCAGATCGCGGAAGCGTGGAAGAATTTCGAACTGAATCGAAAAATTCGGCGGCGAACGGAGCGCGGGTCGGTGACCCGCAGCAACTTTGCAAATCGGCGGTGTCCGGCTACTCAGCAGCGTCAGTAAAAATTCTCGTTGCTGCGGGTCACAGACTCGCGCTCCGGCCGACGATCGTTTTCACCAATCAGATGAATTCAACCAACGACGCTGGATTCGATTCGTTCGCCCTGCTTTGCGCCGTCGCTGCTTTGCGTTAGCTTCCCCGCGTGAAAGCCATCCAACTGATCGCTCAAGGCAATCCCGGAAAATTTGAGCTGCGCCATTTGCCCGATCCGCAACCGCAAGCGGGCGAGGTTGTGATTCAAGTTAAAGCGTGCGGTCTCAATCATCTCGATCTGTGGCTCGAAAACGCGGGCTTGCCGTTGAAGGTTCCTTTGCCGCGCATTCCGGGTGGCGAAGTTTCGGGCGTGATTTCAGCAGTGGCGGATGGCGGCGTTGCGAGCGCGGGAAATCCGTGGCGCCCGGGAGATCGCGTCGCGGTGCAATCGAATCTTTTTTGCGGCGAGTGCGAATTCTGTCGCAAAGGCGAAGAATCCATTTGTCTGAAAGGGGGATTGCTGGGTGTCACGCGCGATGGCGGATTCGCGGAGAAAGTTTCGGTTCCGGCGAGTTCGCTGGTGAAATTGCCGGAAGGGGTGGACTTCGAAACCTCCGCAGCGTTGACGCTGGCCGGCAGCACAGCGATGCACATGCTCACGAATCGGGCGGAGGTGCGGAAAGGCGATTGGGTTTTGGTGATGGGCGGCGCGAGCGGCGTGGGATCGGCGGCGATTCAAATCGCGAAAAATTTTGGGGCAACCGTGATTACAACGGGTTCAACCGAAGCAAAGCGGCAGCTGGCGCAGGAACTCGGTGCGGATTTTGTTTTGGATTCAAATGCGGATTGGTCCGCGGAAGTTCGTCAGATCACGAAGAAACGCGGTGTGGATCTGGTGGTGGAACATGTTGGCGGTGATGTGCTGCGAAAATGTTTCGAGTGTCTGGTGCGCGGTGGAACCATTGTGACGTGCGGCGCAACCGCCGGGCGGGAAGTGCAATTCAATCTCTGGCCGTTCTTCGTGAAACAACATCGGTTGATCGGAAGTTACGGACGCAATCACGCGGACATTCAAGCGACATTGGAATGGGCCGCCGCGGGAAAACTGAAACCAGTGATTGATTCGGTGTTGCCGTTGGAAAAAACTGCGGAAGGATTTGCGCGTCTGCGAGCGCGACAGGTTCAGGGTAAATTATTGATCGCGCCGGGAAATTGAACAGGAGGAAGCGGAGGGAGCGGAGATTGAAAATCGACGGCCGATTCGGGGGATGTGCTGAATTTATTCCGCAAGTTTCGGAGAACGTTGCGGAACCAGCCAGATTTCGCAGTGATCAACAGGTTGACCAATACAACATTGGTCTCTCCACTTCTTCTGCTTCCTCCTGTTAATCCTTCAATCTTTGATCAGCTCTTCCGCGATTTGCACGGCGTTGAGCGCGGCGCCTTTCAGCAGTTGATCGCCGGAAACCCAGAAC
>DASTXC010000042.1:0-13952 GCA_035765675.1 Verrucomicrobiia bacterium
CCTCACCCCAAAGGGGTGGAGGCAGATGGAAGAAAGACAATTTACAGAAAGACTTTTACACCCCCATAAAAAAGGGCTGATGCAGCAGCTTTTCCCCCGCGAAGGCGAAACCCAACCCCGCCTCCGCTTCCCCGAGTTCCAAAACGACGGGGACTGGAAAGTGAAGGCCGGTGGCGAATTGTTCACGAACCGAAAAGAAAAGGGCAAAAAGGGGCTGCCGATCTATTCCGTAACCGTGAACAACGGAATGGTTCCCCGTGCGTCGTTTGACAGAAACTTTTACGACATCGAAGACCCAGCAAGAAATCGAAAGGTTTGTAAAGGTGACGTAGCCTATAACATGATGCGAATGTGGCAAGGGGCACAGGGCGTTGCCCCTGAGGATTGTATGGTCAGCCCGGCCTACGTCATCCTTAAACCGCGCGGCGGTGTCTGCTCAGACTTCTTTGCTTACCTTTTCAAGCTGCCTCAATCTCTTCGTTTGTTGACGATCACCTCACGCGGTCTCACCAAAGATCGCTTGAGGTTATACTTCGACGATTTCGCGAAGATGCCGCTATGTGTTCCCGAAAAGGATGAACAACAACGCATCGCCCAAGTCCTGAGTAGCCTCGACGCCCTGATCACCGCCGCAACCCAAAAGCTCGAAACCCTCAAACTCCACAAGCGCGGCCTGATGCAGCAGCTTTTCCCATCCCCGGAGGAGGCTGAGGCATGAGCGCCATTCGGAATAGGCCGGGCCTTCAGCCCTTCGGGGAATACTCGGTCCAGATTCCTGGGGCGATGCCCCAGGCTGATATGGTGATGGGCCTTTGGCCCGGAGGCTCGAATGTTAATGGGCCTTTGGCCCGGAATCTCAAGCAGCGCCAAAGGCGCGATCTCATACCAGCCCAGGCCAACGGCCTGGGTTTGCGAACGCAAACGGGCATGAGGGCTGAAGGCCCGACCCATTTCCCCGACGCCTCACCACGAAATCAATCGATGGAACGGGCCGTTGGCCCTCGAAATTTTATGGAAACGCATTACCCAGGGCGTTGCCCTGGGCTGGTATCGCACCGGGCCGTTGGCCCTCGAAATTCGTTGTGGCCTCAAAACCCAGGCCGCTGGCCTGGGCTGGTATGGCATCGGGCCTTTGGCCCTTCACGTTGCGCAACCACATTGCCTGGGGCGTTGGATACGTCCATGGAACTGAACCAACCTGATTAAACGAACATGCCGCAATCGCTTTCATTCCTGTTGGTCCACGTTGTTTTCAGCACCAAAGATCGTACTCCGCTTCTGGGCGCGGAAATCCGTCCCGCCCTTCACGGCTATCTCGCCACGGTCGCCCGCAATGCCGATTGCGAATGCTTTCGCGTCGGCGGTGTCGCAGATCACGTTCATCTCGCCATTCGCCTCGCGCGCACCGTCACGGTGGCGGACCTGGTCGAAACGCTGAAAACCTCATCTTCAAAATGGCTCAAGACCCAATCGCCCGCCTTGGCGTCCTTTGCGTGGCAACGCGGCTACGGTGCCTTTTCCGTCGGGCCTTCTGACCTGAATGCTTTGCTCCATTACATCGACAACCAGGATGAACATCACCGCACGCGCACCTTTCAGGACGAATACCGCGCCTTTCTCAAAAAATATGGCATCGACTACGACGAACGCTATGTCTGGGACTAACCCCGCTTTTTCAACATGACCGACACCCACCAAAAACAACTGGGCAACACCCTCTGGAAGATCGCTGATGACCTGCGCGGGGCAATGGACGCGGATGATTTCCGCGATTACATGCTGTCCTTCCTCTTCCTGCGTTACCTCTCCGACAACTACGAGACGGCGGCGAAGAAAGAACTGGGACGTGATTACCCGAAGATCGAGGGCGATGATCGCCGCGTGCCGCTGGCGCTGTGGTATGCCAACAACCCCGGCGATATTGCCGAATTTGAAAAGCAGATGCGCCGCAAGACGCATTATGTCATCAAGCCCGATCACCTCTGGACCAGCATTGCTAACATGGCGCGCACCCAGAACGGCGACCCGCTCACCACCTTGCAGGCGGGCTTCAAATACATCGAGACGGAATCCTTCGAAAGCACCTTCCAAGGACTGTTCTCGGAGATTGATCTGGCGTCGCCCAAGCTCGGCAAAACCTACGCCGACCGAAACGCGAAGCTTTGCACCATCATTCAGAAAATCGCCGAAGGCTTGAACGAGTTCTCCACGGACATTGATGCGCTGGGCGATGCGTATGAATATCTGATCGGCCAGTTCGCCGCCGGTTCCGGCAAGAAGGCGGGCGAGTTCTACACGCCACAGCAGATTTCCGACATCCTCTCCGCCATTGTCACGCTGGACAGCCAGGATCCAAAAACCGGCACGAAGAAGCGGCTGGACAGTGTGATGGATTTTGCCTGCGGCTCCGGCTCCCTGCTCCTCAACGTGCGCCATCGGGTGAAGGATGCGGGCGGAACCATCGGTAAAATCTTCGGACAGGAGAAGAACATCACCACCTACAACCTCGCCCGCATGAACATGCTGCTGCACGGGGTGAAGGACACGGAGTTCGAAATCTTCCACGGCGACACCTTGCTCAACGAATGGGACATCCTGCGTGAACTGAACCCGGCGAAGAAACCGCTCTTTGACGCTATCGTCGCCAATCCGCCTTTCAGCTATCGCTGGGATCCCACCGATGCGATGGGTGACGACGTGCGCTTCAAAAATCATGGCCTCGCGCCGAAGTCCGCCGCCGATTTTGCCTTCCTGCTCCACGGCTTCCACTTCCTGAAAGAGGAAGGCGTGATGGCCATCATCCTTCCCCACGGCGTCCTGTTCCGTGGCGGTGCCGAAGAACGCATCCGCACCAAGCTGCTCAAAGACGGACACATGGACACCGTCATCGGCCTGCCCTCCAACCTCTTTTACTCCACGGGAATCCCGGTCTGTATCCTGGTGCTCAAGAAATGCAAGAAACCCGACGACGTGCTCTTCATCAACGCCGCCGAACATTTTGTAAAAGGGAAACGGCAGAATCAACTGACGGACGAGCACATCAACAAGATCGTTGAGACTTACAAGAACCGCAGGCCGGAGCCGCGTTACTCCCGCTGCGTGGAGATGGCGGAGATCGAGAAGAACGACTTCAACCTGAACATCTCCCGCTACATCAGCACCGCAACAGCCGAGGAGGAAATCGATCTCGCTGAGACGCACGCAGCTCTGGTTCAGATCGAACAAAAAATTCAGAAAGCGACTCGCCAGCACAACGAATTTCTTAAGGAATTAGGTTTAGCGCCACTGCCATTCGCGAAATAAAGCCTGGATTGAGCTGTCTTGGCCGATCGAGCCGAAGCCTGAACGCCTCCGCCGTGCCATGTTCGGCGTCGCCGAATCCATGCAGTGGGAATGGGGAGCGCGCCCGCCTCGGGCGCAATCCGCCGCGCCCTCGCGGCTGATGGTGAGGCGTGGAAGGGACGAACCGTTTGGTGCGGGTGTGAGCCGCTCTGTTCAGCGCGAGGGCGCGCCGAACTACAGCCGAGGCGGCTGTGCTCCCCGAACGGATGAACAGGCATCGTTCCGGCTCAGCGCGTTGAATCGCAAACTGCATTGAGAAACTTCTGAAAATGGAGACCGGCAGGATGCCTGTCCTGCGGTTCGAGCGCCAACATTGTATTGAAGGAACGATCCGTCGTAGTATCGCTCGTGCATTCGGATACTTTTCAAATTGCCGCCGACATTGTTTCGCGCGCCGGGGAAAAACCTGCCGACCAGGTTCTACGCGAAACCCTCAAGCGGCATCGTGATCTCGCGCCGTTTGAAACGGCTGAAATCAGCGCGCTGGTTTTTGATTATTTCCGCTGGCAACAATGGCTGCGTGACGAAAAGAGCGTCGAAGCCGGGTTGCGCGAAGCACACGTTCTGGCCACTCGCTTTGACACCATTCCCGCATCTTTTTCAGATGAAGAACTTCGCGCCAATGCGGTTCCATCGTGGGTTCTGGATGAAGTGCGGAACAATGCGAAATGGCTGCGCGTCCTGCAAAGCAAACCCAGGTTGTGGCTCCGCGCGCGTCGAGGGCAGGGGAAAGCGCTGGCGCAAAAGCTCGGGCATTGTCGTCCGGCCGGTGATGGTGCGTGGTCGGACACGCTGGAATTTTCCGGTGAAGAGGATTTGTTTCGCACACCGGAATTTCACGCGGGCGAATTTGAACTTCAGGACATCAGTTCGCAGGCGGTTGGATTGATGTGCGATCCGAAACCGGGCGAAACCTGGTGGGACGCATGCGCGGGTGAGGGCGGCAAGCTGTTGCATTTGTCCAGTCTCATGGAAAACAAAGGCCTGATCTGGGCGAGCGATCGCGCGGCCTGGCGGCTTCAAAAGCTGAAGCGACGAACAGCGCGGGCCAAGGTTTTCAATTATCGCGCCGAACTCTGGGACGGTGGCGCGAAGTTGCCGACGAGAACAAAATTCAATGGCGTGCTGCTCGATGCGCCGTGCAGTGGTCTCGGCACCTGGCAACGGAATCCGCATGCGCGTTGGACGACGACGCTGAACGACGTGAAGGAACTCAGCGCGCTTCAGAAAAAATTGCTCGGGCACGCCGCCGTTTCATTGAAGCCGGGCGGGAAATTGATCTACTCCGTCTGCACGCTGACGCATTCCGAAACCGATGAAGTAGCCGACACCTTCGACGCGCAGTTCAAAGATTTCAAGCCGTTACTGATGCATAATCCACTTCAACCCGAGACGCCCGAATCAGCGCGCGTCTGGATCTGGCCGCAGGATTCGGGAGGAAACGGAATGTTTGTGGCCGCCTGGGAAAAAATTGTCTAAGCAGCGCCAAGAAAATTCCATCATTTCCCAATGAGTTCGCGACGCTCGGCGGATTCGTTTCGAATAGTTGGCTTGAATCCAAATCATCCCAATTTTTCAAACCTCTAAACACCCACGCCTGCCTTGACTCCAAAGACGCGGATTCTATCATGCGCGGTCTTTTGAAATAGAAAACGAAAATGAGCACCATCTATGATATTCAGGCGCGTGAAGTCCTTGATTCACGCGGTAATCCCACCGTCGAAGTCGATGTCATCCTGGCCGGCGGCGCGGTCGGACGCGCGGCGGTTCCTTCGGGCGCCAGCACCGGCGAACATGAAGCCATCGAACTGCGCGACGGCGACAAGAAACGTTTCCTCGGCAAAGGCGTTTCGAAAGCGGTCCGGAACGTGACGGATAAAATTTTGCCTGAACTTCAGGGAGTGGACGCGCTCGATCAATTGACGGTTGATCGCATCATGCTCGAACTCGACGGCACGGAGACCAAATCCAAGCTCGGCGCGAATGCGATTCTCGCCGTCTCGCTCGCCAACGCCAAAGCCGCGGCTGAAGCGCTCGGCGTTCCGCTGTTCAAATATCTGGGCGGACCCAATGCGAAAATTCTGCCGGTGCCGATGGCGAATGTGATCAATGGCGGCGCGCACTCGGACGCTCCGATTGATTTCCAGGAATTCATGATTCAGCCGCATGGCTTCAGCACTTTCAGCGAAGGCTTGCGCGCGATTACGGAAATTTTTCACGCGTTGAAATCCGTGCTCAAGAAGCGCGGTTTGTCCACTGCGGTCGGTGACGAAGGCGGTTTCGCTCCGAAGCTGGACAGCGTGGAAGACGCGATTGAATCGATTCTCGAGGCGACCAAGAACGCGGGTTACAAAGCCGGAAAACAAATCAATCTCGCACTCGATGTCGCGGCGTCGGAATTTTACAACGGCGACGGCACTTACACCTTCAAGAAATCCACGGGCAAAACTGTCAGCGGCGAAGAGTTGGTAAACTTCTACGCCAAGCTCGTCGGCAAATATCCGATCGTCAGCATCGAAGACGGTTGCGCGGAAGGTGATTGGAAACATTGGAAACAGCTCACCGACAAGATCGGCGACAAAGTTCAACTCGTCGGCGATGATCTGTTTGTTACCAACGTGAAGTTCCTGCAAAAGGGCATCGACACCGGCACGGCCAATTCGATTCTCGTGAAGGTGAATCAGATCGGTTCGCTCACGGAAACGCTCGACGCAGTTCAGCTCGCGCAGTTCAACGGCTACACCGCAGTGCTGTCGCATCGCTCGGGCGAAACCGAGGACGCAACGATTGCGGACATCGCAGTGGCGACAAATTGCGGACAAATTAAGACGGGTTCCTTGAGCCGTTCGGATCGGTTGGCGAAATACAATCAGTTGTTGCGCATCGAGCAATTGCTCGGCGACAACGCGGTTTACGCCGGCCTGAGCGCGCTGAAGAAAGCGAAGTAAGATTTAGTGTCGAGTCTATGGCTCGACAGTGCGACCGCGAAGCGCACAGTTGTGCAACCACAGTCGCACGCTACAACGATATCCAAACCGGAAGCCGGGAAAAAGGCTTCCGGTTTTTTGGTTTTGAAAATTGAAAGCGGAAACGGAGGAAGCAGAGAGGGAAAATGTTGGTGATTTTCTCGGCTGTCTCGGCCTCGTGTCGATTCTGAATCAGTAACCTTGTTTCACCAACCAATACACACCAGCCATCAGCGCCAGGCAGATCAGGGACATCAACAACGCGCTTTCGATGAAGCAGGAGACCAGGATCATCGCCACGCCTCCAACCATTGGCATCATCGAACGCTGGCGTTTTCCGTAGATCCAGTAGCCGCCGCCGACGGAGCCCCAGAACAGTGAAGCGAATAAAAAGCTGGTGTTAAAATTGAGATTCAACGAACGGGATTTAACCACAGATGAACACGAATGGACACGGATAAATGAAGGCGGGGCGGCGCAGATTTTGAAGCGGCGAAAGTGAACTCTTTTCAACGATCTACCGATTCAAATGTGGCCACGAGCGGGCGGTGATCGGAGCCGACACCCCAATTGGGAATCGTGAGAATATACGTTTCGCTTTTGATCCATTCGCGCGCCATCGCCGGGCTGAGCAGAATGTAATCAATGCGACTGTAGGTATCTTCGACGCCATAAAAATGCGTCCAGGTGACATTGCGCGGCGCCCAGGCTGGATTGGAACTTGGTGTGTTGTCGCCGTTGCGTTCGGCGGGACGCGTGTCCACGAGTTTGTGTTTGCCGCGGCGGCCAATGATGGTTTTGACCGGCGGCGAATTATGCGTGTCGTTGAGATCGCCAACGACAATCAGATTGATATCCGGATTCGCATCGAGATCGGCTTCGATGATCTTCCGCAGGAGTTTGGCTTCGGCCAGACGTTGTTCCTCTTCATCGGCGTATCCGACGGGACGCTTGGATTTCAAATGCGCAGAAATCAAGGTGAAGGAATAATTCGGGCTGACGTTCACATCCACTTCCACAAATCCGCGGCTGACGCGGAAGCGGCGTCCGCTCAGGAGAAAAGTCTCGTTTGTGTGCGGCCGGCGGGCGCTGATGGGAAATCGGCTCAGCACGGCGACGTGAATATTGGTATCGAAACCGGTTACACGCTCCCAATAAGGGAAATTCAATCCTTCGGTTTTCAGTGAAGCGCGCAATTCCATCAAGGCGCTCAGCGTTCCGATTTCCTGCACGGCCAGAACGTCGGGATTCAGGGCGCGAATGCTTTCGCGAATTTTCGATTTGGCGGCGGCGGACTTTGGATGCGCGCGGGATTCAGTGGGTTGGTCGAGATAATTTTCGAGATTGTAAGTGGCCACGCGAAAAGTTTCAGCGTGGAGCAGAGCAGGGCAGAGCAGAACGATTCCAAGAAAACATCCCCGGGTGATTTTCATCCTGCGTTATTAAAGCGCGCGGAGGTGCGAAGTCAAAACGGAATCGAGGAGTTGAAAAACTATTTGAACTGCGTTCGGTTGTCGGCCTGCGTTGTCCGAGTTTACTTTTGCAAAACGATGCTTCGCTGTTACTGTTTCAAACCATGCAAAAAAGTGTCCGCTCCAATGGTGTTCGTCGTTCCGTGAAAGCGCGGGTGAATACGCCGGTGTTCATGCACGACAAGCAGAACGAACGCGATACGCGCGAATTGCGGATCGATAAAGTGGGCGTGCGCGGATTGCGGTTCCCGATCCAGGTGCGGGACAAAGCGCACAGCAAACAGAACACAATTGCAACGATCGGGATGTTTGTGGATTTGCCGAAGGAATTCAAAGGCACGCACATGAGCCGGTTCATCGAAGTGCTGAATGCGCATGGCGACATGATCCACGTAGAGAACATCACGGACATTCTCAAAGCCATGCAGGAAAAGCTCGCTGCGAAAACGTCGCATATGGAAATCGAGTTTCCGTTTTTCATGTGCAAGAAATCGCCGGTGACGCGGAAGGAAAGTCTGATGGATTACGTCGCCCGTTTTGATGCAGCGGCGAGCGGGTCGGAAATCGATTTCGTTCTGACGGTGAAGGCGCACGTCACGACGCTGTGTCCATGTTCCAAGGCGATTGCAAAATACGGTGCGCACAATCAACGCGGGCTGGTAACGGTTGCGTTGCGATTCAGCCGGACGGTTTGGATCGAGGAGGTCATCGAAATGATCGAGAAGTCCGCGAGTTCCGAACTTTACGCATTATTGAAACGACAGGACGAAAAAGCGGTCACGGAACGGGCATACGAGAATCCGGTGTTTGTGGAAGACCTGGTGCGGAACGTGGCTTTGCGGCTGAACGCGCATCGGTTGGTGACGTGGTACAAGGTTGAAGCCGAGAATTTCGAGAGCATTCACAACCACAATGCGTATGCGTGCATTGAGAAAGGCTGAGTGCGTCCTCGCAGGCCTCTTGATTGGATAAGATTTTTGAAATTTGTTGTGGAATATTTGAGACCCTTTGCTACATTCGCGCACTCTCAAATGGGAAGGGAGTCTCTCAATTGAGAGAAGTGAAGCAAAACAGACCAAGATTTTTTAGTAAGTTGTGACTACGAAGAAGAAAAACGACAAGCCAGCGCCGAAGGGCAAGCCCACCGGACTGGCCACGGCCGCAGCGATTTTGGGACGCCCGGTGGCGCAGGGAAAAACGAATGGCGCGGTGAAGGTCAAAGCCGAATGGCAGGCGTTTTACAATCATTTGCTGGAACTCCGTGAACAGTTGCTTCGCCAGATGAATGGCCTCGCCAAAGAATCGGCCCAGGAAATGGCCGGCTACAGCCTGCACATGGCCGACTCCGGCACGGATAATTTTGATCGTGATTTCGCGTTGAGCCTGCTTTCGTCCGATCAGGATGCGATTTACGAAATCGAGGAAGCGCTCAAACGCATTGAAAAGAACACCTACGGTGTTTGTGAATTGACCGGCAAACCGATCCCGAAAGCGCGTCTGGAAGCGATTCCGTGGACACGGTTCACGGTTCAGGCCCAGGCGCAGTTGGAAAAAGAAGGCGCATTGCGCCAGCGCCGTCTCGGTCAGCTTGGCTCGGTGGATTCAGTGGGCGTCAGTGAAGCGGACACGGATGACGACGAGCCGGAAGAAAAGACCAAAGAAAAAGAATAATTTATGCCACGGGAAATCATTACCATTGAATGCACGGAAGCGCGCAAGGAAGGAAAGTCTCCTTCCCGCTATACCACTACGCGGAACAAAAAACAGCAGACTGAAAAGCTGGAACTGAAAAAGTATAATCCCGCCCTGCGCCGCCGCACGTTGCACAAAGAAATCAAGTAGTCTATGCCACGTAAAACTCATACCGATAAACCCGATAAACGCGGCGGTCGCAGCCGTTCCGCTTCCGAAGTGCGGACACCCCGGCCGAAACCGAAAATTGATTTCACCGTTGATTCGCTGGATTACAAGAACGTGACGCTGCTCCGCACTTTCGTGACGGATCAGGGCCGTATTCTTCCCCGCAAATACACCGGCCTGCCCGCGCATTATCAGCGCCGTCTGAACCAGGCGATCAAACGCGCCCGGCAGATGTTGTTGATGAAGTAATTTCCCAACCCCGCGATGTTTCATCGCGGGGTTTTTCGCGCGGTTGAGTTGCAAATCATTTGCAATTTGCCCTCGGCCAGGCGTCCGGCGATCCCGGGCGTTTTCCTTATGGATTACCTGATTCTGCTTTCCAGCATTGTTCTGGGCGCATTAACCGTGTTTGCGTTCAAGCTGCACGAGCCCCGGCACGTCAAGCTGTTCAATTCCTTCACCGGCGCGTTCCTGCTCAGCCTCACGTTGCTGCATCTGCTGCCGGAGTTGTACGATTTCCACGGCGAGGATGTTCATAAGCACGCGTTGATGCTCGGCGTGTTCATGCTGGGAGGATTTTTCATTCAACTGGGGTTGGACTTTATTTCAATGGGTGTTGAACACGGGCATTCGCATCCATTGCATGGGCATGCGCCGTACGGCGTCGTGGCCGGATTGTGCGTTCACGCGTTTGTCGAAGCCATGGCGCTGGGCGACGCACATACCTATTACGATCCGCATTCGCGCAATCTGCTGCTCTGGAGCATTGTGGTTCACAATTATCCCGTATCGATCGCGCTGATCGGAATGCTGCTGCACTGGGGAATGCCGCGAAAGAATGCGATTGGCGTTCTCGTTTTGTTCGCCGCGATGGCACCGATTGGAATGTTTCTGAGCGGACATATTCTTTGGCTGGCGGAACATTCCCGGGAATTGATGGCCATCGTGATCGGCATCTTCATGCATATTTCCACCACCATTCTGTTTGAAAGCGGCGAGGTGCATCGAATTCATCTGGGCAAACTGATTGCCATTCTGATTGGCACCGGTCTCGGAGTCGCCGCAGTGTTGTTGGGATAATAATCGTATGGCCGAACATCGACATGTTCATCGCCCCGCCGCTCTGCCGGAACTGGCGGAACGCTTGCGCAGCCGGTCACGAAAGCTCACTGGTCCACGCGAAGCGATTCTGAAAATTCTGCGCGAACAGACGCATCCGCTGTCGAACAAGGAAATTCTCGCCGCGCTGCCGAAAGGCGATTGCAACCTGACGACGATTTACCGATCGATGCATTTGTTGGAGGAAATGGGAATGGTGAAGCGGTTCGATCTGGGCGACGGCGTCGCGCGTTTTGAACTGCTGGGCGAAGGCGACGACGGCCATCGGCATCATCTGGTTTGCACGCGCTGCGCGGAAGTTGTGGAAATTGCGGAATGTTCGATGGATTCGCTCGACGAACGAATTGCCGCGACGAACGGCTTCAAATCCGTCACTCACCGCCTGGAGTTCTTTGGCTTGTGCCCGAACTGCCAGTGATCTGTCTTAATAAAGCGAAAACGCCATCAGCGATGGATGGCGTTTTCTTTTCGAAGTGTTCAAAACGAGAGAGAGTCAGGCTGTTTCATCAGCGAGCCAATCTGTCAGATGGAGGAATTCTTTGATCTTCCGCCGTTCGTAGCGATTTTTGATCGCTTTCTTGGGATGGCTGTCAGGTTTTCGGAAGGGGTGCTTGTCGTTTCTTACCATTTCGTTCACAGATTCCATGGTCTTGGTCATAGCTCGAATTTCCTTTCTCGAGGGTTAACCTAGCGTGAAGGATGCCAACGGGCCTGCCTTGGAAGCCCACCGAATCTTGAATTGGCATCAGCATCTTCAAGCGAACTGAATATAAGACCGGTCGCATTTTAATTCATTCAAAAGTTTTTCGTCCTTCGAATGTAAAATTCTGAGCGGCACGATCTTCGAGCCGCTTTACCGTCCTTACCCACTGGTTCCAATGGAAAATCCGACTCACGTTGACTGCGCGTGAATTGTGCTTCATCTGGCAAGAATGGATTCCTCTGACCTAAGTCAAATATCCACTCCTCTAATTGATGCATATTCAGGCATTAGAAAAATTAGAACTGAATGAAAACAATGAACATGAGAATGGTCCGTCGAACCTCTGTTTTCGCCGCGTTGTTAATCGCGGGAATTGCCACCGCACTGCCGGTTTCAACCTTTGCCGATGAAGGAACTGTCCTCGCCATCGGCCCGCGACCCGTGGATCCCGAAGTTTCCGGCGAGGAACATGCGATCCTGACGCAGGCGCCGAATGTTCCGCCGCCGATCACCCGCAAGCACGCCACGAAAGTGATTGTGGAAATGGAAGTGATTGAAAAAACGATGCGCCTGGCGGATGGCGTGGAATACGTTTTCTGGACGTTCGGTGGCCAGGTTCCGGGCGAGTTCATTCGCATTCGCGAAGGCGACCAGGTGGAGTTTCACCTGAACAATCATCAGGACAACAAGATGCCGCACAACATCGACCTGCACGCCGTGACCGGGCCGGGCGGCGGCGCGGCTTCGTCGTTCACGGCTCCGGGACATTCCTCGGTGTTTTCGTTCAAAGCGCTGAATCCCGGTTTGTACATTTACCATTGCGCTACTGCCCCGGTAGGAATGCACGTTGCGAATGGAATGTATGGGTTGATTCTTGTGGAACCGAAAGCCGGTCTGCCGCCGGTCGATCATGAATATTACGTGATGCAGGGCGAATTCTATACGACGGGCGGCTACGGCGAGGAGGGACTGCAAGGCTTCGATATGAACAAAGCCACGGATGAACGTCCTCCTTACGTCGTGTTCAACGGTTCCGTTGGCTCGCTCGTCGGCGACAAAGCGCTCACTGCGAAAGTCGGCGAAACCGTCCGGCTGTATGTCGGCAACGGCGGTCCGAATCTCTCTTCTTCATTTCATGTGATCGGTGAAATTTTTGACACGGTTTATCCCGAAGGCGGATCGCAGGCTTCGCACAATGTTCAAACGACGGTGATTCCTGCCGGCGGCGCGAGCATTGTGGAATTCAAGACTGAAGTGGCCGGCACGTATGTGCTTGTTGATCACGCTTTGTTCCGCGCGTTCAACAAAGGCGCGCTTGGCATGTTGCGTGTGGATGGGACGAATAATGCCCTGGTTTATTCCGGCAAAGAAGTGGATGCCGTTTACCTCGGCAAAGCCGCTGGCGGTGGAGAAACCGAACGTCGCGTCACTGCGTTGAAAGCGGAGGTCGCTCAGGAAATTAAAAACAATCCCAAGATTGCAAATCTGACCAAGGAAATCCAAATCCAGAAAGGCAAAGCGGTTTACATGCAGACCTGCTTCGTCTGCCATCAACCGGCCGGCGAAGGCGTGCCCAACCAGATCCCGCCGCTCGCGAAATCCGATTTCCTGACGCTCAATGGACGCGACGATATCATCCGCGGCGTCATCGCGGGACGCACCGGCCCCATCGTGGTGAATGGCAAACCTTACAACGGAACCATGGTGCCCATGTCGTATCTCACCGACGAACAGATTGCGAACGTGCTGACCTACGTTTGCAACACCTGGGGAAATTCCGCCGAACCGTTCACGGTCAATGAAGTGGCGCGCATTCGCCAGGAAAGCCCCGCGCCAGCCGCGTCGAGCAGCTTTGAATAACTGAGAATACGTCGATGCGAAAAAGTCTCCAACTCCTTTGCCTGACCGCGCTGCTGCTCGGCGCGATCAGAGCAAACGCTGCCACGCACGAGGCGATTCCCGAAGGCATGGCGCGCATTCCGAGTGGAATTTATCGGCCATTGTTCCGATCCGTAACCGATCCTGTGGAAGTGCGCGTGAATGAGTTTTGCCTGGACACGCTGCCGGTGACGAAAGGGGACTTTCTCGAATTCGTTCGCACCAATCCGCGTTGGCAGCGTTCGCAGGTGAAACGGATTTTCGCGGATGAAAATTATCTGCGCGACTGGGCCGGCGATCTTGAACTGGGAACGAACGCGAATCCAAATCAGCCGGTCGTGTTTGTTTCGTGGTTCGCTGCGAAAGCGTTTGCGCAATGGAAGGGCAAACGTTTGCCCACCACTGCCGAGTGGGAATTGGTTGCCGCCGCCAGTTCCACGCGAGCCGACGGCGAGAATGATCCCGCTTTTCAACAGGATATTTTGCGCTGGTATTCCACGCCCGCCGCGAAGGAATTGCCGGTGGTTGGAAAATCCGCCCCAAATCTCTGGGGCATTCATGATCTGCACGGGCTCGTCTGGGAATGGGTCGCGGACTTCAACAGTGCTGCCG
>DASTXC010000043.1:0-56703 GCA_035765675.1 Verrucomicrobiia bacterium
AGGCCTGAATATCAATGGACGAACCGATGTCTGCGCCGGCTTTGCCGTGACCCCGTGCAGGACTCTTTTCGCCTGGCCGAAAATCCAGTGAAAAATTGGTATTGTCTTTCCAGTTCCAGACAAAGGAGAGGCTGCCATCCGGTGCCACGTCCCAAGGCGGATCCACGATCAGGTAATCGTCTTTCACCGCAACCACAGTTCGGCGAACACCATCGCAATCCAGCTCAATCAAATCTCCCCGCTGGAAACCATTTACATCTCCGCGACGCAAGTACAGGCGGGATCGGTTGGTGTTGGGTACGGTTTCCAGATGACGTTCGAATGCGGGGGCATTTCTAAACTGGGGATTGGCATGATGCGAATGCGGGTTCAAACCGGTTGCTTGCTGCCATTCAGAAAAAGTGCCGCGCTGTTGCCGTTTCTGTCCGGGTTTGTTCCAGCGAAATTTGAAATCGGAATCGGACCACACCAGGTTGTAATCACTTTCCAGCGGTGGTCCGCCTTCAGTTCCTCCGAAAGAGGGCGGCCACGCGATGTTGTTGATGAATCGGCTTTCTCCGCCGGACGATACGTTTCCCCCGAAAAACGTATTGTTCACGAAAATATTCCGGAGGTTCTGATCTCCCACAACGGCGCGCCGGAGACTGCAACTGATCGAGTTTCCGTAATGAATACCGGCCCAGATGTTGTTTGTTACAATGGCATCCTGAGTTTCAGCGCATTGCCATCCCTGGCCGACATTCAAAAATAAGTTGCTGTCCAGCCTCAATCTCTGGACGTCGCGATAAGTCTGAAATCCGTCGGGATGCTTGCGGTACCAATTGTCGATTACACAATTCCGCACAAACTGGATGTCATGACTGTGCCAGCAGGCGATCATGGCATCGACTGTGTTTGCGCCGGCCAGGTTTTCGGAGATTTCGCAGTTCGTGCTCCCGGCCACATTGATTCCGTAGCCGTTCAGAATGCTGATGCAATTGTGGATACGGCTGTTTGTCTGCGCGGCCAAAACAAATCCGAACGCCGCGCGCATTCGAGCGGCTTCCTCGCAGTAATACGCCAGGCAACGGATCGCTTCATTGCTTTGACCATTGGAAAATTCGATCCCGGTTCCGTAAGTCCGGACCGCTTCAATTCCTTCAACCGTGATATACGAAGCGCCGTTCAGATAAATCGCATGATTGCGCCGGGAGCCTTCCACGTCGTGGTTGTCTGGGTTGCCTTCGCTCAATGGCCAGAAATAAATTCGATATCGTGATTGCGAAGCTTCGATCGCATATTCCCCAGGTTCAGAAATGGTGCCCGGCGCATTCTCTATGTAGTAACGATCTTTCCCGATTTCGGGCGGATAACGTCGAGGCGCGTCCACGACGATCTGATGTTTCGTGCTGTCAAAGGAGGTGATCGTTCCAGCCAACACACTGTCATTCGCCTCGTGATAAACTCCCAGCGTAGCGCCGTTCCAAAATCCGTCCGCCTGATTGAGATGTTGCGAATCGGATATCTTCAGTCGATCTCCGGATTCGATCGCGTAAGAAAACTGTTGGGGACGATGCGGATCTCCTTTGGGCCACCGGGCGAGCCGGACGCCTTCCGGATTGCCCGCGACAAAAATTCTTACCGGACGCCAGTCCGATTCGAGACAATAGATTTTGTCGAAATTCGGATTGCCTCGAAGTTCTTTCTGATTGCATTTGCGCCATCCTTTGAGTTCATCCGCGCCGCTGACGATGACCCGTTCACCCGGAGCCGGCTTGAGAATAATCCGCTTGTCTGCTGTGCCGGACCGCATCAATTCAACCTCTTCGCGATATGTTCCGCCATGGACCAGGATGGTGGTTCCTGGTGTTGCCGCCGAAACGGCTTTCCTGATGCTGCGGAACGGTTTTTCGGCGGAACCGGGATTTGAATCGCTCGCATCGGGATGAGCATCGTTCACAACCAGGATCGGACCTTGCGCACCGTGATTTTCGGATTCAGCTCCGCCAGCCGGGAATTCCGCCGCAACCGCCAGCGTTAACGCAAGGAAAAGACTTTGTCGGAATGACAACACAGGCGTTTGGAAATGGTCGTGAGGAGTTAGAAACTGACGACCGTTCGCAACGGCGGCGTATCCGGTTCTGTCGGTGCTGCCTCTGCGGTCGAAGAATCCTCGGTCCAGCGCAGATACACGGAACGCAGTGGAATCGCAACCATCGTCCAGAACAGGAATTTCAACTGCGGATTGAAAATCGCGACATTCGTCATCGCCCACAGATAAACCGCCACTGCCGCGCCACAGCCGGCAATCAGAGGTTGAATATCGCGAGGCGCCAACCGCCAGGCATCAAAACATTTCTTGGCCAGGAACAAATACAGAAACAGCTCGGCCAGGAATCCTGCGAAACCGAATTGCATCAGAGTGACGGCGTATTCGCTGTCCCAACTGGTATATCCCAGCGCGCCCGCATTGCCGCCATACTGAAATTCTGCGGCCAGATCCATTTCTTGCGTGCTGTGGCCGCCGTAACCAAGAACGAATCGTTCGGGTGACTTGCTCAAATGATTGTACGCCACGCGCCAGAGTTCGAGGCGGTATGATGCCGATTTCCCTTTCAGAGTATCTGTACTCTTGGTGTGCTCCCAACGACTGTTGATGGTATCCAAAACTCCAGGCCGGAGAATCAATACCGCCACGCCCAGAACTCCGAGTAAAGCCAGCCGCCGCCTGAGTTCTTTGCTGCCGGTGACCGCCATCATTGTTCCGGCCAAAGCCATTCCCGCCCATGCGCCGCGACTGTTTGCAAAATAGCAGGCGGCGGGCAGCATCAGCATTCCCACGTTCGCCGCGTAGCGCTGCTTTTTCGTGCTGGCCAGTGTCCAGAGTCCGAGCACCAGCGGGAAACCCATTGCCAGGGAATAGCCGAGCAGAATCCGGTGGCGGAAGGTCGCCGTTACTTCTCTTCCACTGTCCAGCATTCCCGGGATGAAATGCGCGGCGAGATTGATGCCGCGGTACTTTTCAATCGTGGCGATTACTCCGACGGCAACCAGTGCCCACATTGCGCTCCAGGCCACTTTCCTGACTGTTTCCGGCGTGCGCAATCCTTTCCCAATCACGAGAAAGAAGAGGGCGGTTTCCAGAATGAAACCGAGAAAATCCTTCAGCGCTGGAAGAAAGCTGATGGAGATCAGTGTGGAACATCCGCGGATGATGGCGACCACCGTAATCAATCCCACTCCCGGCAAGCTGATCGGCCCGCTGTTCTCCCGGTTTTTAAACACCTGCCAGGCCGCCAGCATCAGGAGAATCCGATGTGCCGTGAGTTCCGGGAGCGCGCCCGGCGTGGGCAGACGCACTTCGGTTGGCAGCAAAACCAGGAAGAATACCGTTGCCGCAATGCCGCTGCCCAGCCCCAGCCGAAAACGACGCAGCGTCACGAAGCTGGAAAGCAGGATTAATATGAAATCAAACAGCATCGGCGAATTTCAGTCTGTTCGGTCCGCGAATCGTCGGTTCAGGCCACCAGTTTTTTCGCTTCCGCGGAAACGGGAATACCCGCGGGCCGGCGATCCGCCAGAGCTTGGTCCAGACTTGATGAAACAATTTCCAATCCCTTTTGGAGTTCGGCATCCTGGACCGTCAGCGGTGGCAGGAATTTCACTACCTGATCGTCACTGCCGGCCAGTTCAATGATCAGCCCTCGTTTAAAGGATTCCCGCGAAACAGCCTTTGCGAGACTCGGCTCCGGCAATCCAATTCCGTAAATTAATCCTCGTCCGCGCACTTTCAGGTTAAGGTCGCGATGTCTGGCGGCGATTTGTTCCAATCCTTTTCGCAACAAGGTTTCCTTGCGTTGAATCTCCCGGCTGAAATCCTCGTTCGACCAATATTGCTGGATCGCTGTTTTGGCGGCGACGAATGCCAGATTGTTGCCGCGGAAGGTTCCGGTGTGTTCCGCCGGTTTCCAGTTGTCGATTTCACGATTGATCAACACAAGCGACATGGGCAGGCCGATTCCTCCAATGGCTTTCGACAACACCACCATATCCGGGCGGATCCCCGCGGCTTCAAAGCTGAAGAAACTTCCGGTCCGGCCATTGCCGACCTGGATGTCATCCGCAATCAGCAGGATGTCGAATTCACGGCAGATTTGCGCCAGACCTTGCAGCCATTCCGCGCGGGCAACATTGACTCCGCCTTCAGCCTGGACGGTTTCCAGGATGACGGCGGCGGGCAGGTCGGTTCCGCTGCTGTTGTCTTTCAACACGCGCCGTAGATAAGCGAGAGTATCCAGATTTTCCCCGAGATAACCATCAAAAGGCATGAACGAAACGTTCAATCGATTGAGGAACTGTTCGGTCCGGAAATGGCGGTTGCCGGTGGCCGCCAGAGCGCCGGCTGAAAGACCATGATAACCATTGGTGAACGAAATCACATTCGTGCGCCCCTTTACTTTGCGGGCCAGCTTGAGCGCCGCTTCCACGGCGTTGGTGCCGGTCGGCCCGGTGAACTGAATTTTGTAATCCAGCCCGCGGGGTTTGAGGATGCAGTGCTCGAACGTTTCCAGGAATTCCCGTTTCGCAACGGTCATCAGGTCCAGCGCGTGGAGAATGCCATCCTGCTGAAGGTATTCAATCACGGCCTGTTTGATCACCGGATTGTTGTGGCCGTAATTCAACGTGCCCGCACCGGCGAAGAAGTCGAGATACTCCCGTCCCGATTCGTCATAGACGAACGAGCCCTGCGCGCGCCGCAGTACGGTGGGAAAAGCCCGGCAATAGGAACGGACTTCAGATTCCAGATGTTCAAAGATGTTCATGATTTTATTTGGTGGTTAAGGATGTATCCCGAAGCGAGCAGCAATGGAGCAGAGTTATGATCCGCAGAGGACTGCGCCATTCAATGCGGTTGCCAACGGAATCCGGAGATCAGGTCAAGGAATTTGAACCGGAATCCCGGGAGTCGCCGGTGAAATATTTCCGGCATGATCGTAGGCCTGGACGGAGTATTCGTAGGAGGCTCCGCTTGTCACCGTGGAATCGATGGCGTTTGTTACAGCGACGTCAGCTACGAGTGCGCCATTCCGGAGCAAATGATATCCAGAAACTCCAAAGTGATCCGTCGCCGGAGACCAGGTAAAACTGGCTTCAGTGGAGGTAACCGACGTTGCTGTGAAGTTTGTCGGAGTTGACGGATTCTCGCGGTCGAAGCTGTAGTAAATATTAGCAATTTCCTGAGCCGACAGCACTCGGTTGTAAATGCGGACGTCATCGATCGCTCCATACATCCATCCGGTATTTGGATATCCGTCTTCGAAACCGCCTGAGGCTGGCGCGCGGCCGAAGTTCCAGCAACCCAGCGCAGCGTAGTACCTTGAAGCGAGGAGTACGTTGGTCGCCAGAGTGTACGACTGCCCGAGATCCTGACCGTTGTAAAAACCTTTTATCAGGCCGCCTTCAAAAGTGATCGCATAATGGTTCCATCCACCCGAGTCGCCGTCAGTTGCGGTTGTAATATCCGGGAATGAGATGGCGTTTATATCGTCTCGATTGCCATCAAGCACTGTGAACTTTGTATATGAACTGTACTTCCGTCCGAGATCCCATGACCAGGGAGCGCCTTGGTAATAGGCGTTGAAAATAGTTGCCTGGTCAACTGCCACGAGCGGCTTATTTGTTCCGATCACGGGACCTTTATAGTACCAAGCCCAGACCATGATTGTGGCATTTGTCAGTCGGGCGAACGACGATGAAAGCGGTATCGCGACCCAATCACCAGAGTTATTGTATTTACCATATCCATCTACGTACATGCTAAAACTGGCTGCTTGGCTACCATCCGGTCCGTTCGTGACCGAAGGCCAGCGATGGATGTTGGTGCCGGCCAATGGATAGCTCCAACCATGGTTATTGTAACCTGAACTGTCGATCATCACCCAGTTGGTGACGCCATTCACAATTCCCATGTCGTTCTCAAATGTGAAATGCAGCACCAGACTGGGATCAGGAGGCGTATTGATGACCTTCATCCTATAAAAAGCCGCCGGCACTGTGTTGGTTGGAAGCGAGACTCTCCGCAGCCCGTTCGTCGCCAGGTCATACTTCAATGTTGTCCAATCTGCGGTGGCGAGATTGGTTGAAATTTCCACGGCGGCGGCTCGATTGCTTTGCCCTCCGGACCATTGAAGTTCATGTTGCGGCTCAAGGCTCTGAATAACTGGAACTTGAGCCGGCAACGGCGCGGCAGAAAGAAGAGCGAGCAGGCCGCCAATGAATCGCAGGGTTGTCTTCATGGATTGAGCGCGTTGAATGTTAATCGGAACGAGAGGAATATCAAAATAACAGGAGCAGGTTTCATCATCCTTCGTAAAGCGCCGTTCGATCGCGCAGCAGGCGAAGCCGGGCCTGCCTGATCAGCCGGCGGTAATTTCGGTGCAACCATAAAACGGGTTGAACCCATCGTTGGCGATTCCTCGAGACGCTGCCCCAGAGTAAAGAGTGAATTCTCAGATCCGGCCTGCCTCCATTGGACCGATAATCGAGATACAACTCCCGGGCGAAATCGAGGGCGGCGGCCTGGAAAGCATAATTCAAGAGCAAGCTTGCCAGCCGGCGCTTCACCGATCGCTCAATTTCAGGCGCAACCGGATATTTCCTGAGATAATGGAGTTTAATTTCCCGGGCTGCGGAGTAGAATTTCAAGCGTTTCTGCGGGTCTCTGGATTGACCTGCCGATTCGGGCAGCCAGTTGTGAGTGGCTAATGATTCGTGAATACAGCCGACTTTTCCCCGGCGCGATAATTCCAACCAGCGCTGGGTGTCAGCCATCGGCCAGATCGGATCGGTGCATTCCGGGCAGTTCTCCAGCACCTGGTTTAATTCGTCTCGCCGGGCCATTACAGTGACCGTCAACGGGGAACGGCGTCCTAACAGGATGTCTTCAAACGCTTTTGAATCGTTGAGATCGCGTGGAACTTTGAGGCTGTCTGCCATCAAACGATTCTCCGCCACGACATAACGGTGGCAATGAGAATGAACAAAGGTGTAGTCCGGCCGCGATTCCAGAAACGCCACCTGCTTTGCGAGCTTGTGCGGATCGTTCCAAAAGTCATCGCCTTCGCAGTACGCCACATATTTGCCACGCGCTCCCCGTTCTACGCGTGCCAGGTTGGCGTGCATTCCGACGTTGCTTTCAGAGGCGATGACCTGAATGAGGTCGGGATGGCGGCGTTGCAATTCAAAAGCCAGATCGCGGGTTCCGTCTTTGGACCAATCCTCGGCAATGAGCAGTTCGAATGGAAAATCAGCTTTCTGAGTTAAAACTCCCTGCACCGCTTTCTCGAGGTAAGGGCGATGATTGTAGGTAATCATCAGCACACTTAGGAACGGCGAAATATTCATTGTCTAATAAAGGGTTTCGCAATCAGTCGAGATGGATTTCACGCGTATTCTCAATCAAAATTCTACATACCATTTCCAGTCGCGCGTGTCCGATGCCACTTTTTTAAGCGCAACCATAGAGTGTTGCTGATCAGCCCAGATTTTTTGCACGAAGTTGGGATGGAAAACTTTCTTTGACAGTTCCTGCGGAAGGAGGTTGCGAACAGACTTGGCGATTCTGCGACCAGCTGTGAGTGGTTTCGGTTGGCTCACGGTTCTATAGAGCTCGTAACACGGATAATTTTCCAAATACCGGACGCAACGATTGACGGATCGCCAGCTGGTATCATCAATCACCAAAAATCCTCCAACGCGCAGCAGTCGCGTGGCAAAAAAGCTGTCAATGAGCGTATGATCGAATGTGTGGAATCCATCGATGAACACTAGATCAAACCGATCTTCTCCTTGTTTGCAAAGATTAGGTAACGCGAACTCGGACTTTTCCTCAAGCAGTTCGAAAAAATCAAATCCGCTTCTTTCCAAATTTGCTGTTCCGGCACCGTCCCACATTGAATTTTGAAATGGGTCAATGATTGTATGGTGCGCGCCTGTTCTTTCGGAAAGCGCCTGACATATGTGAAGAGAGGAAAGTCCATATGCGCAGCCGATCTCCAATGTTTTCGTGACATTCGGATTGTCTCGAATCAAAGACGAAAGAAGCTGTCCCTCTTCAACGCTGATATTACTGTCGAGCTGATGAATTTTCCCATTCCGTCCGATGACCGTTCGGGTGGTATAAATTTCCTCTATTAAATTTCTCATATTAGTTTGTGGCAAAGGTTCGCTTGCGAAAGAGGCTTTTCATTTCTCCAAGAGCGGACAGCCGCAGTCCTCGGCTGAGAATCAAATAGATTATCACACCAAGACAAATCTTGGTGAACAATTGCGCCGCGTGATGTTCTCCGAACGGTAAATCTATAATGAATACTGAAATACCCATTGCTACTGAAGCAGCGGCATACGGAAGGAGATCGTTTGCCTGTTCCAGAATGGAATATCCAATAAAACGTTTCGTAAAATATCCATTTATAAAAAACGAAATGAAGCTGACAGCAACTTGGCCCACCACCATCGCCAGCACTCCAAACGGAAAAGTTGCGACAATTGCGACCACTTGAAGCACGCGTTTTACGATGCCCAACCGGAAATACAAATCAGATCTTCCCATCGCCGTCAGCACGTTCAAATTGAGCAGATGCATGGGATATAAAAGTCCGGCGAAACAAAGCAATTGAAGATAGGGGATGCTGGGCGCCCATTTCTCGGTGAGGAGAAACAGAATCAAAGGTTTGGCAACCGCCGCCAGTCCGATCAACATCGGGAACTGCACAAAAGCCAGGGTGGTCATTGCTTTGCGCAGTCCGCGTTTCATGCGCTCGGGATCATTCTGCAACTGGGAAAAAACCGGAAACGTCACCCGGTTGGCCACATTGGCCAGAGATTGCGAAACCGTATCCTGCAAGGTCACCGCGCGACTGTAATATCCGAGCATCGCGGCCGAAAATGCTTTGCCGATCACCAGCGAAGTCAGGTTGTCAAAGATGCGGTTGGTCAGCGCCGAAGCCATCATGCCGGAGCCGAAGCCGAACAATTCCCGCAGTGATTTCCAACTGAAGATCCACCCCGGCCGCCACGTATTGATCCGCCACAACATCGCCGTTCGAACAATGCTGGCGGTCACCTGCTGCCCCACCAGACTCCAGACTCCGAATCCGCGCCAAGCCATGATCAATGCCGCCACGCCTGAAACCGACATGCTGGCGACCGACACCATCGCCTGTCGTTTGAAATCCAGTCGGCGAACCATCAAGGCATTCTGAACCACAGAAATGCTGTTGATGATGAGAACCACCGACAAGACGCGAACCAGGCTGGTGAGCTGCGGCTGATTGTAAAACTGCGAAATCCAGGGCGCGGCAAGACAAAGCAGTCCTGCCATCAGAAATCCGAGGAAGATATTGAAATAAAAAACAGAACTTTCATCCGCCTGGGTAGGATTTTTCCGCTGGATCAATGCCGATCCGAAACCACTGTCCACGAGAGCCTGTGAGACGGCGATGAAGATGGTCAGCATGGCCAGCATGCCGAATTCTTTCGGACCGAGCAAACGGGCCAGAACAATTCCAATAACGAATTGCAGACCGCGTTGGGATAATTCCTGAACCAGACTCCAGCTCAGAGCTCCCAATGTTTTTGTTTTAAGACTGCTGCTCACTTCTTTTCAGGTTCGGAAACACTCCAAAAATAAATTTTATTCCGGTTCGAGATTAATAGTCACAAAAACCTTTTTTCCTGATACGTCGTGAAAATATGCATTTCGGTAAGTGCCATGCGTGGTCGCTCGGAGGAGATCTATGAACTCTCCGAGTGTGCCTGTCTGAGCAAGGTTCAGATTGCAGATTTTCTTGAAGTCTGCAGCAAGGTTTACATTTCCTTCCATTTGGGGTGACTTAGCTACGTAGGCACCCGTTAGGATCGACGTTAAGTTTTTCCGGATAAGCCTTAATTCAGCTTCGAGTACACGATTATACGCAGACAATGAGGTGTCCCAGGCGAAAACAGAAACTTCCTCCTGGTCGATAACAGGGCCATGGTCGAGGCATTCATCAATTTCGTGAATTGTTGCTCCAAGCGGGAGCTTGTTGATGATCGAGAAAACCTGTGGAAACCATCCTCGGTTGTTGGGATTTAGGCCGGGATGGATATTTATGCATTTCAAGGAATTCACTAATTCCGGTGGGAATATTTGTTTGCAGTGAAGGGAAATAACAAGATCGTGCGCTGTCAAAATCCGGCTTAGGTCGGCTTTTACATTTATCGGGCGAAAATCTGCTTCCTCGGTGAATGTAGAAACAAAGGTCTTGTTTGAAGGAGAATATCCGTATGTAAACAGTTCGGAGAAGCCTTGTTCATCAACGATGTCTTTAAAACGATCGAGCAAATACCGATTGTCGGTTATTACGAGCGGCTTTTTGAATTTGAGCTCCGATTTCATATTGTAGCACAACGAGGCCTTTTCGACTGAATTCGAGCCCATTCTGAAATTATGTTCGCTGAAATTGGTTAAATTCAGCGGTCGCGCTACACGTGCGGGCACACCGTAGACCATCAATTTCTCTGGAACATTTTTAATCACTAACGCACCTGCGCCTACAAAGGAATGCGAACCGATTTGAATGCGATCTCGTATGATGGCTCCGATTCCGATCCAGGTGCTGTCGCCGATTTCCACGCGACCGCCGAGATGTGCGCCCGGTCCAATGTGAACGCCGTCTCCAAGCTGACATTCGTGATCCACCGTCGCGCCGGTGTTTACAATGCAATGGCGTCCAAGCCGGCAGGCGGGGTTGATAATCGCTCCGGCTGCCACGACTGAACCGGCGCCCAGAACCACGTTTGCGGCAACCGTTGTCGCAGGGTGAATCGCGGTCGCAAACTGCAATCCGGCCGATTCAGCCATCGCGCCCAGACGGAGTCTCGTCTGATTGTCTCCAATCCCAAAGATCACGTGCGAAACTCCCCGGGCCTTCAAATCCGGGAGTTGCTCGCGTCCGCCGAGGACTGGAAGCCCGTCGAAGAGTTCACCTTTGCGTCCGGCATTCACATCATCAAGGAAACCGACGATTTCAAATTCCTTCTGCTGACGCAAAATGTCGGCAATGACGAGCGCGTGACCGGAAGCGCCCCAGATCACAAGTTTCGGTTTTGTCGGCATGGGGAAAACTTTACGGAATCAGAATTGGATCGCCGCTGCGTTATTACGCAACGGGATCAATGGCCGGAACACTGGTCCGCACAGATTTGTTCTTCAGCACACGGGGGCATTCCGCCTCGATGATGTCGCAAATGCGATCGGCTTGCTCGAGTGTCAGTGAATCGTAGATGGGCAGCGTGAGAATGCGTTTGGCAGCTTTTCGGGCGACGGACAGCGGATCTTTCAACGCCAGGCTGCGATAGCAGGGGAAGTCACTGACCAACGGATAAAAATAGCGCCGCGTAAAGACGTTGTAGGTTTTCAACGTTTCATATAACACGTCCCGATCCACGCCAAATTCCTTGGGATCAATTTCCACCGGGAAGTATGCGAAGTTGAACTGGACATTCGCAGCGGGCAATTCGGGAACATGAATGCCGGGAATGTTTTTGAGGCGGCGGCGATAAAGCGCGTCGATTTTCTGGCGGCGCGCGATGACGCCGTCCATGTGCTGCAATACCTGAAGCCCCATCAATGCCTGCATTTCATTCATCTTGGCATTGGTTCCCGGCATCACGACTTCGAGTTCATTTTCGAAGCCGAAGTTTTTCAGATAATCCAGAGTCTTTTTCAATCCGGGATCGGAAAACATCAACATCCCGCCTTCGATCGAATGATACAGCTTGGTCGAATGAAAACTGAACATGCTCAAATCGCCGAAGTGTCCGATCGATTTCCCGTCCACCGTGATGCCGAAGGCGTGGGCGGCGTCGTAGATCAAAGCGAGTTTGTGACGGCGGGCAATATCGGCGAGTTCCTGCAGGCGGCACGGATATCCGTAAACATGGACAGCGAGAATGGCCGTGGTCCAGGGTGTGATCGCCGCTTCCACTTTGGCCGGATCGAGCGTGTAATGATCCGGTTCGATGTCCACAAACACGGGGCGGATTTTGTTCCAGTAAAGCGCGTGCGTGGTGGCGACAAAGGTAAAGGGAGTGGTGATGACTTCGCCGGAGATGCCCATGCCTTGCAACGCAATCTGCAGAGCCAGCGTGCCATTGTTGAACAGGCATAGATTCTCGCACTGGAAATGATGGCAGAGCGTTTTTTGATATCGCTGAACAATCGGGCCGTTGTTTGTCAGCCAGGCGTTGTCCCAGATTTCCTGCAGCCCGGCCGTGAATTCCGAGAGCGGCGGGAGGAAAGGACGCGTGACGTAAATGGGTTTGTCGAAGGGTTTGAGCATAGTGTCAGGAGCGCGCCATTGCTGACGCGGACGACTCGGTGTTCGCGGCAATCAAAGGCTTTTGATAGTTGGCCAGAGCAGACCGCCACACGGCCAGTTGAAGCAGGCGCAACGCTCCGCGCCAGGGGAGATTCCGGCGCTGAAGCAATTCGGCGGGATCCGTGCAAAAAGGCGAATTTTTGAATTCCTGCAGGCGATCTCCGTGCGCCGCAATCAACTCCTGCACGACGCGGCTTTCCGCCCAGTATCGTTGATAATCATGCCACGAGTGAGGAACCGGCATGCGCACGCCCAACATCGCGAGCATCCGACGTCCCTGTGTTTCCAGCTTACGGGCGCATCGTTGCATCAGAAAAGACGCATGGCTGCTGCCCGGCCTGACGCCGTCGTTGGCATTCTGGATTTTTCGTCCCGGCCCGAGTGCCGCGGCGGCGGCACGATAGAAAAATCGATTGCCCGCCTTCAAATGAATCGGAATTCGAAATGCGAGATCAACCAGCCGGCGATCCATGACCGGCAATCGAAGCGGGAAAACCCGTCGTTCCACAATCCAGCCGGTGTTGTCACTGGCCTGCGTGAGGGGATAACCATCCAGCCATTCCCACGGACTCTGCCGATGGCGCGCGAAATGCGAGTCGAACAGCGCTTTGCGACGGGCAATTGACGCGTTGACCGTTTGCTGTTCCAGATGCTCGCGACAAAGCGGACTGAGCTGGTGGATGTAGTCTTTTGTGGCGATCCGATAATTGGCCGGCCACAGGCCGCCCAGGCGAGGTTCGCGAACCAGATCCTTGGCGTAATAACCTTTGAAATTGTTGTCCATGAACAGCCCGGTGAAGACGGTGTCCATGCCCATTTCAGCAATGGATTTTGCAAACCCGATGGAGTGCGCGTGATGCCATTCACCTTCGCAACCGGTGAAACGCGTAGCTGCGAGAGCGGTCTGCCCGACGTATTCCGGATCGCGTTGCAGCGTTCGCCATTCGCGTCCGTAAACGCGCGCCACATCGCGGGCAATCTGAGCCTCGCGATTGATTGTATCGCACAGGGTCAGTCCCGCGCAGGTTTTCTCTTCTGGAATGGCTGCCAGAACGAGGCGGGAATCCATTCCGCCGCTCAACTGCACGGCGATGTTGTCGCCAGTGCATCGCCGGGCCACTGATTGGCGCCAGGCATTTCCAAACTCCTGGATCAGATCCTCCTCGGAGATGGGTTCTTTCAATTCCGACGGAGGCTGCCAATAAGCGAAACTTGAGGATGAAACGGCATCGTCCGGTCCAATGGAAAAACAATGGACGGTTCCCGGTGCAAGTTCACGGACATTTGAATGCATCGTGTCCGGCCAGCAGGGCGTGCCCGTATTCAGAAAATCACAAATTGAAGCAGGATTGATTTGATAATCTTCATCGGCAGCCCGTGCGACGAGGTCGGGATGTGTGCCCACGGCTTTCACCCGGCCCTGCGAATCGCTTCCCACATACAACTGCACGGTGGAAAATGGATCGGTGATTACGCAGGCGCCGTTCGGGCCGATCAGTGCAATGGCGTACGCTCCGTTCAGAGCATCGAGACAACCCGATTCCACGAAATGGCGTTGGATGCCATTTGGGAAAACGCCTTCGCGATCAGTGGCCTGCGCGGCTTTCAACAAATCTGGAAGGACTTTTTGCCGAAAAGGTTCCGGCAGATCGCCGACCCATCCGATTTTGATTTCTTCCGCGGCAGCGAAATTCTCGCCCGGTACGCAGGCATCTCGAAGAATTCCAAATGCGCCCCAGCGACAGCGGTGATTGGCGCCGGCGGGAGCAGGGGATTCATAGAGCTGTCGCAGAAAGCCGGCGAGATCGGCGTTACGCAACGAAGAATCAAAGCAAAGGATGAAGTCGGCCATGGAATGGAGTTAAATCGACGAGCGCACTTTCGAAGGGACTCAACTTTTCACACGTATCGATAGCGAATCGAACTTTCGAAATTCAAACGGCAGATCACTCCCTCTCTTTCGAATGCAGTCGGGGTGAGGAGGATTTCAGCTCAGATTACGCCCGAGCCACGATGCGCTTGCCGGTGACTCGGCTGAGAAGTTTCCGCGCCTGATAACGCCATCCTGAGTAATGTCGAGGATCGTACGAACACGCCTGCAGGACCCACGCCGAATATTTCAAACGTTCAATCCATTGCGCCCGGTTTTCAATTTTGAAAGTGTTGGCGCTCAGGGGACGCAGGCGTTGAAAATCTTCCTCCGTGCGAATGCCCGAACTGGGAACGCGGGGATCATCCATATGTTCCTGGTACAGGAACGGGAAGTACCATCCGTTTATGAAACCGTTTGCGGCTGCCCGAACGCAGTAGGAAGTAAAAGACTCCTTTGGGAGGAGGTTGCCGATCTTGTCCAGCACGGCGCGTTTCATTAGATATCCGGAACCCTCAACCCAGCAATTCCGCAAGATCCGATGTTGGCCGAACTGCTGGATTTTGCGGCTCGCGAGCTTCTCGTCGAAATCTTCATCCAGAAACCGCCAGCAGCCCAGAATGCCGGCTTCCGGAATATCCCGATGCGCCGCTTCCAGTGTCTCGCACCAGTTGGGAGGCATCAGGCAATCATCGTCCACTTTGCAGAGGAACTCGGCGTCGCCGGCATTGTTCCAGAACCACGTCGTTGGGCCGTGAAGCCGATCATTTGTCGGATTGTAGATGATCTTCTCAATGCGCGGATGCGACTCGAATTGTTTCAGCACCGCGCGCAGTTCAGCATTTGAATTATTATCCCAGACCGTGATTCCCGCATACTCCGGGGCTGTCTCGCACAAACGTCGCAGCGCCAGTTCGGTGTAACCCGGGCGGTTATACGTGATCATCAAAATGCGAACGCGCATAAAGTCAAAATGTGGAATGTGCCACGTGTGCCGCACCTGATATGCGGCAAGAGAATTGTCCGAAGATCCAGTAAGGTGATGAGACTGCCTTCCAGAATTACTTTGAGATCCGGAAATTGCTGGGGACGGGCGGCTTTTGAACGGTCGCGCTGGAAGTTTGATATGGGCCAATGTCCCAGGCTGAAGTGGTCGGACGTGCTATGCCGCCGAAGTCTTCCACAATTCCAGAGGACAACGTTAGGAGCGAAGACAAATTGAAACCACGGCCCCGGGCAACGGTATCATCAACCGTCAGATGCAGATTCCGGTTGGGGTAGCTGACAAATTTTGGAGTCTTGCTGGAATTTCGGAGAAATCCGGTGGCGACATTCAGTGCCTCCGCATTTTCATAGGTCTTTCCCGCGTAAGCGATACGTTTATTCGAGCCGGCGACAACATTATTATCAAATAGAATATCCTGCGGACTTCCTTCGACCCCGATGATTACCGGCAATCCGGTCAGGTTCGCAGTCATACATTGATAGAGGATGTTGTTTTGAATTCGAAGGTTTGTTCCCGTGAGTTTTCCGACTGTGGATGCCTTGGAAAGGTCGATAGCCGGATAATTCGGAAGATCAAACATCAGATTATTGACGATGACGACTTCGTTCCAGGCGACGCTGTCCCAATGATTTTCGGAACTGCCTAATGCGGTCGCGTTGATATTGACTGCCCGAAGAAGGCTGTTGGTCAGCTCATCCGTGAACAAGACATTGTTGTAAACCAGGATGTTGCCCGCCTGCTGTCCCCACGTTTCGATGAAAATGCAACCGTTTGAAAAATCTGAAATTTCGTTGCCGTAGATTCGGTAATATCCTTGTGTTCCTTGGATGCCATCCGGATGTCCGGATCCCAAGCCCAGCCGACGTTTTCGAATAATATTGTGGTGGATATCTACTCCGCTCGGCCATTGAATGCCGTCGTCTCCGTTGCCTTCAATGATGCAATGGTGGATCGCCGTAACACCATATTTCTGCTGACCTCCCGAACTTGCATTGATGCCGTCCTGCCAATTGTCGTGAACGTGGCAGTAGCCGATTTCCACGTCGGACATGGAACCGCCAGTGGCATTGATCCAAATCCCATGACTGGTGCCGGTATCATGAACATCGGCCCAGAATAATCTCAATCCCTGGGGGGAACCGCTGGCGTAAACGGCGGTGCCAAACGGATTGCTGACTTCTAAATTGATATTTTGAACGATGTCGGACGTGTTGTTTGGTGCGAAATCAGGATTCTTACTGCCATCAATCGTGATCCAGCTTCGGCTGCTGAAATCGATGCCGGTTAATTTAACTCTTCCGCCGTGAGCCGAATCTTTCGCGGTTTGGATTATGATGGGGTTTTCGCTGGTGCCGGAAGTTCCCACGCTCAAAGCAGATTCATAGTTTAAAACTCCCCCTGCGGGGCCGCCGTTGATAATCAATGTGGTTCCAGGCTTAACCGCCGGCCAATTGATGCTGTTCAACGCCCAGCAATCTGCCCAACTGGCACCAGTTTCCTCGCCTGCGGCGCGATCACTTACATACAAGGTTTTTGTTCCCGCGGGGGGCAGGTTCGGAATCGAAACAACCTGTTCCACGTTTTCCGAGTCCCCAATGGAATTATAAGCAGCAATCCGGTAATAATAGGTGGTACCCACTTCCAGGCTTCGGTCCAGAAAACTGCGATTTGCAACCGTGGAAGTTGAAATTGTGTTGAGCAATTGCCATTTGGATCGGTCGGTGGATCGGTAAATATGAAATCCATCTTCCGTGATGGAATCGTCCTTGAAACTGATCAGCACATCGCGGGCAGTTGTAGCAGGCGGGGTGTAAGTAACGACGGCGGCAACGCTCACGGGTGGCTCCGGAACCAGTCCTGGGGCGATACTCAGAGTGTCTGTCGGAATAGATTCCCCTTTCGCAGTATAGGCGCACACTTTGTAAAAATATCGTTTCCCGAGAGGCAGCTTGATATCCACGTAAGATGTGGTTCCGCGCGGCACTGTCGCGACGACTTCGAACGTCGAACCGCCATCATCACTGCGTTTAATTTTCAATCCCGTTTCGACGAGGCTGTTATCGCGCCACGTCAGTTGAATGCTGGTCGTAGAAAGAGCTGAGAGGGCCAATCGCGTGGGTGCATCGATGGTCACGAACGGAACCGTGGTGGCATAAGCTGACATGCCGTCGGCGTTCACAGCCCGAATCCGATATACCGCGAGCATATTAACGTCGCCTTTGTCATAAACGCCGGTCACGTCCATGTTCACCGTTTTGACCTGCTGAAAAGGTCCGCCGTCGTAAGAGCGTTCCAGCAGGAAGCTGGTTTCATCTGTCGAATTGTCCTGATACGCCAAACCAACGGAAAGCCGGTCGGTGCCCGAGGTGTAGGTCTCCGTGACAATCAAATTTGAAGGCGCATTCGGGGCTGCAAATGCCACTATCGGCAAAAACAAGGCGAGGAAATTAGCCAGAAAGACTGAGATCCGAGAATTGCACCGACCCGCCGCGTGTGACGCTCCAGACAATATTTCAAAAAAAGCTTTTAACATTTCTTACGTTTCCACTTGGGTTTTAGCACATGGCATACCGAGGGAGGCGTAAGTCAAGCTGCCGGCTCTTGGAGGGACTTCTCCGGGCGAAACAAACGTTGGAAAAGCGATCAAACGAGCAAACCAACAAACTCCCGCTGGCGGCGCTGCAAGCGGACGGGGAACATTCCCACGTATTGAATTTACGTGCAAGGGGTTGCCGACGATTTTTGAAATTCAATTTCGCGCGCGTCAGAACAGGACAGGATGTCAAAAAATGACTCAATTTTTTATCTGCGGGCGTTCCAGGCCGAGCGACCATTTGGCCATCGTTAAATACTTTTCCGCGGTGCCGCTCAAGTCGCGGTTGGTTTTAGCAATGCCCAGGATTGCGATACAGCGCCAGACGAGCAGAAGAAATAATCGAGGTAGAGCACCGAGGAAAGCGACCGAGCGATAGGCCGCGCTCCCAACCGGGCCGTAATACTTCCGCATCAACAGCGAAAGCGACTGACAGGTCATCAACACTGCAAACGCGCCGGGCGCTTTGGCGCTGGCACTGGCGCCGAGGTGGAGAATCTCGACATCGCTGAGGTAATAAAGCGACCAGCCGCCTGCTTCGATGCGTCGGCAGAGATCCACATCTTCGCAATACATAAAAAATCGCTCGTCAAACGATCCAACCTGATCCAGCACGCTCTTTCGAACCAACAGGCAGGCTCCAAAAAGTTTTTTAACGTAACCGCTGATATGAGGGTTGTGATAGGGAAGAATGCTTGCCAATCGAGGTTGAGTTTTTCGCGAAAAAAAGAGCAGTCGCAACAGTTCGGTAAATGGCGACGGAAACCGCTGAATTCCGAGTTCCTGATGTTCGCCCGACGCGTCTCGAATCTTGCATCCCAGACAGCCGACTTTTGGATTCTGCCGGATGAAAGAAATCATTCGCTCCAAAGACTCCGGTTTGACTTCAGTGTCCGGGTTCAGAAAGAGCACCAGGTCGGAGGCGGCTTTGGGAACGGCCAGATTATTGGCGCGCGCGAATCCCAGGTTCCCACCGCTCTTGATCAGTTCGACGGAAGGAAAAAGTTCCCTGACCATTTCGGGTGAGCCGTCTTTGGAATCGTTGTCCACCACAATGGTCTGGATGCGAAGCGATCCGGTGGAAGCCTGAATGGACTGCAAGCAATTGCGCAACAGGTCGCGCGTATTCCAGTTGACGATGATGATCGTTAAATCGGGGGCCATGGATCAGGCAGGTTAAGTGGAGGGGATCCGTCGCGCGTTGTAGTTCTTGCGTATCCCCCGGAGCAACGCCTTGCCCAGCGTGACCCAGTCGGCACCAGACTTTTCCAGGCCTTCCCGTTCCAGCGAGAGCGGCGGCGTGGCGGAAGAGGAAAAACCTTGAATTCCCAAGGCACAGCTCAAACCGGCTGCGGCAATAACTTCGGACTCGATGTCCGGTGACAGACGATCACCGAATGGATAGGAAAAGGGCAGCTGTTCCAATTGGAATTCCTGTTTCAGGCGGCGTGCTGGCTCTACGATTTCTGTTTCGATTTCCTCGCGCGAAAGCCGGGAACACCGGGGATGAGTGTGAGTGTGCAAACCAACAGAATGGCCGGCTTGCAACCAGGTTTTCAAAGTTTTGCGGGTGAAATAGGGCTGCTCTTTCGCGAGATAATTTTCCACCGGAGCCAGGCCGCAACGATTCCATAATTCGGTCGCGAGTTCATCCTTCCGGGACATGCGCCACTCGAAAGAAGCGGACATGAGTTGATCGGGAGAAGAGATTTCGGGGTAACTCGCCTCGCGCATCAGCCGGTTGTATTCTTGAAGATATCGATATGCGGACACGGTTTCACGAATGACGCTCAGCTTGTTCCGCCACATCAGATGTTGATTGTCCAGGCAGGCGGTGGTGATCAACGTCGTGGCCGTTACTTTGAAATCCGCAAGCGTCTGCAACAATTCCGGACTGCTTAAATCGAAACCATCATCAAAGGTCAGTGCCCATGCTCCACGGGAATAAGCTCGATCCTTTTCAGCGATCAGTTCATTCAGCGGGCGAACTTTAAAATGGCTGCAAAGAAATTGAAGGTCTTTTCGGAAACGATCGAGAGTGCAGCCACGATAGAATTCCGCGTAATGAGCTGTGCGATCTCCAATCCAATGGTAATAAACAATCGCACGGGATTGTTGAAGCCGCCGGGAAATCCAATTGCGTCCGATGCCGTTCTGGAAAGCCAGCCCGGCCATGGATCGGGTAACACGAACGAGACTCATGTTCCGCGTCCCAACAGCAGCCGATGGGTCAGGTTTTCGAAGGACTGCGCTGCGGCCGTTTCGGAGTTTTCCCGCCAGTGTTCGATTACGGCTTGGTTCCGCACGAAACGGGCACAGGTTTTCTGCCGCAAATGACGTTTCACTTGCAAGGTGTGGGTTAACGTCCAGTCAACGGCCCGATAATAAAACAACGGACGCGGCTGTGACACACGCGAGAACCGGGGCGACGTTTCAAGATGCTTCAACAGACTGGAATACATTTCGGCCGCGCCCAGTGTGGTTTTGTGAAATAGACTTGCCGGATTGTCGTTTTCGGAAATGTCGGGAAGAAAATGTCCCAGAATATCGCCTCCATCCACAACGGTGTTCATGGTCATCAACGTCCCGCCACACCATTGGGGATGGCCGTTGGCGAAGGCGAACCAGATTGTAGCCGTTCCATTATAAACGGGCGAGATGCCGCTGTGATAATTCAACACCAAAGGGCAGGCTTGAATGAACGATTTTGGATATACCGGGCCGCCCAGACAAACGACAACATCGGGTGCCAATGTTTTCAACCGATCCAGGTTTGAATCCGCGCCGAAATCATCTACAAAATGCCGGATTCCGGTCGCGATCTGATCAAACTCTGCAACGACTCCAGCCAGTTCTGATTCCTGCGCCTTGAACGATTGCTCCAGCTTTCGACGTCCGGCCTGACCGGTGAGGTTCAACAGAGTCCACAACAGTCCCTGTTTTTTTACCCGGGCGAACCAACGCGAAGTGTGGCTGCGGGATGTGGCTGCGGGATGTAGGATCGCAACCAACTCATGCGCGCGGGCCAATTGTACGCATAGATTCTTATGATGCGGACGCTGGCCGGTGACGATGACAACTCTCATTCGCAGGGCAGCCGATCAGTTCGCACCGCAGCGTTGTTCCATCCACAATTTAAGCGTCCAGATTCGGCTGAACAGCTCCACGGTCCGGCCCCGATATGATGTGATTGTCCGAGCGAAAGGATCTTCTCCGAGAATTTCAGAGAGGATGCCGCGGGTTTCCTCGGTCGGATTTGCCCATGTTTGCCCCACCACCGGGCTGTGATGAACGTAGAATTCCCAGTTCGGCCAGGAACCGCGTTCGGCAATTCGCGGACGCAGACGTTTTTCGATTCGATTTTGAAGCGCCGTGCGGTACCGGTGATAGGCGCGTTCCAGCGTTCCCGCTGATACGCGAGCGCCGGTATTGTTGTCCGGAATTGACAGAACCTCTGGCCGGCAAATACGCCCGAGCATCCGGCGAAAAATTGACGAGTTCAGTTTTAACCGTGGCGGGATTCTCAGGTAAGCTTCGAGCAGATCGTTGTCGGCGATCGGCAGATACCATGGAATGACACGCAACGGAATCAAACGCATTGCCGAATCGCCTTCGTATGCCAGAGGAAAGGTACGCTGTTGTTCCACTCTCAGCCATTCATCCTGATTTAAAGTGCTTCGGTTGGCTGGAAAATGCCCGGCGAGACGTTGTTGAACCTTCTCTTTCTCCTCCGTGTTCGGCCAGTAATGGGGAAGATAATATTCGAGTTCAAAACCGTTGAGTTGCTGGATGCGAAGGAATTTGCTCTCCGAAGTATTGAGAGCCAGCCCTTTGAAAACATAATCGCAATAACATCCGGTCAGCAGATTTTGAATCCCCAGATCCTCCAACTGCTTCCGCACCGCAAGATAATGATTGCTGCGAATACATCCGGTCGCGCCTGAAATCCGAGTTCCCATCGCGGCCCAACGACCATAGTGTTCCGGGTCGCGGCGAATTGATGTAATCGTGACTTCGCACGCCCGGGCAATGGCGGTTGCGGTTTCGAATTCGTCGTTTTCTTCGTCGAAAAGGGTGAAGGCGCGAATTCGGGAAGGGGATTCAATTGCCGAGAGAATGGCGCGGGAATCAAGTCCTCCGCTCAAACCAAGTCCAACCGTTCCCAGAAGCGGCAGGGTTCGCCGACGGATCGATTTTTGAAATGCAGCCGCCAGGTGATCCGCCAGTTCGGATTCCGACACATTTGAATCGATTCGAAAATCGAAACGAAAGAATGATTCAGACTGCCGCGTGGGCTTGTCCGGAGCGGCAAGATCGAAGGTGTGAAGGCTGCCCGTGTCCAGGGCTTTGATCCGATCGTAGTAGGAGTTCGGAAAACTAATGCGCCCCGTCATCAGAAATTCTGCAATCGAAGTGCGATCCAGATTTTCCGATTGGCCGGTCAGAGCCGCGAGCACATCCGGGTGTGATGCAAAGACGGGTGGTGAATCCTGATCCAGACCATAGACAACGCACATTCCGAAACGGTCGGATGCCAGCCACGCTGTTTGCTTTTCCGCATCAAATAGAAAAACCGCAAAATGACCATTCAGCCGTTTCAGCGCATTCGGACCTTCCCGCTGGAACTGTTCCAGAATGACTTTACTTGCCAATCCGCCCGCTCCCGGAATCTGATTCCCACGGTCCCATTCGGATTCCTCAAATGCCGCACGGCCGACGGTGGCGACGAGAAAGTTTCCGTCTTCAGATTCGTGAGCGTCCCAGAGTTCCGGACGGTCCACAGAAGTCAGGACCAGCGAAAATGCGTTGCGGTGGAATACGCGAACGCGAGTGTCTTCGCAGAAGCGGAGCAATTCGGCGGCTTTCGTTACGGCGTGGTTGCGCAGTTCCGACGGCCGGAAATCAAGGTAGAAATCACCCATGAAAAACCCAGACGATTACCCAATAACAAGCTAGTTCCAGAGACTGGTCCGGAACAGCAAGCGGTTGAGCTGCTGTCGGCGAAGATAGCGGATTACTTCGGGCTCGGTTTCACGCGGTTTTTGTTTCCAGTAACCGCTGAGATATCCAACGCCCAGTGCCATTCCGACGATGAAATACGGGCGCTCAAACAGCCTCCGCAGACACTTGGCTCCCATGAAAAGGGGATGATACCCGACCATGTAGTTGGCGACTCCGTTCTTGAACCAGTTCTTCCAGGTGCCATCAGCTGAGCCGGTGCTTTTCAACTGAATGGTTTTTAACTCTGGAAAGGAATAAGTCCGCCAGCCGAGCATGTTGGCTTTCACTTCGTCGAGGGTGTCCCAGCCAGTCGCCCGCATTAAACCGCCAATCGCTTCCCAGGTGGAACGGCGATAAATTTTCGTGGCGCCGCGAACGTGGAATCTGGGATCGGAACTGCCATCGTTGAACAGCCGTCCGCCGTCGCGGGTCCAGACCGTGCCGCCGCCAATTCCAAGTTTTGGATCCTGCGCGAAATGCTCCAGGCTTCGAGCGAAGTAATCCGCGTCAAAGGATAAATCTCCGTCCAGTTTCCCCAGAAAGTCCCAGGGCTCATTTTCAACCAGCCGATATCCGTCGTAAAACGCTTCAATGACGCCGCCGCCCTGCTTTCGAAATCCGCGATCCGTACGATGCACCACGCGAATCCACGCATATTCCTGCGCCGACTGATCGGCCAGGGCTCCGGTTTCATCGGTCGATCCATCGTCCACAATGATCCACATCCGAGGATGAACGGTTTGATTAACAACTGAGGCAACCGTCTGTTGAAACCGATCCTGTTCATTGCGAACAGGAGTAATCAGTATGTATGCCGGTTCCGGATTCATGAGGCGAAGCACGGACAATGATCAACGATCCACCAATTGACAGGCATATTCGATGAACCGGCGTTCCTCTTCGGGCCATTGGTGTTTGACGTAAATTTCGTGGCCGCGATTGACGATCGTTTCCACTTCCGAACGATGCTCGTAGGCCCACAAAAGCTTTTCTGAAAGGCTGCCCGGTTTGTCAGGATCAAAGAACAGCAGGGTTTGTTCATCGAAGTAATCTCGAATTCCAACTGTTCCAGGCACGATCACAGGCTTGTGCATTGCGAGATATTCAAATATCCGCGTCGGCATATTCAGCTCGGTGAATGGGCTGCGGCGATTAGGAATAATGCCGATGTCGGCATCATTAATCGCTTGAGCAATAACGTGCCGAGGTTGATGCCCGTGATAGTGTACAACATCTTCAAGCTTCAGTTTTTGGATTCTTCGGTCCATTTCATTCATGAACCCGGTTCTGTGACCGTAAATATGAAATTCCACACCCGGAATTTTTGTTCGCAATTCAACCAAAGCTTCGAGAGCGAGATCGAGTCCGTGCCGCTCTGCAATCAAGCCGTGAAACATGATTTTAAATGGCCGCGGACGGGCCGCGTTGTTCTGCTCGTTGGTGTCCCGAAAGTTCGCCGGATCAAACAGTTCCGGCCTGGGTGTGTTCATGATGATTTGAATCTTCCCGGCGGGACAGCCGCGGGACACAAATAATTTTTGAAAAGCGAGATTTGGAGTCAAAACGAGATCGGCAAATCCAATGCTGATCTTTTCAAAAAATTCGAGGCAGGAGATAGACCAATGACGTTCGGGCAGATTGTAAATGCTGCGCATCAGTTCGGGCATTGGATCGTGCAGATCCAGGATGACCTTTGCGCCGAAGGTTTTCTGAAGCAAAGCTCCAAACACCAGAAAATCCGGCATGTTATGCACATGAACGAGGTCGTACCTTCTTTTTGGCAATCGGGTCGTCAACCAGGCAGCGCATCCAAGTAAAAACGAAGCATATTGAAATACATAGGTGAGTTTGCCTTCGCGCCGTTTGCGTAAAGGCATCCGGAACACGTTCACTCCCTCGATCATTTCCTGCTTCGGATCGGTATCGTTTTCACGTAAGCAAAAAAGGTCCACTGTCATCCCGGCCTTCGCCAATGCTTCCGCTGCGCGTCGGGGACGCGGATCAGCCGGATAGTACGAATACAGCAGCACGGCGGCGTGCTGTCCGGCGAGAGGGCGATGAAACGGTTTCTGCGGCGGTGGAATCACCGATGCAACCGAATTTTCCTGCGGACGAGAGGTCTGGGAAAGCGGATGGGTTGTCCTGAACCAGGTGGCAAGTTGCCGAGGAAGCGGATTCCAGAAGGAGTCCTGATATTTGTCGCGAACGTATTTCAAAAATTCAGCATACCATTCAGCAGGATAGCTGCGGCTGCGAGGTTCCTCGGAGGTAAAATTCATATAATCCGGATGCACATTCAAAAGAGCCATGCCTCCGTTTTGTGCAATCCAATCCAGCTTGTGCTTCCAAAGATCCAGATTTTGCTCCCGCAAAAGCAGAAATACCGTCGAGTCCTGGGGGACTGTATATGGCAGTTCAACGTAGTTGCCTCCATTTCCATTTGAGATCCAATAAGGAAAAATCGTCTGGCATCCATCCGGCTGCGGTTCAAAAGGATCGGTATCAAAGGTGGAAGCATCGTAGAGAACGTTCAAATCATGAAGCCAATTCAAACGACGCATCATGAATCCCGACCGAAAACCAACGGCACCCCACTCTTTGAGATAGTGATTGATTCGTGTGGCATTTTGACTGAATTGCCGACGCGTGAGATAAAGCTTTCCGTCGTGGCGTAAATCATGAACGCCGACTTCGAATCCGGCATTTGCGAACTGTAGACGAAATGGCTCGGAAACGCTGTACGGACCTTCAGGAATGAAGTTGAAGGAGGAATGAAAGCCGAGTTGACGTTCAAGCTCCATCAAGTGGGGGCTGTTTTGAACTCCAACCGGGCCTTCGACATCGTGGGTTAAAACCAGCGCGAACTTTTTTCCGTCCGGCCAACCGTTCCAACCGGCCGGTTTAAATTCCGAGCCTGGGATGATGGGCCAGGTGCTCTTGACGGATTCCCGCTTTTTCAGGGCGAAATGCCGGCGAACGGACATTCTGACCGAAGCAGGAATCAGCGGCTTGAAACGGTAATAAAGGCGGGTTCGAAACACTGGATCGCAGAGTGGGTGGATCGTTTGTGACAGTGGTCGGTGCGACCAACGGACAGGTGCAGCACCTCTACAGTTCCTGCTGTAGTTGACGGGGGACGTAGGTCTGGTTTTTGTTGAAAACCACGCCGACGTTGGAATTTGCATTCGCAAGCAGATCCGCGGCTCGTTTTACTACCTCGCGATCCGTTTTTCCGGCCTCGACCACCATGAATACCATATCCATGAAACGGGCCAGTCGGGTGGTGGGGCTGATCTGGCTCACCGGAGGCATATCGAAGATGATATAATCGTAATCGCTGGCTCGTAACTTCGGCATCAAACTGGAAAAGCGTTTGTGAAGGATTCGCGGGAGATTCCCGTTGGCCGGACTTTCCGTTACGACATACAGATTGTCCTGCACCATTGCGCTTTCCCGTTTGCCATTCTTTTCCAATACTTCGTCCAACCCGCATTCCAGTTTTCCCTTGTGGAAATAAGCTGCCGCTCCGCGTTCCAGTTCATTCATGTCAACGAGCAGGACGTTCCCGTCGCCGGTCTCGGAAAGGGCGGCCGCCAGTCCGCTGGCGACGGTGCTGATTCCAGTGCCATTGGCGCAACCGGTAACGGCGACGAGCTTCGGCTTGTGAGTCAAATTTTGAGCTTCGAAGTAAAGAATGAGTCGATCTCGCAAAGTTTCGAAATAGGTATGCAGCGACGCGTCATTCGTCCAGGTTTGCACGCTGGCGTTTTCCGATCCGTTTTGTTGAACCCCATTTTCGGTGGAGGCTCCCTCAGTCAGGGCGGGCCGGGCTGCCATGCCGGGCAAATGCTGATTGAGAGCTTTGATTTTCGGGATCGAAAGAAAGAGAGGAACGTGAAGACGGCTTTCAATTTCCACAGGACGTTTCAAGCTGCGGTCGAAATACAGTTCAATCAAGAAAGCCAATGCCAGAGGCAGGGCAAATGATCCGGCCAGGGTAATGGCAATGGCTTTACGCGAAGCGCTCGCGTTACGGGCCGGTGGAGTCGGGGTTTCGACGGATCCGATGTTCGAAATCCGGCCAGCCCCGAGGGCTTCATCAAAACGGGCATTGTTCAGGCTGGCGGAGAAATGCGTATAGTTTTCCTGTAGCAAATCTTTCTTTCTTTGCAGTTCCGCAATCTGACCCTCCACAGCGGCGATGGCGGCAGCTTCCTTCCGGACGTCCGTCAACTGTTGGTTCAGCACCGCGATGCGGGATTCCACTTCGCGGATTTTTGTCTGTTGATTCAGGATATCCCGGCGGGAGACGACCATTTCGTTCTGACGACTGGAGTCAGGTTGAGAGTTGATCAGATTGGGGTAGTCCTTTTCCAACTGCTCTTTGATCGCCACATTGGACTGAATTTGTTTTTGAATTTCCAGGATCCGCGGATTCTCCGGAGTGTACTGCAGCATGCGCTCCTGCTCCAACTTCCTCAATGTGTCCAGGAGGCCGGTTACTTTTTTGTATTCAGCGGATTTCTCAGGAGGCGTTGGAGCCGTGGCGGAAACAATATTCGTTTCCAGGTTCACCGGCATCGAATTGGTCATCGTCGCAAGTGTCGCTTGATATCCTGCAAGTTCAGCTTCCGCCGAAAAGAGATTTTCACGAATTCTTGCGATCTGCTCCGTGAATGCTTTTTTGCTGTCGGCCAGCGAAATGATTCCTGCTTTTGCTTGAATGTCGCGCAACTCCTGATCGGTCTGTTGAAGTTCGCTGCGGAGCTGGTCGGTTTGACGGGTCAACACTTCGTCGAGTGTGCCAGCGGCCTGATGGATTTCCCGATGCCGGTTCAGGTAAGTCGAAATAACCTCGGTCAAGACAGGCTGGACGATGGACGCATCGGGATGCTCGAAAGTCACGAACATGACCGCGCTTCCTTTTGGAGCTTCTACCGTCAATCCGCCGCGGATCACGGCGGCTGCCCGGTTCAAGTCATTTCCACCTCCCAACTTGGAAAGGACGTTTGACGGGCCAACGGATTGAGCCACCAGCTTTGCGAGATCGAAGCTTTGTAGAATGGCCATTTCGGAATTCAAAACGCTCGCGCCCCGAGAATCCGGCGTTTGAATGTCACCGGAGGAAACCGGGCTTAAAGAACGATTATCGAGAACGTAACGCACCAGCAACTGTGCGTGTGATTGATACGCAGGCGGCCACGAAAGCCAGATCGCGACGGCAGCAACGATTCCAATTCCCCATAGGATTGCGATCTTCCATTTGTGGCGAAAAAGAATGTAATAGATGTCGCCCAGGCCTAGTCCTTGGGAAGCTCGGGGCGGATGTTTGTCAGTCATAAAAATACGTCAATCGGAATGATGCCGGCGAGAAATGCGAAAGCGATCACGCAATGTGCGGGTATAACATCCGCCCGGCCAGAATGGCCAGTGGACGGGGCAGACGCTGGAAAAAATGATTGTGCCAGCCGTGGGCCGCATCGGTGGTTGTAGTGAACGTCCCTTGACGGAAGTCGTAACGATAATAGTTCAAATTACATTCCGTCGTTCCCCAACTGAGTTTGTATCTCCGAAGTCCGTCATTCGCCGGGGAAGTGCGTCCGAAATCCAAAACGCGTTTGCCCGCCGCTGCCCAATGCTTGATGGCCGCCCACATCACGAGATTGTTCGCACGTAATTCCTGGAAGTGGAAATCCGAAGCGCCGAACTTGTAAACCGCTTCCCGTCCGGAATCGAGAAACAACGCCGCGGCAATCGCGTGTCCCCGATAAATCGCTGAAACAATCATTCCGACGTTCTGAGACAGGAGATGCCGGTGAATGTTCGAGAAAAACCGGAAGGGTTGCGGCGGCAGACCGTGCCGCTGCCGGGTCTGACAGTGCAACCGGTAAAAAGCTTTGACCGAGTCCGGGTTATTGGAGACTTCTGTCTGCACGCCTGATTTTTCCGCCTTGCGAATCGCTCGTCGGACCGAGCTTTCGAATTTGGCGAACATGGTTTCCGTTTCAGGCAACAGGTACAATCGATGATTAAAAAACGTCTGAGATGGATTCGGACCGATCAGTGCTTTTCCCGTTTCTTCACCGCCGCGCCATTCGCAATATTTCCACGTCCGCCGTTTTCCTTCCTTCAACACTTCCGCGAAGGTGCGCTTCAAAGCGTCTGCGGAAACGCTCAGCGGGGGACAATCGTCGGTGAATGGCAACGAAATTCCGCGTTTACCGGTCAGCGGACTGTTTATCTCCATCAAAGGCAAGGCCGCTTCGATACAGTCGTTCTCGCGCGCTACAAAGTAGCAGGGAGAAAATCCGTAAGTATCATGCAGCACGGCCGCCCAGCCGATGCTCTGAAAAACTCCGCTTCGGGGATGTTGTGCCAGACTCTCAGCCCATTCGTTTCCGGCGAGGGGATTGACGTGGAGAATCTGCAAGGGGTGAAACCACGAATGAACACGAAGGACACCAATCTGAAATCAACAACACACGGGCGGAACACTTGTGTCACTTCAGAGGCCGAAAAGGAATGGAGCGGGACAAACGATTCGGTTCAGAGTCGATCGCGAGGCGCGATTGATTGCGCCCGAGGCGGTCGCGCTCCCCATTTCAACTACATAGAGACGACTAAGCTTTGACTGCCGCGGCGGCTTTTTGATGTGCGGACGCTTTGCCGTTCGATCCATTTCCGGAAATTTGTTCTTTAATGACGGCAGCTCCGTCACGCAGCGCCACCGGTCCTCCATTCTGCTTCAACGATAAGGACGACGCTTCGAGAATTTTTACGAGTTCCATCCCGCGGTAACCATCGGTCAGCGGCGGAATGCCTTCGCGGATGCAATCCAGGAAATGCTGGCATTCAGATTTCAGCGGCTCTTCCTGCTTCAAGTAAGGAACGTACATGTCACCGTAGTGATAGGCGTATTGGAATTCGCCGAAGGTATCGTAATGCGGCGGACGATCCACGCGCGCATCGAAGACTTTGATCTTTTCAATTGGCGAAACGTCATCGTAAACGATCATGCGTTTGCTGCCGACAATCGTCATTTCGCGAGTCTTGCGAGGATCCAGCCAACTGCTGTGAACGATGGCCGAGCGATTCTGCCGGAAGCTCAGGCACATCAGAGTTACGTCTTCGATTCCCGGTGTGACATGCGCGCTGCCGCGGCAATTCACGGTCAGCGGAGATTCTTCCATGATGTGCAGAATAATCGAAAGATCGTGCGGGGAGAGATCCCAGGCGACGTTAATATCTTTTTGGAACAGCCCCAAATTCAGGCGGCGTGCGCTGATGTATCGAATGTCTCCGAGATCGCCCCATTCCACGATCTCTTTGATTTTTCGCACGGCAGGCGAATACAGAAACGTGTGGCCGACCATCAGGATCAGGCCTTTGTTTTCCGCGATGTCGATCAACTCTTCGCAATGCTCGACCGAATCGGCCATCGGTTTTTCGATGAACGTATGTTTGCCGGCGAGCAAACTGGCCTTGGCCATGGGAAAGTGATACTTCACGGCCGTGGCGATTGCGACGGCGTCCACCCCGGAAGATTCAAGCATGCGCTGATAATCGGTCTCGGCAGCGACTTCCGGATAAAGCATCTTCAAATGCTGCAACCGTTCCTGGCTGAGGTCGCACATCGTCTTGAGGTTGCAACCGGGAAGGGATCGGAAATTGCGAATGAGATTTGGGCCCCAATATCCGCAACCGACGACACCGACGTTTATCTGTTTTGTCATATTTTCAGCTCCTGCGCTTGTGGGTGAACAATTCTGAATCGGTTCGTTTCGGATGTGCTTGACTGGAAATTTTCGGAATTGCGAAACGGGCTACACGAAAAAGTTCGCGAAAATGGCGGAGCGGCAAATTTGGGCAGGCTCCGCACTTGCTCGCGGTTCATATATTTTCCGCAAGCGCTGATCCGCGCTTCACCGTTTGATCCCATGATTTAAAACAGCCCAACCGGGCTGTCGCGCCATCAGGCAACTGCCGCCAGTGAAGGCAACAGATCCGACATCTGGCGATTTTCCAGACTGACTGAACGCCGGTCCACTTCCACCAGCGTCGGACGACCGAGAACATCCAAAAGTACCTGCACGCGTTGCCGCGCCGGCAATGTCCGCAGGACAATTGCTTCAAATCCTTGAAAGGCACCTTCGGCGACGATCACTTCCGAACCGGGCGCCAGGTGGTCCTGCACCGGCAACGGCTCTTCGGCTTCAAAGCACGCCTGCAATTCGGCAATGATCGAGTCATCCACCGTCGGCACGCGATCACCGAAATGGACGAGGCTGCTGATTCCGTTCACATATCGGACATCATTCAGCGTGTCTTGAGTACAACGAACAAAAATGTAGCAGGGGAAAAGCGGTTCGATTGAACGCACCGGTCCACGGCGCGTCGCACGTTCAATTCGCAAACGCGGGTTGAAGACTTCGAAACCGAGATTGCGCCGAAGATTGGCGGCGGCGATGTGCTCATGCTTCGGTTTTGTGCGGGCACAATACCAGGGCAGGAGACCTGCGGAATGAATCAATGACTCGGTTAATTCCATAGTGGCTGCGGTTTCGCAAATGCAACTCTTGTTCCACGGCGAAGAGGAAAATTATTATAGATGAGAAAAATCCGGCAGAAAGCCTGAAAAAGGGAGCAACCCGCCAACTCCTTTTCAGCGAGTTGGCAACGAACGCGCCGCTGCGCTGTCCGGTTTTTGCTTTTGCAGAATTTCATAGGATGAATTGTGTACACAAGCGGGGTGAGTGTCTGTCGTGGGCAATCCTGATTTTGATGTCCGTGTTTGCACTACATGTCTGTAGTGTAATGCGGGACATCCGGAAAATTCCCGAGGAGGAAACGTCTAAACCTTTCAGTTTCAACGCCAGCGTGATTCGGGAATCACAATCCAGGACGAATCGCGCGGGTCTTGTTTTGAATCTTTATTCAACTCCGAAATGAACAAATTTCAGGACTCGTGAAACTCGTCCTTCCGAGACGAAAAACAGAAACCTGCAAATCATCAGACTCGCGCACTTCGAATCAGAACCACGTAAACCGTTCCGGCACGTAAACAATATCGGACGGCTTCAGATAAAACGGTTTGCTTTCTTCGCCCGCGAGAACTTGTTTCAGGTTGACTGTGTAATGCCGCATCTGTCCGTCCACGTTTCGAATGATTCTGACCTCTTTCAGGTTGGCGCGGGTATAATCGAAACCGCCGGCTTCCATGATCGATTCCAAAGCTGACAAAGGCCGATTGGACAACACTTTTCCAGGATGCAGCACCGCGCCCGTGACGAAGACCGGAAAGGAAGACGATTCAATCGTCACGTAAATTTCCTTGTCGATCAGTTGATCGGCATACAAGCGCACCAGTTCCTTTTGCAGATCGTTCGGTGTGAGGCCGGCAGCCGTCACTTCACCCACCAACTCCAAAGTGATTTTACCGTCGCGCCGGATCGCGGCCGTGGTGTTCAGGTTGGGCGCACCGGGGAAAGTGATGCGGATCACATCGCCTTCGCGCAGTGAAATGGGATCGGACTCAACCTTTTCAGGCGGATTCTTTTTGAAATTGGGACCGGTGCAACCCGTGACAGCGACCCAGCAGCCAATGGAAACGGCCAGTGCAATTGACAGTTGAGCGCGGCAAAGGACGGATTTCAGGGCGGAGAATGCAAGTCTCATATTATGCAGTGGTTAAGTTTGGGCAGGACTGGAAAATTCATTTCAAATACGAGGATGAAGAAAGGCACCAGCGAATCGCGCATTGCAGCAATTCTGATCCGTCTTTCAGCGACAATTTCTGTTTGATACGCGAGCGATAGGTTTCAACCGTGCTGATATCAATGTGCAGTGTCTCAGCAATCTGTTGCGTGCTGCGTCCCAGGCCGATCTGTTCGAACACCTGCAACTCGCGTTCGGAAAGATGATCGGCAACGGACGTTTTGTCCGTAGAAGCGGAAGCGATTTTCGAAGCAATATGCGCTGCGGTTTTTTCGCTCCAATAAATTTCGCCATTCAGGACTTTGCGAACCGCTTCCATGATTTTGCGCGGTGATTCCTGTTTGGAAACATAACCCCGCGCACCGGCGCGAACAGCACGTTCGGCAGTGATCGATTCATCCTGCATGGACAGCACCAGGCTCAACACCTTGGGATGACGATCCCGCAGATCGCGGATCAAATCCAAACCGTCGGAGGAACGCAGTCGAAGATCAACAATCGCCAAATCCGGTTCCGCGGCGGCAATTCCTTTAAGTGCTTCCTCGCGGTCATCTGCTTCCCCGCAGACCTCGAGGCCGTTTTCCTGACGAATGGCATCCCGCAATGCCTGACGAACCAACGGATGATCATCGACGACGAACACCCGAACGCTTTTGGCTCGATTGGCTGCTTTTCTCATAAACTCCGGAATACCGCAGAATTAGATAAATTCCGATTCGTGAAAGCAAGTGATAAGTCGGTGACGAATTGAACAGCCGTGTCAGCGAAGATTGCCAGGAGTTCTTGCCGTTCGACATTGTGGAAATCTGTTCCGACTTCTGATCGCCATGCTGTGTTCAGTTCCGCAAAGCGTTCAATTGTTTCGGATTTCGGATTTACTTTTCATGGCCTTGCGTCATCTTCCCAGCCTGTTAATGACCTTGAAACTTTCAACGCTTTCCATCGTGCTGGGCCTCGCCATGGGGCTGCCGCAAATCTACGGCATTGTGAATCCGCGAAAGTTCGCCGCTTCCGTGCGCCGCTTCCCGCGCAATGTGCCGATCGGAATTGTTCTAATGCTCGTCGGAACAGTCTGGTTTCTTTGGAATCTTCAGCAGGAATCCATTTCCGAATTCGAACGCATCAAGCCATTCATGTCCGCCGGTTTCGCCGCTGTCGGCGTCGGCACCTGCATTTTTCTCCAGGACCTGATCGCTGTCCGTGGACTCGCCGTGGTTTTTCTGTTATTGGGAAAATTGATGGTGGATACCGGACGTCCCATGCTGGGCGCCACACATTGGGCGCTGGTGATTCAAACCTGGGCGTACATTCTGGTGGTGGCGGGAATGTGGTTCACGGTTTCACCATTTCGATTGCGCGATCTTCTCGACTGGGCGACAGCGAATGAAAAACGCGTGCGGATTGGTTCGGCAATTCGGCTGGCGTTTGGATTGTTTGTGGTCGTGCTCGGCTTGACCGTCTTCTGATCCGGCGCACTTTGCGGCGTGCAAACTCGCGGAAAAATTCTCGTCATTCGCGGCGGCGCCATCGGTGATTTCATTCTGACCTTGCCCGCGATTGCCGCGCTGCGACGCCAGTTTCCGGACGCGCATCTGGAGGTTCTCGGTTATCCGCATATCGTTCAACTCGCGGTAGCGGGCAGATTGGTGGACAAGGTTCAATCGATTGAAGCGGGACCGCTCGCGGGTTTTTTTGCGCGGAACGGAACGTTGAATTCAGAACTCGTGGAATATTTTTCCAGCTTCAATCTGATCATTTCGTACCTTTTCGATCCGGACGAAATTTTCAAAACCAACGTGGCCCGCTGCACCAAGGCGCAGTTCATTGTCGGGCCGCATCGTCCGAAAGAAACCGATACGATTCACGCGACGCAGACTTTCCTGAAGCCTTTGGAAAGACTGGCCATTTTCGATGCTGATCCGTTTCCGCATCTGTCCATCAACTCCCAACCCTCAACTCTCAACCTGATTGCGCTTCATCCCGGCAGCGGCAGTGAAAAGAAAAATTGGTCGGAAGCGAAATGGGCCGATCTCTTGCAGCATCTGTTGACGACTACAATCGCAGACCTTCTTCTCGTCGGGGGCGAAGCCGAAGGCGAACGATTGCAACGCCTCGCGGCCGCGCTGCCGCCCACTCGCGTTAGAGTTGCGCAAAGTCTCTCGTTGGTAGAACTCGCGCAATTGCTCCAGCACTGCACGACTTTCGTTGGACATGATTCCGGCATTTCACATTTGGCGGCGGCGTTGGGAATTCCGGCTGTAATTCTTTGGGGCGATACGATTGAGCAAATCTGGCGTCCACCCCACGAGCGAGTTGTGATTGTAAAAGCTGTTGGCGGATTGCCTTCGATTACAGTATCTCAGGTTGCCGAGACTTTGCGGTCATTGTTGACGAGATGATCGTCAGAACGATTTCAATGCCCCGGATTTTCCAGAACAGATATTTCAAATGCGCATCGGGCGTTGCGCTGATTTGTTTATCAGTTGCGGTCGCGCTGGGATGGTATTTCTGGCTGGTGCCGGCACTTCAACGGTTCGATCCGGTCTGGGAAAAGCGTTTTTCGCGGCAGGCATATTGGGAGGAAACCGGCAAACGCATTCGCCGCTTTGGTTGGATGCACGACGACTTTGCGATCGTGGGTGACTACGGAGACAAAAGCTGGGCGGAGTGGATCATGAAACGGGCTCGAGCTGGAGAGAAGATTGGCGATTGCGGCAGAGTGGGGCACAAGGCTGAAGCGCTGAAGTTTATCACCGGAAACAATCCTGCTGGAACCAACTGGGCTGTTGAATCGTTTTGGCTGAAGTGGTGGGATGAAAACAAAGACAAGTCGCAGGTGGAATGGATTCGCGCCGGATTACAGGCGCACGGCGTTTCGGTTCACATGCCGGCCACGACCAACGAAATAATTCCGCTTTTGGAATTGCTTGGGCGGACGAATCAATCAGATACCATTCCAAACTTTGTCCGCTACAATGCATTTCGATGGCTGCGCGATTCCGATTTTGAACCCGTGACGTTCCTCCTGGGTCAAGCTGCCAATGACATGCCTGAAGAGATGCGCAGTGGATTGATTCGGTATCAAAGATACGAACGGGTTTTTCCCAAACTGGATGGCGGTGGTCTCTTGACCCATTCAGATTCATCATCGCGCGATCTGAATCGTCGCCCATTCTTGTTCAGTCCTGCGAATCAGTTCATCGCACACGTATTGATGATTGTGCCCTTCCTCATCGGCAGCATTCTTTTACGGCGATCCTGCCGCGCAGGTTAACATTGGGTCTGTCTTGCCTGGTTCTTCGTTGGCTTCTGTTCAGTTTAGTTCGAAGGCAAATGCGTCGGATCAAACCGTTTCCGAACGCAAATTTTCGATATTTGGAGAGTCGCTGTTTTCCACAGGCGGACCATCTTTTCCGATCGCCTCCACCGGGCAGCTGTCCAACGCTTCCTGCGCCTGCTGAAGTTCCTCTTCCGATCCGGGTTGGTGAAAGACCATGCTGAAGCCCAGGTTGTCGTCGCGCCGAAAAACCGTGGGTGCGGTTTCGCGGCAGAGATCGCAATCAATGCAATCCGAGGTCACATAAAATTTGCCGGGCACGTTTTGCTGCAATCGGTCATTGATGTTTGCCATATATTTTCTCTTTCGTTTGTGGAATCGAAGCAGAGCGTTCCGGTTCGATTCCGTGTTCGAGAACAGAATGGAGTAGGGTAGGGATTGCGTGAAATTCATTACTCCGATTATACTGATTCCGTAAATGAATGAATTCCTCGCGACGTTGCCCTTCGATCTTTATGAACTGAGTTTGTTTCATCTCGTGGTGGAGACCGGCAGTTTCACGAAGGCTGGACAACAGGCGAGCCTGACTCAAAGTGCGATCACGCGGCAGATTCGCGGGATGGAAGAAAGCCTGGGCGTGGCGTTGTTTGAACGGACGACGCGCCATGTGGAACTCACGCTTGCCGGTCGGTTGCTGTATGAAAAGTCCGCTTCAATTCTCGCCGCGACCAACGATGTCTTGCGCCAGTTGCAACATGAATTTCATCTCGTGCCGCAAACGATTCGGGTCGGCATCGGGCGGAGCATTGGCCTCGCGTATTTCCCGGGATTCTTTTTCGCGTTTCAACGCAAGTTTCCCAAACTGCAATTGCAGTTTACCCAGCGCGCGAGCAGCGAAATCCTGGCAGCCGTGGAAGCGAATCAATTGGACGTCGGCATTTTCTGTCCGCCGCCGCGATTGCCCCGCGGCATTGAAGTCAAGAAACGGTTCACCGATGAATTCACGGTGATCGCTCCGCCGAATTTCAAGTTGCCGAATGTAGATCAACTCGCGGATATCTCGTCGCTTAAGGAAGCGTTGCAGGACCAGCGCTGGCTGATGATTGATCGTGAAAGTAATACGGGCGTGCGGCTGCGCGCGTGGCTGACGAAGATGAATTGGCGCATCGAACCAGCAATGGAGTTGGACAGTTTTGACGTCATCACGAATCTCGTGTCGCTGGGATTTGGTGTCAGCCTGGTGCCGCATCGCGTTTTGCCCATTTACGAAAAGCGTCGCGCGGTAACGCGACTGACAATCAAACAACGTTTTGTTCGAGAGCTGGTCGTAATCGTCCGCAAGAACCGCAATCGGCCCGAGCATTTAACCGGATTTATCGAGAGCGTGTTGTTTTAAACCCAGCGGAAGAAATGGGTTACGCGAATTGCGCGAATTTCGAGATCGAGACTGCTCCAGGATAGCTCTGCAAAGGCAAGATTCTGAGCCGGGATTTATTGGCGTTGATTGTAATCAATGCGCCGCTTCGAAGATCCTGCTGATACCGTTTAGAATCGACACAACCTCTTTACCCACGTTTTCGGGGCGCACATCGTCCACCCGAAGTTGAATGACGCTCGGAAGGGCAGACCGAGATTGAAAAAGAAGTTTTGTGAAATCGAGATCGTGCGTGAAAACTACCGCATCGTGTTCCATCGCCCATTGCAAGATTTGGATATCCGGCGCGTTGGGAGCGCCAATTTCGCGCCAATGACGAGCTGGTTGTCCGTTCTGTTGAAGGAAATACACCCAGGAAACCGGCAGGCAATTGTCGATGACAACCATTATACCGGTTGAAGATTTACTTCACGTTCGCGAGCCAGCCACGAGCCGTAAGCAATGCAGGATTTGAGATCCTCTGATTCCAAATCAGGATACTCGGCCAGAATTTCTTTTTCGCTCATGCCAACAGCCATCAATCCGAGAATGGTTGTGACCGGAATTCTCATGCCGCGAATGCACGGTAGGCCAGTCATGACTTCTGGATTCACAGTGATGCGTTCCAGCAGCTCGTTCATAGTTGTCACCTTACTTCAAATCGCGCGGTTGACACGGAGAAAAACTCACGGCGCAACGATCACTTCAATTCCCTTTTCCTGAAATTGCTGCACCAGTTCAGTGGGCGCGGCGCTGTCAGTGACAATCGTATCAATCACATCCAGGCCGCACAGTGACAGCACCGATTGCCGACCGAACTTCGTGTGATCGAAACAGAAGATGACTTTTTGCGCGGCGTTGATCATGGCGCGCTGGATGTCGATCAAAAGTCCGTGCGAGTTCGAAACGCCTTCCAAGGCAATTGCGCCGCCGCTGAGAATCGCGACGTCAGCATGGATTTTCGAGAATGCGTCAACTGCAAGCGGGCCGACCAGCACGCCAAGTTTGGGATAAATGACGCCTCCGGAAACCACAACTTCCAGACGATTCGCGCCCGCAAACAGATTGGCGACTGGAAGCGAGTTCGTGATGATGTGCGGCGTTTTTTCTTCGAGATGACGGGCCACCTGATACGTCGTCGTGCCGGCGTCGATGATGACGCTTTGGTTGGGCTGAATGAGCGCGGCGCACGCTTTGCCGATAGCTTCTTTCTCTGCGAGTTGATGTGTTTCCCGCGCGGAAAAAACAAACTCGTCGGTTGCAGGTGTCAGCAGTCGCGCCCCCCCGTGAGTGCGTTTCAAAGTTCCGGTCGTTTCAAGCAAAGTCAGATCGCGGCGGACTGTGGAAGTGGAAGCGGCGACGTGTTTGGCCAATTCTTCCAGGGACGCAAACTCCACTTTTTGCAAATAGCTCTCGATCCTTTTCTGACGTTCTTCGGCCTGCATTGATCAGAAACATGGAAGAATTTGAAAGATATTGCAAGATTATTGTTGACCGGCTTCATTATTCTGGCAGAGTCCATTCATTGCTATGGCTGCACTCAGTCCATCTTTGCACCGCGCCGCAGTTGAACATCTCGTTCGCCAAGCGGTTTATCAGCGTCTGGGCAAGCCGCTGCCGAGGATTGCCGCCGCGCCAAATCCGTTGCTGGTCAACATCAGTGCGCGGCATTGTCATCTCACGCAGGAAGCCGTCGAAATTCTTTTTGGCAAAGGGCATCAGCTCACGGTTCACAAGTGGCTTTATCAGGAGGGACAATTCGCCGCGAAGGAAACGCTCACGCTGATCGGACCGCGCAGCCGCGTCATTTCCAATCTCCGCATTCTCGGTCCGTGCCGCAGTTTGAATCAGGTCGAGCTTTCCTACACCGACGGCATCGCGCTCGGCTTCGATCTGCCGCTGCGCAGTTCTGGAAATATCAAGGGAACGCTGGGCTGCATGCTGATGGGCCCGGAAGGATTTTTCGAAATGCCCGAAGGCGTGATTCGCGCATTGCGGCACGTTCACATGTCGCCGGAAGATGCGAAATTTTACGGCGTAAAACCTGGCGATGACATGAAGCTCAAGATCGGCGGTTCGTGCGGCATCACGCTGGACAAGATGCTTTGCCGCGTGGATCCCAGTTTCAAACTCGAGGTGCATATCGACACGGATGAAGGCAACGCCTGCAATCTTCAGCCGGACACGCCGGTCGAGTTAATCAAGTAACCACGCGGTTCAACGTTCTCATCAACTTTCAATTCTCAACTATCAACAAAAAATTATGAGCGAAGCATTAGGCATGATCGAAACGAAAGGTTACGTCGGCAGCATCGAAGCCAGCGATGCGATGGTGAAAGCCGCCAACGTGACGCTTGTCAAAACCATTCCCATCGGCGGCGGACTGATCACCGTTCTCTGCAAGGGCGATGTCGGCAGCGTGAAAGCCGCCGTGGATTCCGGTTCCAAAGCCGCGGCGAAAGTCGGCGAACTTGTCAGCTCACATATTCTCGCGCGTCCGCATGAAGATTTGCTGACCGCCTTCGTGGGCGAAAACAACGTCGCGGCAAAGAAGTAACCCGCCAATTTCAACCATCAACGATTCACACTTTTATGGCTCAACAAGCAATTGGAATGATCGAATGCAAAGGCCTGTGCGCCTTGCTTGAAGCGTCGGACGCGGCGCTCAAATCCGCGAATGTTACGCTCACCGGCTGGGAAAAAGTCGGCAGCGGATACGTCACCGCATTTTTTCGCGGTGATGTCGCTGCTGTGAAAGCTGCGACGGATGCTGGTGCTGCCGCCGCCGCGCAAATCGGTGAAGTGATCAGCGTGCAAGTGATTCCGCGTCCGCATGAAGGATTGGCTGGATTGGGTAAATGGTTGCAGCAGTGAGGAAGTTTCATCGCTGAAATGAAACGGACATCCGATCGACCACGCAAGAAGCCGATTTTCCTCATAATCGGTGGGTTTTTCTTGTTCGCGATTCTTGGATTCATTTTTGGAGTTTCTCAAGGAAGGGCCAAGCAGGGGAAAATCGATTCTGAAGGGCAACTCGCAATCAATCTTCATTGTCTGAACGAATTGAAAGCAAACAATCTTGAAAAGCTCGAACGGGACTTAAAGTTCTTGATCTATGCTGGCGTGGAAACAAGGAATCGACTGGGCGGCGCAAATGTTAACTCTATGAGTCCGAGCCAACGATCGCGTTGGGAAATTGCCTCTGCAATCCACAGTGAAATGAATACTCAGATCGTCAGCGTCACCCCCAGGCAACTGATAGATGAAGTTGACTCGCAAGCTGCGACAAATGTTCCGAAAGAATTGGCTGAATGAAAATCCTCGTCGCCAACATCGGTTCCACTTCGCTCAAGTGGCGGCTGTTCGATTCTTCGAGCAGTCCTGAGCGCGTGTTGCACAAAGGCGGCTTTGAACGCGTCTCGGATTATCCAAAAGCGATTGAGGATTGTTTGGCTGAATTGAAAAACGCGGGCGCAATTCAGGACGAAAGCGAACTGGCGGCCGTTGGTTTCAAAACCGTTCTGGCGAAAGATGTCACGGGTTGCGTGCGCCTGGATGAACATGCTTTGAAAGCAATGGCGGATTACGCCGGTCTCGCTCCCGCGCACAATCCGCCATACATCACCGGCGTCAAACTTTTCGCGCAACGCATGCCGAAGACGCCTTTGCTCGGATTGTTTGAAACCGCGTTCTATCAATTCGCACCGCCTGCAATGATGCGTTACGCCGTTCCGAACGCCTGGCACGAAGCGGGCATTCGGCGATTTGGTTTTCACGGCGCGAGCCACAAATTCATCGCGGAACGCTCGGCGGAAATGCTAGGTCGCAACGATGTCGCGGAACGGGCGAGGCGGCTTTATTTGGATGGCAGCAAAATGGAAATCAGCGGCGCTCCGTTGCGCGTGATTTCCTGTCATCTCGGCGGCAGTTCCAGCGTGACGGGAATTCTGAACGGCGCAGCGATTGGCACCAGCATGGGCATGAGTCCACAATCGGGTTTGCCGCAGAACAATCGCGTGGGTGATCTCGATGCTGAAGCGATTCCTTACGCGATAAAAACGTTCGGCATCTCTGTGGAAGAAGCGCAGCGCCAGCTTTCCAAAGAATCTGGATTGAAAGGATTGAGCGGCGTGTCGAATGACATTCGCGAAATTCAGGACGCGGCGGCCAAAGGCGATTCTGCGGCGAAAATGGCGATTGATGTTTTTGTCGCGAGCACGCGGCATTGGATCGGTAGTTACTTTTTTGAACTGAACGGCGCGGACGCAATTGTATTTACCGCAGGCATTGGCGAGAACCGACCGGAATTGCGCGAAGCGATTTGCGCGAATCTCGATCAGCTCGGGATCGACCTCGATGTCGCGAAAAACAATTCCACGAAAGCTCAGGAAGCGGTGATCAGCGCCGCGGATTCGCGCGTAAAGATTTTTGTGATTCCGACCAACGAAGAACTGGTTGTCGCCCGCGAAGTAAAACGATTTTTAGAGAACAATCAACAGAACTGAATTATGGCACATCAAGCAATTGGAATGATCGAAACGCGCGGCCTGGTCGCTCTCGTCGAGGGCACGGACGCGATGCTGAAAGCGGCGAATGTCGAACTCGCCGGACCGATGACGCAGGTTGGCAACGCGCTCGTCACGGCGGTCGTGGTCGGCGATGTCGCGGCAGTCAAAGCCGCGGTGGATGCCGGCGCGCAAGCCATCAAATCCATCAAAGGCGAAGTCGTCAGCGTGCATGTCATCGCCCGTCCGCATCAGGACGTGGAAGCGGTTTTGCCGAAGCGGAAGTAAGTGAAAAAGTTAAACAGGTTAAATCGTGAATAGTTAAATGAGCGGACGCCGCACGAGCCGGCCAGTTAACGAATCACAATTTAACCAATCACCAACCCATGTTCCTCGCCAAAGTTGAAGGCTCGGTCGTTGCGACGAAAAAGGATTCCGCCATGAATGGACGGAAGCTGCTGCTGTTACGCCCGCAACTCGTGGATGACAAAGACCCGACTAAGTTTCGTCCGGGCGCGAACACGATTGTGGCCGTGGACAGCCTGGGCGCGGGCATTGGCGAACTCGTGTTGTTTTGTCAGGGCAGTTCCGCGCGCCTTGCGCCCGGAATGAAAGAAGCGCCCGTCGATGCCGTGATCATTGGGATTGTGGATACCGTGGATGTGTTCGGGAAACAAATCTTCAGCGGGAAGGCTTAACCACGAATGGACGCATGAATGTTCCATTCGTGGTTGAAATGAATTTATGAGCGCAGTGAATGAAACTTTGATTCGAGACGTAGTGGCGGAAGTTCTCGGCCGTTTGAACGGCGTTGCGGCTGCACCGAAATCGAACGCAGCACCAACGAATGGAAGTTCCTGCGGCTGCGGTGCGAAGCCCGTGAATGTTGCGATGGGCGGGAGCATTCGCAATGGTTCCGGAAAATACGGCGTTTTCACAGATGCGAACGAAGCCTGTGCGGCGGCGCACGAAGGTTTTCTTCAACTCCGAAAAAAAGGTGTGGAAGCGCGCGCGAAAGTAGTCGAGATCGTCAAGACGATGGCTGAGGCGAACGCAAAGGAATGGGGACGCATCGAACTCGAAGAAACCAAGATCGGCCGGCTCGATCACAAGATCGCGAAGCTCCAGCTCATCAAGCTCGTTCCCGGCGTGGAATGGCTGCGTCCGGATGCGCGCAGTGGTGATCATGGAATCACGTTGGAAGAGTACACGCCGTTCGGTGTCGTCGCGGGAATCACGCCTTCAACGCATTCCATTCCCACGCTGAGCGGCAATGTTGTGAACATTATTGCGGCAGGAAATTCGGTGGTTTTTAATCCGCATCCCAGCGCCGCGAAATGTGCAGCCGTTGCCGTTCGCGAATACAACAAAGCCATCGAACGCGAAACCGGCATTCAGAATCTCATCACGATCATCGAGACGCCCACGCTCGATTCGTTCAAAGCCATTTGCAATCACGATGCCGTGCGCTTGCTGTGCGTCACGGGCGGTCCGGCCGTGGTGAAAGCGGCGATGCAAACCGGCAAACGCGCGATTTGCGCTGGTCCCGGAAATCCGCCGGTTCTTGTCGATGACACCTGCTGTCCGACGCGTGCGGCCAAAGCCATTATCGATGGCGCGGCGTTCGACAACAATCTGCTGTGCATCGGTGAGAAGGAAGTTTTCGTGCTCGAAAGCGTGGCTGACAAGTTGATGACGCGGATGTCGGAAAATGGCGCGGTGAAATTGAATGCAGCTCAGCTCGACCGTTTGACCAAGGCGGCCTTCACATTCAAGGAAGGGCAGGGCGGCGGTTGCGGTCATGCATCAGTGAACAAGGATTTCATTGGCAAAGATGTCGCAGTGCTCGCGAAAGCTGCAGGCGTTGATGTCCCGGCGAATACGCAATTGTTGTTCGCGGAAACCGACGCCAACCACGCTTTCGTTCAAGAAGAACAGATGATGCCCATGATTCCGATCGTGCGCGTGAAGACGGTTGAGGAAGGCATCGAGCGTTCGCTTCAGGCGGAGCACAATTACAAGCACACCGCGATCATTCATTCGCACGACGTGGAAAACATCACCGCGATGGCGCGTGCGCTGGACACGACGTTGTTCGTGAAGAATGGCGCATCGCCAGCCGGCCTGGGATTGGGCGGTGAAGGTTATTTGAGTTTCTCCATCGCGACGCCGACCGGAGAAGGCATCACGAATCCGAAAACTTTCACGCGCGTTCGCCGCTGTGTGATGGTGGATAATTTGAGGATTTATTAACCACGAATGAACACGAATAGACGCGAATGAAAGTCAGCAATTCTCATTTTGCTTCCGGAGTGCGTCATTCATGCCGCTTCGTGGTTTGAATTTATGCTGCTGGCAAGAGTTGAAGGCAACGTCGTCGCCACTCGAAAGCATCCGAGCTTCGAAGGATGGCGCTTCGTGATTTGTCAGCCGATCAATCATGCCGGTGATCCCGAAGGCGCGCCGCAGGTGGCGATTGATCCGCACGGCGGGGGAATGCATCAACGCGTGATTATTTCGTCGGACGGCGCAGCGGCGAGAAAAGCTGTTGGCGACCGGAGAAGTCCGGCGCGGTGGATGATTGTGGGAATCGTGGATGAGAAAGAACCGGGGGTGCCGGTGTGAAAGTTCCAAATTCCAAGTTCCAAATTCCAAAATCCAACCGGGCTCGGCTTTGTCAGCGCGAGCCGTTTCTCCACGGAATTTTCTTTGGAACCTGGAATTTGGAACTTGGAATTTTTCTTACATGAGACTTGGAACTGTCATTGGCCGCGTGACCTTGAGCGTCACGGTTCCCGCCCTCGAAGGTGCGCGTTGGCTCATCGTCAGTCCGTTCACGCGCGAACATTTTCAGCGCGGCACGGAAACGCCAGCCGGTCTGAGCAAAGATCCGAGCTTGGTGGTTTACGATGATTTGGGCGGCGGCGTTGGCCAGACGATTGGATTTATAGAAGGCGCGGAAGCAAGCGCGCCGTTTGAGAAGCCGACGCCGATTGACGCGATCAATGCAGCGCTCGTGGATGAAATTTTTTATTCCCCTTTTAAACAATGAAACAAGTCATCAGTGTTCGAGATTTGGAAGAAATGGTTCGCAACGGAACCAATGTTCAGGCGCTGGGCGAAAATGTGATTCTCACGCCGTCCGCACGGGATTTTTTGCGCAGCATCGACCGGAACGGCAAAGGCGGTTCCGCGGCGTCCGCGGGAAATCCCGTTACTGCATCGCCTGCGAAAGGGCAGCCGCAGCCACCATCAAAGGCGCTCACTTCAAAAAGCTCCAAAGCTGAACTGGAAGCGTTTTTCAATTCCGCTTACGCGCACAATCTGAAGGAACAGCTGTGTGACATTGGACGGCGCCTCTGGGGACGCGCTTATGTCGATGGCAACGGCGGCAACATCGCGATTCGCGTAGGCGAAGACATCGCACTGTGCACGCCGACGCTGGTGAGCAAAGGTTTCATGAAACCGGAAGACATGTGCCTCGTGGATTTCGAAGGCAACCAGCTTTGTGGCGTGAAAAAGCGGACGAGCGAAATCCTGATGCACTTGCAGATCATGAAACGCCAGCCGAAAGCCGTGGCGACCTGCCATTGTCATCCGCCGTACAGCACGGGTTTCGCGGTGGCGGGATTGGTTCCGCCGACGTGCATGATTCCGGAATACGAAGTGTTCGCGAGCGTAGCCGTCGCGCCGTATCGCACGCCCGGTTCTCCGGAAATGGGCAAGCTGGTCGCGGATCTGGTGGACAAGCACAACACGATTCTGATGGCGAATCACGGCGTCGTTTCCTGGAGCCATAACAGCGTCGAGGATGCGTATTTCAAAATGGAAATTCTGGAAGCCTATTGCCGCACGATTCTGGTGACCGCGCAATTGGGGGTTCCCGCGAAAACGATGTCCGCGCCGCAGCTTCAGGATTTGCTGAAGATCAAGCAAAGCCTGGGAATTCCTGATCCGCGCCATGGCTTGAAGGAATGCGAACTGTGCGACAACGCGGAATGGCGTCCAGGCGTGGCTTGCGTGGCGCCGCCGGGGGAAACGGCTGGCGTGGGTTTGGATGCCGATGCGGAAGCAGCGGTCAAAGCCATTACGGAACAGATCATGAAACAGATGCGGTAGCTGGACGGGAAAAGTCTCGCTTGTAGGGAGCGAGGGGAGTCCGCTCCCAATGCCATTTCGAAAGCCGCGAGAAAATGGCGCCGACTCACGTTGGTTGCAAATGCGGAAAGATCATTCGCCGGGGAGACAGAAATTTTCGCGCGTTACAGTTCGTTTCCAAGCTGTTCGCCTTCCGAACCTTCGCATATTTTGGCCAGCTGACGAGGCACACGCATTGCTCTTTGCCAGCCGTGCGTAACAGTGAAGTTCAAGTGCCTCAGTTTTTGCCAGTTGATAGACAGACGGTGATCTGCGATAAGACGCCCGGCAGCACCGTGATGAGAAAAATTCTGGTCATTGACGACGAAGAGTGGTTGCGGGAAATGATCCAACTGGCCTTGCGGCAGAATGGCTTTGAAGTCATTGAGGCGGAGAATGGAGAGCGCGGCATTGAAGTCGCCAAACGGGAATTGCCCGACCTGATTCTCTGCGACGTCAACATGGACAAGGTGGACGGTTATCTGACTCTTTCCGCGCTGCGCAGCGAACCTTCCACGGCGACGATTCCTTTCATTCTCATGACCGGCCTGGCCGATCACGCGGGGATGCGTCACGGCATGGAACTCGGCGCGGACGATTATCTTCCCAAACCCTTCACGATCGAGGCGCTTTATGCAGCGGTGGACATTCGCCTGAAGAAGGTGAACGTGGTTCGCCAGGAGGCCGAAAAGAAACTCGCTGACCTGCGCGAAAACATCAGCATGATGTTGCCGCACGAATTGCGGACGCCGTTGAATGGCATTCTGGCGTATGGCGAAATTCTGACCTCCGATGCCGCTTCGCTTCAGCCGCAGGAAATTTCCGAAATGGGCCAGGTGATTTACCAGTCGGGCAAACGTCTGGAACATCTCGTGGAAAACTTTCTGATTTTTGCCCAACTGGAATTGCTCGGCAGCGATCCGCAAAAATTACAATCGCTGTTGCGCAAACAAACGCCGTCACCGGTGGCGCTGATCGAATATCAGGTGCAGGAACAAACGCACGTGGCGAACCGTCCTGATGATGTGCTGCTGGCGCTCACGGATATTCCGGTGCCGATGTCGGAGGAGTATCTCGGAAAAATTGTGGGCGAGCTGGTGCAGAACGCATTGAAATTTTCGCAGGCCGGTTCGCCGGTCCAGGTCACGCTGCTCGAACAGGATAATCAAATCGCGCTGACGGTGATGGATCGTGGTCGGGGCATTTCAACGGAACACATTGCGAAGATCGGCGCTTACATGCAGTTCGACCGCAAGATGCACGAACAACAGGGGCTGGGGCTGGGATTGACGATCTGCAAACGCCTGACGGAATTGCATGGCGGAACGCTGACGATTCAGAGCGATCTCGGTTCCGGCACGACGGTGACGGTGAAATTGCCGAAGGTTGCGGCGATTTGATTTTTCTTCTGCGCTTCTGATTTTCCGATCGAGAACTTCGTTCCTTTTTATCCAGGCCACAACGTGAGCTGGAAATAATCCAAAAGCCAGTGAATGCCCTGAGGCAACGGGAAGAAGAAGATCAGAATCATCAGGATCAAACCCAGCATCGGTATGAGATCGAGTTTTCCTGCCGGCAACGGCTGAGCCAGCAGAAGGTTCCGCGAGGTGGTGTTTACAAAATCCCAGAACGCACTGTTCCCCAGATACACGTAGCTCTCGATCAGGTGCAACAGGAGCAGGCTCGGCAAGAGATATTTCAGGCTGAAAAACAAACTGAGTCCGGCCACCGCTGATTGACCGGCGACGTGCCAATGGGATTGCGCCCAATTAATAATGCCGAGGCGCGCGAGCAGCGGATAAAAAATCAGCCACAGTATCGCGCTGGCGATCAGGGGAATAATCAATTGCAGCCAGCGCGGCCAATACGCAGCGCGTCCGAGTTGCAGCAGCAGAAACTTGTGAACCGGATCGGGATTCGTGACGCGACGATTGATGATTACCACCAGCATCAGCCAGAAATAGAAGATCAGCACCATTCGCAGAAAGCTCAGTCCGGAAAACAAGAGGGCAGCGAGAAAAAAATCCTGCCCGTTGCGGGCCATAGGAAACGGCAGCACGACTGCGCCCAGATGAAGCCTGGGCGTCCAATCCACCGCTGATCCAATTTTCAGGTAAAACCAGGCGCGAAAGAAAATCAGCCCGGCGACCGCGAGTAGAAAATTCCAGCGGCTGAGTTTCGTGGATCGGGTGCGTTTGATCGTTCCCACCAGTGTCGCGGGCGTGGCATGCGTCAACGGATCAAGCCGATGAGATCGCCAGTTCAGCCAGAGCAGCAGCCCGGCGAGGTTCAGGATGAAATCGATCAGCTTCATCGTGAGGCAGGAAACGTAAAACGTGAAGGAACGGATTCACGAATCACGAACCGCGCTTCACGTTTTCACGGTCACATCATTTTCAACAGCGTGTCCGCCATTTCGGAAGGCGTGACCGCAATGCCGATACCAGCCGCTTTGAATGCCTCGATCTTTGCCGCGGCCGTGCCTTTGCCACCGCTGACAATCGCTCCCGCATGGCCCATGCGACGTCCGGGAGGAGCGGTCGCGCCAGCGATGAAACCCGCGACCGGCTTTTTGCAATATTGCTTGATCCATTCCGCGGCTTCTTCTTCCGCGCTGCCGCCGATTTCGCCAATCATGATGATGCCGTGCGTTTCGGGATCGTCATTGAACATCTTGATAACGTCGAGATGCGACGTGCCATTGACGGGATCGCCCCCGATGCCGACGCAGGTGGATTGGCCAACGCCGCGCTGGGTCAATTGCCAAACGGCTTCGTAAGTCAAAGTGCCAGATCGCGAGACGACGCCGATGTTTCCTTTTTTGTGAATGTAACCGGGCGAAATCCCGATGCGACAACCACCGTGCGAATCCTTGCCTTCACCCGGTGTCACGATACCCGGACAATTTGGGCCGATCAGGCGCGTCTTCTTGCCTTCCATCGCGCGCTTCACTTTGATCATGTCGTTGACCGGAATGCCTTCAGTGATGCACACGACGAGATCGAGTCCGGCATCAACGCCTTCCAGAATTGCATCGGCGGCGAAGGGTGGGGGAACAAAGATTGCAGAAGCCGTGGCGCCGGTTTCCTTCACTGCCTGAGCGACGGTATCGAAGATCGGCACTTTGTTTTCGAAAGTCTGGCCGCCTTTGCCGGGCGTGACGCCGGCGACGATCTGAGTTCCGTAAGCGAGTGAAAGCTGGGCGTGTTTCGCGCCGAAGCTGCCTGTAATGCCCTGGACGAGCACTTTGGTGTTTGGGGTGACGAGAATAGACATGGTAAATTAAACGTTTCGCTTTTTTTCTTTTATGGCTCGCAACAGATAAACCGCTTCGATATCGCGTCGGCGTCCCGCTGCTTCTTTGGCCGCGATAATTCCATCAAGGGTCAGCATTCTGAATCGTCCGGATAGACACGGGACAGAAAGCCGTAAAGCATCATCATAGTTTCCGATTCCAGAGACTTCGCCAAGACAGTCCAAAATGCCGAGGTCAGTTCGCAAATAAACATTCTTGAGTTCCTGGCATAAACGTTCATCCAGTTCGAATGGCAGCTTGTTCGGTGTCATTCGGTGAACAGGATGGAGATCCTTCACGGCTGATTCCAGACGCCTTAGGTTCTCTGTTCCCAAGCGACAGCAGATATCAACATCCTTCGTCACGAGCGGCGCTCCATGGATTGCCACGCAAAGCCCGCCGACGATGACGAAATCAACCTCGTGTTTGCGGAGACGTTCCAGCAACTCTTCATCATTCTGTAGAAGCGTGCTCATCGCTGGTGAACTGCAATAATCGATTCAGCGCACGCTGATGATCAATCAGTCGCTCCTCTTCGGTCATCTTCAAAGCCTCTTCCACCAGCGACATATCAAAACCATAATCACAGGCAGCCCGCCATGCAGGACCGGCATCCGGCGGACACACGTAATTGCGATTAAGCTGATCGACTTGTTCGTTGGTCGTCATTATCACTGTCCCGCATTCCTTTTATGGATGCAGATGCTGTTGCCGTCCGGATCGAAAATCATTGCCATCCGGCAAACCGGCGTCGGCATCGGATCGATGTGGAACTTCACGTTGTGTTCCTTCAAATGCACAATCGCCGCGTCAAAATCTTCCACTTCGAGCGCCGCGGAACAGCCGTCCGGACTGGGCTTGAACATCGGCGCGGAACCAATCGCCAGCGTGTGCGGGCCGAGTTCGTATTCCGTCCATTGGCCGTGTTCGGAATTGTGGACGGTCGTCGGTTTCAGATTCAGCACGTTTTCATAGAAATCGCGCGCGCGTTTCATATCCGTGACTGCGTAGCAGACGAAGGCGATTTCGGTGACTTTGAACATAAAAAGTTAAAGCTTCTTCTTCGATTTTGTCACTCGGCGATGCCAAACATCGGGATTTCGTGAACAATGAAAAACGGAATGAACCACGACCAATTCAGCATTGAACTCAAAAAGATTGCGTACGGAAACCGCCTCAGAATTGCGCGGCGAAAACCATCACGCAACGGCTGAAAATTTTTCGGAGTTCGCGCTATTGCGGCATACGTAATCTCAAGGTCGTGCAGAAAACGAAATCCGAGGCCCGCTTCTTGATCTTCATACCACTCAAAGGCGTCATTTGTTTCCTGGATTGCTTCAGGCTGCACGACGACGCTTCGCATGACGTTTCAATATAAGTGCTTTGGCATCGGCCCAGGGAATCGCGCGAGCGGGATTTGTCCGATACAATTTTCTCCGCCGTTCCAATTCCTGCATATGCGATTCGGGAACGGGAATCTTCGCCGGTTCAAGAGCGACGCGTTCCCACAGTTCTCCGATCAACTCCACGCGTTCCGCCACGGTCATTTCGCGAAATTCTTTTTCAATCGTTGCGGTCATGCGGTGAAAATATCATTTGCCAACCGCATTAACAACTTTCTGCGCCGCGTCCGCCATGGAATCTCCCGTGATCAAAGTCAGCCCGGATTCCGCCAACGTTTTCTTGCCCGCCTGAACATTGTTGCCTTCGAGACGAACAACGAGCGGAAGCTTTAGGCCGGTTTCCTTCACCGCCGCAACAATGCCGGTGGCGATTACATTGCAATCCATGATGCCGCCGAAAATGTTCACGAGAATTCCCTTCACGTTCGGGTCCTGCAAAATGATTTTGAACGCAGCCGCGACCTGTTCCTTGCTCGCGCCGCCACCGACGTCCAAAAAGTTCGCGGGCATCCCGCCGTAATGCTGGATGATATCCATCGTCGCCATGGCGAGGCCCGCGCCGTTCACGAGACAAGCGATGCTGCCGTCGAGCTTGATGTAGTTCAGGCTGAACTTGCTGGCCTCAATTTCCAGCGGCGCTTCTTCGGCGAGATCGCGCATTTCCTGAATGTTCTTGTGGCGATAAAGCGCGTTGTCATCGAAACCGACTTTCGCATCCACCGCGTAGATGACGGACTTGCCATCGGTGCCTTTGCAGATGCAAAGCGGATTGATTTCGACCATCGAGGCGTCGAGTTCCCACCAGGCTTTGTAAAGGCCGGAAATCAATTTCGCCGCCTGGCCAATCAATTCGCCGGTCAAGCCGAGCGCGACCGCAAGTTTTCGCGCTTGAAATGCGACCAGTCCCACTGCGGGATCAATGTATTCCTTGACCAGTTTTTCCGGCGTTTTCTCGGCGACTTCTTCGATGTCCATGCCGCCTTCGGTGCTGACCATGATCAACGGACGAGAATTCGCACGATCGAGCAGCACGGCGATGTAGAGTTCCTTTAAAATTTCGGGCGCGCTGGCGACGAGCAACTTGCTGACGAGCCGGCCTTCCGCGCCGGTCTGTTTGGTGACGAGCACGTTGCCGAGCATCGCTTTCGCCATTTCAAAAACTTCATCGGCGCTCTTGCAGAGTTTCACGCCGCCTTTGAAACCATTCTTGAATGTGCCTTTGCCGCGGCCTCCGGAGTGAACCTGCGATTTGACGACGACGACTTTCGCGCCTTCGGCGAACAGTTTTTCAGCAATGGTTTTGGCGGCCTCCGGTTTGTCGCAGACTTCCCCGGGAGGAAAGGCGACGCCGAATTGGTCGAGAAGTTGGCGGGCTTGGTATTCGTGAATGTTCATCTCAAAAAAAATTCCTGGTTCGATTTCCTGGGGCGAATTGTTTCGCGGTCGGAATATCTCGCGACTTACCGTCGGTTGAACCATGTTTGCGGCTCAACCTGAAATGCTGAACGGATCTGGAGCGAACCTATTTCCGATCCTGAATCGGCGTGTAATGGTTCAACGTCGGTCCGGTGTAAACCTGCCGCGGGCGATAAATGCGGCTCGTCTTGTCTTCCATTACTTCTTTGTAATTGGCAATCCAGCCGGGCATGCGGCCAATGGCAAAAATCACGGTGAACATTTCCACCGGAATGCCGAGCGCGCGCATGATGATGCCACTGTAGAAATCCACGTTCGGATACAATTTGCGTTCGACGAAATAGGATTCCCGGAGCGCCGCTTCTTCCAGCTTTTTCGCGATGTCCAATAGCGGATCGCTGACGTGCAGTTTCGCCAGCACGTCGTCGCAGGCTTTCTTGATGATCTTCGCGCGCGGATCGTAATTCTTGTAAACGCGATGGCCGAAGCCCATCAGGCGTTTGCCGCTGTTTTTGTCTTTGGCGGCGGCGATGAATTTCGAGCCATCGTCGCCGGACTGATGAATATCCTCCAGCATTTCCAAAACAGCCTGATTCGCGCCGCCGTGGAGCGGACCCCACAACGCGCAGACACCCGCCGCCGCGCTGGCAAACAGATTCGCTTTGCTCGAACCCACCATGCGAACGGTGGCGGTCGAACAATTCTGTTCGTGATCCGCGTGCAACAGAAAAATCAGATCCAGCGCTTTGACCACTTCCGGCCGCAGTTCGTAATCCTGATACGGCAGCGAAAACATCATGTGCAGGAAGTTCGCCGTGTATTTCAGTTCCGGTTTCGGATACGTGATTGGCAGGCCGCGGGATTGGCGGTAGGCAAAGGCCGCGATGGTTCGCACTTGCGCCAGAAGGCGCGCGGCTTCGGTTTCAAAATGATTCCGCATCATGTCCGAATGCAGCAGTTCCGGATAGAAACAGCTCGCCGCATTGATCATCGAGGACAGGATCGCCATCGGATGCGCCGTGGCGGGGAAGCCCTGAAAATGGTGCTTCATGTTTTCATGGAGCAGCTCGTTTTCAGTCAGCAGATTTGAGAAGCGCTGGAGTTCCGAAGTGGTGGGCAGGTTCCCAAAAATCAGCAGATGCGCGACTTCGATGAACGTGGATTTTTCGGCGAGTTCTTCAATCGGAATGCCGCGGTACCGCAGAATTCCTTTTTCGCCATCGATGAAAGTGATCGCGCTTTTGCAGGCGCCGGTGTTCCCGTAGCCGTCGTCGAGCGTGATGTAACCCGATTCACTGCGCAGCGAGGAGATATCGATCGCCCGCTCCTGTTCCGAACCAGCGAGCGTGGGGAGCTTGTAAACGTTTCCGTCGATTTTTAATTCCGCCGTATTATCCATAAAAAATTGAACTTCCTGCTGATACTTATGGCCGGAAAAATTATGTCATGCGGAAAACCCCCGCAATCACAAACGCCTATTCTCTTGAAATAACTTTGCGGCGTATGCAACTTCGACCTCATGAAGTTCGCCGTCCAGTTCTGTCTTTTCCTGATGGCGTTGAGCTTTGGCGGAGAATTTTGCGGCCTCGCCGCTCAGGTCAGCGCAAAGCATGTGCGCGTTTCCGGACGTGAATATGTGAAGCTCAATGACTGGGCGCGCGCCAATAAATTCACCGTTCGCTGGCTCAAGCCGAACAAGACGATTCAACTCAGCAATGCCAACGCGAAAATTATCCTTTCAGTCGATCCGAAGACGGATCGTTCCAAGGCGGTCGTCAATGGCATCGAGGTTTCCCTCGCGTTCGCCATGTATTATTCGAAAGGCGTGGCCTACATTTCGCAGCTTGATCTGAGCAACACGCTGTCACCGCTGCTGTCGCCGCCCAGAAACGCAAGCGGAATCAAAGTCAAAACCATCTGCATCGATCCTGGCCACGGCGGGAAAGATCCCGGCTATCGCGTGAAGGGGCACAACGAGGAAACCTACACGCTGCTGCTCGCGAAGGAACTGCAGGAGGTTTTGCAGGACGCCGGCTTCAAAGTCATTCTCACGCGCACGAAAGATGTTTATGTGGGACTGGAATCCCGTCCGGCGCTGGCGAAAAAACACAAGGCGGATTTGTTCATCAGCCTGCATTTCAATGCCTTTCGTTCCGGCTCGGTGAAAGGAATTGAGACGTATTGCATCACACCCGCGGGAGCGTATTCCAGCAACTCCGGAGGCAAAGGCAACACGCGCTGGGTCACCGGCAATCGCAACACGGAAAAGAACATGCAGCTCGCGTATCAGGTGCAGCGTTCGCTCGTGAACAGTCTCAATGCGGAAGATCGCGGCGTAAAACACGCGCGTTACAAAGTGCTCGCCGATGCCTCCATGCCGGCCATTCTGGTCGAAGGCGGATTCATGTCCAATCCGACCGAAGGGAAAAATATTTTCAATTCCTGGTACCGGAAGAAAATGGCGCGTGCGATCAAAGACGGAATTCTCGCCTACAAAAAAGCCGTGCATGGCTGACGTTGCCGCGCGATTTCCGCTGCGGACCACGGACACGGACCGGTGAGCAAATCGATCAATCCGCCTTGCTCTTGCCGCCGCCCTTTTTGCCACCCGCTGTCAGGACGGTGCCGGTCAGAACGCCGACTGCGAAAAAACCGAAATACATCAGCGCCGCCGGCAGTTCCTGCGTCTTCGGAATGAGCGGCGGCAGCGACAAGCTGACGGTCTGCCGATTGTTCATGCCCATCAACACGAGCAGCGCGAGAATCGCGATCATGAACAATGTTTTCAGCAGCAATTTGGAATTCATAAAATCAGTGGCGCGAGGCTAGGCGATCACTTTCTGAAAGGCAAGGTGGGGGTTGTTGATCGCGGTTGGAAACATCGAACAACGAACATCGAACTCAGAACTTCGGGTGACGTACGCGTCTTGGGAAGTTCGGCGTTCGATGTTCGGAGTTCATTGTTCGTTGTTTTGTATTTAATCCCCCACCACGGACTTTCCACCGTTCTGCATTCGACTTAAGCTTCGCTTCGTGAGCATTGTTACCAAAACCGGAGACAAAGGAACCACTGCCTTGATGTATGGCCGGCGCGTTCCGAAAACGCATCCGCGGATCGAAGCGGGCGGCGCCATGGACGAACTGAATTCCTCGATCGGAATGGCGCGAGCCTCAGCGCAACACGATTTCGTCCGCGACAATCTTTTCCTGATTCAAAAAGATCTCATCACGGTGATGGGCGAACTGGCTACGCCGGTGGAGGATTTGGATCGTTTTGTGAAAGACGGCTTCTCGCTCGTATCGCCGGAAATGACGGCGAAGCTCGACACGTTGATCAAACAGATTGAGGCCGAAAACGTATCCTTCAAAGGCTGGGCGACGCCGGGCGCGAATCTGTCCGCCGCTGCTCTGGATGTCGCGCGGACGGTTTGCCGCCGTGCTGAACGTCACGTTTGCGCGTTGCAATTGGCGGAAGAACTGAAGAATCCCGAGATCGTGATTTATCTGAATCGCCTCGCTGATCTGCTCTGGTTGTTCGCGCGCTGGGTCGAAACGAAAACCGGAATTTGAAACCGCGAAATACGCAAAATGCGCGGACAGGAATTCTCGGACGACAGATCAGATTCTGAATGAGCTTTCAGCTTCCTTGTCTTCGTTTCCTTCTGTTAACCGTTCATCGTGTTTTGTGTAAGCGCGGACGCGCCTTGACTCTTGAAGCTGCTTTCTCATGCTTCGTGCGGTTGTCCGATTTGTAATTCATGTGAACACCTTGTCGCGCTATTTGCTCCGCCAGATCATCGCCACGCTGTTGATGACCGCCGCGGTCTTCACGTTCGTGCTGCTGCTGGGCAATATGCTCAAAGACATTCTGCCGCTGCTGATGAGCCAGAAAGCCAGTTTCGGCAGCATTCTTCAGGCGTTCGGTCTGCTGGTTCCATTCGTGGGCGTGTTCGCGTTGCCGATGGGAATGCTCACCGCCACGCTGCTGGTGTTCGGACGATTCAGCGCGGATCAGGAATTGACCGCCGCGCGCGCCAGCGGCATCAGCCTGCTTTCGCTCATTCTGCCGGTTTTGATTCTTAGCCTGATTCTCAGTGGCGTGAGCGCGTATGTGAATCTTGATGCGGGTCCGAGATCGCGTGTGGCTTTCAAGAAACTGCTGTTCAATCTGACCGCGAATCTCGCCACGCTGCAATTGCCGGAAGGCCGCCCGATTACGATCAAGGGCGAAGGCGCGGACAGCTACACCATTTCCGTCGGGAAAAACCGGAATCAAATTCTGAAGGACGTGCATTTGTTCCAGGTGAAAAATGAAACCAACCTGCAAATGATCGTCAACGCGCCAAGCGGCCGCATCGAAGTGGACACCACGAATCGCCTGGTGTACCTGCGGCTGACCGACGCGAATATGATTTACGTGGCGAACAACACGCCGATGTCCGGTGACGTGGTTTTCAAACTGGAACTGGATTCGACGGGGCGATCATTGAAGAAACCGGGGATCACCGACATGACGTTCTCCGAATTAAAAGCGGAACTGAATGCGTTGGAAACGCGGCTCAGTCTGCCGTTGCAGGTGGACAAGGCGCCATCCGAAACGGCGCAAAGCAAACGGCGCGCGGCGAAAAAACAAATCGCCGATGTCACCGAACCGTATCGCATGCAGATTCA
>DASTXC010000044.1:0-42153 GCA_035765675.1 Verrucomicrobiia bacterium
CTACGCATCAAAACCGCGCGAAGCTTTGGAGTGCGTGCGCTTCAGCGCCGCTTTTCCCAACCTTCCAACACCGCCGCGACTACGGAATCTGCCGCTATTCCCTTCATGCAGCGGAAATCAATTGGACATTCGCGCAGGAAACAAGGCGAGCACGGCGCATTGGATTTCAATAAATGATGGCTTGTATCGCTTGGCATTCCCGGCCCGGTGAGTTCCGGAGAAGTGCTTCCAAACGGAACCACCACGCGCGAACCCACTGCCGCAGCCAGATGCATCGGGCCGGTGTCGTTTGTCAAAACGACCTCACATAATTTCAGCACGGCGCAGAGTTCGCGCAGCGTCGTTCGGCCAGCCAGATTGTAAATCGACGAAGAAACAGTTTTCAGCGACGCGTAAATTTCTTCGGCCAATTTCAAATCGCCTTTGCCGCCGAGAACCAGCCAGGTGCAGCCGGTTCGATTTTGAATTTCGCGCGCGGCGGCAATGAAACGTTCAGCGGGCCAGCGTTTTGCAGGACCGTATTCTGCGCCGGGATTTAATCCGAAAATCGGCTGCGAAACTTTCTCCAATCCAAACTTCTTCCGAATGTTTGCAACTTCTTCTTCGGTGACTCGCAACTGCGGCGGCAGCGGAGTTGTGTTCGCGCCGAGAAATCCAACCAGATGCAGGTACTCGTAAATCTGATGCGCTTCTGCGGGAATTCTTCGAACGGAAACGGATTCGGGAACTCCGTCCTGCGCCTCTGTGATCAGCGCCTTGATTTCCTGCGGCGAACGTTTCCGCATCTTCATTGCGGCCGGCCGCGCGGGAACCGCATTCGTCAGAAATACGTTCCGCCAGGATCGCGCAAAACCAATGCGCTGCGGAATGCGCGCGAAAAAAGATTCCAAGGCTGATCTCGGAGAATTCGGGAATATCAATGCCAGATCGAATTGTCCCGCGCGCAATCGACGCCCTATGGAAAAAACATTCTCGTTCGCATTGAAAGCGATCACGTCGTTTATCGCCGGGTGATTCCGCCAGATGTCCTGCAACTTCGCCGTCGTTAAAATGGAAATGTGCGCTGCTGGAAAATGTTCGCGCAAACGCATCAACGCGGGCGTGGTCATCACCGCATCGCCCAGCCAATTCACGCCGCGGACGACGATCCGACGTGGATGGAAAATCGAAGTTGGAGAATGGCTGGAAAATTTTTCCATCTTCTATTCTTCCTCTTCGCTTTCGGGTGGCGCCACCGGTCTGCGCTTGAGCCGCTTTCCCCGGCGTGGTTGCGGCGGTTTCCAACGATTGTGAACCCAGAACCAGTTGGCGGGATCGCGCCGTATCGCAGTTTCGAATGCGCGGTTCACATCAAGCATGATCGCCGCAGTCGAGCGCGGCGCGCCGTTTTCGCGCGTGGGAATTTCGTCGCCAACTTCAATCTGCCAGCGGCCCAATCCGACGCGATAACAAATGCCCGTGTGCAAAGGACAATTGTAACGCAGGGCGAACACCGCGGGTGCAGCGGACGTGGAACATTCGTGTCCGAAAAAGGGCAATCGCAAACCACCGCGACCGGCGTGTTGATCGCACAACAAGCCCAACAGCAATCCCGTGTCGCTCATTGCCGCTTTGAGCGCGGCGCTTTCGGAACGACGTTCGAAGAAGCGACAGCCGGAACGCTCGCGCATGGATTTCAATAAACGATCCAACGAAGGCTGCGCCAGGCCGCGGTAAGTAGTCGCGCATTTGAAAATCGGAACGAACTGACCGAAGCGCGCGTAGAGTTCAAAATTTCCAAAATGCCCGATCGCCACCACGCGGCTTTGCGGCCCGGCATCAGCTTCATGCGGAAGAATTTTTTCCGCGCCGATGAACTCGAAATAAGGTTTCAACTGATCGGGACTCATCGCGGCCGTTTTGGCGGCGCAGGCGAAATTCTCGCCGATGCGCCGGAAGTTCTCGCGAGCAATGGCGCGAATTTCGTTTTCGGACTTCTCGCTTCCGAAACAAAGTTTCAGGTTTTGCACTGCGATCTTGCGGTGACGCGCGTCGATCCCGTAAGCCAGCGCGCCGAAGAATCTTCCCAACCGCGCCACCCACCGCAACGGCAACAGTTCGATGAATGCAATGACCGCCCGGGCCACGACGTAGAGCAGCGCGTCCATGGTCAGCGAAAACAGATGCGGCGGACGCAATCGCGGAAGTCATCAGCACCGCTGACGATTTTGATCTCGACTCGCATGAAATAGAACGGCAGATCGCGCCGGTCGATTTTCGGGAAACGCACCGCGTCTTTTTGAGTGGTGATGATCACTTCCGCCTGGCGCTTTTTGCTGCGGTTGATGGCGTTGAGAATTTCCTGCTGAGTGAAGCGATGGTGATCAGCGAAACGTTTGGAATAAACCAGTTCCGCGCCTTGCTTGACCAGGCTCTGCTCAAAGCTTTCGGGCTGCGCAATGCCGCTGAGCGAGGCGACTTTGCGGCCTTTGATGAAATCGAGTTCGACTTTTTTCCCGGTGAAAACGTCTTCGAGATACAGCGGATGATGAACGCATTCGATGACACCCGCGTCGGGATTCAGCTCCGCGATGCGCTCACGCAGTTCCACAGTGTTGCCGTCGCTTTTCGTAATGAAAATCGTGCTGGCGCGAGCGAGGTGCGACGGCGGTTCGCGCAAGGTTCCGCGCGGTAAAAGCCGTTCATTTCCGAAAGGTTGCTGGCGGTCGATCAATACAATGTCCTGCCGGCGTCCGCGCAGTTTCCAATATTGAAAACCGTCGTCGAGCAGCAACGTGTCGCAGCCAAATTTTTCAATCGCATAACGTCCGGCTTTGACGCGGTCTTTATCCACGAGTACGACGACGTCCTTCAGATTCGACGCGAGCATGTAGGGTTCGTCGCCAGCGGTTTCAGAATCGAGCAGAAGTGATTTGCCGTCGGAGACCACGCGCGGCGGCGTGGTGTCTTCGCGCAGAAGCAACTTGTTGATCAGGCGTTCGTAAAGCGGTTTTGGCTTGGAACGATAACCGCGGGAAAGAATGGCAACGTTGCGGCCTTCGTCGCGGAGTTCGCGCGCGAATTTTTCCACGACCGGAGTTTTCCCCGTGCCGCCGACGGTGAGATTGCCAATCGCGATCACCTGAACGCCGAGAGTCGAATCGCGCAGAATGCGGACATTGTAGAGGAATCGCCGCGTCTTGACTGCGACCTGAAAGACCTTGGAAAGCGAGTACAGAATCGCTCGAACGAGCGTGGCCACGGTGCCGCGCCGCTCTTCAAAAATAACCTCCAGGACGAAGGTTTCGACCGATTCGGTCCATTCACGCCACGTTTCGCGCATGTCGAATCAGTGTGCCAAGCGGCAGAGTGCGGAGCAAGCGCGGCAAAAACTCAAAAGATTGAAGGTGCTGAAAATCTGGCATTCGAACCGTGGGCCGACTCGTAGCGCAGCCGTCTCGGCTGCGGGTTAGAGCACCGTCTCGGTGCGAGACTGAAACTAGCAGTGGAACGCCGCCAGCACGCGCAGGCGAGGACGCCTGCGCTACCGGCCATTTTCACGCTGCCATTGCGGCGTTCGTGTCGAAGAATGACTCGTCCAACTTTTGCAGTTGAACCCGCAACTTCTTCAGCGCGATTTCTTGAATCTGCCGAATGCGTTCGCGGGTCAGGTCGAACCGTTCGCCCACTTCTTCCAACGTTTTCGCCGGCTCATCGTTCAGCCCAAAGCGCAATGACAGAATTTCGCGTTCCCGCTCATCGAGCACGTCGAGCGCTTCGTTCAAGAGACCGCTGTCGTTGTCCTGAAGAATTTGCGTGAACGGCAATTGCGCATGCGGATCAGCCACGGTTTCCGAAACCGTGCTGTCCTGTTCGGTGCTGACCGGCGCATCCAGGGAAACCGGCGCGCGCGACGCCTGTCGATACTGCCGCACGCGACGTGAATCCAGGCCAAGATGGTCGGCCACTTCCTCGTCGGTCGGTTCGCGATCGAACGCTTCCCGCAGATTCACTTCGGCGCGGCGGATGTGCGCGACTTTGTCCACAACGTGAACGGGCAGCCGAATGGTTTTGGACTGATTCGCCAAAGCCCGTTTGATCGCCTGCTTGATCCACCAGGCAGCGTAAGTCGAAAGCTTCGCGCCTTTTGCCGGATCGAATCGCTCCACGCCTTTCATCAGGCCGATGTTGCCTTCGTTGATCAGGTCAAGCAGCGGCAGACCGAGGCCGTCATAATCGCGCGCAATCTTCACCACGAGACGAAGATTCGCTTTGATCATGTGTTCGCGCGCCTGCTTGTCGCCTTTCTTGATGCGTTTAGCCAACGCGATTTCTTCCGCGGGCGTGAGCAGTTTTACCTGTCCGATTTCGCGCAGATACAATTGAAGATTGTCTCCGCGTCCGAACGCGTGATTGTCTGCCGCGGCTTCATCGTTGTTTTCAGGGGCGTTGCTGGCCCGGTGAAGTTTCGCGGCAGAAACTTCATCCGGCAAAGGCGCGCCGACTTTCGAATTTCGTTTTTTAGTTTTCATGATTTGCCTTCAGGAAAAGTTTTTCAAAGTGGCGGCAAATCAGGCCGCCAGTTTTCCCAATTGTTCCGCCAGCGCTTTCTTGCTGACGAGTCCCACGGTTTGTCCCTGCACATTGCCATTGGCGAAATAGATCAGCGTGGGAATGGAGCGCACGCTGAACCGGGCAGCCAGCGCGGGATTTTCATCCACGTTGACCTTCGCCACTTTCACGCGACCGGAAAATTCTCCGGCAACTTCTTCCAGCACGGGCGCGAGCATTTTGCAGGGGCCGCACCATTCGGCCCAGAAATCGACCAGCACCGGCTGGGTTGACTGGACCACTTCGCTCTCAAAGTTCGATTCGTTGATTTGTGTGACTGCGTTCATAAATTCATCTTTCTATTTCACCAAACCCTCTGCTGTAACCAAGAGGGTTACATCTTATCACAAAAAAAGAGAACGTCACCGGCCTTTCGCATGCTGGCAGGAGTTTTTTACTTTCTCCAGAAGTCCGGCCAGCGTCGTTTTTTCCAGGTCGCGTTCCAGCGCCAGCTCCGCAGAGGCGAACACGGCATTCAATGTATCGCGAATGCAATTGCCAACGGGACAGGCGGCGTTCGGCTTCTTGGCCGGCGACGGGAAAGGTTCGCTTTCCTCAACCGCGCGATAAACCTGCGCCAGATTGATGCGCGCCGGGGAACAGCTCAGTCGCGATCCGGAATCAGCGCCTTTGCGCGTTTCCACCAGTTTTGCGCGTTGCAACGCGAGCAGCAGCCGGCGAATGATCACGGGATTCGTGTTCACGCTTTCTGCCAGGCAGGCCGATGTGACACGATCGCCCTCTTTGTAAGCGAGGACGGTCAGCACATGAACGGCCATGGCAAATCGACAACTGGTTCGCATAAACTGAATCCTTTGTAACATTGCTTGTTACACCTGTCAAGAAACGGTTCGGAAAAAATCAAGACGGGCGCATTCGGCTGGGGAAACATCGCACAGTCCACATCGAACTTCGAAACAACGTTCTGTTCGATTGACAGGGTTGAAAAAGGATGCTGGGATGCACGGCGTCGAAGGAGCAACGAACGAAACATTTATGAACCGATTCCTGATTCTAGCCGCGACAGGTCTATCTCTTGTGCCAATGCAACTCAAAGCCGCAGGTCCCGCACAGGCGCGGTTGTATTGCCAATCGATCAAGTTCCAGCGCGGCAATGATCAAAACAATTTGTATTCGCTTGAATTCACAACGCTCAACAGCGGCATTAATGGTGAACTGGCTCCCCTTCAAGCTGATGCCGATTTTTCCCATGGCTGTTGGTTCAATTATAACGACGGGATTTTTGATGAGGTTATTCCCGGCCTTATGAATCTGGATGTCCCGGTATTGGGGGACGCCAACGGCAACGGCTTTGAGGATTTCTTTGAAGTTTCACAATCTGGATCGGGCACAAGCTCGGGAGTTTATCAATTCGACGACGAAGGCGTAGTTCGCGGAGTCTCGGCGGATTGGAGCCGAGCGGCGGGCTCAGCATTCGGAACCTGTGTGATTACTCTCCAAGGTTATGGTACGTTCACTCACACTTTCCAGATTCTCGAATACACCGGCCCATTGGTTTATACGCCTGGAGCCAGTTCCGTTTCCGGCACGCTGTACCTGGAACAAACCGGCAGTCCGGAAACAACCCTCGACGGCTTGCTATCATTTGCGAAATCGCCCGACGATCCTTTCAACGATTTAACGCTTTCAGCCGGAACCCTGACCAACGCTGCGCTGCAAACGCTTTCGTTTTTCGATGACGATTATTTCCGCGATCCCACGTGGCCCACGAACTACTACGGCTATCTCGAATTCAGCGATGGTGATCCCAACACGGGCGAGGATGATTACTGGCTTTGGGTGCTTTCGATCGATGATGCGAACGACTCCGATTCCGACGGCATTCCCGATTTCAGCGATGAACCGGTGATTGCGCTGCCGCGTCCGCCGCTGCTGTCGCTTCAATTCACCGCCACCAATCTCAAGCTGACGATTCATGGCGACGTCGGGCGAACACACCAGATTCAGGAAATTGATTCACTGACTTCAATTGATTGGCAGGACACAATGTCGCTGACCTTGACCAATGACCCGCAAGTGATTGAATTGCCGCTCCCGGAAAGCGGCCCGAAGTTCTGGCGGGTGCTGGCGAAATGAGTACCGACGCTGGCCCACTTGCAATTATTCCGAGCTGATCAGCTTTTCCCAGATGCTGTCGTTCAGCAGAACCTTGCGGAGAAAATCCGTGTCGTTGGCGGCGGGCTGAGAAAGATTCGGATCCAGCGGCAGGCGGATCGTGAAGGTGGTTCCCTGCGGGCTTTCCCCGCGCGCTTCGATTTTTCCGCCGTGATGATGCACGATGAAATAGCAGGCCATCAGATGAATGCCGTATTCCATCGGGCTGTCGCTGCGCACCACAAACGGATCAAACACGAGCCGCAACGCTTCCTGCGGCAGGCCCGGACCGTTGTCGGTCATTTGAATCTGAATACTGGGTTTGTTGGAGCCGCTCTGCGTTTCGCTGGCGCTGAAGGCGATTTTGCTGCCGACCGGAAGGCTGGCCAATTCATCTTTCAACATCAGTTCGAACAGGCGATAAAATTTCGGCTTGTCCACTTTCACCAGCGGCAGCGTGTCCGGAACTTCATTTCGCACTTCGATATTTTTCGCCGCGAAATCTGACTTCAACGCTTCGATGCTGGCGTCCAGCACTTCGCGAATTTTCACTTGATCGGCAAATTCGAACGCGGGTTTCTCCGAGGCGCTCCAGAGATCCTTCAGCAGATTGTTGATCTTCTCAATCTGGCTCTGGACGTTCTGATAATATTCCTTCCAGAAATCCGGATTGCGCAGCCCGGTCATTTCCATTTTCTCTTCCGCCATTTTGGCAGGCGCCAGGTCGAGAAATGTTTTAACGGCGACGAGCGAGTTACGGATGTGATGGCTTAATCCGGCCGCCAGCAAGCCGAGGCTCACCATGCGATCGGCAATCATCATGTTGTGCAGCACGGACATTTTTTCGCGCAGCAATTGATCGCGTTCCATCTGCACCAGGAAGAATTCCAGGCTGCGCTTGAGCGTCTGTTCAAGCTGCACCGGGTCCCAGGGTTTGGTGACGTATTTGTAAATCGAACCGGAATTGACCGCAGACACGGCGGCTTCCATGTCAGCGTATGCGGTCGCGAGAATGCGAATGATCCGGGGATGATTCTGCCGCGCTTTTTCCAGCAGCCAGACGCCTTTTTCGCCGGGCATCCGTTGATCCGTCATGAGCACGCCGATTTCATCCGCGTGTTCCTCGATCAGCTTGAAACCGTCCTGCGCATTGGTGGCCGTATAGATTTTAAATTGATCTTCAAACGCCCGGGCAAAGTACTTCAGCGATTTCTCCTCATCGTCCACGTAGAGGATCGCATACTTCTTGTAGTCGTACAAACTTTCCATATCAGCCATGTCGCGGTGTCCTCTTCTAATCTCAGCCTTTCACTGGAAACTCCAGCGCAAACTCGCAAAATTTCCCCGGCTCGGTGCGCACGGCGATCCTTCCATCATACTCGCGCACAATACGATAACAGATGCTCAGACCCAATCCCATGCCTTCGCCCACATCCTTCGTGGTGAAAAACGGATCAAAAATTTTGTCCAGATGTTCCGATTTAATTCCCGGTCCGTTGTCACGAATCGCCAGAATGCTGCGGTCATTTTCAATCCGGCCGGTAATGGAAATCTTCGGTTTTTCCTGATCGAAAGTTTTGTCCTTCATCGCATCCATCGCGTTCTGCAACAGGTTCGTGATGACGTGAATCAACTTGTTTTTGTTCGCCCAGATCGTCTGGCTCTCTGGAATGTTCAATTCCATTTCCACGCGATCCTTCCATTCGCTGCTGAGAAAACGCAACGCCGATGCGACGACCTGCGCCACCTCAACCTGATCGAGTTGTTCGGTGTTCGGATGCGAAAACATGCGCAGATCGGAAACAATTGTTTTCACGCGCTTGATGCCTTCCTCGACATCCTTCAGCACTTCGGCAAATTCCTCGCGCTGTTCCGGCACCAGATATTTTCCCTTGTTGCGCAGCGTGAACAGGCCGGTCGTGGCGAAGTTCAAAGGATTGTTGATCTCGTGAATGATGCCCGCGCTCATGCGGCCCAGCGACGCCAGCTTCTCCGTCTGCACCAACTGCATTTCGGTTTCCTTGAGCTGATCGATCGTGGATTCCAACGCCACGTTTTGTTTCGAAAGTTTGATCTGATATTGATGCGACTCGACGAGATTGCGGATGCGCACATGCAGTTCAGTGAGCGAAAACGGCTTGGGCAGAAAATCACTCGCGCCCGCTTCCAATGCCGCCATTTTTGTTTCTTCATCCGCGCGCGCCGTCAGCATCACCACGGGAATACTCTGCGTCGAAGTCCGTTCGCGAATTTCACGGCACGCCTGCAAGCCGTCCTTCTCCGGCATCATCATGTCCAGCAGGATAATGTCCGGCAGAAACTGACTCGCCTTCTCAATCGCCTGCTGGCCGTCCACTGCTTCCAGCACTTCGAAATGTTCGGTCAATTGCGATTTCAAAAACCGCAACATGTCCGGCTCATCGTCGGCAATCAAAGCTTTTGGTCGATTGCCATTGCGCGACACCTCCACGGGCTTGAGCGTCGCGTTCAAAGGCGTCAATGCCGGGAACAACTCCGCGCGGCGATACAGATTGGACAACCATTCCTCGGAAGAAACCGTGCGGGTGTCGGATTCGGACGTCTCACTCTCAACTTCGACTGGTTTGGGAACCGGCTCCGCTTTCGTGTACGGAAGTTTCACGGTGAACGTGGTGCCTTTGCCCTCAGTGCTGTGAACCGAAACGCTTCCGCCCTGGACTTCAGCCAGTTCTTTCACCAGCGCCAAACCAATGCCCACGCCCTGGTATTTTCGTTTCGACGAACCATCGGCCTGCCAGAAACGATCGAAGACAAACGGCAGATTTTTTTCGGAAATTCCCATGCCGGTATCCGAAACCACCAGAACGATTTGCTCGCCCTGCTTTTCCGCACGCAGCTCCACCCGTCCGCCAGCGGGGGTGAATTTCAGCGCGTTGAAAACCAGATTGAGAACAATTTTTTCCAGCTTGTCGCGATCCGCGAGAACGCTTCCGAGCGCGGGATCAACAAAGGTTTCCAGCTTCAACCGCTTGTCATCAGCCACCTGCCGCGCCGCGCTGGCCAGCCCTTTGACAAACTCGGGAATTTCCATCGGCTCCTGTTTGACTTCCATGCGCCCGGATTCCATGCGGACGAGATCGAGCAGATCGTTGATCAGCTTGAGCAGCCGCATTCCGTTCGCGTGCATTGTCAGCAACACTCCACGCGTTTCCTGATCGATGGACTTGTTGAATTTCTTCAACAACGTCTCCAGCGGCGCGATCAGCAACGTCAACGGCGTGCGCAATTCGTGGCTGATATTTGCAAAAAAGCGGCTCTTGATCTGGTCGAGTTCAATGAGCTTTTTATTGTTTTCTTCCAACTCTGCTCGATTTCTGTCCAATTCGAAGCGCAGTGCAAACTCCCGGAAGCGCCAGCGGCTGTGAATATAACTGCCTGTCACCACAATCACTCCGGTTAGCGCAAGAAAATACAGGTTATTGGCGAAATCCACCGAGTTGATATGTCCGTGAAAAAGACAGGCTGAAATGTACATCAGCATTACCATCGAAACAGCCACCAGACTTTCAGTTAGTGTCCAATAAAGGACAAATCCGATGACCAAGAGAACCAGATTCAAACCCGCATAATATAACGATTCAGACCCATCTTTGACGTAGATCATCCAAGAGATAAACGCCGATGGAAACATTGCCAGCAGCACTCCCAAAAAACGCGGGTATCTCCGGCCGAACGGCGTAAGCACCACCATCCAGAAAATCGCAATCAGCACCGAACAGGCAAGACGTAGCTTGAGGAATTCCAACACATCCGCACGATACACAAAATAATCAAGCAAGCTGCCTGCTGGCATTAATAGAACGCCCAGCAAACATCCGACTTTGACGTTGCCGACGATTACCTGTCGGTCGTAGTCGGCGAATGCCTGCCGTATTTCACCCGAATTTGCGTCTTCAAGCATGTTTCGGTTTTCGCACCTCGATGAAAACATTGACTCCGGTACCTTCCGCGACGATTGAAACATTTTCGGATGCAACGCCATCTGGAGTGAGCCGGGCTAAAGCTTCCCGATCTCTGTAGATAAGGTACCAATCAAGGATGTACTCCATCGAATATCGAAATGGGCGGGAACTGTTCATTACGTCACTGACATTGGTCGCTAACAAGAGGCCGCCGGGAGCCAACATATCATACAGCACATTCATCAGCCGTTTGCACGTCGGGTCCGGCACGTAATCGAACAATCCAGCACAGTAAACGAAATCAAACTGATCTTCAGGCGAACGCGTGATTGATCTGCTGGTTTCTTTCAAGAGCTGTTGAATCGACTTTTTTATGAGTCGGACGGGAATATCCGCAGAAGGTTGATTCTTCAAGCCATTAAGAGATTGACGCAAAGACTCGAGCGTCTCCTCGTTGAAGTCCAAGAGAACAAATTCAATCTGCCGGTTGAACTGACCGTCCCGCAATATCTGATGAACCTCTTCGGCTGGGCCACAACCCAGATTGAACACTCGCAACTTTCGTCCGCTTCTCGCTACCCGTAACATTTCATCCGTCAACCTTCGTTTCAAATAAGCTACTCGGTTGCGGTGTGCTTGAGCTGGAACCTGTTTCAACAACCAAACATTCAACATTTTTGCAAACAGTGTACTCCCTTCATACGGAGCTCTTAGCATCATGCTGACCATTTCATAATCTCCGGCATAACCGAGCGGCTTGTGGTACGCTCGATATGCGAATGGAGAACTAAGCAACAACGGATGCCACTGACGCCGTAAATACTCCCGGTGCGCAGGCTCGGCTTGTGGGTCCAAAACACATGCAATAGCTTCGAACCGATCAATAAACGAATCGATCGAATCCACCACCGAATCGGTTAAACGATCAATGACTTCCTTTTCCAGGTTGGTGCGACTGATCGAAGGTGAAGATCGAATTTCCAGTTCCAATTGCTCCATCCAAAGCCGCAGATCCGTCAGATAGCTTTGCATGTCGGCCATGACTATTTTAAATTCTCGATCAATTCGGTAAAGCTTTTGCCAGCTCTCGAGAAAGGTCCTGAATTCGACATCCAGTCTGCCGTCGTGCAACATCTCCGGCGAAAACTTGAAATCGATCCAGGCTTTTTCTTCAAGTGCGACATCGCAGACCGTGGTCAGGCCGGCGTTTACAAGATTACGAACCACCGCACGCCCTGAATAAATAGTGCGATCTCGAATGACGATTTTGAAATCATTTATGACTTCAGAGGTGCGCAGATTGAGCGCTGGATTAGAGATCTCGAAGGCCGCCATATTGCGAGTCATTCGCAACAGCGCGGCTTGGATTCCAACACCATTGGCGGCTTGACCTATAATCAAGGTGTCCTCGCTCTTGTTCATCACCGCACCGTTTGTACCGTTTTGAGTGGCCATTAAATTTCCGTCCTGATGGATTTCGTATCTTCCTGTCTATCTCGTTTCGATATGACCGCCGCTGCTGATTAAAACCGCAACGTCGTCTGCACAATCACCGCCCAGGCATCCGGAATGTTCGCGAGCACTCGGCCGCCGGGATGAAACACGCGTTGCACACTCGGCTGAATCGTCCACCAGGCAGTCATTTGCGCCTTGTAACTCAATTCAATCACACCTTCGTAATCCGCCAGCTTCGTGAACGCCGGCGGCGCGCCTACTCCGGCCAGAATCGCATTGATATCCCGCTGCGCACGGGTCACGTCATCGCTGATTTCCATATACGATCCCGCCAGCGCGAGCGTGTCCCAGTCGCGATGCGGAATCAGGCCTTTGTAAACCAGTCCGCCATCCACGCCGAACTGCGCGAGATTGCGATCCTTCGGGGCTGTGGCGACGCGGAAAAATCCAACCAATCCCTGACCGGCAAGATCATCTTTGTCGTTCTCGCGCCAAAGCGTCTGGTCGGCGAGGAAATACAATCCATAATTGCCGCCGCGCTGCCGGGCGGTGCCGCTGAACAATGGCGGAAGCGGAATGCCGCTGGCCGCAACGAAATTATCAAACGCGACGAATGATCCCTGATACATATCGACGAAATCGTCCGTGTGATAATAGCCGCCGAGCTTGAGATTTCCGGGCAGGCCGGAAGCTTCCTTGGATTGATTCAACTTCAAGCCGAGTTCGAAATAGATCAACGCGCCTTCATCGTGGCTGAGTTTCACACGCGTGCCGCTGTCACTGTGATCCGGATTGCCATCATAAGCTCCGACCTGGATGTACGCCTGTTCCCACGGATCAATTCGCAACCGCACGCCCGGGGTTCCGTAGGGCGTCGAAGCCAGTGAATGATGACCCACCGGAAAAAACGGCTGGTCGTAAACGTTGAACGCCATCGTGGGATAGAAAAATGTCTGGTTCAACAACGTGAGCGTGGCCAGCGAATTGTAATATTCCGGAACAATAAAATCGCCGTCGATCGCCATCTGCCCAAATTTGAGCGAGACCTTGTCGTTCAGAAATTTCTGTTCGTACCAGAATTCCCAGAGCCGGAAACTGTTGTCGAAATCCAGAAGATTCACCTTGTTCAGATCGCCCACATAGCGTTCGGAAAAAGGTTTGTCGCCATGCAGCCAGAGTGATCCCGCGTGAAGCGTTCCGCCTTCGTAACCAATCAATTTTTCCGAATGCAGATCAAGAGTCATCAACAACGCGCCCTGATACGCCGAGCCCCGTTCGATGCCGCCGTCCACATTATTCGGAACCGAGGCCGCGTAGAGAAATTCGAAGTCGATTCCGCGACGAGAAAGATCGGTGCGCCAGCCACCCCAGTCGCCCAGCAGATAATCCTGTTCCAGGAATTGTTGCAGGCCGGATTTGGTTTCCATCGGCTCCTCCGCCCGGAGATCAGGCGAAAGGAGAGACACAAACAAACAGGCGCCAGCTACGGTCGCAAGAGCGCCGCATGAATATTTTTTCATAGTTTTTAAGTGGTTGGGGCGGTCGTGCGCCGCCCGGGACTAACGGAATCTACTTCGGATTCTTGTTTCGCTTAGCAGTCACCATGCCTCGCAACAAGCGTCCGAGCGTTTCGAAGTAACTTCGCGTGATATCGGCCGAAAGGAACGCCAGGTAAATGTCGTTGGCCGGCCAGAAATTGTTCGAGGCGAAATAGAGATATTTTTCGCTGCCGCGGTACTTCGATTTATGAAACGACAATCCGTTGAAATTGTAAATGTCGTTCCCATACAGCACGCTCAGCTTGAAAAACATCCGCGCGCCGAAATCATCATTGAACCGGCCGTTCTCCAGTTTCACGAACGGCGACAGGTTCAGGTTCAGCAATTCCGCTCCTTCAGGACGGAACTTCTCCATCGCTTCCATGTGCATCGCCGTGCCGAGCCGCCCGAACCGGCTTTCGTCACAGCGCAGGATATTCGCCGAATAACCAAAAATTTTTCCTTCGCGATACATCGGATCGTAAAACGCGAACCCGGCGACTTTTCCATCCTTGTCGAAAGCCACAAATTTCCGGACGTCATCCTCCGCTTCGAGAATAGGACGGCGCGCGTAGATCCAGATTTCGCGATCGTTCACCTTTTTGGTGCCGATCCACTTCTGCGACAGCGCGAGCAATTCGTCGCGATTGACAGATTCGATCGGCGTTTCGCGGATCACAATACCTTCGCGTTTGGCTTCGTTGCGCGAACGTTTGATGAGATCGAGTTCCTTCCAATTGCCTTTCGTATTGTAGGTTTGAATTGGCAGTTCGACTTCGTAGCCGATGCAGTTCACTTTGAACTTCAATCCGCGCAACGCTTCGGCGCAGGCCTCGGAGACGCAGCCAAACGCCGCGCGCGGGTTCACCGACAGAAAATGACGGATGATTTTGGAATAATTCTCCGGCGCGCACACTGGATCCGAGAAGCAAATCTTCCGGGGTTTTCGCGCGAAAACCGGATGTTGCACGGTCACATAAGCGATGTAACCGAGTTCATTGATGAAGTATTCCATTCCCGATTGAAGCGTCGCGTACGCCAGCGCTTCCCGCCCATGTTGCTTCAGAAATGGCGATAAAAGTTGCCATTTTTCCTGCCGCCCCAAAGCCTTCGCCTCCTCTCCTTCAACTGTTTTATACGTCATAAGAAGCACCCCACACCTGATTGAATATTAGCTCACCATCAATTCGCCGAGCTTTTGCAACGCCCAATCCGCCGTCAAGGTAAATACAAGAAAACGGTTGCGATCCAGGTGTCCAACGTGACCGTTGCCCGGAATGACGTGCAACTGTTTCTCGCAGGAAAGCGCGTCGTACAACAATCGCGCCGTTTCCGGCGGATCGAGTTTGTCGTCTTCGCCCCAGAGAATCAGCGTTGGCGCCTTGATGCCGGAAACACGTTTCAGCGTATCCACAAAAAACGCCTGGCTGCCGCCGGGAAATGGAAATGCCATGAAAGCTTCTTTCGCACGCGGATCCGCCTGAAGTTTGCGGTTCACTTCCGGATCTGACGCTAGATTGAATTTTCCAAGACTGGCGAGCGGAATTCTCAGGTCCTGGCGGGTAAACCGCTTTTTCATTTTTCCGAGCAGGACAAAACTTTTCAGAAAACAAGTCATCGCCAGCGACAAAGAATTTCGAACGGTGGCGTCGAGCGTGATCAAAGTCTTCAGCCTGGGTTCCACCAAAGCCGCCTCCAAAACCGCGGTGCCGCCGGAGGATAATCCAAAAGCGCCGACGCGCTTGCCGTCGATTCCCGGATGCTGCAAAAGAAAGTCCACTGCCGCGCGGATATCCGCCACCCATTGCTGGATTTCCACGTGGTAACGTTCGCCCCCACTCTCGCCATGGCCATGCATGTCGAGCGCGAGCGTGGCCACACCGCGCAGAGCCAGTTGTTCGCAGAGTTCAAAATAGTTTTCTTTGAACTCGCCTGCGCCGTGGCAAATGATCAAAACCGGAGCTGGTTCCTCGCCGGGAACCGTGAAAAGCACACCCGAAAGCTCGTCGCCCAAGGATTTTAGACGGACTGGTTTTCGAAAGATGTTCATCGTGACGGCCATGCAAGCGGTCTTAATGCCATGAACCGAATTTTTGTCAAAAAACCGGAAACCGCCGGCGCTGTCCAGAATCTACTCAAAAATCGTCCCGCGTTGATGCATTTCTTCGAGGATGCAGGCAGGCCGAACGCTCTGTGCCATTCGCCGTAAATGTTCACCCGGAAATATTTTCCGCGTGAACGAGCATTTTTTGCCGTTGTAACCGCCAGAGCCGTGGACCTGGGCGCAACTTGAATTCCCGTTGACGCTCCGTAGGCCTTGCCCGAAACTTCTGCTCGCGTGGGAACCGCTCCGCCGGAACTCGCGCTTTTGATTTTTAAACTGAATTGAATATGAACCTGGACGCTCTCTATTCCGAACTGACATTAAAAACCAACGCCAAACTCGTGCTGGTCGTGCTCGACGGCCTCGGCGACATCGCCACGCGCGAGCAGAATTTCCTGACACCGCTGGAAGCCGCACACACGCCGAATCTGGATCAAATCGCAAAAGATTCCGCGCAAGGCCGCATGATTCCCGTCGCGCCCGGCATCACACCTGGCAGCGGCCCCGGCCATCTCGGCTTGTTCGGTTACGACCCGCTGGAATTTCAAGTCGGACGCGGCGTGATCGAAGCTCTCGGACTCGGACTCGAACTCAAGCCCGGTGATGTCTGTGCGCGAGCCAACTTCGCCACGCTCGACACCAAAGGAATTGTCACCGACCGCCGCGCCGGACGCATTCCCACCGAAACCTGCGAAAAGCTTTGCGCAATGCTGTCCGCAAAAATCAAGAAAATCGGCGACACACAGGTCATCATCAAGCCGGGCAAGGAACATCGCTTCGTCGTCGTCTTCCGCGGCAAAGGTTTGGAAGGCCCGTTGACCGATGCCGATCCCAACCGCGAAGGCTTTGCGATCCCAACAGTGACTCCACGCGATCCGAAAAATCTCAAGCAAAAGAAAATGGCGAAACTTATCGCTGATTTCTACAAAGCCGCGCTGCCGATCATCGCGAATGAAAAACCCGCGAACGGTTTTCTCATGCGCGGCATTGCGCATCAGCCGCATATTCCGTTGTTTGAAGATCGTTACTTGCTCAAGCCTGCGGCCCTCGCCGTTTATCCGATGTACAAAGGACTTTCCCAGCTCGTCGGCATGACGAAGATTGAAGGTCCGCAGACGATCAAGGAACAGTTCGAACGTTATGTCGCGGAATACGACAATTACGATTTCTTTTTCATCCACTATAAGTACACGGACAAAGCCGGTGAGGACGGCAGCTTTGCAGCGAAGAAAAAGGCGATTGAAGAATTCGATGCCGCGTTGCCGATTCTGCTGAAGAAAAAACCGACCGTGCTCGCGATCACCGGCGACCATTCCACGCCGTGCGCGGTGAAAGGTCACTCCTGGCATCCGCAACCCGTGCTGCTGCACTCGGCCATCAGCGGTTCGGATAAACTGGAACGTTTCACCGAAACCGGCGCGAACATCGGATCGCTCGGCGTGTTCAAAGCGAAATATCTGATTCGCCACATGCAGGCCAACGCGAAGATGTTCGACAAGTTTGGCGCATAACATCACCGGCGCTCTCTCCGAGCGTTCGTTTGAATTATGAAACGGCTGCGGCAAATCGTCGCAGCCGTTTTTGCATTTTGCCGAAACCCGCCTGATGCCGCGCCCGCATTTCCCGAATGCGCCAGGCGCAGTGCCCGGTGTGACGGATCTTTTGAACTACGCCTGCGCGGCCAGCTTCAATCGCCCTTCGTCGAGATCAATGAATTCAAACATTGTCTGAACCGTTCCCGGCGGCAGCCCGATTTCCGCGAGTCGTTCATTCAATCGTTGCGTGCCGGCATCGCGCCAGCCGAGTTTGGTCGTGAACGCATTCCAGATTTCGATTTCCTCTTCGGTCGGCCGACAGCTTTGCGTGAACGCCCACTCCAGCAGTTCCTCATCGCTCTTGTTGCCCTTGAGCGTTTCCGTTTCAAGCGCGGTGTAGTCGATTTTCAGGAAACGACAACAACGTCCGTCAAATCGGAAATAACTGTTTTGTATCGTCGTCCCGCGCGCCTCCTGCCAAGCGCCGGGTAATTTTCCCGCAGCCGCGAGTCGAATCTTGTCCAGCATGCGACCGAAATAAACGATGCCTTTGATCCGATCGAACGGACTGCGCAATCCAGGAATAATAGTTGGAAAGGAGTTAGCCATGCGCGGAATAGAGCACCTGATGTTTCAATGTGCAAGTGACGCATGAGTCGCCGGGCGCAATTGCAACCGATGGCCGGATTACTTCCCTTCGGCAGCGCGACCCAGTTCAGCAAGCTTGAGAACCGTGTTCCAATTCCGCGCCGTGTTCGTCACGCCGATCCAGGCATCGAATTTCGCAGCCATTTTGCTCGTGCCAAAACCATGCGGCGTGTGCAGATAAGCGACGTTCTCAACGACTTCAATTTCCTCGCCCTTCATCGCGCAAGCTCGGACACGTTCAACGTCCTCTTTCCGCGGCGTGCTTTCAAGCAGCGCGGCGTGAACCATCGTCGGTGCTTTGGTCGCCGCACTTGCAAACGGGTTTCGCGCAATCACCTCGTTCCACTCCGCCAGCGTCGGCGCGAAGATCGCCTTATCGAAACCGAAGTGTTTTCGGCAAAGCTCTGCAACGGTGGCGATGACCTTCGTCCGCGGCAGATGGCTGCGCACAATGGCGTTGCCGCTGTTGATGTAAGTGGCCACGGATTCGAATCCGGCTTTGGCGAGCTCCTGGCGGAGGGCTTGAGTAGGCAGTTGCGTTTTGCCGCCGACGCCGCGGAACAGAATGAGATAAACCGTGTGTTTCATCGCGCTGCATTGATTTTAATTCTGTCGTGGATCAGATATCCCGCCCTTAAGCTGAAAGCGCACGACATCTCCCTCGCCGCGAACTCCCGGAATCAACATCGTCATGCCTGTATCCACATCCTGAAAGTAGAAGAACAAAACAATCCGTCCATCCGCCTGAGCGTTCCCATGCACAAACCTGTGTTCGCGCAGATACGAGACCAGCGCGCCTTCCAGCTCCACCTGCCGGCCCACGGCTTTCGAAACCACATTGCTCAAAACCGCTACCAGATGCGGCATCGTCTCACAGTCCGAAGCGCGAACAAATGCTTCATCACCGGCAAACTCTTCCAGGAAATAATGGACCGCCGACTCGAACTCCGTCGGATGCAACATGCGTTCGCGGAGAATGGCGAGGTGATGCGAAAAATTTTGTGAAGCGGAATTCATGTTGGACGTGAGATTATGCCGTCGTCTCAAATTTCGCACGTCCGATCGCGCCACTTCCCGGATCGGAATGCGTCAAAAGTTCTGTTATGCGGCAAGTGCCGTCCTGGTGTATGATGATCGGCGAATCCCGCGTCTGGTTATGCTGAATCTTTACGAAGCTGTGCGCACGAATCCGAGTTACAGCAAGCTCGAGATAAATGGTTTTCTCTTCGCCGAATACACCTGCGGCGCGACCGAAAAGAAACTGCCGAACTGGACTCAGGCCGATTATCTCGTCCACGTGATTACCGGAAAGAAGACCTGGCACACGCCCGATGGTGTGTGGCGCGCCAATCCGGGCGACACATTGTTTTTCAAAAAGGGAGCGACCATCGTGGAGCAGCATTTTGAAGAAGAGGTCTGCCTGCTGATGTTGTTCATTCCCGACGCGCTCCTGCGCAAGGTCGTTCGCGAAGTTGCCCACGCATTGAGTCTCAAGACCGCAAACGTTGTCCCGATCAAAGCAGCGTTGAGAATCAAAAACGATGTCGCGTTGGCAGCGTTGTTTCAGTCGATGCAAACATATCTTTCCGGCAATCAAAGACCGCCCGAACCGCTCGTGCATCTGAAATTGAAAGAGCTGGTGATCAGCATTCTCACGAGCGGAACGAACTCCGAACTGGCGGCGTATTTTTGCCGCTTGAGCGAAAGTGATTCGCCGCTGCTAAGGGAAATCATGGAGACGAATTTCCGTTTCAACCTTTCGCTGGAGGAATTCGCCCGGCTGTGTCATCGCAGCCTCTCTTCTTTCAAACGCGAATTCCAGGCGCAGTTCGGCGAATCACCCGGCAAATGGCTTTTGCAAAGACGGCTCGAACATTCCGCCAAGCTGTTGCAGAGTTCGCCAATGAATGTCACCGAAATCGCTTTTGAAAGCGGCTTCGAAGACGTTTCGCATTTCAGCCGCGTTTTCAAAGAACGCTTCGGCATTCCGCCCGTGACTTATCGGCAGACAACTGCGATTCCAGCCTGAACTTCTCAGTCAAAAGATTGAACTGCGCAGCAAAGCGCACCGGTTTTGTTTTTCGCATTCTGCTTCCGGTAAATCCAACGGAAACGATTATGCAAACAACAACTGAAAACAAAACGGTTTTGACACGTCCACCCGTCGTCGATCTCAACGTCATCAAATCCAAACAAAAAGCCACCTGGCAATCCGGCGACTACGGGCAAATCGCCCGCAGCATCGAAAATGTCGCGGAAGAATTCATGGCGCGGCAATCTTTGCGAACCGGCCAGCGCGTGCTCGATGTCGCTTGCGGAACAGGCAATCTCGCGGTCATCGCGGCTCGCCAGGGCTGCGTGGTCAGCGGCGTTGATATTGCCGAAAATCTTCTCACCCAGGCACGTGCCCGCGCGGCTGATGCCGGGCTGAACATTGCTTTTGAAGAAGGCGATGCCGAAGCATTGCCTTTTGCGGATGGCAGCTTCGATCTTTCGATCAGCATGTTCGGATTGATGTTCGCGCCGCAGCCCGAAAGAGTCGCCGCTGAATTGCAGCGCGTCACGAAATCAGGCGGCAGGATTGCCTTGGCGAACTGGACGCCAGAAGGGTTCATCGGAAAAATGTTCCGCGTTTTTAAAACGCATTTGCCTCCGCCACCCGCGGGAATTCCATCACCGCTGGACTGGGGAAATGAATCCATCGTCAGCCAGCGCCTGCAATCCGGATTCAAGGACTTGCAACTCACACGACGCATTGCGGCGATGCGTTTTCCATATTCGCCTGCGGACACCGTGGAGTTCTTTCGCAAATATTACGGGCCGACATTTCGCGCGTTCGAATCGCTTCCCGCACCGAGCCAGGAAGCTTTGCGACGCGATCTCGTCGAACTCCAAACCCAAAACAACATCGCAAAATCTCCGAACCAGACGGAAGTCGCCGCTGAATATCTGGAAGTGATCGCGACCCGAATTTGAACTGTTTCAACTGAATCGTTCCGCTGAAACGGACAAATCAAATCGAGTTGATTTGTCCGCTTTTGGTGATTTTCAGATTCGCAAAGAGCCGCGAAAACCTCGGGCGGCGTAGTAAGATTGCGCGCCGTTGTGACCGATGAAAATGCGTCCATAACGGCGTTCGCCATACAAAGCGCCGCCGAGCTTCCGAAAATCGTCCGGCGTTTTAAGCCAGCTCGACGTTTTCAAATCGCATTCGCCAAGCTTTTGCAGCGCTAAATATTCCTCCTCGGTGAGAAGCTCGACGCCGATTTCAGTCGCCATATCCATCGCAGTAGTTTTCGGGCGAGCCTCTTTCCGCGACAACCATCCCTCGCGATCGTAACAAACGCTGCGTCTTCCCGCCGGACTTTCGGGTGAACAATCGAAGAAAAGGACTTCGCCCGATTTTTCATAACGCACGACATCCGGTTCACCGCCCGTGCGTTCCATTTCGTTGAGCGACCATAGCTTTTCAGGATTCGCTTCCAGTCGCGCCTGAACTTTCGCCCATTCCAGACCTTTGTGGCGGTTGATGTTTTTCTCAAAACGGGCTTTCAACGTCTCAATCAGTTCGCCCGCCTGCTTTGCAGTTAATCCTCTTTTGTCACTCTTCATGTCTGATGGTTTAGCAGGTAGCGCGTCAATCCGCAGCAGAATCAGTCAGGAATGCAGGAGTTTCAACGATTGCGCGCCGGCCTGGGAAGACTCGCGAAAACTTCAGCCATCGCGCTATCCTGCGGATTGTGTTCCGGCAAAGCTCGAGAAAATTTTTCGCCGGTTTTCTCCAGGCTGGAAATTTTCTCAACGTCAAAAAGCTTCGCGATTTTCGTTTGTCCCGAACGACTGCCTCCACCTTTCTGAAATGCTCGAAGCACTTCATGTCCCGCGATGCTGATGCCGTAAGTCTGCGGTTCGACGACTCGCTCTTTCCCGTTGTAAGTGAAACGGAGCACCTCTTTGTTTTTGATGGCTGAGAGAATGGTTTTGTTTTTCTTGATCGCTCCAGCCTGCCGAAGCGCCGCCGCTTTCATTTTTTCCGTCGAGCGACGGCGCGCAGCCAAACCTTCACGAACTTTGCGGCCGGATTTCTTTCCGGCGATCGCCGGGACATCCGAATTGGATCGCATCATATCGGAAGCATTTTCTTCACGGACAAAAAATTGTGCGTCTTCAAAGAGGCAATTGGCACGGATGAGTTGCTACCCCTGAAACGCTTTCACTTTGATGAAGAGGGCGGAGCAGTCGCGGTGGAATTCACGTCCGGCACAATCGCTTCAGGCCAACCGTCTTTCCAGTTCAGCGGCATGATGGCCAACGTCGCTTTGCCGTCCATGTTGATATTGCCTTCAAAACAGGACGTGAACCACGTCTTGCCCTCCGCACTCAACGTTCCTGCGTGTCCCGGCCCGATCAACGGTCCGTTCATAGTCGGCAGAAAAAGACTGCCGCCACTTTTCATCATATCCACGCCCGCTTTGTCCACGTACGGACCGGTGATGTTTTTGCTCCGGCCCACACGAATGTTGTAGGTGCTGTTCGTGCCGCGACAACACGCGTCCCAGTTCACGAACAAATAGTAGTAGTCCTCGTGCCGGGTAATGTGCGCCGCTTCAATGGAATCATTGTAAGCGAGCGAATACATCGGTGAATCCGACGCGATGCGTTTTCCGGTTTTCGGATCGAGTTGAATCAATTTGATGCCGGTCCAATACGAACCAAACGTCATCCACAGACTTCCATCGCGATCTTGAAACAACGACGGATCAATCGCGTTGTAAGGATCGCCCTTCTGCCCTTCCTGCGTCCGCACCACGTAGCCCTGATCGACCCAGCGATAATTCGGGTCATTCGGATCCAGAGTCGGATTCGTCGCCAGTCCGATGGCTGAAGTCATCTTCCCCATGGTCGAGACGGAATAATAAAGCAGATAACGGTCACCCACTTTGATGATGTCCGGCGCCCAATAAACCATGTTGCGATTTTCCGGGACGATATCAGCAATCCATTCGGGCGCAGATTGAAACACCGCCGGACCGTGCTCCCATTTCACCAGATCTTTCGAGCGAAACGTCGGCACGCCGCGTCCCGTGTAAAACACCCAGTATTCATCCTTGCACTTCACAATGCTGGACGGATCGCGCGTCACCACGCCGCGACTCGCCGATTGTTCAAGCGGCAAAGCGGGATAAATTGTGTTCCGACGAGCGCGCGCCGATTCAGTTTGTGCCGGAGCAACAGTCGAATGGATCAATGCCGCGACCAACATCGTTCCAAACAACGCGGACCGTCTTACGGAGAAATAATTTCCAGACTTCATCGTCGCTGAGTGTCAGGCGAATTCGCGCGAGTTTCAAGACAGCAACCATGGAGGGATGCTCCGGGGGCGCAACTTGGCACCCGCACCAAACAACGGGTTGAACTTTCGAACATTCAAAACGGCTGATCACTCCCTCTCCTCCGAGCGAAGCCGGAGGAGAGGGCCGGGGTGAGGAGGTTTTTAGCTCAAAATCCCCTCACCCTAGCCCTCTCCCCGCGCTTCGCTGCGGGGCGAGGGAATCGAAAATGGTGCGGGTGTCAAGTTGCGCCCTGAAACCGCAAACTACGCGAAATACGCGAAACAGATTTTGAAACACAGACCGATCAATCAAACCGTTCCGGAATGATGAATGAATTGAAGAGACAAGCCGGCAAAGCCGTTCGGCCATCGAATTTTCGCGTATTCTGCGTATTCTGACGGCTATTTCTCCTGTGAAATCACCGGTCTCGTTTCAGAAGAAACTCCGCGAGACCTTCCAGCGCCTGAGCTTTGCCTTTGAAAACTTTCAACGACGCGAAGGCTTTGTCGGTAAGTTGCGCGGCGATCCTGCGGGATTTTTCCAGGCCGACAATTGAAGGATACGTGGCCTTCTGCGCTTTCGTATCTTTGCCCGCCGTCTTCCCCAGTTGCTCGCTGGTTTGCGTGACATCGAGGATGTCGTCGATCACCTGAAACGCGAGTCCGACATGATAACCAAAATCCGTGAGCGCCTTGAGTTGTGCCGGCGTGCAATTCGCGCTCATGCCGCCAAGGCGAACGGAGCAACACAGCAGCGCGGAGGTCTTGCGTTCGTGAATGTATCGAAGTTGTTCGACCGAAGTTTTTTTGCCTTCACCTTCCAGATCAGCGACCTGCCCGGCGATGAGTTGCAACGAACCGGACGCCTGCGCGAGTTCGAGAATAATCTGCTGATGCGAATAACGTGGCCAGCTTTTGCATTGCGCGGCGATTTCAAACGCCTGCGTGAGCAACGCGTCGCCCGCCAGCACCGCCACGCCTTCGCCGAAAACCTTGTGATTCGTCAGCTTGCCGCGGCGATAATCGTCATTGTCCATCGCCGGCAAATCGTCATGCACGAGCGAATAAGTGTGAATGCACTCGACCGCGCAGGCCAGCGGCATCGTATCTGATTCCTTCCCGCCGCACGCCTGCGCCGCCGCGAGACACAGCGCGGGTCGCATCCGTTTGCCGCCGGCGAACAGCGAGTAACGCATCGCCTTGTGAATCGTGGCGGGCTTGGTTTTTTCCGAAGGCAGAAAACGGTTCAGCGCCTGATTCACGGATTCCGTGCTGGCGGTGAGAAAAGATTGCAGATCAAAAGCCGCTGCGGATTTGGTTTTGGGACGTTTGGACGACATGCGCCGGTGTTTGTAGAAAATGCGCCGGAACGGTGCAAGCGCAATTCAGTTGTTTCGCTTTCGAAGCGATTACAGGCGAGACACCGATTTTGCTCGGGCGATTATCGAATATAATCCACCACGACGGCGCGATAATTTCCTGCGCCTTCTCCCGCCGCGGGACGCACCATAAAATTTACGGTACGCTGATGAGCCACGGCCGTCCGCACGTTCTTCCAGGATTCTCCCTTGAGATGTTGCAGCAGTATTTTTTGTTTCGGCAGCGCGTTGAAACGGAGGATCGAAAGCGTTTGCCCGAGGTTCATCTGATTCACCAAAGGCGTTTCAACGGCCTCGGCCCACAAACTCATTTTGATTTTTCCAGTCAAACCGTTGAGGTCGTAAGTCGCAATCTGATAGGTGTGTCCGGCCACGGCTTCGAAACTCGTGTAGCCGGGAGAATTCGTCCGGGTGATGCTCGGAACAGTGGTCAGGTTTTTCAGCTTCGATCCGGTGAATACCGAAACAGGAGACGACTCATAATCACTGCCATCGAGATTGATCCAGACCAGCCCGTTCACCGGCGCAGTCCAGGACCACCAGACGCTTTTGCCGGTTGAGTTGGCCGGTGCCGCAGGTTCATTCGCTTCGTGCGTTGCGCCCGCGTTGTAACCGGTGGCAATCGTGCGCGCGCCGTGCATTTTGAGACGATGTTTGAAAGCATCGTTTGAAGCGGGTTTCGTGAGGGCGAGATACAAAGGCGTGTTGCCAGTGGTTCCCGCATTGCCATCGAACGCGATCTGATAGGTCGTGCCGCGCACTGCATCGAAACTGACGGCGTGAGGATAATCTTCCAAACCAAGCTCCAGCGCATTGGCAGAAACGAGTGAATCGACTGACGATCCGGTGTAAGCGGCAAAGACGGGATAAAATTTTGGCGGTGGACTTTGATCGATTTCGTCGCCGCAGAAACTGCCACTTCCACTGCCAACGATTACGGAAAGGGAAGAAAGGGAGAAACCAAAAGTGCTGTAGGTAACTGGTTCCGCATACTGTTCAATTTCATTCGCCGACAGCGTCACTCGCCCGGACGCAGGTGCTTTCCACGAATACCAGACTGAACTGCCGCTTGGATTTCCCAGATGCAATGGTTCTCCGGCTTCACGCGTCGCGCCGGCATTCGACGTGTTGATATGCTTTCGCTTTCCGCTTAGCAGAATGGCATGAGCCAGATCGTCGTTTTGCGGAGCCGGTTGGAAATGCAATGTCAATTGAACCGCACCGCCGGCCAGGACGTTGGTTGTATGAACCACCTGATTCTCCAGGCCGCCGCCCACACCGGTTTGATATTCCCAACCGCTGTCCGTGATCACGGCTGAATCCACACCGATCTGGTAAACGGCTCCCTGCGCCACGTGAAACCGAACACCCGTGCGCTCGCGCCAATGACAGCCGCACTCGGTATCTTCGTAACACGAAAGAAAAATATTGCTCGCCACGAGCGAAAGATTGGGAAGTTCACTGCCCTGGTAAACGGCCAGTAACGGATTGAAACCCGTGCCGTCGATTTCCAGCGTCATGATTCCATTGCTCGGCGCGGTCCAGGTCCACCATGCGGTTTGGCCACTGGAAACGCCTTCAATGATTGGCTCGCCCGCTTCAAACGTGGCATTGGAAAGCGTGCCGGATACAGAGGCTTGATCGACCGCGATTGGAATGCGATTCGCAAACGAATCGTTCGCCGGTTGCGCAAATGCCGGCGTCGCACAACACGACAGCAATACGATGCCCAGTATCTTTGAACAGTGAAACACTCCAAAGTCCCCACCCTTTTCTGACTTCATGAGAGCGACCCTATCGAACGCGAGAAAAGTTGTCCAGTTCCGAACCTTACGAACGGCAGTGGCATGGGCGTCTCGCCCGTGCGAATCAGCTTCAAGGTACACCCCTCACACACGAGCGAGACACCCGTGCCACTATTTAAATTCAAAAGCGCACATCCTGAAGAAATTCCGCGATAGCCCTTCACCATTCGCGAATTGGGCCGTTGTCCCCACCACTGGGGACATGACGAAAAAGCGGAAGACGATAGTCTCTTGGGCGTCGGCGTTAAGTTCTCATTGCGCCGTGTGTAAAGCCGGACCTGTTGTCCGGCTTTTGTTTTGTACGCGTCGCACTGATACTTCTTCGAATTCCTTGCCAATGCCTCGCGGTTCAAACCGGGATTCGCGTTGTCCGATCGAACTTTTCTTTGAACTCCGGAAAAATTTGCGGCGTTCTTCGAAGCGACCATTACAATCCCGCGCGTGAACGTCATCCATGCCGCAAACGAATTGAAACCCGCCGGGCGCAAAGTCTGCCTGGCGATTGGCTTCTTCGACGGCGTCCACCTCGGCCACCAGCAGATCATCCGTCAGACCATTGCAGATGCCACTCAGCACGACGCTATCGCGCTCGTCATCACGTTCGATCAGCATCCCGCAACGGTCGTCGCACCGAATCGCGCGCCGGCTTTGATTTATCCTCTCAGTCGAAAGCTGCGCACGATTGAAACGCTCGGAGCGGACGCGCTATTGTTGATTCATTTTGATAAAGCGTTCAGCCAACAACCCGGCGAACAATTCATCCATTCACTGGCGCGTGATCTGGGAAAAATTCAAAGCCTGTGCGTTGGCGCAAATTTTACGTTCGGTCACAAACGGGATGGCAACGTCGCGCTGCTGCAAAAACTTGGCGAAGAACTGCAATTCAAAGTTCACGGCATGGCGGCGGTTTCGCTCGATGGAAAAACGATCAGCAGCACACGCGTTCGCGAAGCGATCCAGGCCGGCAATCTCGATCTCGCGAGTCAAATGCTCGGCCGCGCGTATTCGCTCACCGGCCCCGTGATAAAAGGCGATCGGCTCGGGCATCAGCTTGGATTTCCAACGGCGAACATTGACGTCACTGGTTTGGCTTTGCCGCCCAACGGCGTTTACGCCGCGCGCAGTATTGTCGCCGGAAAAATCTATAGCTCGGTCATGAACATCGGCGTGCGGCCCACGTTGCAAAACGCCACGCCGGAAAAGCGCGTGGAAGTTCATCTGCTTGATTTCGACGGCGAACTTTACGGTAAGGAACTCGAAGTGATCTTCACCGAGAAACTCCGGGACGAAAAAAAATTCGGCTCCCTGACCGAGCTGAAAGAGCAAATCGCGCAAGACATTTCAAAGGCCCGCAGCGATAGTAGCGGAGCCTCGTAAGAGCGCCGCCATTTCATTTAGGAGATTCGAAAAAATTTGCGACGCTCGAATGCCGCACGCCGCTATAATCGGATTCATGGAGAATCCGGAAATGCACATCTTCCTCGGCTTTCGCGTGAATTCTACCAAGCATTCGCAGCGGACATCGAATCACGTTTCTATTGCATAAATCGGTTGCCAAAACCGTTGAGAAAATGGCGGCGCTCTGACGAGACGCCGCTACGCCATTGAATTTTTCCCTTGAACAGCCGCCGCGTTTCCGATGTCCATTCAGGGACGTTTTCCCAATATGAACACAGGAATCAATGCCATTAACGAAGCTGTCCAGGAAGCCGGAGCTTTTATCCATCCACTGTTTGCCGAACTCGGCAAAGTCATTATCGGACAAAATTATCTTGTCGAACGACTGACCATCGGCCTGCTCGCAAACGGCCACGTGCTGCTGGAAGGCGTTCCCGGTCTCGCGAAAACCCTCTCCGTCAAATCGCTCGCAACCTGTCTCAACGTCAAATTTTCCCGCCTGCAATTCACGCCCGACATGCTGCCCGCCGATGTCGTCGGCACGCAGATTTACAATCCGCAGTCCGGCGGCTTTACCACGCGCCGCGGACCGATCTTCGCAAATCTGGTTCTCGCCGATGAAATCAATCGCGCGCCTGCCAAAGTGCAAAGCGCGTTGCTGGAAGCGATGCAGGAAAAGCAGGTCACGATCGGCGAACAGACTTACAAACTCGAAGAACCGTTTCTCGTGCTCGCAACGCAGAATCCCATCGAACAGGAAGGCACCTATCCATTACCCGAAGCTCAGGTCGATCGATTCATGCTGAAGCTCAAGATCGGTTATCCCACGCGCGCGGAAGAACGGCAGATTCTGGAAGTAATGGCGAAAACCTCCGGCACACCCGCGACGCAGCCGGTCGTCGATCCACAGCAGATTCTAAAAGCGCGCCAGGTGATCAATGACATCTACGTGGACGACAAGGTGAAGGATTATATTGTCGATCTCGTCTGCGCGACCCGCGATCCCGAGCATTACAAAATTGCGGTGAAAGATTTCATCCAGATCGGCGCTTCGCCGCGCGCGACGATTTCGCTGACGCTCGCTGCGAAGGCCTACGCGTTCCTGAAAGGCCGCGGTTACGTCACGCCGCAGGACGTAAAAAGCATCGGCATGGATGTGTTGCGCCATCGCGTCGCCATCACCTACGAAGCCGAAGCCGAAGAGAAAACAAGCGAAACGGTGATTCAGAAAATTTTTGATGAACTGCCGGTACCGTGAAAAATTTTGGGGGAAGCACATAAAACAGAATTTCCCACACAATGGCGGAAGCCAGCATCGCCTGTTTTGGAAGGCGGGTGTGGTTGACGCAACACATCGAACGCAATATCGTTTTACCAATCTGATAACGGTATGAACACCGTCACACTATCGCCAAAATTCCAGGTGGTCATTCCGCAGGCTGTGCGGGATTTGTTGAAACTCAAGGCTGGCCAGAAACTTCAGGTTTTCGCCCTGGGCGAGCGGATTGAACTTGTGCCTATGAAGCCGATGAAAGAAATGCGCGGCTTTCTGAAAGGCATGAACGCCAACTTTGAGCGCGAAGCCGACCGCTTATGAACGTGGTGGATTCATCCGGGTGGATCGAATATTTCACCGACGGCCCGAACGCAGGATTTTTTGCCGCTTCCATTGAGAATATTGAGGATCTGCTTGTCCCCTCGTTAACCATCTATGAAGTGTTCAAGTGGATTTCGCGCGAACGCGGTGAAGCGCCGGCGGTGAAAGCCGTGGCGCACATGCAACAGGGCGAAGTGGTGGACCTGGATGCAAAACTGGCCGCTTATGCCGCGCGTTTGAGTCTGCAAACCAAGCTGCCGATGGCTGACTCGATTGTTCATGCCACCGCGCATGCCCGTGAGGCGACGCTTTGGACACACGCTTTGGACACAGGACGACGATTTCGAGGCGTTAGAAGGCGTGAAATACGTCGCCAAAAAGAAAAGTGCGAAATGAAATTCATCGCCTCCGAAGCTGAGGCGGAAAACGACCCGCGAGACGCCATTCAGAAAATTTTTGAACTGCCGGTGCCGTGAGGAATAATCGAATGAGCGACAGAGAAGAGAATGTCGCGGCTATCATGTCAATCGCTCACGCCAATAACCAGGATGCCGCTTCATGTTCATTATCGCGACAATCCAAATGTAATCCGGTTTTTCCACGTAGATTACTGCGTAAGGAAAATCGCTGCTCAGATGGCGGCGGGTCGGCGGATCAAATTTCCAATACCGCTCCGGATGAGCGCAAACTGCCAGGAGCAATCGTTCCATTTCCCGATAGAACCGAACTCCAAGCTCCGGAGAGATTTCGGAATAGTATTGGACGGCCGCAGCGAACTCTCGGTCAGCTTCGGGATGCAACCGGTAATTCACAAACCTGCAATCTTGCGCGCCCGTGCCAGGGATTCCTCCAGAGGAACACCTTGAATCCTTCCGGACTCCAGTTCCGCAACACGACGGCGGGCTTCGGCTTTCCAGGCAGAGTCAACCGAAGTATCAAGGTCGCCATGCCGAACGATCAAAATGCGATCCACGAGTTCCGCCACCACTTCGCTGGGCATCTGCCGCGTTTCTTCAACAATCTGATCCAATGTCATCGGCATAGGGCAAATCTTACCTGCCTGATGCATTTTGGCAACGTGGAAGCCGGGATCGAACAGAAAAGACCTGAGAACTTTTCGCAGTCCGATTTTGTGAAACCCGCATTTCTGAATCCACTCTGTGTTGAAAGCTTTACTCATCGACGTCATTAAACCGGGATTGATCTTTTTTCTTCTGCTGTCCGTCACATTCTCCCGCGCGGCGGATTGGAACAGTGAAAGCGCCCCGGAATATGATTTGTTGTTTCAACAAAGCCGCGGCTGGATTGGTGCGGATGGCGATTTTACGGTCGCCCTCACGAATGGTCTGACGCTCTGGCTTTTCAGCGACACGTTTGTTGGCGAGGTGCGCGACGGGCATCGCGTCAATGCGACGATGATCAACAATTCCGCTGCCTGGCAGCACGGCATCGACGCGCAACGTGCCCGCGTGGAATTTTTTCACGGCAAATCTTCCGATGAAAAACCTCGCGCCCTGATTACTCCTGCGGATGGCAAAGGTTGGTTCTGGTTGTTTGATGGTATTCTCGCAAACGGAAAATTGTTTCTGTTCCTCCCGCAATTCGAACGCACCGAAGGCGACTCAGCGTTTTCATTTCAGCACATCGGTCTGTGGCTCGGCGAAGTTTCCAATCCATTTGCGCCGCCCACCGAATGGCAGATGACGCAACGGAAGATTCCCTTCGCAACATTCGGCTCGCATAAGAACCGGCTTTTCGGTTCGGCGCTGCTGCAAACCAATGGCTTCATTTACATTTTTGGCGCGAGCGACATGAAACTTCAGGGCAAGAAAATAATCCTGGCTCGCGCGCCGGAAAAACGCCTCGGCGATTTTCAATCCTGGGAATTTCGAACCACCACCGGCTGGAGCACCAATGTGGAATCCATTGCGCCACTCTGCGATGGCGTCGCAACGGAGTATTCCGTGACCTGGCTGCCCGCGCTGAAGCAATTCGTTTTGATCTGCACCGAGAACGGGATGTCCAGGAATATCATTGCGCGCACCGCCTCTGAACCCTGGGGACCGTGGAGCGAAGCGAAAATCGTGTATCGCTGTCCGGAACCCTCGTGGAGCAAAAACGTCTTCACCTACGCGGCGAAAGCGCATCCGATGTTAACGACCAACACCAATGAACTCCTGTTGACCTATGCCGCCAATTCATTGGATTTTGTGGAAACGCTGAAAGACGCGCGACTTTACTGGCCGCGCTTCGTCCGGGTAAAAATCTCGAACGTCGAACCGTGATTGCGGTCAGAATTTCCAAGTAATCGAAAGCAATGGCGCGAGAGTTTCTAAAAAAAATTCGGCAGCTCGAGATTGGCCCGAACCAGCTCGTGATCGGGAAACATTTGTCTGCGTCATCCCAACCGTCCACGAAGCGTTTCAGGATTCCGGCTTGGATGCCAAATGGCCAATACACCGACCTCATTGCCTTCTACCCTGAAATTAACTCGGTATTTGAAACGTGGCATTTGCGCCTTGCGAACAAGAGCGGTTTCCTTTTGAAAAAGGTCCGGATTTTATTTGATACGTTCAAACAGTGCCACAAGTTCGGCGTCAAATTCCCGGCCCAAACCCGGCTGCCGCGCCTCATACCAATCCAAGGCCTGAAGGTAATCCAAGTCGGCAGGCGATTTGAGCCGCAGGCGTCTTACTTCCAGCCGAAGCGTTTGCGCGCTTCTTCGCGGACTTGCTCAAACGGAATTCCATCGCCGGGATTTTTACTGAATTCCTCGGCGCGTCGGTCAAGTTCAGATTTTTGCTCCGGCGTGAGTTCGTCGTCAAAATCGCCAAATTCCAAATCAATTTCTTCGACGAGTGCCCGGCGTTCTGCTTCGGGCATCCGGCGCAATTCATCAAGAATTTCCGATTTGCTCATAGAAATAACTTTACTGGCCACAAAACTGTTTGCAAGCGCATGATCCCCCGCGAAATTCTTAAAAAAATCCGCCAGATTGTTTGCATTATGCTTTTGGGGTGTTGCGCCTGTTCATCGCCCAAGACAGCCCGCCCCGTGCTTCCCACTTCTACTTCATTCAACTGGGGTGCGGGCCGGGGAAACTATTTGCTGATCAAACTCCGACTCCAAGACAGCGATGATTTCTGGTTTTGCGTGGATACTGGCTCACCGATAACCGTCCTGAAAAAATCATTGGAGGCAAAACTTGGAAAACCAATTGGGCGGCAGAAGATAGAGTTTCCATGGCTGGACGGTGGAAAATCCATCGCAACCAAGTATTCGTGGCCAAAGTTGTATCTTGGGACGACCCGACTGCAACCGGGCAAGTTCGTCGTGGTCTCTGACACGGTGCGAAGCGAAGCAGGAGGGCATCAACTGGGTGGTATTCTTGGAATGGATTGTCTTCAACACTATTGCATTCAACTGGATTTCGATCAGCATACGATTCGCTTTTTGGATTCGGATGTTTCGGATGACGGCTCTTGGGGAGAGGCATTTCCCCTGGCCTATTCCTACCCCAATGTTCCATTCGGAATTCGCTCAAAAACTCCGCAGTATCCGTTTCCGTTTCGCCTCATGTGGGGAAATTTATCGGCGCGAATCAGCCTCTTTGGAAATGAAGAATGGTGCGAGATCGATACCGGTGATTGTGCAGACGGATCCCTCAGCAAAAGCATGTTTCAACGGGCGATACGAATTCAGAAAGGCCTACCGCAAAGCGGAACAAAAACCAATGGAACCGTAGTCATCCACGGCTCCCTGCTGACTGACTATTCACTGAACGGCTGCTTCTATACAAATGCAGTCGTGCATTCACTGGAAGGCTCTGACGAAAGCGTTTTAGGACTTAGACTCCTCGCAAGAAATCTGGTAACCTTCGATTTTCCGAATCGAAAGATGTATCTAAAACAGCGACGCGTCGGCCCTCTGGTGCTGATCACCGAAGAGGAACGGAACTCTTTTCAGAGGTTCATCAAACGCGAGAAGAAAAACGGCGGAGTGCCGTGGTTGGCCAAGGATGACAAAGGCACCCTGGTTGCCGAATCCGGATTCGCGGCCGGGACTTTCTCCTTCCATCCGGAAGGGAAACAAAACGCGGAAGAGCCCATCCGTTACTACCAATTTCGATGTGCCTCCATTGAGGATGATGCGTGGGATTTGCAACGAGCCTGGCGAATGGACAGCGCCGACAATGTGGTTGAAGAATATCCCATCCCATGATCCCCCGCGAAATTCTTAAAAAAATCCGGCAGATTGAACTGCGCACGAATCGTTTCGTCAGCGAATCTCTGGCGGGCGCGTATCACTCGGTGTTCAAAGGCCAGGGCATGAACTTTGAAGAAGTGCGCGAGTATCAACCCGGCGATGAAGTCCGCACGATCGATTGGAACGTCACGGCACGGATGAATCATCCGTTCGTGAAAAAATTTGTCGAGGAACGCGAACTCACTTTGATGCTCGTGGTGGATGTCAGCGGCTCGGGTTTGTTCGGATCGCGCGAGCAATCCAAACGCGAACTCGCTGCGGAAATCGCTTCCGTGCTGGCGTTTTCGGCGATTCGCAACAACGACAAAGTCGGGCTGATTCTTTTCACGGACACGGTTGAAAAATTCATTCCGCCGCGCAAAGGACGCGGCCATGTGTTACGCGTGATTCGCGAAGTGCTTTTCTTCGAACCGAAGCGCCGCGGAACAAATCTCAATCAAGCATTGGAATTCCTCATGCGCGTGACGCCGCACAAAGCCATCACGGTGGTGATTTCGGATTTCATCGGTTCGCCGGCGGCGCAAAACCGCGGACGCATGCGGCCGCAATTGATGCTGCTTGAATCGCTGGCGCAGGCATCGTTCACCCTGTTGCGCCAGGCGAATCGCCGACACGATCTTGTCGCCGTGCAGATCACCGATCCTTACGAGCTGGAACTTCCCGCACTGGGACGTTTAGTCTTGGAAGATGCGGAGACGGGCGAGATTGTGGAAGTCAGCACCGGCGACGCGCGAAAGCGAAAAGCCTTTGCCGAACGCCAGGCCCGGACGCAGGCGGACACGACGCGGCTGTTTCGAAATGCTGGAATTGATGCCATTCAACTGCGCACCGATCAGCCTTACACGATTGCGCTGGCGAGATTTTTTGAAACGCGCGAGAAACGAAGGCTGAGAGGATGAACCGGCAATTTGAAAGACGAAGGGCGAAACCCGAAATGCGGAGTTTCATGGCTCAATGACAAACGTAACTGCTTCCAAATCGATTTCGCAGACGCCGGACGCGGCGACGAACGCCTTGCGCGACATCAAGCCGCCGATTGAAATCTCCAGTCCGTTGATGTGGCTTTGGTGGACGCTCGGCGCGCTGGTGTTGCTTGTGGCAATCTGGCTGATCATTCGTTTTCTGAGAAATCGCAAAGTGAACGCTCCGCTTGTGCCGGCAGTTCCTGCGCACATTCGCGCGCGGCAAAAACTCGATGAAGCGCTCGCGCTCATTTCACAGCCGAAACCTTTTTGCACCGCAGTGTCGGATACGATCCGCGCCTACCTTGAAGAACGCTTCACGTTCCGCGCGCCGGAGCGAACGACCGAAGAATTTCTGCATGAACTCGCGAGTACAGATTTGCTGTTGCCGGACCAGAAGGAAAGCCTCGGTGAATTTTTGAAGCGTTGTGATCTAGTGAAATTCGCGCGCTACGAACCCGGCGAACCAGAATTGCGCGAGCTTCATAACTCAGCTTTGAGGCTGATCGATGAAACCGTTCCGCTGGAACAAACGATTAACGGCGCTCCCGGCAACGCAGCTCAGCCGCCGCCGAGCCCGGCAGCTTCGTCAATCGCCAATCGTAAATCGTAAATCCGATGACCTTCGCACATCCCTGGCTTTTGTTGTTGCTGTTGCTGTTGCCGCTGCTGGCCTGGCTGAAAGGCCGTCGCCATCAGCCGCCGGCATTTGTTTATTCGTCGGTGCAACTCGTTCGCGCGGTGTTGAATGTTTCGCGTTCCCGTTCGGGCCAGTTCCTCCTCGCGTTGCGCTGGCTGGCGTTGGCGCTGCTGCTGATTGCGCTGGCGCAACCACGGTTGACCCGCAGCGAAACCAAAGTGAACGCGAGCGGAATCGATATCGCCGTCGCCATCGATCTTTCGGGCAGCATGATGTCCGAGGATTTTGAAATCAAAGACAACCGGATCAATCGCCTCGAAATGGCCAAGCGCGTGCTCACCGATTTCATCAAGAAACGTCCGAATGATCGCATCGGCATTGTGGCATTCGGCACGCAGGCTTACATCGCTTCGCCGCTGACGCTCGACCACGAATTTCTGCTCAAAAATCTCGAACGCCTCGATCTGGAAACGATCAATGGAAATCAAACGGCGATCGGTTCCGGCCTCAGCACCGCGATAAATCGGCTGCGCGAATTGAAGTCCAAAAGCAAGATTGTGATCCTGATGACCGACGGCGTGAACAATGCGGGCAAAGTCGCGCCGCTCACCGTGGCGGAAGCCGCGCAGACGCTTGGCATCAAGGTTTATACCATCGGCGTGGGCGTGCGCGGCCAGGCGCCGATGCCGGTTCGCGATATTTTCGGACGCAAGGTTTATCGGATGGTTCCGGTGGATATCGATGAAGAAACGTTGCAAAAGATCGCGCAGATGACCGGTGGAAAATATTATCGCGCGGACAATGCGGAAAAGTTCGAAGCGATTTACTCTGAGATCGACAAGCTGGAAAAGTCTGAAGCGGAAGTCAAAAAATTCGCACACCATCGCGAACTGTTCGCCCTGTTCCTCGCGCCGGGATTTGGACTGGTGCTGATCGAACAGGTTTTGCGGCACACATTGCTGAGGAGACTGCCGTGATGGAATTGCCGATTGCCAAATGCCGATTGCCGATTGCGTCACGGTTTGCCGGAGACCTGATTCTCCTCGCGACGCAGACACAACTTGAGGGCGGCAGCGTTTACAATTCCCTCGCCCCGCAGCGAAGCGCGGGGCGAGGGTCAGGGAGAGAGGATTTTAAGCTGAAAATCTCCTCACCCCGTCCCTCTCCTCCGGCTTCGCTCGGAGGAGAGGGAGTAGTTAATCGTTTCAGACTTCTGAAAGCCCATGGATTGCCGGTGAACAGAACAAACGGCGCTCGTTCAGGCCTGCACCGCAAATGCTCAATCAGCAATCGCCAATCGGCAATTCACCAATGACCTTCGCCCATCCACATTTTCTTTGGCTCCTGCTCATCGTTCCGGCGGCGATGACGCTGTTCTACTGGTGGTCCGCGCGCACGCGACAGAAGCTGATGATGCAATTCATTCACGCTCGCCTGTTGCCGAACTTGATCGCGGGCGTTTCCACAACGCGGGAAAAAATCCGCGCCGTGCTGCTGATTTTCGCCGCGGCGTTTCTCATCATTGCGCTGGCGCGCCCGCAGTGGGGCTATCACCTCGAAGAAGTCAAGCAGCGCGGACTGGACATCGTGGTCGCAATCGACACTTCCAAAAGCATGCTTGCGGAGGACATCGCGCCGAATCGTCTGACCCGCGCGAAATACGCGGCGCTGGATTTGATGCAGCAGGCGCGGTCGGATCGGCTGGGGCTGATTGCCTTCGCGGGAACTGCTTTTCTCCAATGTCCATTGACGATTGATGATTCCGCATTCCGGCAAAGCGTGAATTCGCTCGATGTTCACACACTGCCTGAAGGCGGGACGGCGCTGGCGCAGGCGATTGAAACTGCGGAAAAAGCGTTCAGTGAAAACGACAATTTCAAAGTGCTGGTGCTGTTTTCCGATGGCGAAGATCAGGATTCCGACGCGCTCGCTGCTGCAAAAAAGGCGGCGGAAGGTGGAATGAAAATTTTCACCATCGGCATCGGCTCACCTGAAGGTGAACTGCTGCGCATCAAGGATGAAAACGGAAACAGCGACTACGTTCGCGATGAAAACGGCAACGTCGTGAAGTCGCATCTGAACGAAAAACTGCTGCGGGACATTGCCACTGCCGCGGGTGGCTTTTATCTGCCCATGCGCGGCGCGGGCACCGTGGACACGCTTTATGCGCAGGGTCTCGCGCCACTGCCGAAATCCGAATCGCAGGAAAAATGGGTGAAGCGCGCGGTGGACCACTATCACTGGCCGCTGGCGATTGCGATTGGCCTGCTCATCATTGAAATATTTTTCCCGGAGCGGAAAACCGACAAGAACCTTCGCGCGTCGGGATTGAAACGTTCGAATCCTTCCGAAAGCAAAGCTTCAAATCGCGCTCCGGCAACGGTCGCGATTTCAATCGTTCTGATTTTGCTGGCCGGTGGAAAAGCCATTGCTTCGCCCGCAACGGCTCTGAAGGATTTCAAGGCGGGCAGGTTTGCCGCAGCGCAGAAGGAATACGAACGGCTGGCCAAAGAGGACAAGAAAGGCGATCTGCGATTCCTCTTCAATGCCGGTGACGCGGCGTATCGCGGAACAAATTACGACGCGGCGCTGAAGTTTTACACCGAAGCGCTCGCTTCGCAGGATGTGAATCTTCAGGCGTCCGCGTATTACAACATCGGCGTCACGCAGTTTCATCTCGGCGAACAGGCGAAAGACCTGAACGGTGTTGAAGAACTCTGGAAACAGGCGGAGAAGAGTTTTCAGAATGCGCTGGCGATCAACAAAAACGACGCCGATGCGAAGCATAACCTGGATTTTGTTCAGGAAAATCTGAAGGCGATTGCGCAATTGCGCGAAGCGGCGCGCCAGGCGAAAGAAGCCGCAGACGAATCCGTGCGCCGACGGAATTATCACCGCGCCTTTGAGATTCTGAACCAGCTCGTGCAGCACAATCCCGCTGCGAAACAATTCGAGGAATACGTCAAAAAATTAAAGGAAATCGATGACATTGCGAACCCGGCTCAGCATTAGTCTGCTGGCGATTTTCTGTTGCGGTGCAGGCGCGCAGACTGCGGATGATTTCTTCCACAGCGGCGCGCAGTCGTATCTTACCAACAACGTTCCGTTTGCGATCCAGCGCGTGGAGGAAGGATTGAAGCGCTTTCCGAATGACGAAAAACTGAAGAAACTCGAGGAACTGCTCAAGAAACAGCAACAGCAGCAACAACAGCAATCCAAGTCCGATCAGAACAAGGATCAGAAGCAGGATCAAAAAAAAGATTCCGATCAACAAAAGCAGCAGAACGATCAGGAGCAGAAGCAGCAGTCGAAGCAGGATCAGGATAAGAAAGATAAAAAGGATCAATCAAAACCTGATCAACAGCAGCAGCCAAAATCCGACGATCAGAAGAAAGATCAACAACCGGATTCCGAGCAGCAGCAGAAATTCGCACCGGGCGAAATGACACCGCAACAGGCGAAGCAGCTTCTCGACGCGCAAAAGGATTCAGAAATGATGCTGCCAGTCAAACCGCAGGAAAATGTCCAGCCCCGCGGAACGTTGCGGGACTGGTAATGAAAGGAATTTGAACAGGAGCAAGCAGAGGGAGCGGAGATTGGAAATCGGAAACACTGCTCAGTTGTTCGAATCAGTGGACCGAAGGTCTGATCCAAAAATCCTCTATCCACAATCAACGGCGGATTTCAATCCGTGAGCAGTTCGTGGGTACGTTTCTTTTTCTGATGCCGCGCCACGATGGATTTCGCGATGAAAAAAGACAGCACGGCGAACGGTGTTCCATAAACGATTGAGCCCAGCAACAGCGGTTTGCCAATCGTGAGAAACGTTCGCCAGTTCCGCCATTCGTGCCACGCGAGATGCACCTTGGAAAGTTTCACCGGCCAATGATGCGGATGGCTGAGCAGCCAGAAACCCATCTTGTATTCCCAAACGTAAACCACCGGCATCAGCGGCAGAATCAGATCGTGCAGCGTGCCGGCAATCACGGCTGCGAGAATGTTGCTCCGCGTCAGCCACGCAAAGAAAATTGCGCAAACAGTCTTGAGTCCGAACAGCGGCGTGAACCCGAAGAAAATCCCAATCGCCACGCCGCCAGCGATGGCCTGTGGTGTGTCGCGAATCGCCAGCAACTTCAGCGAATGCTCGTGCAGCCAGCGGCGCGGATTCATAATTCAATCGCGGCGGATTTCCCGATTGAAATCCACGACCTCCTGATAACGCACGCCGTGGCCGCCGAAAATATCCAGCGCGGAACCAATCGTGAGATCAATTCTCCCCTGACCCAGCCGCGTGACTTCCTGAAGATCTTTGAATGAACTCGCGCCGCCCGCGTACGTTGTCGGAATCGGCGACCACGCACCGAGATTCGCGACCAATTCACTGTCGATTCCGCGGCAAAGACCTTCAACATCGACGGCGTGAATCAGGAATTCGTCGCAGCTTTTTGCCAGTGTTTCGAGCACGTCGCGACTGATAATCAGGTCCGTGAATTTCTGCCAGCGATCCGTCACCACGAAATAATTTCCGTCGCGCTTGCGGCAACTGAGATCGAGCACCAGCCGTTTGCGTCCGATCGCATCGATCAGTTGTTTCAATCGATCCTGATCGAGCGCGCCGTTGCGGAACACCCAGGAAGTGACAATCACGTGTGAAGCGCCGGCATCGAGCCACGCGCGCGCGTTGTCGGCATTGATGCCGCCGCCGATCTGCAATCCACCGGGATAAGCACTCAAGGCGGACCGTGCTTCAGCTTCATTGCCCGGGCCGAGCATGATCACGTGACCGCCGGTGAGTCCGTCGCGTTTGTAGGTTTCAGCGAACCACGCCGCCGGACGATCGGAGATAAAATTCGTGCGCAAATCGTTTTGCGAATCGCTGAGCGACCCGCCGACGATCTGCTTCACTTTGCCATCATGCAAATCAATGCACGGACGAAACATGGTTTGAAGGTAGAGGCAATTGCGGGTTGAACAAAGTCAGAAGTCTGGGCCTGGAACAACCATGGCGGATGTGATTAAAAGTTGGCGCGAATCTTTGTGAAGGATTTGCCTGCGAACGGAGCGCGGGTCTTTGACCCGCAGCAATGCGAATTTCACTGTGAATGCCGCGTAAGTGTACCCTCTCGAATTTACGAAGTTGCTGCGGGTCAAAGACCCGCGTTCCGTTGTATCGCTGAGATTCGTTCCTGATTTTGGGACCCGTTGCAACTCGCGTGCAATTTGTCCTTCCCGGAATTATCAGCGAAAGAAAATCCACCAGATCACAACGAGCATGGGCAGCATGAACGGCAGCGTGTACTTGAAAATGTAACCGAGGAACGATGGTGTTTTCACCTTTTGCTGATCGGCAATGGATTTGACCATGAAATTCGGGCCATTGCCGATGTAGGTGTTCGCGCCGAAAAACACCGCGCCAATGCTGATTGCCACGATGTATTTGTTCAGCGTGGCGTTCGCGAGCAGAAAGCAGACTTCGATTTCTGGAATGCTCACGGTTTTCGCGGCGAGCTGATCGGCATGATAGCGTTGCAGCGTCAGGAACGTGTTTCGGATCTGCTCCGCGTGCGGGCCGGTCAGGTTTGCCAGATCCGCGCCCCCGTTTTGAATGAGATGCTGAATCTGCGTTACGATGTCAGCATTCACAAAAGAACCGAAGGTCGCGCTAAGAAAACTCAGATACGTTGGCGCATTATCGAGCACGCTGGAAAGTGTTCCGCTGCCCCAATAAAACAATCCCGACGCGGGATTCGGCCCCAGCAACGCGCGCGCGTTCAGTCCCAGCCAATCGAGCGCGGGCATCATCGTGGCGAAAATGCCGATGAACAGAATCGCGACTTCTTTGATCGGATGGAAATCGAAATGGTTGGCTTCGTGAACCGGTTTTTTGGTGGTGAAATAGGAACCGACGGCGGCAGCGATCATCAATACCTCTGGCACGAACGACGGCAATCGTTTTATCGAAATCACTGCGCCAAGGATCACGGCAAGAAAAAAAACATTGGAAAGCCCTTCGAACCGCCATTCTTCGTGAGCGGTTTCGCGGCCGCGCACTTCACGCGGTGCCCGCGCAAAGTTGATGCGATCCACGACGTAGAACATCGCCAGCAGAATCCCGAGCCCCACCGCCCACATCGATACGCAATGTTCCGCGACCCACCAGAATGGAATGCCTTGGAGATAACCGAGATACAACGGTGGATCGCCAATCGGCGTGAGGCAGCCGCCGACGTTTGAAACGATGAAAATGAAGAACACAATGTGATGCGCCGTGATGCGGTATTTGTTCATCCGAATCCACGGCCGGATCATCAACATGGATGCGCCGGTAGTGCCCAGAAAATTGGCGATGATGGCGCCGATCAGCAGGAACACCACATTCACCATCGGCGTCGCTTCGCCTTTGACGTTGATATGAATGCCGCCGGAAACGACAAACAGCGAGCCGATCAAGGCTATGAAACTGAAGTATTCGTGGCCGGTTTCCAGAACGCGATGACCGGCTTCCAACCCGATGAGGTAATAAGCGAGCGTCACCGCGCCGAGAGCGAATGCAACTTTCGTGTAATGTTTCGCCCACCAGTCCGCAAAGAACAAAGGAGCGAGCGCGATCATTCCGAGCAGAAGCCCGAACGGAAGGATCATCCACGGATTGGGCTGAATCAGATGCGATTCCATCGCGCGCCAAGCTAAGGCGCGAGATTGAAGTGTCAAACGCAAACGGCCCTGCCCCGCGATTTTGCGCGGCTGAAGATTGGCGAGGCGAAATCCCGTTCTGCCGGAGCGCGGACTTCAGTCCGCGAGATGCAGTGATCGGACAGACTCGCGGACTGAAGTCTGCGCTCCCCAAT
>DASTXC010000045.1:0-25584 GCA_035765675.1 Verrucomicrobiia bacterium
TCACCGCGCTTTCGTTGGAGCGCGCCGGCGTGGAAATCGGACGAATCCGGCGCACCGCCGCCATCGGCTTTGCCATCAAGCTGCGGCGCGGGGATTCAACGCCGGCAAAATGAATATGAGCCAGAGAATTCAAAACAGTGAACCGCATTGTTGTGATATTTCGCAGCAGCATCAAAGAATTTTTACGATGACGAAACTCTGCGAACGTCTGTGAACGCGACCCTCCGTTTTTAATCAGGCTCGATGAATTGCCGCGTCGTTGCGTTTGCCGGGCTTCCCTCCTAATCTCTGCGCGATCGTGAGATTTAAAAATCCGTTTACCCGACACTCCGCCGCGTTCTGGTTTGGAACGTTGTATATTCTCATCGGCGTCGGATTTCATCTTCCTGATTTTCTGGCGCGGCGCGGCGCGCATTTCGACATGAGCGGTTCGGGCATGTCGCATCTGATGCACTTCGGAATGTTTCTGATCGCGGCGGGAATTGGACTGACGGCCTACGGATTATTTCCGGTTCACAAAACGCCCGCGCACGATGCCTCCAGCGAATTTCAATTACATTCCATGGACAACGCGCGCCTCGGACTACAGCACTGGAAGCTCGTAACCGTTCTTGGCATCGCGCTGGTGGTGGACGTCATGAAACCGGCCACGATCGGATTTGTCATTCCCGGAATGCGCCACGAATACGGAATCACTGCGCGCGAAGCTTCTCTGCTGCCGTTCTTCGCCATGGCGGGAACCACGGTCGGCTCGATCATCTGGGGAATTCTCGCGGATCGCATGGGGCGTCGCGGCTCCATTCTGCTCGCATCGTTGATCTTCATCAGCACCGGAATCTGCGGTTGCATGCCGGCATTTGAATGGAATCTGGCCATGTGCCTCTTCATGGGAATGTCCGCGGGCGGCATGTTGCCCATTGTTTTTGCCTTGCTGGCTGAAATGATTCCATCGAGGCATCGCGGTTGGGTTTCGGTGCTGGTCGGCGGTCTTGGCAGTGCGGGTGGTTATCTGACCGCAAGCGGCGCGGCGGGCTGGCTGGAACCAATTTTCAGTTGGCGAATTCTTTGGCTGCTGAATGTTCCCACGGGACTGCTGGTGATTCTGCTGAGCCGGTTCATTCCCGAATCGCCGCGCTTCCTGCTGCACGAAGGCCGCGTCGAACAAGCCCGCAAAACCCTCGCCCGCTTTGACATCGAACTGATTGCCGCGCCCGCTTCGGCCAGTCCTGCGCCCGCGAAAGCTTCCGTTAAATTGAATCAGCTTTTCCGAAAACCCTACTCGCTGCTCACGTTCTCCGTCTGTTTCTACGGCATCGCGTGGGGCCTGGTGAACTGGGGATTTCTCACCTGGCTGCCCACGATTCTTCAGGATTACCTGCATCTCGATGGAAAAATTGCGAATCGGCTGCTCGCGCGCGCGGCGTTGTTCGCGGTGCCCGGATGCCTGCTGGTCGCATGGCTGTACGGATTCTGGAGCAGCAAACGAACGATGATTCTGTTTGCAGTTTCCACAGCCGCCGTGCTGGCTGGATTTGCATTTTTCAAAGCCGGTGACAGCCAGCTTCTGTTCAGCACGCTGACGGTTTTTCTGCTGATTGGATTGAGCGGAATGATCGCAATGCTTTCGCCTTACAGCGCGGAATTATACCCCACCAAACTCCGCGCAACCGGTGGCGGCATGACGGCGAGCAGCAGCAAAGTTGGCGGTGTAGTCGGGCCGTATGCGGTGGCGTTTGTCATTACAGCCTTTCCGGGCCTGGCGGTTCCGGCGGTGTCGCTCGCTGTTCCATTATTGGCCGCTGCGACAGTTTTGGGGATTCACGGACGCGAGACAACGGGCCGCAGGTTGGAGGAGATTCACGAGACGCCCTAAGCGAGCGAAGACGCTGAAGGGTTAAATCAGTTGAATGGTTGCGCGAATCAGACAGCACGTACTGAACACGCCCCATGTTCAAAAACATTTAGCTCATTTAACCGCCCTGTCTTCAACCTTTCACTGGATTTTGCGCCGAGGCAGTTGCATCTTTGAAACATGAAATTGATCCTCTCGACGCATAACGTGACTTTGACCAAGGCCATTGAAGATCACGTGCTGGACAAGCTGGACAAGCTGGAGCATTTCGACCGTTGGGCGGTGGATGCCCGGGTGACGCTCGAACATGATCGCACCCGCGCGCCGGAAAAACAGTTTTCCTGCTCCATTCGGCTCGGCGTCCGCGGTCCGGATCTGTTTGCGGAAGATCGCGAAAGCGATCTCTACGCGGCGATTGACATGGTCGCCAAAAAGATTGAGCAACAAATCCGCAAGCGTCAGAGCAAAAACAAAGCGCGCAAACATAAAGTTGCCGCGCGCACCAAACGCACCCGCCAGGAAGCGGCGCTTTAAACCGGCGGTGAGATAGCAGCCGACCGCAGGTCAGGTCGATTTCCTGCCTCACTCAGAGAGCGATTTGAGCGGACTCCCGTTCGCGAATGCGACGCAATTGTTTTTGAAGCGCTTTCCTGCACAACGCGGAAGGGCATTCAGAGTTGAACGTTGATTTTCAGTGACAATGTTTCTGTCTTTCAACTTTTCCCTTCATTTCCAGATTGGTAAAAACGTTCCGTGACCGCCGCCGATCTTTCCACATCTTCAATCAAATCTCGGTCCAACTTCATTGTCCGTTCCCGGATTATCGTTCCGGTCTCGCAGCCCTCGATTGAAAACGGCGCGATAAAAATTTCCGGCAGCCGCATCGCTGCCATCGGATCCTGGAAGGATTTTGCGCGCGAAACCGGCGTTGAGATTATTGATCTGGGCGATTCCATTTTGCTGCCCGGCCTGGTCAATGCGCATTGTCATCTGGATTACACAAACATGGCCGGACGATTGCCGCCGCAGAAGCTGTTCACCGATTGGATCAAGTTGATGCTGGCCGGAAAAGCGGAATGGAACTACACAGAGTTTGCTGAGTCATGGATCAATGGCGCCCAAATGTTGCTGCGCACCGGCACGACGACGGTGGCAGATTTTGAAGCGGTTCCGGAATTGTTGCCGGATGTCTGGAACGCCACGCCGTTGCGCGTGATTTCCTTGCTGGAATTGACCGGTGTGAAAAGCCGGCGCAGCCCACAATTGATTTTGCAGGAGGCTTTGGATCGCATTGATGAATTGCCAAAAAGCCATTCGTTCGCCGGCCTTGCGCCGCACGCTCCCTACTCCACCGCGCCGGAACTGATTCACTTGACCGCCGCTGCCGCGCGCGAACGGCGTCTGCCGATTTCCATTCACGTTGCTGAATCGGATTTGGAATTTGAAATGTTCGCTCACGCGCGCGGAGAAATGTTCGACTGGCTGCGTCGCAATGGACGCGATCACAGCGACTGCGGAATCGGTTCGCCGGTTCAGCATCTGGAACGCAACGGAGCCCTCGCGGAAAATCTGCTGGCGGTGCATTTGAATTATCTGGCGAATGACGATGCCGCATTGCTCGCCGCGCGAAAAGTCAGCGTGGCGCATTGTCCGCGCAGTCATTTCTATTTTCAGCATGCGCCATTTCCTTTCGAGAAACTGATGGCAGCAGGTGTGAACGTGTGTCTCGGCACCGACAGCTTGGCGACAGTTTACAAGCGGCGGAAGGAAACGGTGGAGCTGAGTCTGTTTGACGAGATGAAGCAATTCGCCGCAGTTCATCCAGCAATCGCGCCGGAAAAAATTGTACAAATGGCCACGGTCAACGGCGCGCAAGCTCTCGGTCTGGGCGGCCAGATTGGTGAACTGATTGCCGACGCATCCGCTGATCTGATCAGCATTCCGTTCAGTGGCGATTTGTCGGGGGCGAACGACGCTATCGTTCAACATTCCGGCGCGGTCGCATCCACCATGATTTCCGGTGAATGGATTTTGAAGCCCAGCCTCGTTCCAGTCGTGGCCCCTGCCGCGTGATTCATCAATGGTTGAACACACAAGACGACCGAAGAGTCGCTCATCCGTGTTCATCCGTGGTTGAACTCAGTCAAAAACAAAAGCGCCAGAAATTCCGTGGCGCAACTTGGCACCCGCACCAAACATCGGATTGAACTTTCGAATATTCAAAACGGCTGATCCCTCCCTCTTCCTCCGAGCGAAGCCGGAGGAGAGGGCCGGGGAGGAGGTTTTTAGCTCAAAATCCCCTCACCCTGACCCTCTCCCCGCGCTTCGCTGCGGGGCGAGGGAATTGAAAATGGTGCGGGTGCCCAGTTGCGCCAGAAATTCCGGCGCTTTGATTTTCAGGAGATTGGATTCTGAAGTTTATTTCTTTCCTGCCGCGTTCGTTTCCTGCATCCGCTTCACGTCTTCAGGTTTGATCACTTCAATCTTCGCGCCGCGATCCAGTTCTTCTTTCGATGGCACTTTGATGATGTCGCTCGTCAGCGGTTGCGGCTCATCAAAACCAACCAATTCTAATTCAAAAATCAATGCGCTGCCGGGTTCAACATTTTGTCCCGCACCGCGATCGCCGAACGCCAGCGCCGGCGGGATGAACACCTGCCATTTCGCGCCGGGTTTCATCAGTTGCAACGCCTCTTTCACGCCGGCAATCGGATACTGGTTCAACACCGTTTTCACCGGCTGGCCGCGTCGGCTGGTGCTGTCGATTTCTTTTCCATCAAGGGTCGTTGCGTTGTAGTTGAACGTGACCGTGTCCTGCGCCTTGGGCGAATTGCCGGAACCTTCCGTCAGAACCTTGTATTGCAGTTCGACCGTGGCATCGCCCTGCTTGACGGATTCGACTTTCACGCCTTCTTTTTCTTTGTTCTCCGCGAAAAATTTTTCAGCTTCGGCATGATTTTTCTCCGCCAACTGCGCGCGATCCTGTTCGCGTTTGGCTTGTTGTTCCTGGCGGAATTTTGAGATCGTTTCCTGCGCCTGCTTGTCGGTCAATTTCGTTGGCGCGCCCGAGAGAACGTCTTTGATGGCTTCGCCGACTACCTTCGGATCCACTTCGTAACCGCCCTGCTTAAGGCTGTTACCAATGCTCATGCCGATGCTGTAGCTGAGCTCTTCGGTGGAATTGGTGCTGGTGGATGGCGCTTCATCCGCGCGGGTAACGAACTGGAGCGCCGTGACGGCAAGGCTCAAACACACGACCTGTTTTAATCCGGATTTCATAAATTGAGTCATGAATAAATTTGGAATGCCCTTCCATTTATCGGAAACCGTCAGGCGAGGCAAGCCGTCACCGGAATGGCAATACGCGTCGGACGCAACTTGGCACCCGCACGAAAACAACGGATTGAACTTTCGAAATTCAAAAGGGCTGATCACTCCCACTCTTCCGAGCGAAGCCCGAGGAGATGGCGGGGTGAGGAGGTTTTGGCTCAAAATCCGCTCGCCCTGCGCTTCGCTGCGGGGCGAGGGAATTGAAAATGGTGCGGGTGTCAAGTTGCGTCCATGCGCCTCGCGCGACGAAATGGAATCAAAAGCTCGACTCGCGCAATCGCGGGTGGCATCAACTGATTCGTGAACTTGAAATTGTCTTTAGCTTCCGCCGTTGACGCTGCCCGCGCGGCCGGAGTGATCATCCGCAAAAATCTGAACGCTCCGAAAAAGATCAACGCCCGCACTGCGCATGACATCAAACTGGAGCTCGACATTCGCTGCCAGAATCTGATCGAGAAAAAGTTGCACGCGGCGTTTCCAGAGATTGCGTTTCTGGGCGAGGAAGGCAGCGCGGGTGACGCGAATGCGGACCATCGCTGGGTGGTCGATCCGATTGACGGCACGGTGAATTACACTTACGGCATTCCGCACGCCTGTGTTTGCATTGCTTTGCAGAAGAAAGTGACCAACCAAAACCGGGCGCAAAAATCCAGCCGCCAACCCGAATACGAAACGGTTCTCGGCATTATTTACGATCCCTTTCAGGACGAAATGTGGACTGCCTCAGCCACGGATCCTGCGCGTTTGAACGGAAAGCGCATTCAAGTCAGCCAACGCAAACGTCTCGAGGAATGCGTCTGCGTGATGGGCTACGGCAAAAATGAAGAGATGATTCGCAAATCGCTGAAGCTGTTCCGGGCGCTGACATTGAAATCACGCAAACTGCGCAACATGGGTTCCGCCGGTCTCGGCCTTGCGTATGTGGCGTGCGGCCGTTTCGACGCTTACATCGAAAACGGCGTGAGCCTGTGGGACATCGCGGCGGGTGGATTCATTATCGAACGCGCGGGTGGTGAATTCTGGCGCGAATCCATCGACGACGGCCACGGCTATCGAATGATTGCGAGCAACGGAAAATTGCGGAAGCAGATCGCGGCGTTGCGTTGAATGAGAATATTGCCGCGCGCGGTATCTCGCCAAAACCGCGCGCGGTAGAGTTCAATCAAGGAATCGAAGAAAATGTTCCGGTCACCGGGCCGACCGGGAATATGAAGTAATAAACAAGTCCCGAAACATTGCCGGCGCTGGCAGAGGTGTAGTCCAGATGCAGTTCCATCGCTGTCTGAGTATCATCGTTCAGCCCAAACGAAAGCCGGCCTCGATACGGGTCCTGTTTCCAGGTGTAAAAGGTCAGCACTCCGGACTTCCCCAATGTATTGGTGTAACTTCCGCCCGTCGCATTGGTAAAAGAAATATCAAATGCCGCCCCCGGCAGATTCAGTGTCAGCTTCCTCCCTGTGATCGACCGCGGAACATAAAGCGTCTGCGGATATCGAATTTGCGCGCCGCGGAAGAATTGAGCCGGCAGACCGGCGCTGGAAAAAATCCCGGTAGCCAGCGGCAATGTTGTTTCAAAGCCAAAATCTGTGCCGCTCCAATTGTGCAGGTTTGTCGAACTGTAAATCCAATTGTTCACGTTCAACTGATTGCTGAACGTCAGGCTGATGTTGGTTCCAGATCGCGCCGCACCAAGATACAGGTTGGTTACCACCGGCAAACCCTGCGCGTGAATATCAAATGCCTGGGCACTCTCGCCGATTCGTCGAATGACCACATTCTGCAAAACGATATTGGTCAGTGGTTTTTCGTTCAGCGTGGAAACGTGGTTCATCGAGTAAACGACATTCGATCCGCCATAAAGCCGGCCAAAAATCGTGTAACTGTCATTCAATGCGGGCTGCGGACCTGCGGTGACAAAAAACTGCGAGCCGTTGGAATCCGGACCGGAATTCGCCATCGACAAAACACCAAAGGCATCGTGCCGCTCGCTCGGACTGAATTCGTCCCGGAATTGATAACCGGGACCGCCCTTCGGCAGGCCGTTGATCGAGCCACATTGAACAACGAAGTCCGGAACCACGCGATGAAAAATGGAGTCGCTGTAGAACGGACTCGTCCGAATGAAACCATTGGTATCCAGCCAAGCCCGTTCGCCCGTCGCCAGCCCGATGAAATTTGCCACTGCTTTCGGCGCGACAGCGTAATCGAGACGGCAGGTGAAACTGCCCATGCTCGTGTTGAATTCGGCGTAGATGCCGTTGGTGTAGTCAGCGAACGAACGTTCAGCAAACAGCATTACGGAAAGAACCGCCGCGCCCGCGCAAATGAAACGACACGCCCGTGAAAAAAGCGAACGTGGTTGCAAACTGGGTTGCGGTTGGCGGGAACGGGTTGCGGCTGCAGAAATCAACATGAACATCTCCTTGGAAAGTGCGGTATTACGTCCGGTCATTACTTCGATTGCGAGCAGGATGACATACCCAACCGCCGAAACAACCTCATTTTGAAGCTGATTTTGAGGGGAAGGACGGCCGCGTTTATGCCGCGGAAGCGTCCGTTCACTCTCGCCCTGTGAGGAACGAGCGGGAGAGAGCCGGAGAAAGGGGCTTTTGATTTCTCATCACCAGTCGTGCCCACTCAACCGCGAGATCAATCCCCGGCGCCCCCCTTGTTCACCGCTCCGCCCTGCCCGGCTTTTTGCAGCAACCTTGACGGCGCATTTCTTTCCCCGTCAAATGACGGCGCTTAATCCAATTCGCTTATGAACTTTCTTCGCGCCGCTGTTTTCGCATGGACTCTCGTTGCATCCACCGTCACGCACGCTCAATCAGACAAACCGCCGGTGCGGATCGCCATCGTCGGATTGAGTCACGATCATGCGTTTGGTTTTTTTCCGCGCTTGAAGGATCGCTCCGAAGTTCAATTGGTTGGAGTGGTAGAAACCAATCGCGAGTTGATCGAAATATATTCCAAACGTTTTCATCTTCAGCCCGAACTGTTTTTCTCCAGCCTCGACGAACTGTTCGCCAAAACAAATGTTCAGGCCGTCGCCACATTCACCAGCACGTTCGAACATCGCGCGGTGGTCGAACGCTGCGCGACGGCGCACGTCGATGTGATGATGGAAAAGCCGCTGGCCGTGAACATGGAACATGCGCGCGCGATTGAAGCCGCGGCCAAACGTGGAAACATCCAGGTGTTTGTGAATTACGAAACGACCTGGTATCCGGCCAATCGCGCCGCGTTTGAAATGGTTCACGACCGCAAAGTCATCGGCGAAATTCGGCGGATCATCGTCAATGATGGACATTCCGGACCGAAGGAAATCGGCTGCTCGAAATACTTTCTCGACTGGCTGACCGACCCGATATTGAACGGCGGCGGCGCGTTGAATGATTTTGGTTGTTACGGAGCGGACCTGGCAACGTGGCTTATGGATGGCGAACGGCCGCTTTCGGTGTCCGCCACCACACGACAAATCAAGCCGGACATTTATCCGAAAGTTGAAGATGACGCGACCATCGTTATCACTTATCCGAAAGCGCAGGCGATTCTTCAAGCATCGTGGAACTGGCCGTTCAATCGCAAGGATATGGAAATTTATGGACGAACCGGTTACGTGCTGGCGCCGCGCGCAGATCATTTGCGCGTGCGTTTGGAAAACGAACGCAAGGAAAAGGAAATCAATGCTCCAGCGATCACCAGTCCGGAAGCCGATCCGATTTCTTATCTGGCTGCCGTCGTTCGCAAGGAAATCAAACCGTCCGGATTGTCATCGCTCGCTGTCAACATGACCGTGGTAGAAATCCTGGATGCCGCGCATGAATCCGCCCGAACCGGAAAGCGCGTGGATTTGAAAGCGAACTGATTCGGAACAACGAACTCTGAACATTGAACTCCGAACTTCGAACGGAACAAGGAGCGCCAACTCGCCGGTTCTTTCAGCATGGAAGCTATAACTTTTGCGTTTGAAGTCATAAGCTTTGAGCCAAACGCTATACTAATTCAGAGCCGGAAGTCATAAGGTCAGAGGCTGAAGTTCCAACTTTCGTGATGGAAGTTGTTTGTTCCGAATTTGAAAACTGGCTGAATCAGCCGCCTGCGCTGTGTAGCGGACCTGATCTCATCCATTAAAAGAGCAGGCTGACACATCAAATGAATGTCAAAGCATTGCGTCGCGGAGCGACGTCCTGAATGTAGCCGTGGGATTTATCCCACGGGCAACAGATTCATCCACCTTTGCGTCGTGGAGCGACGCTTGAAAGCATACCAAAAGCGGTGCTGAAGCACGCGCACTCCAAACGCTCCGCGCGATTTCAATGCGCCGTTCGATCCGCTCCTTCGAAGTTCGGCGTTCAATGTTCATTGTTCGAAGTTCCGAGAACAAAACCCTTCCCACTTCAACTCTCTAATAAAACGTGCGGGAGTCCCCCATTTACGAATCGGAATGCAAAGTAGAGGCTTCCTCCGTTTTGAAACCTGAACGTTCATTCGATCTCAGTCGAAACGATGCAGTTCATTGGTTCGGGAACCGCAGCCGCCTCGGCTGTAGTTCGGTGCGCCCTCGCGCCGAACATAGCGGCTCACATCAGCACCAAACCGTCCTTCGATTCCACGCCTCGCAATCAACCGCGAGGGCGCGGCTGATTGCGCCCGAGGCGGGCGCGCTCCCCATTGCCACTGCATCGATTCAGCTCCGAAGCCATTTCAGTTACGTCGTTTGGCTGATGCTGGTGTTGTTTGCCTTTTTTCAACTCCCCTTCGGAGCGGCAGCGGATGAAACGTGGTTGTTCGCGGTGCAACTCGCGGCGACCGTTCAGACCAATCCTCCGCAGATCACCTTGACGTGGCCGCAGGATCCCTATGGCGCGATCAGTTACACCGTTTATCGAAAGAGCCGTGATGAACAGGATTGGGGAACCGGAACGGTATTGAGCGGATCGCAAACCTATTTCACGGATGACAATGTCGCGGTCGGCAATACTTATGAGTATCAGGTCGAGAAGCACACTGTCGCCGGTTATTCGGGATACGGTTACATCTATTGCGGAATCGAAGCGCCGGCGATTGAGGATCGCGGAAAACTCGTATTGATGGTGGCCGATAACATGACAACGCCGCTTTCCAACGAACTTTCCCGGCTCGAAAACGACTTGATCGGCGACGGCTGGCAGGTGATTCGTCACGACGTTTCAACCAACGATTCACCGGACGTTGTTCGGAATCTCATCGCGGCGGACTATTTTATGGAGAACAACGTTCAGGCGGTTTTCCTGTTCGGCCACATTCCGATCCTGCATTCCGGAAACGTCAATTACGACGACCATGAATTTCGTCCGATGCCGGCGGATGCATTCTACGGCGATGTGGATGGTGATTGGAGCGGCAGCCCGGATTTTATCCCTTCCGACATCGAGTTGATGGTCGGCAGAGTCGATCTGTTTGACATGCCGGGCAATGGATCCGCGAACCCATGGCCGAATGAAACGGAGTTGCTTCGGAATTATTTGAACAAAGATCACGCCTGGCGCTTCGGGCAGAGCCAAGTTCAGCAACGCGCGTTGATGTGTGACCGAAGAGGCGTCGATTCCGGCTGGGCGCCAGCCGCAAGCGGTTATCGCAATTTCGATCCGCTGCTGGGGCATGAATCCGTCGATTTTGCGGACTGGGCGGATCATGCGCCAGCCAGTCAGCGATGGGCCTCCATTCTTGAGCGGGAGAGTTATGTCTGGGGTTATGCCTGTGGCGCGGGCAGTCCCACGGGCGTGAGTTTTGCCGGAACCAGCGGAATGTATTCTGAAGCCTGGAGCACAGACATTGTGGATGGCAACGCAAAGGTTGTATTCGTCATGCTGTTCGGCAGTTGGTTTGGCAATTGGGACGGCACGGACAATTTCATGCGTTCCTTTCTCGCAACACCCACGCTGGGTCTCACCGCGTGTTTGTCCGGAGAACCTCACTGGAATTTTCATCACATGGCCATGGGCGAACCCATCGGTTTCAGCACGCGTCTGACGATGAATAACTCCACCACGTACCGGAGCGAAACCAATGACTTCACCCGCGGCAACTTCATTGCGCTGATGGGCGATCCCACGTTGCGGATGTATCCGGTTGTGCCTCCTTCAAACCTGAGCGCAACGATTCAAGGCGGCGTGCTGCTGAGCTGGCAGGCATCTCCTGACAATGTGATCGGCTATTACATTTACCGCGCCGATTCGATCACTGGTCCCTTTACCAGGCTCAACGATCTGCCGGTCATCGCGACTCAATACCTGGATTCCAGTTTCAGGAGCGGTAAAAACGTTTACATGGTGCGCGCCGTGAAGCTTCAGCAAACCGCGAGCGGAACCTTCTTCAATCCCAGCCAGGGAATCTTTGTCCAAATCGATCTGCCGAAACCACCCATCTATCTTTCGGCGAATCTCAACGAAACAGGCGTCGCATTGAGCTGGAATTCCCAACCGGGAGAAGTTTATCACATTGAAGCCACCGATTCACTGACGGACGAGAACTGGAGCGATGTCAGTGGCGCGATCACGGCCGATTCGGAAATCTCGAACTGGACAGATTCAAACCCGTCTCACGTGCCGCATTTTTACCGCGTCGCCATGCCGTGAAATTGAAGGTGTCCGTCTCGAACAATGAACTCTGAACATCGAACTCCGAACTCCGAATGGAACAACGGACATAGAAGCGTAACTTTACACCTGCGCTCTTTTTCAATTCCCTCGCCCCGCAGCGCAGCGCGGGGAGAGGTCGGGGAAAGGGGAATTTGAACTAAACGCCTCCTCTCCCCTGCCCTCTCCTCCGACTTCGCTCGGAAGAGAGGGAGTCCGCCAGCGTTTCGAAATCATGAAGTCCAACCTGGGTTGACGCGGGTATCAAGTTGCGCCTACTGACACATCAGTTCGAAAATTTTTGTGAACTCGGCGAGCCTTCGTTGCTTTGTTCCTTGGTTGTAGAAACTTTCTCTGAAAGCGGTGCTGAAGCACACGCACTCCAAACGCTATCGCGATTTCCTTCGGTACAAAACCGCGCGAAGCGTCTGGACTGCGAGCGCTTCAGCACCGCTTTTTCCAACCCGCCTCAATGCGCTTCCAGCCAGGTTTCGCCCACGCCGGCTTCAACTTCGATCGGAACTTCGAGCGAAATCGCGTTCTGCATTTTCTCCTGCACCATCGCGAGCACTTCGTCGCGTTCGGGACGGTACAAATCAAAAACCAGTTCGTCATGAACCTGAAGCAGCATTCGCGTTTTCAATTTGCGACGAATCAACTCTCCGTGAATCTGAATCATCGCCAGCTTGATCATATCCGCCGCGGTGCCCTGGATCGGTGCATTGATCGCATTGCGCTCCGCGCCGGAACGCACCGTGCCGTTGGAGGAATTGATGTCGCGCAAATAACGCCGCCGGCCCGTAACGGTTTCCACATATCCATTTTGTCGCGCGAACTCGATCGTCTGATCCATGAATTTCCGGATGCCGGAAAACTGCGCGAAATATTGTTCAATGATTTCCGAAGCTTCCTTGCGCGGAATGTTCAACCGCTGCGCCAGGCCGAACGCCGAAATGCCATACGCAATTCCGTAGTTCACCATTTTGGCCTTGCGGCGCATTTCTGACGTGACCGCTTCCGGCGCAACACCGTAAACCCGCGCCGCCGTGGTCGTGTGAACATCCGCGCCGGTGCGAAAAGCTTCCAGCAATCCCGCCTCGCGACTGAGCGCCGCGATGATGCGCAATTCGATCTGCGAATAATCCGCCGACAGCAACAGATGATCCGCATCACGTGGCACAAATGCCTTGCGGATTTCCTGTCCGCGCTCAGTGCGAATCGGAATGTTTTGGAGATTGGGATTCTGCGAATTCAATCGGCCGGTCGCGGTTGCGACCTGATTGTACGTTGTATGAATCCGTCCCGTGCGCGGCCAGATCGTCAGCGGCAACGCGTCCGCGTAAGTGCTTTTCAGCTTCGACAAGCCGCGATATTCCAGCAATCGCTGAACGACTTCGTGTTCCGGCGCAAGCGCGAGCAGCGTTTGTTCGTCGGTCGCGTATTGGCCGGTTTTGGTTTTCTTCGGTTTCTCACAGACCTTCAAAACTTCAAAGAGCACTTCGCCAAGTTGCCGGGGCGAATTCAGATTGAACTCCTTGCCCGCCGCCTGGCAGATGCTTTTTTCCAGCTCGACCATTTCACGCGAAAGCTGCGCGGCGAAATCCGCGAGCGCGACGGAATCCACACGAATGCCTTCGCGTTCCATATCAACCAGCACGGAAATCAACGGCGCTTCGATTTCGTAGAACACGCGTTCCTGGCCTTTCTCCTTCAGCAACGGTTCCAGCGCCGCGCGCAATTGAATTGCGACCTCCGCGCTTTCCATCGCGCGCTCGGCGATTTTCTCCGAAGCGACATCGCCGAGGCTGAGTTGTTCCACCTGCCCCGCGACGGCCGATTGGCTTAACGTGTAGCCGAGATAAACTTCAGATAGATATTCCAGCGTGTGACGCATGTCCGGTTCGATCAGACTGTGTGCAACCATCGCATCGAAAATTTTTCCCTGAACCGAAATGCCGCGCCATTTCAACACGGTCATGTCGAACTTCAGATTGTGTCCGATTTTTCCAATGCGATCCGATTCCAGCACGCTGCGAAATAATTCCAGCAACGTCGTTGCATCGCCTTCGTTCGCTGGCAAGGGAACGTAAAACGCCTCGTGCGGTTTCAGTGAAAAGGCCAGACCTTCGAGCCGTGCTTCCTTCGCATCCGCGCCGCTGGTTTCCGCTTTGAAACAAAAACTTTCAACGCTGCTCAGCTTCTCAATCAGCTTTGCAATTTCAGCCGCGCTCGTCAGAACGGAATATTGATGCGGAACGTCCGCCGCGGTTTTCAGATTCGCGCGCACCGGCTCCACTTCAGGCGCGGGAGCCGTCGCGGAAACTTTCCCGCGTGGCGACGATGCTTTGGAGCGACTCGAATTTTCCTCGCCCTCCCCCGGCTGAAATCCCCTGCCCGCTTTGAAATCTTCGCCGAATAAGCGTCGTCCGATCGAATTGAATTCGAATTCAATGAACAGCGATTTCACCGCATCTTCATTTGGCGGACGCAGCTTCAGTTCTTCGAGATTGTAAGCACAAGGCGCGTCGCACAGGATCGTGACGAGCTGTTTTGAAAGCAGCGCGATTTCCCGATTTTTCTCCAGCGATTCCTTCACGCGGCCTTTCAGTTCCGCAGTGCGCGCGAGCAGATTTTCCACGGTGCCGAATTCGCCGACAAGTTTCATCGCAGTTTTTTCGCCAATGCCGGGAACGCCGGGAACGTTGTCCGACGAATCGCCCATCAGCGCTAGCACATCCACAACCTGCTCCGGTTTTTGAATTCCCCAGCGCGCGCAGATTTCCGGAACGCCCAGAATCTCCACTGCGTCACCCATGCGTGAAGGTTTGTAGAGAAACGTATTGGCGTCCACGAGCTGGCCGAAATCCTTGTCCGGCGTGACCATGTAAGTCTGAAAATCCTGCTGCTCCGCCTGGCGCGCCAGCGTTCCTATGATGTCATCGGCCTCGTAACCATCGCATTCAATCAGCGGAATGCGGAACGCTTCCAGCATTCGGCGCACATGCGGCAAAGCGGCGGAAAGATCTTCCGGCATCGCCTGCCGCGTCGCTTTGTATTCCGGATAAAGCTGGTGCCGCGGCGTCGGCGCTTCAGTATCGAGCGCCACCGCGAGATGCGTGGGCTGTTGTTTTCCAAGAATATCGAGAACCGTTTGCGTGAAGCCGTACAGCGCGGAAGTGTTCACGCCTTTGGACGTGAAAATCGGCCGGGCAATCAGCGCGAAATGCGCGCGATAAACCAGCGCCATGCCATCCAGCAGAAAGAGCTTTTTCACCATGCGCCCAAGGTAAACCGGATCGAAAGGAATTGGCGCGCAGAAAATTTTCGACCATGCAATGCGGTGCGCGTCGGCTCACCCGCAGCGAACTGATTACAAACCGCGAATCCGACGCCGACGTAGCGCAGACTTCCAAGTCTGCTGTATCGCAGGTTTCTAAACCTGCGTTGCGGAAAAATTGCAATGCGCTTCGAACGTGTCACGCCCAGCCGATTTGGAAATCGGCGACCCAGCAGGTCTGGCAACCTGCGCTACGATTGATTCGGCTGAAGCATCAGCGCGAAGACTTTGGAACCAGAATCAGCTTATCGTCCTCCACGCGAACATCGGCGAGTTTTCCCATAACGGCCTTCGCTTCGGCATTCTGATCCAGCTTGTACGCAAAGTTCTGCGGCTTGATCCGATTGAGAAACGTATCCGCGAACGGTTCGCCTTTGGCGGAAAGCGTTTGCGCGTTGACGTTGAGCAGACCGTTTGTCAGCGTCACGCTGAAAGTCCCGGACGCATTCACGTAACGGCCTTTCAACGGACGCAGCCCCAGATCTTCCGCAGGCACACTGAACTGCGCGAGCACATTGCTGCCCTGGAAATCGAAATGCAGATGACCTCGGACCGTGACGAATTCCGGCGTGGCGGCGATCAGCGCATTGGCTTCATCGTCCGTGAAGGCGAGCGGCTCGGTCGGTTGATTCTGTTCCACGGCTTCGGCGAAGTTTTTGATCCGCGTCCGCAGATTGGCCAACTCGGTTTCGGAAAGTTGCACGGAGGGAACCGGCATCGGCTGAACATCCGTGAATTGATCGATTTCACTTTTGGCCCAGCGATAGCCGAGATACGAAGCAATAATCAGAACCACGACGGAAAGCGCGAGAGCGATTCCAGTATAAAATAAACAGCCGCGACCCGGCTTTTGTTGCTGCACAGTCATCGCGCCTAAGTTCCGGTGAAGCACCCCCCTTGGCAATCTCAGATTCAGAAGCGAGCCGCATGGATACAACCGGAGCGCGGAGCATTGCTTCGCAATTCAAGCTGGCAAGGAACGGCCCCGCTTAAAATCCGTTCGCACATCCCTAACCACTTCAATTAATGGAGGAGAAGTCTTGGTGCCGGTGGTGGGACTCGAACCCACACGACTTTTTAAGGTCCCAGGATTTTAAGTCCTGTGCGTCTGCCATTTCGCCACACCGGCCGGAAGGTTCGGCACGATAACAAACGATCCCGACATTGCAAGGTCGGCGCTTTCCCGAATCCAAACCGGGTGGTTGAAACGGGATAATTCGACGGGAAAGACGTGAAGGAAATTTGGGCAGCGGTTGGCGCGCCACGGCAGCCCCGACGCGCTGTTCCGCCCCGTTTGGAAAACGTAGGTTATCAGAACGGCGCGAAGGACCTGTTCGCGCCGACGGCTCGCAGCGCAAGCCGTGGCTACCCCTGCCCGCTTCATCAAGACGCACAGAAGTCCGCAATCAACTACCCATTCTTCATTGATCCAGCGTATTGATCCATGCGGGGCGTCCCTGCCAGTTGCCGTATTCGGTGTGCGGGTTGTTGTCGTTGTTCCATCGCGCGCGCCAGAAGAGATCGGTCGGACTCCGGAGATCATTGCGTTTCGGAGATTCCACATGGCCGTCACAGAACAGAACGTCGGTCCGGCCGTTATGCCGATTCGCCGGGCACGCCGAGTGGCCGCTGATGGTTTTGACATCCGCCGGATCGCAATTCGCGTTGAAGTTCGGCGTGATGTTTTGCGGGATCGAAGGCACGTCGCAAATCCAGATCATATCCGCCGGCCGCTTCACGGCGGTATCTTTGACCGGGCCTTGAGAGAGACCGCCATCGACATCGCCACCGAGGCCGAGCTGTGGGCGCGTGATGGATTCACCGCCGTTCTGAAAGTGAATACCCCAATCATTGTATCCCAGGCTGAAGAAGGAAGTTTGCGTGATGGCGTAAGGATCGTAAACGCCGCCGGGCCCGTTGCCGCCAAGCATGCGCTGCCCCGAACTGTTGACGTTGAGATTCGTATCCCACGCCGTCCACGGTTGCGCGGCGGGACAACTGAATGCTTTGCGGCTGCTGCCCATCATGCTGAAGATGCGGGTTGGCCAGACGTAGTAGTAACGATCCGAGCCGCCGGCGGGCGTGGAGAGACAGCCACTGTACTGGTTGTAATCGCCGGTGTACATCACGCCCGCGATGCCGATCTGTTTGTTGTTATTGATACACGCGGTTTGTTTAGCCTTCGATTTCGCCCGGGAAAGCGCGGGCAAAAGCATGCCGGCAAGAATGGCGATGATCGCAATGACCACGAGCAATTCAATCAGCGTGAAAGCAAGGCGCGATGAAGTTGGTTCGTCGCGATGAGGTTGGGTTTTGAAAACTGTCGTCTGCATGGGTTGTTACCGATGTTTCGGTGGTGCTACGAACAGGGTTTTTGTGAAGTGCGTTTGTGAATCGTGAGAAGATTAAACGCGATGTTCGGCGCCTTTGTCATGGCGCATAAAGTGGCCCCTGCCAGCGGAAGAAAAAGTGAGGCCACTTCATGTGCCATGACACAAAAGTGGAGGTTTGGTTAGCTGGTATTGGCATCCCCAACCCCAAAAAACCAAATATGAAACGAACGTTACTCAACCCGTCAGAATTCCTGTTCCGATGCCTCTGGGCCATTCCATTGTTGACCGCCACGCAACTCACCCATGCGGCGCTTACGCACCAGTATAGTTTCGATGACTCGCCAGCCAGCACCAACGCCATCGATTCCGTGGGCGGCGCAGACGGCGCGCTCTATCCGGGCGCGACATATCCGGGAGACGGAACAGTCGTGCTCGATGGCGCCAGCGGTTTTGTTTATCTGCCGGACGATATCGTCAGCAATTATACCTCGATCACGTTCGAAATCTGGACGACTCCGACCGTCAATCCTATTTGGGCAAGATTGTTTGATTTCGGCACCAACGAAGGCGGTAAAGGAACGGGCGGCGCGGGTGGAACAGGAGGAAATGGAGTGAGCTGGACCTATCTCTGTTTGAATGATGGCGGCGGGAGTTATCGCGGCGATCTCAATCCCGGTGGATTCGTCACCGCTCCGCAACCCACGCCCGGGCAGAAGCATCATCTCGTGTTCAGCATTGATGCAGCGGCTCAGACCGGTTCGCTGTTTGACAATGGCAAGCTGGTTGGATTCGCAAAAAATTTCACCGCGACGCCGCAGGCGGTTGGACATACGTTCAACGATTACATCGGGCGCTCGCAATTTATTGATGCTTACTACAACGGCTCCATTGATGAGTTCCGCATTTACGACAACCCGGTGAGTCCGAGTCAGGCAGAAGCGGATTATGAAGCCGGCCCGAATTCAACCAGCGGAAATGCCGGCGCGCTTTTATCGATTCAATTCGCCAATTCCGCCAGCGTTGTTGCCGGAGGGAAATTTTCTCCTGTTCTCACCGCCTCTTATGCATCACTCACGAATGCGGTGGATGTCTCAGTATTGCCGGAAGTTACCTATTCTTCGGACGACACCAACGTGCTTTCATTCGGCACAGACGGTTTATTTCATGCCGGAAATCCCGGCACAACGACGATCCATGCTACTTATGAAACGCAATCGACCGCACTCGTGGTCACGGTTGCGACAGAACCGGCAGTATTGGTTCATCGATACAGTTTCGACGGCGCGCCGGAATCCACGGTCATTACCGATTCCGCGGGTGCTGCTGATGGCACTTTGATGAATCAGTCACCGTCCGCAGCGCTCAATGGCAGTGGACAATTGAATCTGGATGGCAACGGCAGTTCGGGTTGGGTTTCGCTGCCCTCCGGCATGATGGGAACGCTGACGAACGCCACGTTCCAGATGTGGATGGTCAACAACGACGCATTCTCCGACTGGGCTGAATTGTGGGCGTTCGGAACAAACAACGGATCGCAGGGAGTGACCTATCTCACAGTGGTTCCAAATAATCCGGCGACGCACACGCTGCGTTTGGATTACCACGGACCGGTTAACACCATTCTCGATGCTTCCGGTCCCGTGCCCGTGAATGAACCGACCTGCGTGACGGTGACTTACAATTACTCGGCGCAGATCGCATCGCTTTACATGAACGGCCGCAAAGTGGGTTCGGGCACAATGACTCTTCCCCTCTATACGATTCCGGACAGCAACAATTACATTGGACAGTCTCAATGGTACGGCAGCGGTGATCCCTATCTGAATGCAACGCTTGATGAGTTCCGAATTTATTCGGGCGTGAAATCGGATTTGCAGATTGCCATCGATGCCGTGACCGGACCCGATACGATCATCACCAATCCCGGCCCGCTGCTGTCACTCACAGTCATGGCGTCAACCACCGACGTGGACGTGCACGGCGTCGGCGTTCCGATTCAAGTGCTGGCAAATTTCGAAAACGTTTCCGGAGTGGACGTGACCACGCTGTCGCAAACAACGGTCGCCAGCGGCGATACTTTCGTGGGCACCATGGTCAACGGCAACTTCATGCCGCGGAATGCCGGATCGTCCACATTGACCGCAAGTTACAACGGCATCAGCGGATCGCTGGTCGTGAACGTCATCGACAACAATCCGTGGCCCACGTTGTTGCATCGTTATGATTTCAATGAAATCTCCGGCACCACGTTGAACGATCTTGTTGGAACCATCGACGGAACGATCAACGGCCCGGTCACGCTCGACGGTTCCATGATGACCACACCGGCCGGAAATCCAGCGCCGGATGCAGCCGGGTTGCCGACCGCTTCAAGCGGATGGGTTTCATTTCCGGCCGGACAAGGATTGATTTCCTCGCTGCCCAATGCCGCGAGTATTGAATGCTGGGTGATCTGGCAGGGCGGCGCAGTGTGGCAGGAGATGTTTGACTTCGGCGTGGCCAATACACCGGGAATTTCACTCGGTGGCGGTACATACCTGATGGTCAGTCCACGTGATGGCGCCAATAACCAATTGCGCATGGAATGGTTCCCGGGCGGACTGGTGCTTACGGGACCCTCGCTGGAACCGGGTATTCTGAGCCAGGTCGTGATCACTCACGATCAGGATCGGCAACTCGATAAGTTGTATCTGAATGGCCAGCTCATCGGCAGCGGCAGCAATCCCCTGCTCTGGTCCAGCCTGCCGGACACCGACAACTGGCTCGCGCGCGATCAATGGCGTGACGCGATGTTCAATGGATCGTATGCGGACCTGCGCATCTGGAACGGCGCTTTGACCTCCGGCCAGGTCGCGGGTTTGTATGCGGCAGGCCCGAATGTGCTCGCCGCTCCGCCGTTGCAGATCGCGCCTGGAAATTCGCAGGTGACGCTTAAATGGCCGGCCAACGCGACCGCGTTTACGCTGCAATCCACAAGTGATTTGTCGAGTGGCTCATGGACTCCGGTGTCGAGCACGCCGACGGTTGCGAATGGATTGAATACGCTGGTAATGCCCGTGCAATCAACGCCCACCTATTTCCGACTCAAGCAATAGGGTTCCTTGAGCATCAGAAAAAAGGCTGGGCGCGGAAACGCGTCCAGCCTTTCCACTCAAGAGAAATGATCGTCACCTACATGCTTTCGGGCAGCGCCTGCCGCGCTGCGCAGATAGACGCGCTGTTTCGCGTCCGGGAAAACAAAAAACGTGAGCCGCAAAAATCCTGTGAAAAACTTTTGCGCCAGCGGCTCGCAGCGCGAGCCGGGCTACCCTGTTGGGAATGATCCAATAACCGATCCAGTCCCATTCCATCGCCCCTCTTTAATCACGCTTTGATCACGCCGCTTTGGATACGCTCGCAAAATTTTTGGGAATGCTTTAGAAAAGTTTCGGCATGATGCACGCCGCACGACTGTTGTTCCGCCGATTCGCATTCTATGTGTCAGTCGCTTTGCTCCTGGCCGGCACGTTGCCAACAGCCGCACAGATCGTCACTCATACTTCTTCTGATTACCTGATTCACACCTGGCGTTCCGAAGACGGCCTGCCACAGAATTCCGTCAACTGCCTGGCCCAGACGCCGAACGGTTATCTCTGGGTCGGCACCCGCAGCGGCGGACTGGCGCGATTCGACGGAATGCGTTTCGTGACTTTCAATCCGCAATCCACGCCGGAATTGAAAGACGTGGAGATTGAAACGCTCGGAGTGGATTCCACAGGCACACTCTGGATCACGGCGGGCAATGAATCCATTTCAAGTTTATCCCAAGGAAAATTTCATCTCGCCCGCGAGCCGAATGGCAATCCGCGATGGCATCCGTGCGAAATGGTCGGTGAAGATTCTGATGCGGTTTATTTCGCGGCTTACGCCAGGGCAATTTTTCGTGTTCCGCGGGAGGGAAAGCTCAATGAAGCAATGCGGGTTGATCTGTCGCCACCGCCACCGGATCCGCAACCCGGCCGATTCAGCCAGGCCCGCGACGGTTCGCTCTGGTATGTTACCGGCAATCAAAAAATCGCCCGCCTGCAGTTCGTTCCACCGACCAATATTGTTTCGAGAATATTCGATCCCGGAATGCCAGCGGAAGTTCTGTCGGAAACCACGGCGGGAGAAATCTGGGTTTCCACCGGCAGCCACATTGGGACGATTACCTCGAGCGGTTTTCAAGAACGCTCACCGAGAAAACCAATGGACTCGTGGGCAGTGCAACAATTGATTCCAACGAAGGACGGCGGGTTGTGGGTCTGGAACGGGCGATTGCTGCGACGCATGTTGAACGACCGCTGGGTATCGTCCGTGAATGAATTCCGTCCAAATCCCAAGAGTCCGGCGCCGCGATTTTTTACTGATTCACAGGGCGGACTTTGGGCAATCGAATATGGCGTCGGTCTTTGGCACGTTCGCTCCGATGGCACCACGGCTTTGTTGACTGTGAACAACGGCCTGCCGAGCAAGTTCATCACGTGCTGGCTGGAAGACCGCGAAGGCAACGTGTGGATCGGAACGAAGGAAGCGGGCCTGGCGCGAATCCGAAAAAGACAATTCAAGGAATTCACGGCGGCGGACGGCATTCCGGGCGATGTGGCCCAAACCGTTTGCGAGGATGTCCAGGGCACGATCTGGGTCGGCACGGCAACCGGAGGACTGGCGCGAAAAGATGGAGAGAAATTCATTCCCATGCCGCTAACGCCCAGCCCGGATCCGCTCACGGAAAGTGTCACCGTTTGTCCTGATGCAAATGACGGCATCTGGATCGGAACTTTGCAGGGCCGGATTTTTCATTGCGTCAGCGATGAGGTCCGCCGAGTGAACAACGACGTCGCGTGGGGATTTCCACTGGACCGGCTGCGCGATCATGTGGCGAACGCAATGATGCAGGACAGCGAAGGTCGCGTGTGGTTTTGCAACGGCTCAGGCGCATCTTATTACCAGGATGGAAAACTGAACGCATTTGGCCGCGCGCGCGGATTCGTTGAGTATGTGGGCGTGCGCGCGGTGGCAGAAGGACCGCGGGGAACTTTGTGGTTTGGAACGGAACCCGGCGATGTCTGGAAATTCAGCGACGATGCGCTCACGCAATTTCATCCGCCCAAAGAATGGTCGAACGCGCGCGTTTCAGCATTGTTGCCGGAGGCGGATGGAAGCGTCTGGGTGGGCACGCTGGGCGGCGGTCTCTTACATTTCGAAAACGGAAAATTTACGCGGATCACCTCGCGCGAAGGTTTGCCGGACAACAGCATCACTCAACTGTTGAAGGACGATCAGGGCAATCTCTGGGGTGGAACCTACGCCGGGCTTTTCCGCGCTTCGGCTGTCGACCTGAAAAATCTCGCGGCAGGAAAGGTGGATGAAATTGCCTTTTCAGTACATGGCCGTTTTGACGGACTGCCGGCGCAGGCCTACTCGGGATGGTTTCAGCCTTCATGCTGGAAAGCGCGGGACGGACGCCTGTGGTTTACCACGGTGAAAGGACTGGTGGTGGTCAATCCTCGCGAGGTCAGCATCAATCATCGTCCGCCGCCCGTGATCATCGAAGAAATGCGCATCGATGGCGCGGCCGGTTCCTTTCAGGCCATTACCAGCGGCGAAACCACACAGACTCCGCTGCGCATTGGACCGGGCCGGCATTACATTGAATTCCATTTTACCGGCATTGACTTCACCGCGCCGGACAAGGTTCGGTTCAAGTGGCGGCTGGAAGGAGTGGAGAAACAATGGCGCGAAGGAATCAATCAACACGTCGCTGGTTACGGGCCGTTGATGCCGGGCAACTATCGCTTCTGCGTGCTCGCGGCGAACAGCGACGGCATCTGGAACGAAGCGCAGGCGCGCGTGGCGTTTGTGGTGCTTCCGTATTTCTGGGAAACCTGGTGGTTCAAAGCGTTTTTGATCGTGGCCTTTTTTGGAACGCTCGCGCTGGCCCTGCATCGGCGGCATCGGTTTGAAGTCGAACGATTGGAACGGCGACACGAAATGGAGCGCGAACGCACGCGGATCGCGCGGGACATGCATGATGAAATCGGTTCCAAGCTCGCCCGCATTTCTTTTCTCAGTGAACTTGCAAAAGAAGAGAACGCCCCGCGCAATGGAAACGGCACCGTCGATTCGCTTTCCCGAACCGCGCGGGATTTATTGCAATCGCTGGATCGAATGCTGTGGGCTGTCAATCCGCGCAATGACTCGCTGGAAAAATTGTCAGCGTATCTGAACGCCCATGCCGCGGAATATTTTCAGAACACCCCGATCCGCTGGCGGCTGGCGTTTCCAAAAAATCTGCCGCCGGTTCAACTTTCAGCGGAAGCGCGCCACAACATTTTCCTCGCATTCGAAGAATCGCTGGCAAACACGTTGAAACATTCCGGCGCGACCGAAGTGAGCGCAGAACTCGCCTGCCATGACGACACGGTGGAAGTCTCCGTCGCGGACAATGGACGCGGATTTGATGTTGAAAAAGAAATGGCGCTGGCCGCTCAACGCGAAACGGGCGGCCATCTCGGGCTCACCGGAATGGTTCAACGCCTGCATTCGCTCGGCGGCGAATGCCGGATCACCAGTTCACCGCAGGGCGGAACCACAGTGCGCTTTATTCTGCCATTACCCAAAAACCATGCCTCCTGAAAAAATCACGTTTGCCATTGTCGATGATGACGCCGGTCTGCGGGACAGCATCACTCGATTCCTGACCGTCAAAGGCGGCTTCGTCTGCGTGGGCCAATACGGTCGCGCGCAGGACGCCCTTGCACTGGCCGACGCGCCTCCCGCTGTGGTGCTGATGGACATCAAAATGAAAGGCATGGACGGCATTGAATGCGTGCGCCAGTTGAAAGAGAAACGGCCCGATATCCTCGTGATCATGCTCACCGTTTTTGAAGATGAGGATTTGATTTTTGACGCGCTGATGGCGGGCGCTACGGGTTATCTGTTGAAGCGCCAACCGCCGGAACAATTACTCGATGCGGTGCATGATCTGATGGCCGGGGGCTCGCCGATGTCTGCGACGATTGCGCGCAAAGTGGTAAAACTGCTGCAACGTTCCGGAGAATCCGCCAAATCCAATGGCGCGGTGCGTCTGTTGTTGTCCGCGCGACAGCGTGAAATGCTGGACCTGCTTGCCGCCGGCGAACCTTACAAAGCCATCGCGGATCGGATGGGTTTAAGCATTCACACGGTGCGCGGTTACATTCGACGCATCTACGAAAAGCTGCAGGTACATACGCGAACCGAAGCGGTGGCAAAATATCTGGATCGCTCGTGAGGCGCGGCGGCACGAGGGAGTTCTTCCAACGTGAACTTCGAAACGCAAACGGGGCGAGTATGCGACGGGCGCAACTTGAACCCGCACGTTTTTCGATTCCCTCGCCCCGCAGCGAAGCGCGGGGAGAGGGGATTTTGAACTGGAATCCTCCTCTCCCCGGCCCTCTCCTCCAACTTCGTTTGGAGGAGCAACGGTATTTAATTTTGGAGTACAAAGTTTGGATTTTTGAGGATGTGGTTCATGAGGACGATGAGTTTGCGCATGACGGCGGTGAGGGCGACTTTGGCGGGTTTACCCGCCTCACGCAGGCGGTGGTAGAACTCTTTGAGGTGGCGGTTGGAACGGGCGGCGACCAGGGCCGCCATGTAGAGGGCTTTGCGCACGGCAGGCCGTCCGCCGCCAATGCTGCGGCGTCCGTGCCATTGGCCGCTTTCGCGCGGGTGCAGAGCCAGGCCGGCCAGGGCGGCGGCCTGACCGCGATTGAGCGTGCCCAGTTCGGGCAGTTCGGCCAGAACGCTCAAGGCGGTGAGGTGGCCGACTCCGGTGATGGCGGCCAGCTTCTGCACGCGTTCATCCAGGGCAGCGGTTTGCGTGCGCAGGGCCTGGAGTTGTTGTTCGATTTTTTGGAGGTCTCGTTCCAATCGGCGTACCAGACTTTGAGCCTGGCGACGCAGTGCGGTCAGGGTGAGTCGTTGGACCTGCTGGCGCTGGGCCACGAGGATTTCCCGAACCTGAACGCGACGACGGATCAGCTCGGCCAGTTGTTGTTCCTGAGCGGTGCGGGCCGGGGTGGGCTGCGGATGCAGGCTCTGGCCATA
>DASTXC010000046.1:0-10087 GCA_035765675.1 Verrucomicrobiia bacterium
TGGGGAGAGGGGCAGGGAGAGGGGATTTTGAGCTAAAAACCTCCTCACCCCGGCCCTCTCCTCCGGCTTCGCTCGGAGGAGAGGGAGGGATCAAGCGTTCGGGAACTATGAAGGGTCATCGGGATTTATCGAGGCTGCCGAGTTGCGCCCGTTCCGAATGGAAAGGGATTTCTTTGGCCGTTGAAATTTATATTTCAGCTTAACGACCCGCCATGCATTTCCAGGTTCGCAAACGCAATCAAACGCCAGCCGTGATTATCGTCGCGTTGATCGATGTGCTGATCGTGCTGCTGATTTTTCTGATGGTCACCACGACGTTTAAACAACAACCGTCGCTGCGGCTCGCTTTGCCGGAATCGTCGCAGGCCCAGAAATCCGGCGCGAGCGAGACGGCGCCGGTGATTGTCAGTATCGACGCGAAAGGAACTTTTCGCTGGGGCGCGGATGCGTTGCCGGTCACGGAAGAGCGCTTGAAAGAGGAATTGCAGGCATCGGTCACGCGCAATCCGGATCAGAAACTCGCCATCAGCGCGGACAAAGCCGCGCCGTTCGGCCAGATCATCAAAGTCATGGACGCCGCGAAGGAGGCGAAGATTAAAACTGTCAACGCGTTCACGAAAGAAGCGGCGCAGCCGTAACGAACTGGAATCGTACGCAGAGACGCAAAGGTGCAAAGGTGCGCGGAGATTGGATGCGCTTCGAAGATACAATTCTTAACTGAACCAGTTCAAATTCTGAATCGAGTTCGTTTTCCCCTTTGCGCCTCCGCCTCTTTGCGTCTCTGCGTTAAAATTTCAAGAAACAACTCCGCCATGGACGAACCGATTGAACTTCCGATTGATGGTGTGCTGGATCTGCACACCTTCAAACCACGTGAGGTGAAGGATTTGATTCCCGATTATCTGGCTGAGTGTCAGGAGCGCGGAATTTTGCAGGTGCGAATTATTCATGGCAAAGGCACCGGCCAGTTGCGCCGACTCGTTCATTCGATTTTGGAAAAGCATCCCTCGGTGATTTCATTCACGCTGGATCATCCGGAACTCGGCGGCTGGGGTGCGACCTTGGTGCGATTGAAGCCAAAGCGGTGAATTGGCCAAAACGTTTAACCTCAGTTTTCAACATGACCAGGTGATTTCCACGGCGGCTCGAATCGAAGGTTGGATGTTGAACGTTCCCTTTCCGAATTCGTGCATCCCTTGACATCAACTTGTGCATCCCAAAGACTGTGCGCCTTATGGCCGAGCCTAAAGAGAATTTGCAGATGGAAAAAATCGTGTCGCTGTGCAAACGCCGCGGTTTTATTTTTCAGTCCTCCGAAATTTACGGCGGCATCAATGGTTTCTGGGATTACGGCCCCCTCGGCGCGGAGTTGAAGCGGAACGTCAAAGAACTCTGGTGGACTTCCATGATCCGACAGCGGGAAGATGTGGTGGGTCTCGACGCTTCAATCATTATGTCTCCACTAATCTGGGAGGCGAGCGGGCACGTTTCGACGTTCGCGGATTTGATGGTTGAGTGTCCGATCACAAATAAGCGTTTTCGAGCAGATCAGGTCGAAGTTCAAAGCGGTTTGATTTATTCCTACTCCGGGATTAAGGGGCAAGATTCCGTAATGATGGTTGAGCAGACGTTGGAAGAACCCTTTTCAGTGCTGCTGACCGAAGGTAAAAATCCTGAAAGTGCCCGAAAAATTGTTACACAATATTATCAACAGCGTTACAAGCAAAAATCTTATCAACAAAAGGCATCTTTGTTGGAACCGACATTATTGGGCGAACGTGTTGAAAAAGAAGGAGCAACAACGCGGTTTAACCCTGAGAATGGTGCGTTGTTGAGCCAACCCCGCCCGTTCAACCTGATGTTTAAAACTCATCACGGCCCGGTGGAATCGGACGAAAACATCGCTTACCTCCGCCCGGAAACCGCGCAGGCGATCTTCGCGCAGTTCAAGAATGTCTTCGAAACCTCGCGTCAAAAAGTTCCGTTCGGCATTGCGCAGATCGGCAAAGCGTTTCGCAACGAAGTGACACCACGCAATTATATTTTCCGCTCCCGTGAGTTCGAACAGATGGAACTCGAATTCTTTATCAAGCCTGACGAAGCCGTCGAAGCGATCAGTGGTGCCGTCGCCTCGGTTTCATCCACCGGTCATCCCGGCGAGCCGCAACCGAACTGGGGCTGGCAGGCTTGGCATCAATACTGGGTTGAGGAACGCGTGCGCTTCTACGAAGGGATTGGCCTTTCGCGCGACACGCTCGGATTTCACATCCAAACGCCGGAAGAACTCGCGCACTACGCCCGCGCCACGACGGACATTTTGTACAAGTTCCCATTCAGCAAGCGCGACGAAAAAGGCGAATTGAAAGGTGAGGAACTGGAAGGCATCGCGGCCCGCAGCGATTTCGATTTAAGTCAGCACGAACGTTTCTCCGGCAAATCCATGGGCATTTTCGACGACGAATTGCGCACTGCCTGGGGCAAGTTGCCGAAGGAAAAGCAGGACGAACTTCAAAAACGTTATTACGAGAACCGCAAACGCTATCTCGAAAAATCCGGCGTTTCTCCGGAGCAGGCGGAGAAGGACGCGACTGAAGACGCGAACGGCCTTGCAAAAGGACAATACATCCCGCACGTCATTGAGCCGAGCGCGGGTGTGGATCGGCTGATCCTCGCGTTGTTGGCGAATGCATTCAGTGAAGTCACGGAAACGGACGACAAAGGCAAGAGTGAGACGCGGGTAATTCTGAAATTTCATCCGCGCATTGCACCGATCAAGGTGGGTGTAATGCCGTTGTTGAAAAACAAGCCGGAGCTGGTGAAAAAAGCGCGCGAGGTTCGCGATCTGTTGCGGCCCTGGATGAATGTTTATTACGACGATGGCGGCTCCATCGGCCGGCGTTATGCGCGTCAGGACGAAGTGGGAACGCCGTTCTGCGTGACGATTGATTTTGATACCCTGGGTGAAAAACCTGAATTGAAAGACACAGTGACGATTCGGCATCGTGACGACGGCAAGCAGGAACGCCTGCCGATCAGTGAATTGCTGAACTGGTTGCTGCCAAAAATCCGTTGATCATGTGAACGTCCGGAATCTCATCGCGAATGCGGAGTGGCACGGGTTGCGTGGCAACTTCGAAGCGGTGCGCCGTTCGGCAGCCGCAGTTGAGCGTCCGATGTTTTTCCCATTCTCATGAGCCGTTCGGCGCGCATCTCTTACGCGATCATGGCGGCACTGCTCGTCATCACGGGACTATTTGATCTCGGCACGCTCGTGCTGACGGCGGTGTTCGGTTACTTCGCGCTGGAGCAGCTCAGCTTTGGACGGAGCAAAATCCTTGGCGTATTTCTTTATCTGATCGCGGTCGCAGTGATGGCGTCCGCGCTGTTTTTCTTTTCCAAACGCGCTTACAAGGCGTTGCCGGAAATTGCGGAGCGAACGATTCCCGCCGTGGTCGGCTTTGCGGAAAGCAAAAACATCGAACTGCCTTTCACCGATTACGCGAGTTTGAAATCGGTGATGCTGGATGCGGTGAAACAGAAGTTCGCGAACATCGGGCATTACGCGCGCGAAGCGGTGTTTCAGCTCGTGCTGCTGGTCATTGGATTGGTGGTGGCGTTGAGTTTGTTTCTCAACGCGCGCTGGGGAGCGGAAGACGATCTGCAAAATTCGCGCGACAGCATTTACGCCACGGTCGTGCGAGAACTCGCCACGCGATTTGAAACTTTTTACCAAAGCTTCGCGCGAGTGATCGGCGCGCAGATTATCATCTCGGCTGTGAACACGGCGCTCACGGCAGTGTTCCTGATCTGGAACCATTTCCCTTATACGCTGGTATTGATCGGCCTGACATTTCTGTGCGGGCTGCTGCCGATTGTGGGAAATATTCTTTGCAACACGTTGATCGTTGGTGTGGCGTTCACGATGCCGGACGGGCCGCGAATGGCTTTGATCGCGCTGATCTTTCTCGTGGTGATTCACAAGCTGGAATATTTCCTGAACAGCAAAATCATTGGCAGCCGAATCAAGAATCCGATGTGGCTCACGCTGATCGGTATTGTGATTGGAGAAAAGCTGCTGGGAATTCCGGGAATGATTCTCGCGCCGGTTGTCCTGCATTACATCAAAGTCGAGGCCTCGCGGAATAAATTGGCGGAAACGGCCGCAGTCACCGCGACGCCGGTGGCGCTCGGAAAGTAGCGAACCTTCGTTCGCGCGCATGGCTGAAACCCCATTCATCAAAAAGCGCGCGCCAACGCTGTACCTGATCATTGCGCTCAAGCTGTTGAAAGGCGCAATGCTGTTGCTGCTCGCACTCGGAGTTTACAGTCTTTCCGATCGCAATCTGCCTGAAGAATTCCGCAAGATGCTCGAATTCTTTCATCTCGATCCGGAAAAGAAATTCTTCTCCGACCTCGCCCTGAAAATTGGATCAATCTCGCCATCGAACGTCGTCTGGCTCGCGCGCGGCACGATATTCTACAGCCTGTTTTCGCTGGTGGAAGGCACGGGATTGCTCTTTCGCATTTCGTGGGTGGGCTGGCTGACCATTGGCGAATCCGCGTTCTTCGTCCCGATTGAATTGTATGAACTGATCGAGCATCGGTTTTCGTGGACGGTGCTGGTGATTCTCGGATTGAACGTGATGATTCTCTGGTATCTGTTCCAGAATCGTCGGCGACTTTTCAGGCATCATCATGGCGGTTGAAAAGGGTGGCAGCGCGGACGAATGCGATTGGACGAATTGGAAAAATGCGCCATGTTCGTCGGCAGGCGAAAACGGTTCCCGACAACCACATGAAAATTCAAACTGCCTGCCTCGCTTTTGCGCTGATGACCACGATGAACATTTCTTTCCCCGCCGACGCGGCATCGACAAATCAGGTTTCGAACGGACTTCTTCTCGTCTGCAACAAAGGCGATCACACGCTTTCGATGATCGATCCGGAAACCGGCGCGCAACTCGCGGCCGTGGATGAGGACGGTGTTACTGGTCACGAAGTTGCCGCGTCGGCGGACGGGAAGTTCGCATTCGTTCCGATCTACGGAAATTCAGGTGTTGGCCATCCTGGAACCGACGGTCGAATGATTCGGGTGATTGATCTGAAGAAACATGCGATCACCGCAACAATCGATTTCGATCGCGGCATTCGTCCGCATTGCGCGGTGATCGGGCCGAAAGACAAATTGCTGTACGTCACGACCGAACTGGAAAATGCAATTCAGGTGATTGATCCCGCAACCTTTCAAATTCTCGGTTCCATTCCCACAGGCCAAAGCGAATCGCACATGCTCGCGATCTCTGGTGACGGTCGTTTCGGCTACACCGCGAACGTCGGCCCCGGAACCGTTTCAGTGATTGATCTGCACGCGAAGAAGACGCTGGCAATCATTCCCGTTGCGAAATCCGTTCAGCGCATTTCCATTTCGCCGGATGATAAATGGGTTTTTACCGCGGATCAGAAACAGCCAAGGCTCGCGGTAATAGATACCGCGCAAAATAGGATTACGAATTGGATTGAGCTGCCCGGCATTGGCTACGGCACCGCGCCTACGCCCGACGGACGCTGGCTGGTCGTGGCGATGAACGGCATCAATCAGATTGGAATCGTCGATTTGAAGACATTGAAAATCGCTCACGTGATTGACGTTCCCAAAACACCTCAGGCGGTCGTGGTGCGACCGGACGGAGCATTTGCATATGTCTCCTGCGATGCGACCCGTCAGGTCGCAGTCATTGATCTGAAAAACTTCACAGTGGCGAAATTGATTCCCGCCGGCAAAGGCGCGGACGGCCTCGCGTGGATGACAGGTTTGGAATGAAGTTTTATCGCCGACGAGTCTGGCGGCGGATTCAGCACGACCTCAGGCATCGATTTTTTAACTGGGTCAATGCTTAAGAAGCACAAGAAAGTGGCTCCAGAGGTAGGGCTCGAACCTACAACCACACGGTTAACAGCCGCGTGCTCTACCATTGAGCTACTCTGGAAACCTGCCCGTTGCCGGGTTTCTCGCGAAGCTGCCTTCGCAAGGGAGGCGCAATTTACAAACCGATCTCCCCACCGTCAAACGATTTTGTCTCTTTCTCAACCGCGCTGACATTTCGGACAATAAAATGTGCTTCGCGCCGCCTGCACGATCCGGCGGATCTTCGCGCCGCAGTTCACGCAGGGCTTTCCCGCCCGATTGTAAACCCGCAGGCGTTTTTCATAGTTCACCGGCTTTTTTGCTGAGCCTTCGTAATAGAATAAATTTTTACGCGAGCTGCGTCCGGAGGAGGTCATCGCCAGCGTGCTTCCGGCTTCAGTGGCTTCGATAAGAACGTCTCGAATGGCAGACCAAAGTCGTTCCACTTGTGGACGCTTCAATCGTCTCGCCGGCTTGCGCGGAGAAATGCCGGCGCGAAACAGCGCTTCGCTCGCGTAAATATTTCCCACGCCGGCGACGAGGCGTTGATCGAGAAGTTTTACTTTGATCGGCTGAGCGGAACGTTTCAGATCGGCGGCGAATTGCTTCGTCGTGAATTCAGCGATCAACGGTTCGGGTCCCAGTTTTTCAATGCCGGAAAGGTCCAGCGTCAATTGTCCGAAATAGCGTGTGTCTTCAAACACGAACTGATCACGGCCCAGTTGCAGCACCACCGCGGCGTGTTTGGGCAGTGGATCGCTTTTCGAAAGCAGATACATCCGTCCGGTCATTCCCAGGTGGCCGATCAATAGTTTTGTTTCGCGCGACTTTGGCAGGCGCAAGGTGAAGCGCAGATATTTTCCGCGTCGGATCAGATCGACGAAAGTTGCGCCGGTCAGAACGCGGGTGAATTCGTCAATCGAGGTTGGGCGCAGAACGCGGGCGCGACGGACATCCACAACGCTGATTTTTCGTCCACGAATCAACGGCGCGAGATGACGCACGAGCACTTCGACTTCAGGCAATTCCGGCATGAGGCATGTTAACGAATCCGTGCAGTTGGAAAGAAGAATCGCGTGGTTCGGCGACACGCCGAACGCTACACGCCCGAGGTGCGTGTTCCTCGTTCAATTTCGGTTCGCAGTATTGACGCGCGGTCGATTTGGAAATCGGCGATACAACGGGTTGAGAAACCTGCGCTACATCAAAATAAAACCACGTCAGATTTTCGCCTGACGTGGTTTGGAGATCGCGACTGAATTCGCGAAAACTATTTGCGGAAGAAATCCTTGATGACTTCCACCACGCGCTGAATCTGCGCGTCGGTCAGTTCCGGATAGATCGGCAGGCTCAGGCATTCGCGGCTGGCTTTTTCCGTGATCGGAAAATCGCCATTTTTATAGCCGAGCGATGCGTAGCATTTCTGCAAGTGCAACGGCAGCGGATAATGCAGCGCGCAGCCGACCTGATTTGCCTCGAGATGTTTCTTGAGTTCATCGCGGCGCGGATGGCGAACAACGTAAAGATGATACGCGCTTTCAGCGTAGGCCGCTTCGCGCGGCAATTGCAGCGGCGTGTTGGCGAGCAGTTCGTGATAGCGATGCGCGACGCGGCGGCGTTCCGATGTCCATTTGTCGAGGTGCTTCAACTTCACGCCGAGCACCGCGCCCTGGATGCCTTCCATGCGATAATTGAAACCGACTTCATCGTGATAATAGCGAACCGATGATCCGTGTTCGCGCAGTGACCGCGCGCGGGTGGCGAACGCAGCGTTATTGGTGATCAACGCACCGCCTTCGCCGGCCGCGCCGAGATTTTTTCCGGGATAAAAACTGAAGCCGGAAAGTTCGCCGAACGTGCCGACCACTTTGCCTTTGTATTTCGCGCCATGCGCCTGGGCGGTGTCCTCAACGACGGGCAGTTTGTGTTTGCGGGCGATTTCCAGAACGGGATCCAGATCGAATGGATGACCGTAAAGATGCACCGGCATGATTGCTTTGGTGCGCGGTGTGATGGCGGCTTCGATTTTTTTCGGATCGAGATTGAACGTGGCGTCTTCGATATCGACGTAAACCGGTTTTGCGCCGACGTAGGAAATCGCCCAGCTCGTTGCGACAAACGTCATCGGCGTGGTGATCACTTCGTCGCCCGGCCCGACGTTCAGCAACATCATCGCGATATGCAATGCGGAGGTGCCGCTGTTGAACGCGATGCAATGTTCCGCGCCGATGTATTTCGCGAAATCTTTTTCAAACTGCACGACGTCCGGCCCCAGGCAGAACGAGCAGTTATCAAGCGTGCGGGAGATGGCGGCATCGAGGTCTTTTCGGACGCTGCGAATCTGGGCCGGTAAATCGAGGTATGGAATGGGTTCGGGCATTTGATCACCTAATTTTTGGAGCGAAAACATATACAGGCTGGAGGGCTTTGGACAACAGAATCGTGCGGGAGGAATCGTGAAATGTTCTCTGGCCATGGTTGCGTTGATTCTTGGTTCTGATTTTAACCACGGATGAACACGAATGAACACGGATGGACTTTCGTCGTAGCGCAGGTTTCTAAACCTGCTGTATCGCCGATTTCCAAATCGGCTGGGCGTGAAACGTTAGAAACAGCTCTGAATATTTACGCCGCGCAGGTTCAGAAACTTGCGATACGGCAGATTTGGAAATCTGCGCTACGTCGGCTAAAGGCGCAGACTTTTGATTTCGAAATTTGATTCGCAGCCGCGGATGCGGGCTTGTTGAGCGGGGCCATTGAAATACAATGCGCGGCAGAATCGAACGTCTTTATGTTCCGCCGGAGACGCCAACACGTCAGCACCAGTCGAAGCCAGATCGCACTGAAAATCCTTCTTTCGGGAATTCTGCTCGCGTTTTCAATTCCAGCACGCGCCGCGATTTTGTGGAGTGATCCCGGGCCGGTGACGATTCGCACCAACGGTGCGGGTAAAGATATTTTGCACGGCGCGATCAAACCGCAGGATGCCAATTCCTCCAGCACGATCTATTTCCGGTTTCGATTGGATCCAATTTCCGATGCGGCTACGAAATCGCTCGGTGACTTCGAAGCGGGGATGGTATTCGTCGAAAAAGGCCACGAAAATCTCGGAATGGGCAACAGCCTGAGCGCGTGGGCTTATTGCGCGATGAACGTGCCGGAAAGCAAAAAGGGATACGTCGATCTGAACTCAGCGTCGCACGAGCCGGGTGTCCCATGGGAATATATGCGCGCGGGTTCACCCAAATACATCGTGTTCAAAGTTCAATATGTTCCGGGCGAAAATGCACGCATTACGGCGTGGTTGAATCCCGATCTTTCGCTCGGCGCAACGGAAGTCAATCAACCGACAAACATCGTGGTTCGGTTTGAAACCAAAGCGACATTTGATGAAATCCACCTGATTCACCGCGGCATCGGCGGCGGCTGGGTTTTCAGCCAGATGATGGCCGCAACTTCATTTGAAGATCTGGTGCTGCCGCATTTCTGGCAGCGCGGATGGTTTATGGCGACGTCCATCGTCGCCGTCCTTTTGCTCGTCGCGGGATCGGTTCGATTGGTTGAAAGAAGACGGGCGCAGCGGAAAATTCAATGGCTGGAACGCGAACGCGCCGTGGCGACCGAGCGGACTCGAATCGCCCGGGACATTCACGATGAAGTGGGAATCAGTCTCACAAAAATCAGCAAACTGACCGAGCTGATGAATTTTTCAGGCGAAGCGGGAACCCACAATGAAACTTCGATCCAAACGATCGCTCAAACCGCGCGCCATACGATTCGCGCGATGGATGAAATCGTCTGGGCGATCAATCCGCGGAACGACACGTTGGAGGAAATGGCGGATTATCTCGCGTATTTCACCGAAGAGTTTTTGCGCTCGGCAGGAATCAATTGCCGTCTCGAAGTGCCATCGCGATTGCCCGAGATTCCGTTGACGGCCGAAGTGCGGCACAACGTTTTCATGGTGGTGAAAGAAGCGTTGAACAATGCGGTAAAACATGCGGCGCCGCGGCAGATTCGATTGAGCCTGGAATTGAAGCGGGACCGTTTGCTGATTGAAGTCGCCGACGATGGCTGCGGCTTTGATCTTGATGGAAACATTGCGATAGGAAATGGTCTGGAAAATATGCAGAAACGGCTGAAGACGATTGGCGGCAAACTGGAATTGGAAAGCGAACCCGG
>DASTXC010000047.1:0-74223 GCA_035765675.1 Verrucomicrobiia bacterium
TGTAAAGACCGGGTACATGGTTGACGGGTGTGCGGAGACATGGTGGACACTTTGGTGCGCATGTCAGAGGGTTTTTGAAGCTGGCTGAGTTAAGTCCTGACGCAGGTCCAGCTCCTTGATGCGTTGCGTCAGATAGATCACTTCCAAAATTCCATCGGTGCTGCCGGGACGGAGTCCTACGTCTTGTCCTGTGAACGCCCGGCCTATCTTCCAGTCTTGGCCGCGATAGCTGATCCACCCGGCCGCGTCCACACGCCTGACTTCCACGCTGCTGTCGTATTCGACCGGGGGCAGACTTTCCGGATAGCTGCGCTGGCTCGGACGATAACGGCTCACGGGGGTGTCCAGATCCAACATGTCGTGTGGCCGCTGTGTGTTGTAGATCGGACGCCATCGGTCAAACGCTTCTTGAACATGGCGGCAATCCTGCCAGCCGCCTTGTTGCAACACCTCCGCCTTCAGCGTGCGATGAAAGCGTTCCTCCTTGCCTTGCGTCTGCGGATGATAGGGCCGGCCATGATAGACCTTGATCCCAAGGCGCATCAGCCAGACATCCAGCGTGCTGTAGTCGCTCTGCCCACCGCCCCACGGCGAACCATTGTCCCACAGAATCGCGTCCGGCAGGCCGTGCCTGCGGAACGCGCCGGCCAACCGGTTCTGCACGGTGTGTTCCTGCTGATTGGTGCAGGCTTCAAGCAACACGTTGTAACGGGAATGATCGTCCAGTCCACCCAACGGATGACACCGTCCATTCTTCAGCGGGAAGTGTCCCTTGAAATCGATTTGCCACAGCTCGTTGGGCTGTGAGCGTTCAAACCGCTCAAATGGTGTGCTGGCCTGGCTCAGCAGGGGGTCGATCAGGCCATGTCGATGCAGAATGCCGGTGATCGTGCTGGTGGCCGGCAACGAAGTGTGCCCCAGATCCTGCAATCGGCGGCGCAGCTTGCGTGCGCCCCAGGCCGGGTGCTTCTTTCGCAGCGCAATCAGTTCCTGTTCCACCCCGGCTGTCGTCTGACTGGGGCTGTGATGTGGCCTGCGGGATTGATCGGTCAGCCCCTCTGCACTCAACGTTTTGAAGCGCGCGATCCACTTGTAACCCGCTGTCGGGCTGATCTCGAAACGGCGGCAAAGCTGCCGAATGTTTGCATCGGGTTGGAGCGCCAGATTCACAAATTCAAGTCTTACGGTAATCAGATCTTTCACAGGCCAGGGCATAGACCTGACACGCTGCCAAATCCAAAATCGCTGTCCACCATGTCTCCGCACACCCGTCAACCATGTACCCGGTCCATACAAGCGAAGCCGGAGGTGATCCGCGTGGACAATGGCAGTCCGTTTGCGTCGAACGGTCCGGGCGGGCTCTCGCAATTGAGCGCGTGGTGGGTGCGTTTGGGCATCCGGGTGGAATTTACCCGGCCGGGCTGCCCGCAGGACAACGGGTCGCACGAACAATTTCATCGCGTGATGAAACAGGAGACTCTCGGGTCGGTGGCCGCGACCCGGTCCGGACAGCAACGTCGCACGACCCGCTGGCTGGAGCATTACAACCGGCAGCGACCGCACAAAGCGCTGGCTCAGAAAAAGCCGGCTCAGCTGTATCGGACCAGTCGTCGGCGTTATCCCGGGAAATTGCCCGGGCCGAAATATCCGTCGGGCAGTTCGGTGCGGCAGGTGCGAAGCAACGGCGAGATCCGGTGAGCAGGACGCAAACGATTTGTAGGCGAAGCCTTCGTGGGACAGACGGTGGCGCTGCGCCGCCAACGGGCTGGAGTGTGGAAGGTTTATTATTGCCAGATAATGATCGGGCACCTGCATGAACAAGACCCTGGAGCCATGCGCCCGGTGGTTTACCAACATCCGGATCATCGCAGAAAAACCCTGAAAGTGTAACCTATGTGTTGGCACCAAACTGTCACCCATGTGTTGGCACCATGCCGTGAGGAGGCTTTTGAGCTAAAAACCTTGAGGTTCCCCCGATTTGGTGGACACCGGGGGAACCTCAGCCCGTGCAATTCGCAATCGCGTAGGAAAGGAAAACCGGCGCCGGGAACTTGGAATTTAGAATTTAGAACTTAAAGCTTCCGCGCTGAAGCAGTGCTGGAAACGGTCGTAGCCGCAGTCGCATTAAATCCCGCGCCCCAAGTCGGTCCTTCGCAACGCGGACCCTCCGCCGTCCAGGTAAGACGGTCGATGAACATCTGACGCGCTTTCATTTCTTTGTCCCAAGCGTGATAAACGATGTAATCCGTTTCGTCGGGTCCGCAGATAATGGAGTTATGACCTGGCCCAATCAGTTGACCGGGAATGGTTCGCAACACACGCGGGCCTGCTTCGTTTTCTTCATCGGAATAGGGGCCGGTGATGTGTTCGGCCACACAGTAATCCACGCCATACGTTTCGTTTTCCCAACGGCCACCACTGTAAAAACAGTAATAACGTCCATCATGTTTGCGCACGAACGGCCCTTCGATTGTGTGCCAGTCCCAGACCTGATCGTACATCGGGCGATTCGCCTCAAACCGCTGCCAGTCGTGGCGCGCGCGAATCACGACGCGTCCTTCGTCTTCCAGTTCCGTCATGGATTTCATTCGCGCCACCATCAACGCCGTGCCCGCGCGGGCTTTCGGTGAAACGTCCAGAAAGTCGCGCGCATAAAACAAATACCATTGGCCGTCGTCGTCCTGAAACGGATGCGCGTCAATCGCGAACGGGCACTGCTTCGGATCGAGCAACGGTTTCCCGGTATCTTCAAACGGCCCTTGCGGACTGCTGGCGGTTGCGACGCGGAGTTGATGATTCTTGTCGCCAAAGCCGACGGAGTAATAGAGATAAAAACGATCGTCGTGCATGGCGATTTCCGGCGCCCAGAAATGCGTTCCCAACGCGGGATCGGGGCGAATCAATGCGTTGCTGGCGAATTTCCATTGAAAGAAATCATCGGATTGCAGTACGGGAAAAATTTTGCCCAGCACTTCGCCGCGAGCTTCCTGCAAACCGGTGCCGATCGCGTGATAGATTCCGCCGGACTTCCACACGAAGGGATCGGCGAAGTAACTTCCATAAACAGGATTCGTGTGGATGAGCTTGGTCTGGGCGACTTCCATAATGGGTAAATTTCCTCTTGCGAAGGCGGCGACTAAAGTGGGCGTTTACCTACGAGAGTGGAAACGATGAACAACGAACATTGAATTCCGAACTTCGAACGCGCCGCTTCGATCAGGAGTTGAACTGTGAATTCGAATTCGAACGCAACGCTTCAGATAAGATTTGGCAGCAGCTTTTTTTCGAGAAAAAATTCCTGTTTTCGCATCTGTAATTGGCTGGGGCTTTCACCTGCTTTTCCTAAGCAATTTCCCTTATTCATGCTAATCGAAATCATTAACCGGCAAAAAATCGTGAAAAATTTCACAAACTTTGCTTGCGCGGTGTCCAGCGGTTGTTAAGAATTCGCGCCATCATCAGACGATTCTTGTCGGACGTTTGCTTTTTATTGTCGGAATTTTGCGGTGAACCAAATGCCTCAAACGACAAGATCAACATTTGATGTGCGGTAGTTTTTTGTTTTCGCGGTGTTCGTGGTTTGGAAATCAAGTTCGGATTGAAACGAAAATAATGTCAGCGATTTTCCCAAAATGGACCAATCGGTTGCCGTTGTACATCATCATCGGCGTGCTGTTGGTCGGCTCGGCTGTCACGGCGGGCGTCTGGTATTACTTCACTCCCAAATACACCCGCGTCGGTTATCAGCCGATTCAGCCGGTGGCGTTTTCTCACGCCACACACGCGGGGCAAATGGGCATTGATTGCCGTTATTGTCATACCGGCGTGGAGAAATCCTGGTTCTCAAACATTCCCGCCGCGTCCACCTGCATGAACTGTCACAATCAGGTGCTGAAAGACGATCCGCGGCTGGCGCTGGTGCGTGAGAGCGCTGCGAGCGGCAAGCCGATTCAATGGATTCAAATCCATAAACTTCCCGACTACGTTTATTTCAATCACTCCGTTCACGTGAATCGCGGTTTGAGCTGCGTGGAATGTCACGGTCGCATTGATCAGATGGACGAAGTTTATCACGCCAAACCGTTCAGCATGTCGTTCTGTCTGGAATGCCATCGCAATCCCGCCGCGAAATTGCGTCCGCTGGATAAAATCACGGATTTGGCGTGGAAGCCGGAATCAGTTGCCAAGCAGCTCGAATTCGGCAAGCGGGCGATGCACGACTGGAAGGTTGAATCCCTGCAAACGTGCTCCACGTGTCACCGGTAATTTTTTTGAAAAGAGTTAAATGGTTAAAACGTTGAACAAGTTAAACGAAAACATGGACGCAGCAGGCTGCCTGGTTTCACTTAACTCCGCTGAGTCATTTAACCGATTTAACATCCCCGAATGAAGACGATTCCTCCCTCTTGTCCTGAACCGGAAGTCGGCCGTAAATATTGGCGCAGTCTCGACCAATTGGCCGAAACGCCGGAGTTCCGTCAATGGCTGGAACGCGAATTTCCGCAAGGCGCCAGCGAGTTTATCGATGACGTTTCCCGACGCCATTTCGTCAAGATCATGTCCGCGTCATTCATTCTGGCGGGACTGGGTTTTGCGGGCAGCGGTTGCCGTCGTCCGATCGAAAAGCTGGAACCGTTCGGCAAGCAGCCGGATGATTATGTTTACGGCGTCTCGCAATATTATGCGACCTCGATGCCGACCCGTGCCGGTGCTGTTCCGCTGGTCGCCAAATCCTACGAAGGTCGTCCCATCAAGCTGGAAGGAAATCCGAAGCATCCGGACAGCAAAGGGGGAACGGATCGCTGGGTGCAGGCTTCGATTCTCAATCTTTACGATCCGGATCGTTCCCGTCGTTTCACCAAAGGTGGAACCAACGTTTCTCCGGAAGCGGCGTTTGATTTTCTGAAACAGCTTTCCGCCAGCGCGCAGAGCAATGGCGGCCAGGGTTTAGCGTTTTTGCTGGAACGCAACACCTCGCCTTCGCGTGCTCGGCTGCAACAGCTGATTGCAAAAAAATTTCCAAAAGCAAAGTGGTTCATTCACGAACCGATCGACACCGACATTCATCGCCGCGCCGCTTCGCAGGCGTTTGGCGCGTCGGTGAAGCCGTATTTCAAATACGATCAGGCGAAGGTCATAGTTTCACTGGACTGCGATTTCATCGGCGCGGAAGAAGATGTTCACGCGAACATTCGCAAGTTTGTCGATGGCCGTCGGATTGAAACGCCAAAGAGCGAAATGAACCGGCTTTATGCGGTTGAAGCGTTGATGACGCTGACCGGCGTGAATGCGGATCATCGATTGCGCGTTTCCGCCAGCCTGGTTCCGCAAATCGCGGCTGCATTGCTGTCCGAAATCAATGGCCAACCGGCTTCCGCTTCGGCGGGCGTGGATGCGAAATGGATTTCTGAATGCGCCAAAGATTTGGCCGCGCACAAAGGTCAATCGCTGGTCGTCGCGGGACATCGTCAACCCCTCGCCGTTCATCTGCTCGCGAATGCAATCAATGCGGCGCTTGGCAATGTCGGCAAAAGCGTCGTTCTGCACGAAGTTGCAGACACGAAAGAAGGCACACTGGCGAATCTCGCTCAATCGCTGAATGCGGGTGAAGTTGAAACGCTCGTCATCCTGGGTGGTAATCCGGCTTACAGTTCGGATGCGGATCTCAATTGGAGTGCCGCGCAGGCCAAAGCGAAAAGCGTGGTGCGCCTCGGCTATTACGAAGACGAAACATTTGAAGCCACGAAACGCGCGAGTGACTGGCAATTTCCTGCCGCGCATTATCTGGAGTCCTGGGGCGATCTTCGCACCAGCGATGGCACGCTCGTTTCCATTCAACCTTTGATTGCGCCGTTGTTCGGTGGATTGACGGAGCTGGAAGTCCTCGCACGCATTGCGGGTGAAATGGATGTCGAGCCTTACAAGATTGTTCGCACCACATTTGCGAAGATCAGTGGCGATTCCGGCGATGGTGCCTGGTCCAAATTCCTTTACAGCGGTTACCTCGAAAATTCCGCGGCGAAACCGGTCAATGCGCGTTTGAGCAATTCGGTGATTTCTCAAGCCTCGGCTGGAATCAAATCCAGTGCGGCGGCGAGCAAGGAGAACCTCGAAGTGGTTTTTTATCGCGATTACAGCCTGGACGACGGTCGTTATGGAAATAATGGCTGGCTTCAGGAACTGCCTGATCCGATCACCAAATACGTCTGGGACAACACGGTTCTGATCAGTCGCAAAACGGCGCGCGATCTGGGCGTTAAGAATTCCGATCTCGTCGAAGTGAAACTTGGCGGACGCAGTGTCAAGGGGCCGATCTGGATTCAGCCTGGCATGGCGGATTATACGATTGGTCTGGCGCTGGGTTATGGCCGGGAATTTGGCCGCATTGCTTACAAAGTTGGTTTCAACGCTTACACGCTGCGCACTTCCGCGGCGGGCGATGTCGTGACCGGCGCGACGATCACCAAGACTTCCGAAACCTATCCGATTTCCTGCACGCAGGATCACTGGTCGATGGAAGGCCGTCCGATCATTCGCGAAGGCAATCTCGATCAATATCGCGAGCATCCCGATTTCGTCGCGAACATGAACGGTCACAAGCCTCCGGGTGGAGATCGTCCGATGTATCCAAACCCGTTCGATGAAGCCAAGAAAGCGGGGCATCATCAGTGGGGAATGGCGATTGACCTGACGGCGTGTGTTGGTTGTTCGACCTGCGTCATTGCGTGCCAGAGCGAAAACAATATTCCGATCGTCGGCAAAGATCTTGTCAGCCGCGGCCGTGAAATGCACTGGATGCGGATTGATCGTTATTATTCCGGCAATCCGAAGATGCACGGTTGGGATTCGATGTTTACCGCCGATACCTTCAAGCGGGATGTTGAGCAGCAGTTTCAGGAATGGATTGACGAACCCCAGGTCGTCACGCAACCGATGCTTTGCCAGCATTGCGAAGCCGCGCCGTGCGAAAACGTTTGTCCGGTCAATGCAACGGTTCACGATAATGAAGGCTTGAACGTGATGGTTTACAACCGTTGCGTCGGCACGCGTTATTGTTCGAACAACTGCCCGTATAAAGTTCGCCGGTTCAACTATCTCGATTTCAACAAGCGTTCGATCAAGGAACTGAAAGGACCATTTTATCCGCCGTTCTTCGCGAAAGGCGCGTTGAAGAAATGGCTGGCGGATCCAACCGATCCGACCGCGGGAATGCGCCAGGAAGACGAATGGGACTTGATCAAAATGAGCAAGAACCCGGACGTCACGGTGCGCATGCGCGGCGTCATGGAAAAATGCACGTTCTGCGTTCAACGCATTCAGCAGGCGGAAATCGCACAGAAGGTGAAAGCGAAGGATTCCGGAGATGTGCTTGTTCCGGACGGAACGTTCACCACAGCCTGCGCCCAGGCGTGTCCGGCCGACGCGATTGCCTTCGGCAATATCGCGGATCCGAACAGCAAGGTTTCGAAATTGAAGGAGCAGCAGCGCAATTACTCGGCGCTGGACTTCCTGCTGACCAAGCCGCGCACGACTTATCTGGCGCGCCTGCGCAATCCGAATCCGAAAATGCCGGATTACATCGCGCACGAATCGCCGTTGAGTCTCGAAGAATATAAAGAGAGAAATGGAAACCCATTTGAACATCATGGCCATGAAGAAGGCGCAGCAGAAGCCGGCGCTGAACACGGCGTCGAGAAAGGAGCGCACTAATGGCCTCGAAGGTTAGCAGCGCAACGTTGCCTGTGGTTCCACCTGAACTGGAGCGGATTCCTCTGGTCAAAAACCAGCGCAGCATCGGCTGGATTTCGGACCGCGTCGTCGCGGTCACGGAAGGCCGTCCGCCGCTGTGGTGGTGGGCGTGTTTCATCCCGAGCATCTGTTTTCTCGGATTGCTCGGATTCATGTTGACCTACCAGATCACGACGGGTGTCGGTGTCTGGGGAAATATGCACCCGGTCATGTGGGGCTGGGATATCATCAACTTCGTCTGGTGGATCGGTATCGGTCACGCGGGAACCTTGATCTCGGCGATTCTCTTTTTGCTGCGTCAGAAGTGGCGCACCGGTGTGAATCGCGCGGCGGAAGCGATGACCATTTTCGCCGTTATGTGCGCCGGTATTTATCCGGCGTTGCACGTCGGTCGCGTGTGGTTTGACTGGTGGCTGTTCCCGATCCCGAACTCGATGGGGCCGATCTGGCCTCAGTTCCGTTCGCCGCTGATGTGGGACGTGTTCGCGGTTTCGACTTACTTCACGGTTTCACTGCTGTTTTGGTACATGGGATTGATTCCGGATCTCGCGGTGATGCGGGATCGCGCCAAAACCAAGCTGCGTCAATTCCTTTACGGTCTGTTCTCGCTGGGATGGACCGGCTCGAACCGGCACTGGAGCAATTACGAAAAAGCGTATCTGTTGCTCGCGGGTCTTTCGACACCGCTGGTGTTGTCCGTGCATTCGATCGTGTCATTGGACTTCTCGGTTTCGCAGTTGCCCGGCTGGCACACGACGATTTTTCCGCCTTACTTTGTGGCCGGCGCGATTTTCTCCGGCTTCGGCATGGTGCTGACGTTGCTGGTGCCTTTGCGCAAGCTGTGTCACCTGGAAGAAATCATCACGATGCGGCACATCGACATCATGTGCAAAGTGACGCTCGCGACGGGGTCCATCGTGGGTTACGCCTACGGCATGGAATTCTTCATCGCGTGGTACAGCGGCAGCGCGATGGAACAATTTCACTTCATGAACCGCGCGCTCGGGCCGTATCAATGGGGCTGGATTCCGATGATCGGTTGTAACGTGATCATCCCGCAGCTTTTCTGGTTCAAATGGTTCCGCCAAAACCTGATCGCGGTGTTCATCCTCTCGATCATTGTGAACGTCGGAATGTGGTTTGAGCGTTTCGTGATCATCGTGATCAGTTTGCACCGCGACTTCCTGCCCAGCAGTTGGGGATATTTCCGTCCGACCTGGGTGGATGTCTGCACTTACCTGGGAACGTTTGGGTTGTTCTTCACGCTGTTCCTGTTGTTCCTGCGGTTCCTGCCGATGATCGCGATTTCAGAAGTGAAAGGCGTGACGCCGCAATCCGATCCGCATCATCCGCTGGGCGGCGCCAAACATGAAGAAGCGGTTCCTGATACTGAATAGAGCTGACGCATGAACGGCACTACAAAATCTTACGGCGTTATCGCCGAATTCACCACGCCGGCGGCGATTATGCACGCGGCGGAGAAAGTCCGCGACGCGGGATTCACGCGCTGGGACGTTTACACACCGTTTCCGGTTCACGGAATGGACCACGCCATGGGATTGAAAAATTCCAAGGTGGGCTGGTTTTCGTTCATCGGCGGTGTCACCGGCTACACCACGGGCATGTTGATGATCTGGTGGATGAATGCGGTGAACTATCCGCTGGTCGTCGGCGGCAAACCGATGTTCAGTCCGTTTTCGGCATTCCCGCCGTCGTATGAACTGACGATTCTTTTTGGCGCGTTTGGCGCGTTGGGCGGCATGTTGTTTTTGAACCGCCTTCCGCGGCTGCATCATCCGCTTTTGAAAAATCGTCGTTTCGCCAAAGTAACCCATGACCGCTATTTTCTCGTGATTGAAACCAGCGATCCCAAATATTCCGAGCCCGGCACCGTGAAGTTGCTGGAAAATGCCGGCAGCAATCACATTGAGGTGGTGGAGGAATAATGCGCTACTTCCTGTTAATTTTCGGCATCGCGGTTGTCGCGGTGATGGCTATCGCCGGACGGCGTTTCGATGACGGCGGCAGCACCACCCGCAAACCGCCGATCTATATGTTCCCGGACATGGATCGCCAGCTCAAGTTGCGTCCCCAGGAACCGAACGGCTTTTTCGCCAACGGCATCAGCTCGCAGTTGCCCGTTCCCGGCACCATTGCCCAGGCGAAACCGATCATGGTCGATGGTGAACCGGTTTACCGTTATGAAGATTCTCCGGTGATGACCGGTCATGTGGCGGGTTCGACGAATTATGTTGAAGTCAATCCGTTGCCGATCACGGCGGAACTGCTGAAACGCGGACAGCAACGTTTTACAATTTATTGCTCGCCGTGCCACGGTGCTTTGGCAGACGGCAACGGCATTACGAAGAAGGTCGGTGCCATGGCTGTTGTGGCCAATCTGCATGACAAACGCATTGTAGAAATGACCGACGGTGAAATTTTCAATGTCATCACCCACGGTCGCAACCTGATGGGCGCTTACGGCCCGAACGTTCCGACGGAAGATCGCTGGGCGATCATTTCGTATCTGCGCGCGCTGCAACTCAGCCAGCTCGGAACCCTTGATGACGTGCCGCAGGAATTGCGCGCGACTTTGAAGAAGTAGCCTATGAGTTCCCCTAAGAAATCAAACCAGCTCCCGCCTTTGGACCTGTCCAAATGGCGCAAGGCGCCGAACCTGTTCATGATCGGTGGCGGACTCGTAGCCTTGATTGGATTTTTCATTTCGTTGAAGCATGACGGCCTGCAGCATTTCGCTTTTTCATGGCTGATTGCGTTCATGTTCTGCCTGAGCATTCCGCTGGGCAGCTTGTTTCTGGTGATGGCGCATCATTTGTTCGATGCCGGTTGGTCGGTGCCGATTCGCCGGTTTTGCGAACATCTCACGAGCCTGCTGTTTCCCTGGATGCTGATTCTCTGGATCCCGGTCGGGTTGCTCGCGAAAAAGCTTTACGCCTGGATGTCGCATAATCCTGCGACCGACCACGCGCTTCACGCTAAATTGCCGCTGTTCACCACGACGGGTTTCTATGTGGTTTCCATTGCTTGCTTCCTGATCTGGTGGGTGTTGACCCGCGGATTGCGCGGCTGGTCGATCAGGCAGGACACCATGGGCGGCGCGTTGCCGACCTACAAAATGCGTTTCTATTCCTGCTGGGGCATTTTCGCCTTTGCCATCACGCTGACGCTGGCGGCGATTTTGTGGATGAAAGGCCTGCAGCATGAATGGTTCTCCACAATGTATGGCGTTTATTATTTCGCCGGTTGTGTGTGGATGACGCTGGGTTTGGTTTACATCATTACGGCGGTGCTGGCACGACAGGGAGTTCTGACGGAAGTCCTGCACGAGCATCAGTTCTATTTCATCGGTTCGCTGATGTTTGCGTTCACGGTGTTTTACGCCTACGTCCATTTCGCCCAATACTTCATCATCTGGAACGGAAATATTCCGGAAGAAACCTTCTGGTACATCATCCGCGAAAAAGGCACGTGGTTCGCGGTCGGCATGATCATTATTTTTGGCCATTTCTTTACACCGTTCCTCGGCCTGCTGCGGATTGATGTGAAGAAATGCTTCCCGTACATGGCCGGGCTCGGCATTTGGAACTGGCTGATGCATTACTTCGATGTGGCGTTCAACATCACGCCGGTATTGTATCCTGAAGGCAACTGGTCGGCGTGGACCTGGATCTGGCTGGATTTTGGTTGCCTGGCTTTCATGCTCGGTTTGCTGGCGAAAGTTTTCCTCGCGAAATTTGCGAGTTGCGCGCCGTATCCGCTGAAGGATCCGCGATTGATCGAAGCCATGGGCCATTATCATCCGGTGCCGACGCAGATTTCCGGCGGTGAACTGGAAGAAATTGACGATATGCCGGACGCGCCGCAAACCGGTTCCGCAAAATAAGCAGCCATGAATTCCTCAAACACAGATTGCTGTAACTGCAAAGGCAAAGCCGCTTACGCGATTGCGATCCTCGGCGCATTTTTGATCGTCGCCGGCCTGGTCGCCGCCATGCGGCATTACACGAAAGTCGAACCGCTGAATGCGAATCGCGCTGCCGAACGAAGCAAAGCCTTCACAGAAATGCGCGCCGCCGAAGCGGACGCGGTGAACCACACGGCCTGGATCGACCAGGGCAAAGGCATCGTTCGCCTGCGCGTGGAAGACGCGATGAAAATTGTCGAGCAACAATGGGGCAAAAATCCTGCCGCTGCTCGCAAAGATCTGATTTCCCGCGTGGAAAAAGCCACGGCCGTTCCGCCCGCCGCGCCGGCCAAACCCAGTCCGTTCGAATAAGCAGCGGCCGCTTTGATGAATCCTTCCTCCTGCTCATCGTCCTCGACGGTTGCCAGCGATTCCCTTCTCCGGGAAATCGATGCGTCGGCGCGTCCGCCGTTGTTCGTCCTGTTTTTCAGCGGCGCGATCTGGCTCGTGATTTCGTCGATTCTTGGATTGATCGCCTCGATCAAATTTCATTTGCCGGACTTCCTCGCGAATTGCGCCTGGCTCACTTACGGCCGGGTTTATCCCGCAGCGACCAATGCATTGCTTTACGGTTTTGCAATTCCTGCCGGACTGGGTGTGGGACTTTGGATTATCGCGCGACTCGGTCAGACGCGAGTGGTTCAGCCATGGATCATTGCTTTCGGCGCAAAGATTTGGAATCTCGGTGTGCTGGTTGGAATTTTCGGAATTCTCAATGGCGACAGCACGGGTTTTGAAAGTCTGGAAATGCCGAAATACGCGGCGATTCTGCTGTTCATCGCTTACACCATTATCGGTATCTGGACGTTGCTGACGCTGCACACGCGCCGGGAAAAAACACTCACGGCTCCGCAATGGTTTCTGCTTGCGGCGCTGTTCTGGTTTCCCTGGATTTTCTCGACCGCACAACTGCTGCTGACCGTCTGGCCCGTTCGTGGAGTGACGCAATCCATCATCGCCTGGTGGTTTGCGGCGAATCTGAAATTTGTCTGGTTCGGACTCGTGGGATTGGCGGCTTCTTTCTATTTCATTTCGCAATTGATGAATCGCGCATTGCACAGCCAGTATCTCGCGCTGTTCACGTTCTGGACCATTCTCCTGTTCGCCACGTGGAGCGGCATCCCTCACAGTGCGCCGGTTCCAGCCTGGATGCCGGCGATCAGCACGGTTGCGACGGTGCTGACCCTGATCACAATTCTGACCGTCGTGGTGAATGTCTATCGCACAGTTGGCCGCGGCTGCGGTCAGGCTGCGAATCCTGCGCCGGGCAAGTTCATCGCATTTGGTGTGATCGCGTTCGTGGTTTCCTGGACAATGCATGTTCTGAATGCGCTGCCTGAACTCGCGATTTTCACGCAGTTTACCTGGTTCAACGTCGCGCAAAATCATCTGAACGTTTACGGCTTTTTCGCGATGACGATGTTTGGCGCAATTTATTACATCATGCCGCGCGTGATGGATGTGGAATGTCCGTGCTGGGGACGCGTGAAAGCCCATTACTGGCTGGCATTGTTGGGAATTATTTTAATCGCGGTTCCGCTCGCTGTTGGTGGGATCATTCAGGGATTCAAACTGAATCATCCGCAGGTCGCTTTCGTGGAAGTGATGAAAAGCAGTTTGAATTTTCTCCGCGCCACCAGTCTGGGTGAAGTGCTGTTGCTGGTTGGCCATCTGCTGTTGCTGGCGAATCTCATTGGGCTGGCGGTGCGCTATGCCCGCTCCCGCGTAACGCCGGTTTTTGTGGACGCGATGACTGAAATTAAACCGGCGGGGGTGAAGTCATGAATTACGGAGCTTTGATTTTTCTCGCGGCGTTCATTGGCATTTCTGCTTCGTGGTTCGGTTTTGTCCTGACGCCTCAGATTCAGATCGGCCGCGAAACGCAGGCGACCAATACCGTGAATACCGCTGAGCTGTATCCGATCGCGCGACCCGGCCAAGCGAATGAAGGCGCGGAGGTTTATCGCGCCAACGGTTGTGTTTATTGTCACAGCCAGCAGATCGGGCAGAGCGGCACGGAAGTGAACGTCGTGCTTTCGGAAATCGGAACCAACCCGGTTGCGGTGGTGGAAGCATTGATCAATGCAAAAGTGGGAGTCACAAACGCCAATGCTACCGGCCTGAGCGCTGGTTTGCCAAAGACGATTCTGCGCAATGTTTCGATTGGCAACGCCAAGAAAGCTTCCAAAGCGGTGCGCGATGCCGGTGCGGAGAGTCGTGTGGATGTGGTTCCAGTCGGTGTTGATATTGAGCGCGGCTGGGGTAAACGTCATTCCGTCGCGCAGGATTATATTTATGATCATCCGGTGATGTTGGGATCGCAACGCGTTGGACCTGACCTGGCAAATGTTGGCGCTCGTCAGCCGGATGCGAAATGGCAGTTGCTGCACCTTTACGCTCCGCGGACGGTCGTTCCCGAATCGATCATGCCGTCATACCAATTTCTGTTCGAACAACGCAAGATCAACGGCCAACCTTCACCCGACGCTTTGCCGTTGGAAGGCGATTACGCGCCCCCGGCTGGATATGAAGTTGTTCCCCGCGCCGAAGCCAAAGCGCTTGTGGCATATCTTTTAAGCCTTCACGCCGGCGCGCCGTTGTATGAAGCGCCGCTGAGCGTGGCCAGCGCACCGGCTGCGACGGCCGCAACCAATTCTCCCGCGAAATGAGTTCTCCCGCGAATCCAACTGAAACGACCGCCGCCGATTCCCCCGAATCGCAGGCGAGGGGAGCGGCCGTGCCGATCTGGCTGATCGTGTTCATGTTCCTGATTCTTTATTGGGGCGCGCTTTATTTCGACAGCAACGGCGGCTGGTTCAGCGCAAAGGTTTATGCGCCGTACCACAGTGTCGAGGAAGTCCAGGGATTGCAGCCGGTCAGCGGCGGCAACGAAATGTTCGAACTCGGGAAAGCGGTTTACAATCGTCCGACGTGCGCCGCTTGCCATCAGGCTTCGGGCAAAGGAACGCCGGGACAATTCCCGCCTTTAACGGGATCTGAATGGGTCAATGAAGAACATCCCGGACGCGTCATTCGGATTGTGTTGAACGGACTTCAGGGGCCGATCACGGTTGAGGGACAAACCTACAACAACGCGATGGTTCCCTGGAATTCGCTGAGCGATGAAGAAATCGCCGCGGTGATCACCTATGTTCGCCAGAACAAGGAATGGGGTAATCACGCTTCTGCGGTCACGCCCGCTCAGGTCAAAGCCGTTCGCGAAAAAATCAAAGATCATCCGCTGGCATTCACCGCGGAGGAACTTCTGAAGATTTCGCCTGAGGAATAATTCTCTCCGGATTTTCAGAGGTCGCTTCGGTAAGAGTGGTAAGCGTTCCTGTTCTGGGTCGGATTCATCGTATTTCCGGCATTTTGCCTGAAATCGGCACTTGCTTTCCAGTGATGCTCGCCTATTTTTTTCAACTCCCGTTCCGGAACCCCGGGCGACGGGATTAAATTTTCAATCACAGATTTATGGCAACAGCAAACGATCTTCGCCGCGGAATGGCGATTAATTACAACGGAGACATCTGCGTCGTGCTTGATTTCCAACATCGGACGCCCGGCAATCTGCGCGCCTTTGTGCAAGCCACGCTCCGCAGCATTCGCACTGGAAAATCCTCGGACATTCGCCTCAGTTCCACGGAACGCATTGAGCCGATTCCGATGATCACCACGAAAATGGAATTCAGTTACAAAGACGGCGAGGATTTTGTTTTCACCGATCCGGAAACATACGAAACCGTCACGCTTTCCAAGGAACTCGTCGGCGACGCCAAAGATTATCTCGTCGAAAATGCGCCCGTCACGGTGACGTTTGTTGAAGAGAAAGCCGTTTCGATTGAATTGCCCTCCAGCGTCACGCTGACCGTGACCGACGCGCCGGAAGGCATTCGCGGCGATTCCGCGAACAACGTCCAGAAACCCGTCACGATGGAAACCGGCATCACCGTTCAGGCTCCGTTGTTCATCAAGACCGGTGAAAAGATCCGGATCGACACGCGCACCGGGAAGTACATGGAACGCGCCTGATCTGCTTTTCCATTTCAACTTTTGTTTTCAAGCCCGCCGTTGTGCGGGCTTTTTCAATTCGAAGGCCCTTGGGAAGAATTCCTTTTCAAGGAACTGCGTTTTCAGTAATCCTGCGACATGGTTGAGCCGTTGCACAAAGGGGAACAAGTGTTCCGTGGCATACCCGTTTCGGCGGGCGTTTGCCGCGGAAAAATCCTCGTGCTCGGGAAAACTCAACACTCCATTGCGCGCCGGAACCTCACCGAGTCTCAATCTCCGGAAGAAGTCAGCCGGCTGGAACGCGCGCTGATCCAGACCCGCCACGAAATTGTGGAAGTCCAGCGCCGCGTGAGTGAAGCCATGGGCGCTTCCGAAGGCAGCATTTTCGACGCGCATCTGTTGGTGCTGGAGGATCGCACGTTGATCGATGAAGTCGTTCGAATGATCAATGCACAGAAGGTGAACGCGGAGTTTGCGTTCCACACGGTCGCGGAACGTTACGCCACGACGCTGGCCGCCATTGAGGATGATTATCTTCGTGAACGCGCGACGGATATGCGGGACGTCACGACGCGTGTCCTGAACAATCTTCTGGGACAACAGGATCAAACCGATCTGCGGCATCTTTCCGAGCCCTGCATTGTCATCAGTCATGACCTCACGCCGTCGGTTACGGCGCAGATGGATCGGTCAAAAGTGATCGGCTTCGCCACGGACATCGGGAGCAAGACATCGCACACGGCGATCATGGCGCGTTCACTGCGGATTCCGGCCGTGGTGGGATTGAAAGGCGCGAGCGAGCGACTGGAGACCGGCCAATACGCATTGCTCGATGGCTTCAACGGGATTGTCATCATCAATCCCACGGATCAGACGCTGTTCGAATATGGCCAGTTGATTCGCAAGCAAGTGACGCTTCAGGAAAAGCTTCGCGACATTCTGCTGAAACCTGCGGTCACATTGGATGGCCATCGCATTTTTCTCTCCGCGAACATTGAGCAACCTTCCGATGCGGATTCGGTCATCGCGAACGGAGCGGAAGGAGTCGGGCTGTTCCGGACGGAATATCTTTTTATCAATCGCGATTCGTTGCCGACTGAAGAGGAGCAATACGAGGCTTACCGTAAAGTGGCCGAAGCGTTGAAGCCGCATCCAGTCGTGATGCGCACCTTTGATCTCGGCGGAGACAAATTTTTATCCAGCCTGCAGGTGCCGACGGAGATGAACCCCTTTCTGGGCTGGCGTGCGATTCGTTTTTGCCTTCAGGAACGCGATGTGTTTCGCGGCCAGCTTCGCGCCATTCTGCGGGCCAGCGCGCACGGAAACATCAAGATGATGTATCCGATGATCTGCGGTCTGGACGAATTAAATCAGGCCAACGCGCTCGTCGAAGAATACAAAGCGGAGTTACGCCGGGAAGGCGTGGCATTCGACGAACATCTGGAAATCGGCGCGATGATTGAAATTCCGTCGGCGGCATTGATCGCGGATTCCCTGGCGAAACGCCTGAAATTTTTCAGCATCGGCACGAACGATCTCATTCAATACACGCTCGCCGTGGATCGGATGAACGAAAAGATTGCGCATCTTTATGAGCCGACGCATCCGGCGATCGTTCGGTTGATCAAAGCCACGGTGGATGCGGCGCGCCGGAACAAAATTCTCGTCAGCATCTGCGGCGAAATGGCAGGCGATCCGGTGCTGACGCCACTGCTGTTGGGATTGGGCATTGATGAATTGAGCGTCGCTCCGCCCATCGTGCCGCAGATCAAATTCATGATTCGCCGGCTGAAGTTGAGCGAAGCGCAAGCGTTGGCGGAGTTTGCGCTGAACTCGGAGTCCGGTTCGGAAATTCTTGTGCGCTGCCAGGATCTCGCGCGCCAGGCTGCGCCAAGTTTGTTTGAGAACAAGCCGTGAGATGATTTTCAGTTTTCGCCGGGTTTCGGATTTTTGATTGCTGTCTCTCCCGGGATTCTTTAATTCCCACGCCGCTACAATTGGTCCGGCAAAATTCCGGGTTCCCAGTAGCTTTAACAAATGAACTTCGATCCAAATCTTCATCCGCATCGCCGCTACGATCCATTGAGCGGCGAATGGGTTCTGGTCTCGCCGCATCGCACTCAACGTCCGTGGCAGGGGCAGCGCGAAACTTCCGCGCCTTCCAATCGTCCGGCTTACGATCCGCAATGTTATCTCTGTCCCGGAAACAAACGTGCGGGCGACGCGGTCAATCCGACCTACACCGAGCCGTTTGTTTTTTCCAACGATTACGCCGCGCTGTTGCCCAATGTTCCGCTGGCGGATGGCGCGCCGGATGATCTGTTCCATTGCGAACCGGTTCGGGGTGAATGCCGCGTGATTTGCTTTTCGCCGCGACACGATCTCACGCTGCCGGAAATGGCGGTAGAAGACATTTTGAAGATCGTCAATGTGTGGGCAAATCAGATCGTTGAACTCGGCGCGAAATATCGCTGGGTGCAGATTTTCGAAAACAAAGGCGCGGTGATGGGATGTTCCAATCCTCATCCGCACGGGCAGATCTGGGCAGGCAATTTCATTCCGCGACTCGTCACTCCAGAACTCGCAACGCAAAAGGATTATCTCGCGAAGAAAGGAAAACCGTTGCTGCTGGATTATGCCGAAGCGGAGTTGAAACACGGCGTTCGCGTGATTGAATCCAATCCGCACTGGCTGATGGTGGTTCCGTATTGGGCGGTGTGGCCGTTTGAATTGTTGCTGTTGCCGCGACGCGCGGTGAAGCGTCTGCCGGAACTGACGCCTGAGGAGCAACTCAGCCTCGCGGACATTTTGAAGCGCAGCCTGACGCGTTACGACAATCTGTTTGAAACGAGTTTTCCGTATTCAATGGGCTGGCACGGCGCGCCGAATGACGACGGCAACTACGACGGCTTCCAGCTTCACGCGCATTTTTATCCGCCGCTGTTGCGATCCGCGACGGTGAAAAAATTCATGGTCGGCTATGAAATGCTGGCTGAGCCCCAACGCGATCTGACCCCCGAGCAGGCCGCCAGCCGATTGCGCGAAACCGCAACGGTGCATTTCAAGGAAAAGGCCTGACCGGAAAAATTTAAGGGCGAATCGCGGATGAATCCGTGATTCGCCCTTTAAAATCGGGCCTTGCCGGAATTTACTTTTTCACATTATCCGGCTGCTTCTTCAGTTCTTTTTCAATCTTCTCGACTTTCGGCTTGATGACCGCGCGGCTATAGCCCTGATCGGGATGCTGGTTGTAATAATCCTGGTGATACGTTTCGGCAGGATAAAATTTCTTCAGCGGTTCAATCTTCGTCACGATCGGGCTGCGAAATTTTTTCTGCGCTTCGGCTTTCGATTTTTCTGCAGCGAGTTTCTGAGCTTCGCTGCTGTAGAAAATCTCGGAGCGATATTGCGTGCCTACGTCCGCGCCCTGGCGGTTCAGAGTCGTGGGATCGTGAGCGTCCCAGAAATATTCCAGAAGTTTCGCATATGAAATCTCGCGCGGATCGAATTCAATCTTCGTCACTTCCGCATGACCGGTGGTTCCGGTGCAAACCTGTTCGTAAGTTGGGTTCTCCGTTGTTCCGCCGGCGTAACCGCTGGTAACGGATTTCACACCGGGAATGCGTTGGAACACCGCTTCCATGCACCAGAAGCAGCCGCCGGCCAGCGTGGCGAATTCAGTTTGATTTGTGTTCATAGTTTGAGCCGTTCCCGCGTTGGCGCTGAGCATCAAACCCAACGCTGCCACGAGGCAAGCTGCTTTAGATTGGAGGTTTTTCAACATAGGAAACGGTTTCAATCATTCAATCGGCACGATCTAAATGAATCTGCCTTTTACGATTTGTCGCGATCCGGTTCCGGCAGATCGAGATGACTTCCCGGCGGCAGATCAGCGAATTCCTCGAGATGTTCCGGACGCAACGGATCAGAGATTTTATTTTCTTCGCTGAACCATTTTCCAAGATCGACCAGGCGGCAGCGTTTGGAACAGAACGGGCCGAACTCACCCGAGAACCAATCCCCGACGCGTTTGCAGGTCGGACACTTCACGTTCATAAGCTGCTCGGATGTTGAACGTCGGACGCGAGCGCGCGAAAATTCGTGGCAATCTGCGTCGCAGTTTCCGTGGAGACGCCGGCGGAGATCAAGGCAGCCTGCGCTTCGTCCGCGATTTCCTGCGCCCGCGCATCGGAGAGACCATGACTGTTGGCCAGCACCACAAGCTTTTGAACGAGCCGGTCCGATAACGTTGTTGGAAGCTTCTTATCGGTGAACACGGGCAACAGGGTGTTCGCAACTGCATTCAGGGATTTGCTTGAAGGTTTATTGGAGCCGCTCGCAATTCCAAGCAGGTCGCGAATGAAATCTTTTTTCGCCTGATCCGACACAACTCCGGCGGAACGCACTGCCGCCAGATCCGCTTTCAATTTCGCAATGTGTTGTTGCTGGGAACTCGCGGGCGTGGCGACCGGCATTGCCCGTGCCGGCGCGCTGCTGTTTGCCGGTGCGGCTGGACGCGCAGTGTTTCCGCCGCTGTTGCCCACGTTCCGCGCGCGTTGCTTGATGATCGTTTCCGGCTGCGCACTGGCGTTCCAGAGAAACGCCATTGAAATCATCGCCGTCAGAACCAAAGCTTTCATTGTCAGATTCTTTTGATTCGCCGCTTTTATGAAAGCGTCAGCGGTTGATATCTGCTTGATTGGCGATCATCGGGCCGGGCTTCGAGAGCAGCGATACGTAATCCAGAAGAATGCGTTCCGCTTCGCTGAGAGTTGCCACGTTCCAATCAAAACTCAACAGCTTGTCATCGTCATCCACGTCTTCTGAATTTTCCGTGATGTCGGCCTTGGATTGTGCTGCGACCGTGACAGAGTTGGTGCCTTCGACCTGGATTTCCGTTTTGGCCGCGAGCGAATTGGTTTTTTGAACCGGCGGCGGCAAACCGGGCAGGTCGGCATTTTTCAGCGTGATTTCGTAAACCTTTTCCTCCGGCTCGGGACGGGCGCGGAGTTCTTTGTCGCGCGCTTTTTGTTTCGCTTCAGCTTCTTCATTTTCTTTGAGGCGCTGCTTTTCATTCAGTGAAATGGTTTTGTCCTCCTGCGCTTTCCGAAATTCCTGAATGTCTTCGCGCACATAAACGAAATCCTGATTGGTCGCGATTCGATCCCGGGAACGATTCATCAGTTCGGAAAGATAGGGCTGAACGAGATTCAGCTTTTCGTATTTGGAACTCTCAATCGTGTCCCAGGGCAGGGGATTGTCCAATGCGTTTTCGCCGATGTCTTTCGAATAATTCAGACGCGACGGCAAAACGATATCCGGCATTACGCCCTTGAGCTGGGTTGATTCTCCGCTGGCGCGATAGAATTTCCGGATCGTGAATTTCAACGCGCCGGGTTCAGGATCGTTTTCGCCGAGGCGCATTAACGGACGCAGCGATTGCACGGTTTGCACTGTGCCTTTGCCGTGCGTTGAAATATCGCCGACGATCAATGCGCGGCCGTAATCCTGCAAAGCGCCGGCAACAATCTCGGATGCAGAAGCGCTGAACCGGCTGGTCAATACCAGCAGCGGCCCGTCGTAGGTGACGCTGGGATCCGTGTCTTTATCCACTTGGATATTTCCTTCCATGTCCTTCACCTGAACCACCGGCCCTTGCTTGATGAAAAGTCCCGTCAGCTTGATGGCTTCCTCCAGCGAACCGCCGCCGTTGTAACGCAAATCGAGAATGACGCCGCTAACTTTTTCCTGTTTGAACTTGGTCAACAGTTTCGCGACATCGACCGAAGTGTATTTGCCCAGCGCATCTTTATCCGTGGCGGAAATACTTTCCATCATCGGCGCATAGAACGAGGGAAGATTAATGACACCCAACCGTGTGAAGCCGCCTTTTCCGTCCGGCAGATCAATGATCTTGCCTTTGGCTGCCTGGTCTTCGAGCGGGATTTCATCGCGAACCAGCGAAACTTCAGTGCGTTCGGATTTCTTGCCGGACGGGAGCAACGTCAATCGAACCACGCTGCCTTTCGGACCACGGATCAATTGCACGACCTTGGTGAGATTCATATCCACCACATCGACGGGCGGCTGATTGCTTTGGGCCACCGCCACGATCAGATCGTCAGCATGAATTTTTTTGCTCTTCGTCGCCGGTCCGCCGGGAAGCAGCCGGGCGACTTTGCAATAGCCATCTTCCGAACGCAGTTCCGCACCGATGCCGAACAACTGAAGATTCATGCTGATCTTGAACTGCTCGAGTTCAGCGCGATTGAAGTAATCGGAATGCGGATCGTAAATGTGCGTCAGGGCGGTGAGATAAATTCCGAGCACATCGTTCTTGTCCCAGTCCTTGAACATCTTGAGCGTGCGATCGTAGCGATGTGTCAGCTTGTCCACGATTTGCTCGCGGATGGGTTTGTCAGGTTCGGAATTTTCGACGGCTTTGGGCGAGGAAGGCGTTTTGTCCGCTTCGAGGCTGAGTTTTTCCTGGAGGTATTCAAAGCGCAGGCGTTGGCGCCAAAGCGCTTCGGCGGCTTTCAAATCTGCGGGATAGGGAGACTCACGCCGGTCAATGGCGATTCGTTCGTCCGTGTTGAAGGTAAATTTTTCGTGCTTCAGCAAATCGTCCGCGTAGGCGACGCGTTGTTCGAGTCGTTCCATGAAACGATTGTAAATTTCAAACGCCGGGGAAACATTTCCCACGCCGGTGCGGGTGACGGTCAGATTGTCGAGATTGGTGCGGTATCGCTCAAACTGATCCAGATCCGATTGAATAAAATGAAGATGTTGCGGATCGAGCGATTCGAGATAGCGATCCAGGAACTGGCTGGAAACGGAGTCGTCGAATGGATGATGGGAATAGTGGTAATTCTTCAGGAGATACGCGGTCCAGAAAGCAATCTGTCCGTCTTCCAGACCGCCGTGGAGTTTTGAGACTTCGGCGTTGGTGGAAGCAGTTTCAGCCGCGGCCCAGGTGGCGGAGAGCGGCGCAAGGTAAAAAGAGAGTGCGAGCAACAAAACTCGCGCAACAGAAATCATGTGAGGCATCATTTTCTTAAAAGGTCGCAAAACCATAACACAGGTTGGACGGATTGCAGCAACATCCGTTCACACAATTCGCGAACCGAATGCCATTTGAGAAAAATGGCGGGAGTGGCGGGGCTCGAACCCGTAACCTCTGCCGTGACAGGGCAGCGCTCTAACCAATTGAGCTACACCCCCGCTTAAGGGGAGCGCGAACTTAGGGAAAGCTTTCCGCAACGTCAAGCCGAAGTCCAAAAAAGTCCGCAAAAAAATATTCGGGCAGCAGACGCCAAGGAGGTGGGGGTGGGGAACCCCGCTGAAGAAACGTACTGCTACCCGAACAACCCAAGTGTATGAACGAAGTCCTGTTTGTCAACCGTCAGGCGAACCAATTCTTCAGATAAAAAATGGCCGCGATTTTTCGGAAGCAATTCTGATTGTTGAAACTACGGCGTTCGCATTTCGCGCATCACATGAAGGATGCGCAATCTCGACTTTCGCGTCTTTTTCCGTTCCAATGGAACGAATGTTTTCGCAACGTCCAAAACGATTGATCCGTCCGCTGGTTCAGAATCTCCACGCCTATGTTCCGGGCGAACAGCCGAAGATCAAAAATCTGATCAAGCTCAATACAAACGAAAACCCGTATCCGCCTTCGCCGAAAGTTTTGAAAGCGATCAAAGCGGCCGTGGATCGACGGTTGCGGCTTTATCCGAATCCGACGGCGGAACGATTGCGCGAAAAATTGGCAAAGCTGCATCGCTGCCGCCCGGAAAATATTGTGGTCGGGAATGGTTCTGACGAAGTGCTGGCGCTGGCGGTTCGCGCATTTGTTGAACCGGCAATCAGTGGCGCTCCTGAGAAGAAGTCCGTTCGTCGCGGCGCTGCGGTTGTTCAATTTTTTCATCCAAGCTATTCGCTATATCCCGTTTTGGCGGACATTCACGGCGCATCGAAAAATGCGGTTCCGCTCAATCCAGATTTCACCTTGCCGGACCTGGCCGAACTGAAACGCGGCAAGCATTGGAATTTTCAAGCCGCGCTCAGTTTGATTACGACGCCCAACGCTCCCGGCGGACGTGGTTATTCCACAAAAGAACTGGAAGCTTTGTGCTGTGCGCAAAAGGGAGTTGTGGTGTTGGATGAAGCTTATGTGGATTTCGCGCGTGAAAACGCTATGAGACTGGCGTTGAAATATCCGCACGTTCTCGTCGCGCGAACGTTTTCGAAAGCGTATTCGCTGTGCTTCCAACGCGTCGGCTATTTCGTTGGCCGCCCGGAACTCATCGCCGCGTTGCACAAAATCCGCGACAGCTACAACGTCAACGGGCTTGGTCAGATCGCAGCAGAAGCGACTCTCAATGATCTGAAATATTATCGCGGCAATTTCAAAAAGATCATCGTCACACGCGAATGGCTTTCCCGTGAGTTGACCAAACTCGGTTTCCGCGTGCTGCCGAGCGAAACGAATTTCATTCTCGTGCATCCTCCAGTTTTTGCCGCCAAGGATTGGCTCGGGAAATTGCGCGACAACAAGGTTCTGGTTCGTTGGTTCAGCGCGCCTGAAGTCAGTGATTACCTCCGGATCACAATTGGAACGCAGTCCGAAGCCGCAGCTCTGCTGAAAGCCGCAAAAAAAATTCTCCGGCGCTGACATCGGCGGCGGAGTTGTTGATTCCGGCTGCTTTGACCCACGGTGCGAACGTTCGTTAATTGGGCAATCGCATTCCGTTTCAGGACAAGATTTCAAAATCAGAGACTCCGGCTGCCGGTCTTCAGTAAAAAGCTTGGCTTCCTGAATCCCGCTCCGTCTTCACGATCCGTGCGAATCCGCGTCCATCCGTGGTTGATTCATTTGAATTGACCATCGTTTGGCGGTCGAAGGCATTTCTCCTGCTCAGCAGAGCGCGTGTACCTTGATTATTATGGCTTGACGGAACCGCCGTTCGACATCACGCCGAACCCGCGCTTTCTGTTTTACAGCGCGAAACATCGCGAAGCCTACAATCATTTGCTGTTCGGCATTCGCGAACGGAAAGGGTTCGTTCAATTGACCGGGGAAGTTGGCGCGGGCAAAACCACCCTGTGCCGCGCCATGCTGGAACAGCTTGATCAGAATTATTCCACCGCGCTGATTCTCAATCCGATTCTGAACGCCGATGAATTGATGAAAGCCATCGCCATCGAATTCGGCCTCGATGTGCGCGGAATGGATCGATTGGACACGATTGCGAAGATCAATGATTTCCTGCTCTGGAATGTGGAACAGGGGAAGGACACGGTCCTGATCATCGATGAAGCGCAGAATCTCACGGAAGAGTTGCTCGAACAGGTGCGGCTCCTTTCCAATCTGGAAACTGACAATCGCAAGCTTTTACAGATTGTGTTGATGGGCCAGCCGGAATTGCGCGAACGCCTGAACAGTCCAAATCTGCGTCAGCTTCGCCAGCGCATTACAGTCCGCTATCATCTTTCGCCTTTAAGCCCGGCGGAAATCGATTGTTACATTCAGCATCGCCTCCAGGTTTCTGGAGCCAAAGGCGCGCCGCGATTTACCAAACCCGCGCTGTGGCGCATTCATCATTACACGGGCGGCATTCCTCGCCTGGTCAATGCCGTCTGCGATAAAGCGTTGCTCGCCGGTTTTGTGAATCAGCGGGAAGAACTCGGCTATCGCGTAGTCGGCGCGGCAATTCGTGAACTGGAGGGAGACATCGGCGTATGAGTCTGGTCAATGATGCCTTGCGTCGCGCGAAACAGCAGACGTCGCAACCCGCGCCGGCTTCCTCGTTGCGATTGCGCCCGATGGAACCCGTGCCGGAAACACATCCAGTTTCGCCGCGAACTTTTCCGCTGGTATTTATTACGGTCAGCGTAGTTGTGGTTGCGCTGGCGATTACCCGCTGGCTGAACATTGGCGGACCGATTGAATCTGCCAAACCGGTATTGGTTTCAAATCCCCAACCAGCAGCGCCCGCGGTCGCGCCCGCGTCACAGGAAAAAATTTTCGAACCGGCCAAAACGGAAGCGACGCCGAATCAGGAACTGAAATCGGAAACACAATCCAGTTTCGAATTGCCCGTCGATGCGCCCGTTGAGAACGCCGAAGCGTCCGCGCCGCAGGCAATTCCCATCCGACTTCAAGCCATATTCTTCAACACGCGCCGTCCGTCTGCGATGGTCAACGGCAAAACTGTTTTCGCGGGCAGTCACATTGGAGAGTTCCAGGTGGCGGCGATTTCTCCTGAAACCGTGACGCTGATCAACGGCGCGACGACCAATCTCCTTCGGTTCAACGAATGATTTTCCTTGGCCTTCGTCGCGGCTTCGCGATGATTTGAGCCGATGAATCTGCTCCGCGAAAAAATTCAGGAATCTCCTGTCTCAGCCCGATTCGTTCCGCTCTTTGTTTATGTGCTGATTGGTGCATTGGCACTGCTGGGCAAAGACTGGATTTTTTGGGGTTATATCGGCAAGGTTATCATTGGGGGATACATGGTCTGGGTGATGCGTCCGCTCGTGAAGGAGATGCGCTGGTCCATAAGCTGGGAGGCAGTTGCCGTTGGAATCATAATTTTTCTCGTGTGGATTGGGATCGATCCGTATGTGCCGCGCAATACGTTGTTCTTCGATGATACCAAGGACAGTGTTTGGGATCCTTTCACTCGCTTCGGTGCAGGCAGCACGATCGCCTGGGCTTTGATTGCAATCCGAATATTTGGAATGACCGTGATCGTGCCACCTTTGGAGGAAGTCTTTTATCGTTCCTTTCTGTATCGCTATTCCGTGCGAACGGATTTTGAAAATATGCCTTTGAATCGTTTTCATCCGACCGCCTTCATCGTTGTGGCCGCTTTTTTTGGTTTAATGCATTTTCAATGGCTTGCTGGAATCATTTGCGGAATGGCCTATCAGTCTCTCGTACTCCGAAAAAATCGTCTCGGCGATGCGATGACGGCTCACGCCATTACGAATTTCCTGCTGGGCGTGTACGTGGTCTGGAAACAAGGACCCGCCTGGAAATTTTTCTGAACATGGATGGCGGTCATTCGACGGCGTTTTCAATCCATTCACGATGAATGTGGTTCCCTGTGTTCTGCACGAAGACGACCATCTGCTCGTCGTCGGCAAACCCGCCGGCATGAACACCCACGCGCCGTCGCCGTTCGCGGGCGAAGGCATTTACGATTGGCTCAAACATCGCGAACCGCGCTGGGCGAACCTCGCCATACTCCATCGCCTCGACAAAGAAACCAGCGGCGTAATGGTCTTTGGCAAATCCGCGTTGGCGAATCGTTCGTTGACTGAACAATTCACCCGGCGCGAGATTCAGAAAAAATATCTCCTGCTCACCGATCATCGCCCCGCACAGCGTGAATTCGTGGTGAAATCCAAAATCATTCGTGCTGGCGAACGTTATCGCAGCAGCGCGGAGGGTGAGCTGGCGGAAACGCATTTCCAATGGATTCCCGATCAATCGCCGGTTGCGGGCCGTTATGTTCTCGAAGCAAAACCGTTGACCGGCCGGACGCATCAGATTCGTGTTCACGCCGAGGAAAGCGGCTTGCCGATTCTCGGCGATGCGCTCTACGGCGGCTCGCGATTCGGACGCGTTTGTCTGCATGCGCGGGAAATCAGTTTCCGGCATCCCGCTGATGAAAAACCGGTCACGTTTTCTGCGCCTGTAGATTTTGTTTCTGATCCGCGAAATGCGTTGCGAACGGCGCTGATCGATACTGAACAAACGAACGCCTTCCGTCTGATTCACGGCGCAAGCGATGGCTGGCGGGGTTGGTATGTGGAGCGATTCGGAAATTTTCTGCTCTCACAAAGCGAACAGCCGCTTTCTTCAGAGCAGTTGAAGTTTTTAAAAGAGCTTTCATCCACCGATTCGGTTGGGCGAGGCGTTGTTTCGATTTATCACAAAATCCTGAATCGCCAGGTCCGTCGCACTTTGGTGAACGAAGCTTCGCCACAACTCGTTTTTGGCGAACCGGCGCCGGAACGTTTCACGATTCTCGAAAATGGTGTTCAGTTCGAACTCAGCTTCAATGAAGGTTACTCCGTCGGGCTGTTCCTGGATCAACGCGACAACCGGCGTCGCTTGCTGACCGGACACATTGCGTCGGGTTTTGATTTCGAATCGACTCGCGCAGATTCGCCGGTTGAGATTCTGAATGTGTTCGCCTACACCTGCGGCTTTTCAGTTTGCGCGGCAAAAGCGGGTGCGCGCACAACGAGCCTTGATCTTTCGAAAAAATATCTCGAATGGGGAAAACGTAATTTCGCGTTGAATGACATTGATCCCGCGGCTCACGATTTTATTTACGGCGACGCCTTCGATTGGATGCGGCGTCTGGCAAAAAAATCCCGTGCGTTCGATCTCATCGTTCTCGATCCACCGACGTTTTCGCAGTCAAAAGAACATGGCGCATTTCGCGCGGGAAAGGATTACGGCAAACTGGTAACCGCCACATTGCCGCTGCTCAAACCGGACGGAATTCTCCTGGCTTCCACCAACGCCGCGGACTGGGAGCCGGCTGCATTTCTCGAAAGCGTTTCCAGCGCGATTCAAAATTCGAAGCGGAAAATTCTTCAACAACACTACGTTCCTCAACCGCCGGATTTTCCGGTTTCAAGAACGGAACCCGCTTATCTGAAAACCGTGTGGCTGCGGGTGAGTTGAAACCAAAGTGCTCTTGATTTGAAGTGAACGTATTTCAAGGTTATTGGGAAGCATGACGCAAAACCTTTCCACCGCGCCGATTGATTCCGCGGTCCGCATCGGGCATGTGCATCTGAAAGTCGCCGATCTCGACCGCGCGTTGCGCTTTTATCAAGGCGTGCTGGGTTTTCAACTGACTCAGCGGTTTGGTTCCCAGGCCGCGTTTTTGTCGGCTGGCGGTTATCATCATCACATTGGATTGAACACCTGGGAAAGCGCGGGCGGTTCGCCACCGCCGCCGGGTTCTACCGGCCTGTTTCATCTTGCGATCCTTTATCCGACGCGCGCGCTGCTGGGAAATGCATTGCGCCGGTTGCTCGATGCTGGAATTGAACTGGACGGCGCTTCGGATCACGGCGTCAGTGAAGCGATTTATCTGCGCGATCCGGATGACAATAGCGTTGAACTTTATTGGGATCGACCGCGCGATCAATGGCCGCACGACACGGCGGGAAATCTCGCGATGTTCACCCGTCCGCTGGACTTGAACGCTTTGCTGCGCGAAGCGGAATCAGCGTCCGGCCTGCGTAAATAACGGCTGTTTCTGGGCATTTTTCGAGTCTTTCCTGCGCGCGTCCTTGCCTCGCGGTTCAATGTTGTTAAGTTCCGCGCCATGAACAGCGACACCAAACTGACTTTCATCAAGGAAGACCCGTGGCGGATTTTTCGGATCATGGCGGAGTTTGTGGATTCCTTCGAAACCCTTTCACAGGTCGGACCGGGCGTGACGATTTTTGGATCGGCGCGGACGCTTCCATCCGATCCGTACTACCAGGCCACGGTGAATCTGAGCAAAGCGCTTGCGGCAAACAATCTGGCGGTCATCACCGGCGGCGGACCGGGAATCATGGAAGCGGCCAATCGCGGCGCACGGCGGGCGAAAGGAAAATCCGTAGGGTTGAACATCGAACTGCCGCACGAACAGCACGGAAATCGTTATGCAAATATTCCGCTGAACTTTCATTACTTCTTCTCGCGCAAAGTTTGTTTCGTGAAGTACAGCATTGCGTTCATTTACATGCCGGGCGGCTTTGGAACCTTGGATGAATTTTTTGAAGTGCTGACGCTGGTTCAAACACGGCGCATTCCGGAGTTTCCCATCATTCTGTTCGGCAGCGATTATTGGAAAGGACTGATTCGCTGGATGAAAAGCACAATGGATACAGGCAAGTTTATCAGTCCGGGCGATTTGAATCTGTTCACGATTACCGACGATCCGCAGGAAGCAGTCGATATCATTCTCGATTACAAACGCCGTGTCGGCCCGCCCGAAGTGGTGCCGAAGGCATTTTCGTGAGCGGCGGTGGATTCGATTCCGTTCGTGAGTCGAATCTGTCAATGATCCTGCCAAAGCATGCGCGAATTCAACTGATTCAGTCTGTTCATGTACACCGTCACGCATCTGAAAAACGGTCTTACGGTCGCCACCGCGGAAATGCCGCACATGGCGAGCGTGAGCCTTGGAATCTGGGTGGGCGTGGGATCGCGCTGCGAATCCCGGGATTTAAACGGCGTCTGCCATTTCATCGAACACATGCTGTTCAAAGGCACGAAACGCCGGTTGCCCCGGGAAATTTCTGAATCCGTCGAAGGCATCGGCGGTTATCTCAACGCGTTTACCAGCGAGGAAAACACGTGCTTCCATGCGCGCGCGGCGGCGGATCATTTTCCCGAACTGCTCGATGTCCTCGCGGATATGTTTCTGAATTCGAAATTCGCGCCGGCCGACATTTCAAAAGAACGCGATGTGATCAAAGAGGAGGTCGCCATGTATCGCGATCAGCCGCAGCATTACGTCCAGGAAATCCTGAACGCAACGATGTGGCCCGGGCATCCATTGGGACGTTCCATTACGGGTTCGAATCGTACTTTGGATGGCATTCAACGCAAATCGTTGCTGACCTTTTTCGAATCGTATTACGTGACGGGCAGCGTTGTGATCGCCGCGGCCGGGAAATTGGAACATCGCAAAATCCTGAAAGCTGTGGAGCGCATTGCTCCGCGATTCAAGTGCGGCCCGCGGCCCGTATTTGCGCCGGCTGTTTCAAATCAGACCGCGTCTCGCATCCGGCTCGTCACCCGCAAATCCGAACAAACCCAGATCGCATTGGGAATCCGCGCCTGTTCGCGACACGATCCGCGGCGATATGCCTTGCGTTTGCTCAATGCCATTCTCGGTGAAAACATGAGTTCGCGATTGTTTCAAATCATTCGCGAGGATCGCGGGCTGGCGTATTCCATCTACAGCACGCCGAGCTTGTTTCACGACGCCGGCGATCTGGTGATTTCCGCCGGGCTGGATGCGGACAATGTTCCGCGAACGCTGAAATTGATCGGTCGCGAGCTGCGTCGATGCACTGAATCGACGCCCGGTGCGGGAGAGTTGCGGCGGGCCTGCGATTACGTCATCGGCCAGACGGATCTCAGTCTCGAAAGCACCGACAATCAAATGAACTGGATCGGTGAACAACTTCTCGGCTACGGAAAAATTGTTCCCGCAGACGAATACAAACGACAATTGAAACGCGTCACGCCCTCACAGATTCGTTCCGTCGCGCGCGAATTCTTTCGTCCGGACCGAATGAATCTGGCCCTGATCAGCCCGTTGAAATCCGCTGCTGGATTCGAGAAAATGTTGCTGAGCTGAATGGTTGGGAAATTTGTGCGTCGCGGTTTCCGCGCGGCAGAAGTTTCCAATTCATTTCATATTTCGCCGTGACTTAAAACGAATGCATCCGCTGATTCAGGAAATTTCGAATCCGCTTTCGCCCGAGCAACTGGTCGAGCGATTGCGCGATGCTCGCGGCGTGATGCTGTTGCGGAGCCTGAATCCCAACGGCGGCGGACTGGCGGCCACTCCGGCGGAGATTTCTCGTGCAAGATATTCTTTCGTGATTGCTGATCCGTTTCTGTCTTTCCGTTCTTTTGGATCGCAATGCGAAATCACGCGTCACGATTCCGGTGAGGCACAAACGCAGTTTGGCAATCCCTGGCATTTGCTCGACAGCCTCATGGCGCGATACGAATTGCTGGAGGAAATTGATCTGCCGTTTCCGCTGGGCGGCTGCTTTGGTTACTGGGGATACGATCTCAAAAATTTTGTTGAACCAAAGCTGCGTCGCCGCGCGGTCAACGATCTGGAACTGCCGGATTGCCACGTTGGATTCTACGACTGCGTCGCGGCGTTCGATCATCAGCTCGGCAAAGTCTGGATTGTCTCCACGGGGCTGAACGCCGACGGTTCACGTTCCGAAAGGCGCGCACGCGAACGTCTGGAATGCTGGGCTGAAAAATTGAATGGAGCAGGGGAGAGCAGTTCCGCCCGCCACGGACAACGGACTGCCGACCACGGGCTCACCGTCACATCCAATCTCAGCCGTGCCGATTTTGTTGCCCGTGTTGTTCGCGCGCAGGCTTACATTCGCAGCGGCGATATTTATCAGGTCAACCTTTCGCATCGGCTCGCGGTCGAACTGCCGATTTCCAGTTGGGAATTATTTGAGAAGCTCAGCGCCATTTCACCCGCACCGTTTTCCGCGTTTCTCGATTGCGGTGATTTTCAAATCGCGTCGTCTTCGCCCGAGGAATTTTTGCGGTTAAGCGGATCGCAGATTCGCACGCGTCCGATCAAAGGCACGCGTCCACGTTCCGCCGATCCGATTCGCGACGCGCAACTCAGTTACGAGTTGCAGACCAGCGCGAAGGAAATTTCTGAACTGGTGATGATCACTGATCTGTTGCGCAACGATCTCGGACGCGTGTGTGAATACGGTTCGGTGCAGGTTCCGGATCTGGCGCGACTCGAAAAATTCGCGCAGGTGCAGCATCTGGTTTCGACGGTGGAAGGACGGTTGCGGGCGGACGTGACGCATTTCACCGCGTTCGCTTCCTGCTTTCCCGGCGGCAGCATCACCGGCGCGCCGAAGATTCGCGCGATGGAAATCATTGATGAGCTCGAACCGATTTCGCGCGGACCCTACACCGGCGCGCTTGGTTATCTGGGATTCAATCGCGAAAGTCAGTTGAGCATTATCATTCGCACCGCGATCTGCAAAGACAGCCGGGCGCACTTCAACGTCGGCGCCGGCATCGTGGCGGATTCCGACGCGGAAGCGGAATACGAGGAAACGCTGGCCAAGGCGCGGGGATTCGCCGCGGCGATGGATCGACTCGTTGGTAAATTAAGATCGATGGGCACCTTGCCTTCTTGAAAAAATGGCAGAGTGCGCCAGTTCTCTGGCGCTTTGGAAAAGGCTTACCCTACTTGCCCGTGACGATTTTATCCCAGTTTTACACGGATCGTAGCAGCTGTTCTGATCCGTGAAAGTCAGTGAGATCTGCGTCTTTTTTCTCCGCGTCTTCGTGTCTTTGCGTTAAAGCTTTCGCGTGATCGTTTTTCTCAATGGCCAATTTGTTTCGGAAGAGCAGGCGGCGGTTTCGATTTTTGACCGCGGTTTTCTCTACGGCGATGGCTTGTTTGAAACGTTGTTAGTTCGCAACGCCAAACCGTTTCGCTGGACGCAACACCTGGAACGACTTCATCGCGGCGCGGAGTTCTTGAAAATCAGATTGCCGTTTTCGCCGGAAGAATTGCAGAAATTTGCCAGCGATCTGATTCTACGAAACGAAATGCGCGAAGGTTTGTTGCGGCTGACGTTGTCGCGCGGCGTGGGTTTGCGCGGTTATTCGTCAAAAGGCGCGGATCGTCCGACGTTGACGATGACGCTGTATCCCACTTCGCAAAATTCCATTGCACTTCAGAACGGCGAGCGTTGGAAATTGATGACTTCCTCCGTGCGCCTTCCGGCCGGCGAAGCGCTGGCGCAGTTCAAAACGTGCAACAAGCTTTCTCAGATTCTGGCGCGCACCGAAGCTGATGACGCGGGTGCGGATGAAGCGCTGTTGTTGAACACGGATGGTTATGTGGTGGAAGGCGCGAGCAGTAACTTGTTCTGGATTTCGAACCGCGCGGTTTGCACGCCGCCGCTGGTCAGTGGGATTCTGTCAGGCGTGACGCGCGCAGTGGTTTTGGAAATCTGCGAATCGTTACAAGTGGAAACTCGTGAGGCGAATATCACGCCCGCGCAGTTGAAAGAAGCGGACGGCATTTTTGTTTCATTGAGTTCGCGCGGTGTGATGGAAGCGGAATTCCTGGAAGGTGTGCGATTGAAGCTGTCACCGCTGGTTGAACAGATTCGCGGGGCATATTGGAATCTGGTTCAGGCGGAAACGTTTTAATACGGATGAACACAGTGCGATGAAGCCGCAGCCGGAGTAGCGCGGATTTCTAAATCTGATGTATCGCAGGTTTCTTAACCTGCGGGGCTGGAAAATTTTGATGCGCTCGAAATGGTTCACGCCTGGCCGATTTGGAAATCGGCGATACAGCAGGTTTGGAAACCTGCGCTGTTTTGATCGATGGGAGAGGGAGAAAACGCTCAAGCGGATAAGCGTCAGGCTGCTGAACTATTTTCCAAACAGCGCATCGCGCATTCCGGGCATCGGCTGGTTGTTTTTCTTGTCCCAATAGCGGAAGTTCGCGCTCCAATCCCAGATCGCCCAGCCAAGCTTTTGCTCATCCAAAGCCTGACGAAAAGCTTTATAGAATCGCGCGCGCGATTCAGGATCGATTTTGACGTAACAGCCGAATTCGCCAACGTGAACCGGGCGGCCGTAGTGATCTGACCAGGCGCGGGCGTAAGCCAGTTTGCCTTTGAATGCCAAGGGGCTGATTGGATTTTTTGCGGTTGGAAGCGTGTTGTATTTTTTGATTTGTTCCAGCACGTGCGGCGCAACTTTCAATGACGGATCGGGCACAAGTGGTTTTTCAGGGGGCCCGGGAAATTTGAACCCCGTCACCTTCACATCCGGCCCGGCCCAGGACGTTCCCTGATGCGTGAAGAGAAACGGATCGTAGCAATGGACGGAAACGATGAGGTTGTCGTCGGGCGGCAGCACGAGATTTTTCAATTCCTGAATGCCGCCCCAATTGCCGGGTTCCACAAACAACGTGCGCGCAGGATTCGTTTCGCGAATGGCGAAAATGACTTTTGGATAAATGTCATTCATCACCGCGGTTGTCGCCGCATCGTGCGGTTCGTTATCCAGTTCGAAAGCGAGCGTGTTCGGGAAATCGCGATAGTGTTCCGCCACCTGACGCCAGATCGCGATGAATTCGTCCATGGCGTTCGTCGGATTGCGATCCAGTTCGTTGAAGTGATGGATGTTGATGATTACGGCGAGGTGGTTGTTCAGCGCATTGGTGATCGCGAAATCCGCTTTGGCGAAAATTTCCGGTGACAGTTTGAAGTCAGGCGCGGGTTCGGCGTAACGATGCCAGCCGGTGGGAATGCGGACGTGATCGAAGCCTTCGGCCTTCATCCGGGCAAATTCGTCGGCATCGATTTTGACAGCGTATTTGCCGGCTTCGAGATAGTCGCCGAGATTGACGCCGCGCTGGAACAGTTTCGCGGCGCGATAGGCCGGTGATTGGCGATTGGTCAGGGGCGTCATTCCGGGTGGATTGGCCGGTGAAAAAGGAGCGTCAGCCGCGGGCGAAAACGAGGCCTGAAGTAAAAACGCGGCGGCGAAGCAGAAGGAGATCGGTTTCACGAGAAAATCCTCTACTGTTTGCGGGAATGCGGCAATTGTTATCAATTGTTGCGAAGACAATCGTCCTCGTGAAAATAATCACTTGCGCGGGGTAGGGCAGGTACTTATATTGCGCGCTCTTTTTGAAAGAAAGTTGATTGATTTTTATGCGACGTCCAAAAGGCATTAAGACGAAAAAGTCCGTGGCCAAGCGATTCAAACTCACGGCCAAGGGAAAAGTTCTGCGCGCCAGCGCGGGCAAACGCCATTTGGCGCAAACCAAAAGTCCCAAGCGCCGCCGCAATCTGCGGGGCACAACCACGGTGGACAAAACCGACGAGTATCGCATCAAGCAGAATCTTCCGTTCACGCGCTAAGCGCATTAACCCTCAAATTTCCGACAGTATATGCGAGTAACAAACTCTCCCGCTTCCCGCAAACGCCGCAAACGGATGCTCACGGCCGCCAAGGGCTTCCGGATGCGCCGTTCCAAACTTTACCGTTACGCGTCCGATGCCGTTGATCATGGCCGCCAATATGCCTATCGCGATCGCCGCGTTAAAAAGCGCACGTTCCGTTATCTCTGGCAGGTCCGCATCAATGCCGCCGCGCGCGAAGCGGGCACGACCTACAGCCGTTTCATGGAAGGTTTGAAAGCCGCCAAATGCGCGCTCGACCGCAAAGTGCTGGCGGACATCGCCGCGACAGATGTGGCCGCGTTCAATGAACTGGTCAAGCTCGCGCAGAACGCGTTGAAGACCAAAGCGGCTGCGGCCAAGGCTTAAGCCAATCACGACAATCTCGAAACGGGCGATCAGCAATGATCGCCCGTTTGCTTTGCAGAAATGAAGCTGCCGATTTTTGATGGTGCCGAATGTTCCGGAAAACGAGTCGCCGCAGATTCCGTCGAACGAATCCGTGTCCATCGGTGTTCATCCGTGGTTAAAACTCTTTGATCCGAATTGTTCCCGCTGAATGCGCTGTCAAAGTCCAGCTTCATTGCAGAACAACCTTCGACAAATAATGTAACTGGAATTTCTTTTGTGACTTTTTCGTCCGCTTCCGGCTTAATCTTCGCCACGCTATGTCGCTCCTGAATGAAATTGAACCGCTGAAAAATGCCGCTCTCGACGAATTGAAATCCGCTCCAGACCTTGCGGCGCTGGAACAGATCAAAGGCAGTTGGATCGGCGCGAACGGGAAATTCACCGCGCTGATGAAACAGCTCGGCACGCTGCCGAAGGAAGAAAAGCCCGCCGCGGGAAAATTGATCAATGCAGCGAAGGTTGCACTCGAAGCCGCGTTGACGGAACGCCGCGCCGATCTTGAACTCAAAGCCGCGCTGCCGAAGGAGCCGACGGATTTTACGCTGCCCGGACGCCGCCGCGCGCTCGGCAAGCTGCATCCGCTGACGCAGGTGACGGAAGATATTGTTCGCAGTTTTCGGAAAATTGGTTTTGTCGTCGCGGACGGTCCGGAAATTGAGGACGAATATCATTGCTTCGATGCGCTGAACACGCCGGCGGATCATCCCGCGCGCGACACGCAGGACACGTTTTATCTGGCCGAAAACGGAAAGGTTGAAACGCAAAATCCGAAGTCGCTTCTGCTCCGCACGCACACTTCGTCGGTTCAGATTCGTGTGATGAAATCGCAGCCGCCGCCGATTCGCATCATTGTTCCCGGACGCGTGTATCGCCGTGACAACGCGGACGCGACGCACAATCCGACGTTCCAGCAGGTTGAAGGGTTGTATGTGGACAAGGGTGTGACCGCGGCGGATTTGAAGGGAACCGTCGAATTTGTTTTCAAGGAATTGATGGGAAACGATGTGAAGATTCGTTTTCGTCCGCATTATTTCAGCTACACCGAGCCGAGCTTTGAAATTGATTTCACGAGTTCACTGGTGAAGAAGATGGGCAAGGACTGGTTGGAAATCGCGGGTTGCGGCATGGTGCATCCGCAGGTGTTCGAAAACGTGGGATACGATCCGGAAGTCTGGACCGGCTGGGCCTTCGGGTTCGGCATCGAACGCATTGCGATGATTCGCTACGGCATCAATGACATTCGACTGTTCTACGAAAACGATGTGCGTTTTCTGAGGCAGTTTTGATTCAGACTAAAATGGAACAACTTGACTTCAAAAGACCAGTTGCTGTGCAATACGGCATGGAAGTCTTTCCCTTTTTTATTGAGCGGGGTTTTTCTGTTGTCGATTTGGTATTCAATGAAAACTGTGTCGCTGTGCTTGGTTACTCTCCGTTCAACGTAAAAGTACTTCGCGAGGGAAGAACTTTGGACTACCTTGACGAACTTGTTCCTGGTGAGTCGTTGGTGCTCGAAACCGCTGTAAACATTAAAGGAGCACTACCCGGTCCCAAGATTTTCAAGTGCGAACGCTATCGTCGTAAATGCGGCTTCCAACGTGAACAATCAAAAGGAGATCATTTCAAGTGGATCATCAATGGACATCGAGTGTCAGTAAATTACTGCAATGGTGAGTTGGATGTTCGATCTCTGAAAGAGATAGCAAAACTTTTGGACTTGAAGCCACGCGATTTGATAATGAATATTTTGACAAGTTAGTTCCTCGTCAGAACAAAAGTGCTCCTTCACTGGGTTTGACAATGCGTTGATTTCAATATTCATCGTATGGAGCGGGCGAGCCTGGAATTGGAACGCCGCGGCTTTGATGTTGGAGATCAATTTTGCTGATGGTCACGAAACAAGGGGTTGAAATTTATTTAGAACATACATTTCCTCTTTCAACCGTTTGCCGGAATGGCTTAAGGTCATCGCGCTTATGATGAAATTAAAATCTTTCTTCTGCCTGCTCGCGCTGGTTCTTGCCGGCTGCCAAACGCCAGCTCATCTCGCCGGTGGAAAACCCCGCGTGGAACACGTCTTCATCGTGAGCTTCGATCAGGGGAATCCGGACACGATTCAGCAGACGGAGATGCCCACGTTCCACGAAATGGCGGAGCAGGGCGCACACACGTGGGATGCCTATACCATCGTGCCGAGCATCACTTTGCCGTCGCATACCTCAATGCTGACCGGCGTGGGAATTCAGAAACATCAGATTCTCTGGAACGATTATCAACCGGCCAAAGGTCTCGTGAAAGTGCCGACCATTTTCAGCCTGGCGAAGGAACGCGGCTACACCACGGCCATGTTTGTGGGCAAAGAAAAATTCAAACATCTGCTGTTGCCCGGCAGCGTGGATGCGTTTGTGTGGCCGCAGCCGGATGACGATGCGATTTCCGTTGCCAAAGCCTTCGCCGCGCAGGTGGGTGAATTGAAACCGAATCTCTGCTTCATCCATTTCCGCGATCCTGACACCATGGGCCACAGGCATGGCGTGAATTCGCCGGAAAAAATTCAGGCGTTCAAAGATTCCGATGCCGCGTTGAAGATTGTGAAGGACGCGATTGAAGCGGCGGGATTGATGAAAGACAGCGTGATCATTCTGACGGCGGATCACGGCTCACATGACACGAAAGACAAAAAGGGAAACACCGTCGGAACGCATGGTTCGCCGGAAACCGATGACGTTCGCATTCCGTGGGTCGCCTACGGCAAAGATGTCAAAAAGGGATTCACCATCACTGCCGCCACGGTTCAATACGACACTGCGGCGACCGCGCTCTGGCTGTTGAACGTGCCGCTGCCGGAAAGCTTCTGGGGCCGTCCGGTGACCAGCGCGTTTAAATGAAGCGCCTGGCAGGCCTTCCAATGGATCACTTGCCCGTCCTTTGCTGAGCGGATATCGTTTGGCTGCTTGCAGCATGAGAATCGGTCACATCAAACCATTGAAAGACGAAGTCGCCAGGACGGCACGGGCTGCTGCGTTTGACCGAAAGCAGAAATGGAAAGAGCGACCCGGCAATCGATATGGCCCTGAGGAGTTACGGGAAATGGCAGGCGAGTTCGGAGACTTCACAATTCGCCGGCCCAAACCTCGGGTCATGTTCATTCCCTGAACAATGGCTTTGCCGAAAGTATATGATTGGCGCCGGGTCCGTGCGGCGCTCGAGCTGCTGGCGGAAAGCTTTCCAGCAGAGTTTTCCAATTGGGTTTTGATTGGAGGAGGCGCGTGCTGGTTTTATCGGGAATCGCTTGATAAGGCAAACGATCCGGATTTCCGCGTCCCCCCCGTTTCGGCGGAAGATGAAATTCACTGGCTGAGCAAAGACGTGGATTTCATGGGGCTGATGGAAGCCGAAGCCACGGAACTGTTGCAAGCCCCGTTCAATGCGGAGTCGCACACAATCTCATTTAAAGGATTGGAAGTGGACTTCCTGGAAGAAGGTTTTCGCCTTGCACCCGAACTCGCACAGGCCGCTCGCCGCGAAGTCCGCACCAGTGATTTTATTTTTTACGTTGTGGACCCGGCTGTTCTCTACTCTGAAAAATGCGCCTTGATCACCAAGAAAGATCGTCCACAGGATCGATTGCATCAGATGCTGCTCCGAGAATATTTAAAGTATGAATTTCGCGCGGATGTTGAAAACCTTCACGCGCTGGAGCCGAGCAATTGGATTGCGAGCGTCCGGACTGTGAAAACGGCAGATTTAACTTTTTTCGAACAAGACGAGCGACTTCAACATCGCTTGATTCCTGCCATGGCCGCGCTGACCGCGCCGGAATTTCGCGCGATTAAACATTGGGCGAAACATCATTTGCCCGGCTACTCGGAATAATTTTTCTCATGAAAGTCACCCTCAATTGGCTGAAACAATACGTCGATTTCAACTGGTCGCCGGAGGAACTCACCGAGCGCCTCACGATGCTCGGACTGGAAGTTGAAGGCGTTCAGAAGATCGGTGGCGAGTTTGAAGGCGTGGTGGTCGCGCAGGTCATCACGCGCGACAAGCATCCGAACGCGGACAAACTTTCGCTCTGCCGTGTGAATGACGGACAGGGCGAACGCCAGATTGTTTGCGGCGCGCAGAATTTCAAAGCGGGCGACAAGGTGCCGCTGATTCTGCCCGGCGCATCGCTGCCAATGAAACCGGGTGACAAGGAGCCGTTCATCATCAAGGTTGGAAAAATCCGCGGCGTGGAATCGCACGGAATGATGTGTTCGCCGCAGGAACTGGGTTTGCCCGATCAGGTGGACGGGCTGTTGATTCTGCGCGAAGACGCGAAAGTGGGCCAGCCGTTTGCCGAATATCTCGGACGCAGTGGCGGCGACGTGGTTTACGATCTGGAAATCACGCCGAATCGTCCGGACTGGAACAGCGTCATCGGCATCGCGCGCGAGATCGCCGCGCTCACAGGAAATCCATTGCGGATTCCGGAACTTCCCGGCACTGGGCAAGTCACAAATCAAACTAAAAGTTTAGGGACTCGCGTAGCTCATCCTTCCGAAGAGCAATCGACGAACGAAATTGGAAAAATCGTTTCTGTTCGCGTTGAAGATTCCGAACTTTGCCCGCGTTACACCGCGCGGGTGATCAAAGGCGTGAAAGTCGGCCCCAGTCCGGACTGGTTGAAAAACGCTTTGGAAAAAGTCGGCGTTCGCAGCATCAGCAACGTCGTGGATGTAACGAATTTCGTGATGCTCGAAACCGGCCAGCCGCTGCATGCGTTCGATTATCATTTGATCGCGAAAGGCGCAAACGGCCAGCCGACGATTGTTGTCCGGCGCGCGGCTGATGGGGAAAAGTTCAAAACGCTCGACGACCAGGAACGCACTTTGACCAGTGAAATGCTGTTGATCGCCGACGAACAAAAGGGCATTGCGCTGGCAGGAATCATGGGCGGACAGAATACCGAGATCAACGATCAGACCGTTGATGTGCTGATCGAGAGCGCGTACTTCAATCCAAAAAATATTCGCCGCACGAGCAAGCTGCTGGGGTTGCGCACGGATTCCAGTTATCGCTTCGAACGGGGCGCGGACGTTGGCATTTGTGATTGGGCCAGCCGTCGCGCAGCGCAATTGATTCTGGAAACTGCCGGCGGCCAGTTGGTGGAAGGCCTGGTGGATGTTTATCCGAATCCGTCCGAGCCAAAACAGATTTCTTTGCGCCATCACAAAGTCAACGAATTGCTGGGGCTGAATCTCAAGCCGGAGGAAATTGAATATTACCTTGGCCAGCTTGAACTCAAAATCGCGAATCGCACCGCCAGACCTGTCGGCGCGGAAACGGCGCCGGAACCGGTGACGTTTCGCATTCCGAGTTTTCGCGTCGATTTGAAACGCGAAGTGGATTTGATCGAAGAAGTCGCCCGGCTGCATGGCGTTGATAAAATTCCTTCCACGCCTCCGCGCGGCGCGATTGGAACCAATCCCTACGATTCCGTTCACGACCAGATTTCTGAAGCGCGCCGCCTGCTCACTGGATTGGGATTGAATGAAGCGCAGGGGCAGACGCTGATTTCAAAATCCGAAATCCGGAACGCGAATTTCGAACAGATCGTCGCGCTGGCCAATCCGCTGAGTTCGGACATGGATGTTCTTCGTCCGACGCTGCTGACCGGATTGATTCATGCATTGCGGCATAATGTCAGCCGGAAGAATTACGACGTTGCATTGTTTGAAGTCGGGCGTGTTTTCGCGCAGTTGAATGGCGCAATGAAGGAGGAACGGCGCATTGCCATCGCGCTCACTGGCCGGCGGAATCCGCAGTTCTGGAGCGGCGAAGGGCGCGATGCGAAATTTGACGCCTCTGATCTGAAAGGTGTGCTGGAGGAATTCTTCGAACAGTTTGGCGTTCGCGGCGTGGTGTTTAATCGACGGACGGAAAACACAGCGCTGTTCCTGGAATCGGCGACGATTCAGATTGGAAAACTGCCGCTGGGAGAGATCGGTCTGCTGCTGCCGACATTGGCGCGGCAATATGACTTGCGCGATCCCGTGTGGCTGGGGGAATTGAATCTGGATCAATTGCTGGCGCGACGAAATCCAGCCAAGTCATTCAAAGCACTGCCCGCATTTCCCTCCAGTCGCCGCGACGCGGCGATGATTGTTTCGGAGGCGACGACCCATGACGCGGTGCTCGCCGTCGTGAAACAAACGAAGCCCGCGAATCTGGAATCGGTGGAACTCTTCGATGTGTTCCGCGGGAAGAATGTTCCGGAAGGCCAGAAAAGCATGGCCTATGCATTCACGTATCGAAATCCAGAACGCACGTTGACCGAATCGGAAATCAACGCCGCGCACGAAAAACTGGTAACACAATTCAAGCAGACCTTGAACGCAGCATTGCGGGAATAGCGATCTCGAAAAATATTGAGCCGGACGTTTCAAAAACTCCGGCTCTTTTTCTTTTTTGGGGCTCTGCTTTTCGCCTTCTCATACCAGTGCCGGACTTTCTGAAAGTAATGCCGTGCCCAGGCGAATTCGGTGGCGAGGATGGCGAGGCCGATTGGGATGACAATGAAGGCCGGGCCGGGCAGAAAAAGGAGCGCCACGCCGGCGAGCAGGATCAATCCGCCGGCGATGCCGATGATGACCTTGCGGAGGCTGGGCGAGAGTTCGTCCAGGCGCAGCGCGTGTTTGAATCGTGACGAAAAATCGCCTGGCGCAGTGGAATTCATGTCCCAACTTTCGCGCAGGTCTGGCGTTGGTGAAATGGGGCGAAACCGTAAGAGCGTGCGCGCTTCGCAAGGTTCTTACACCGAGCCGAACGTTTGGATTGCGTCCGGGTTCAGCGCCGCGCACTCGAACTTCGCGTTCAGACGAATTGCACGACGATCACTTCGCTCCCTGATCAATCCATGCGCGAACGAGTCCTACCTGTTCCGCTGTCAGAGGCTTGGGCGGCGGACCCATTGGAGCGCGGGAGCGGCCACCCGCGGCGGGCTGATTCGTTCCAGCTTTTAGATCGGGATGATTTTCGCCGGGACGGCCGTGCGGGGCGGCGTTGCCGGAGCCGCGGTTTCCGCGGTTTTTGCGCTCGGGCGGCATTGCGATTTCAGGATCCAGCCGCGAGACGGCAATGACCAGTTCGCTTTTCGCGCTGTCGCCGATTGTGACCACTTTGCCGTCTTTGCTGCCTTTCAAAACCGATTCACGATTATCGAGACGCAACCCGGCTTTGGGTTTTTCACCGCCATGGCAGCGAACGCAGGAGGATTCTTTGAACAGCGGCAGAATATCTTTTTCGAAAGTGACACCGGTTTGTGTGGACGCCGGGGGCAACTTGCTCAAATCCACACCATCGGCAAACGAGACGCCGGAAGTGAGCAGGCTGGCAAACAACAGAGCGGAGGGGAGTTTCATAGGGTTATGCAAAAATCTTTTGCCGGTAAGACAAAGCAAATCACCGTCGGGTTACAAGGCAAATTGCCCAGGCCAACGGCGGATCAAGGGAGTTGGATCGAAAAACCCGTTCCTCAAACGAACCAATCGTGTCTCCGCCGAAAATGCTTGAAGAGCAAACCCCGGATGGAGATTTCCAACTTGTTGCAAAATTTTTGAAGGCGGGTCAAAAAACAGCTTTCGGATTTTGCAGATTTTGTCATTTGGCAAAATCCGGTGAGTGAGGTTTTTGCGTTTCCCCATACTTTATCGCTCCCGAAGAGTTCGGCTGGTATTTCCTTGGCTTTCAACGTTCTCCGTCGATTTGTGCTAAAGCCTGCGGCGGCTCACGCCGATAAAGACCAAAACCGAATGACCTGGTGTGTTGCTTCTGAAACGAACGGATTGTGGCTGCTTCCGCAGGTGTCTTTCCCGCTCATGCCGCGTGGCGTGAACGGGAAAATTATTGTTTTCGCTGAGTCGTAAATGTCATTGCCAAATAAATGGGTCATTGCACCGCCTCGAAAATCGTTGGTGGTCGGCGTCGCGGACATGGTGGCCAGCAACGATGCGAACGCAGAGTTGGTGACGTATTCTCTGGGATCGTGTCTCGGGATCGCCATTTACGATGCCACGGCGCGGGTTGGCGGCTTGTTGCACGTGATGCTGCCCGACTCCGGAATTGACGCGGTGAAAGCGGCCAATCTGCCGTTCATGTTTGTGGATAGCGGCGTGCCGCGATTGTTCCAGGCAGCTTACAGTCTGGGCGCGGATCGGCGGCGAATGGTCGTCAAGGTGGCAGGCGGAGCGCAATTACTGGATCCGCAAAAAGTTTTCAACATCGGCGAGCGCAACGCCCAGGTGTTCAGTGAACTGCTGGTGCGCAATGGTTATACGATTCACGCCCGGGACGTCGGCGGTCTGGCCTCGCGAACGATGCGGCTGGACATGGCAACGGGAAGAATCTCCATCAAATCGCCGGGAACGGAGCTTTATTATTTATGACAGCGAATGAACTGGTCGCCAAAGCGACGGACCTGCGCATCGCCTCGCAAGCGGCGTTGCAACTGGTCAGCCTTTTGGATCGGCCGGATGCCAGCAACGAAGATGTGGTGCGGATTTTGAAGTTCGACAATGTGCTCACGGCGAAACTGCTGCGCGTGTGCAATTCGTCCGCGTTCGGTTTTAGCGAGGCCGTTTCTTCAGTCGATCAAGCCGTGTTGTTGCTGGGCCATCAGCAGATTCTCCAAATTGTGCTGACGTTGGAATTCAGCGCGACGATGGTGGTTCCGCTGGCGGGTTATGCGGTGGAAGCCAAAGAGCTTTGGCATCATTCACTGGCCACGGCAGGCGCGGCGGAACTGCTGGCCAAAGGCGGGTTGGATGTCGATATCGATGCCGCGGTGGCCTTCACGGCGGGTCTGTTGCATGACATGGGCAAGCTCGTGATGAACCAGGCATTGACCGAAGAATTGCAGGGGGACATCCGCGACCGCATCAACAACGAACAGATTTCCCGCGTCGAAGCCGAACGCGCTGTGCTTGGAACCGACCACGCCGAAACCGGCGCGGCGCTGTTGGAAAGCTGGAAACTGCCGGCGGAAATCGTGGAAGCGGTGAAGAATCATCATTGCCCGGTCATCAAGCCAAGGCCGCGTTTGTCCGCGATTATTCATGTGGCCGATGTGGTGGCGCATCTCGCGGGTTCGGCGCCGGGTTGGGAAGCGTTTGCTCTGTCGGTCGATCCGCGCGTGGCGGATGAATTTGGAATTTCGGCGGATCGTTTGCAGACCCTCGTGCTTGATGTGCGCGAGACGTTTGATCACGTGGACGACATGATGAACATGGCATGAACGCGCTGCGCAAAATTCGAGTGTTGGTCGTGGATGATTCCGCGGTGGTGCGGCGAGCGATTTCCGACGCGCTGGCGAAAGATCCGGAAATAGAAGTCGTGGGTTCCGCCTGCGATCCCTACATCGCGCGCGATAAAATTCTGGAATTGAATCCGGATGTGCTGACCCTCGATATCGAAATGCCGCGGATGGATGGCATTACGTTTTTGAAAATCCTGCAGCAGCATCGGCCCATGCCGGTAGTCGTCATCAGTTCGTTGACACAGGCAGGATCGAGATCCGCTCTGGCCGCGTTGGAAGCAGGCGCGGTGGATGTGCTGGCCAAGCCAAGTTCCTCCTGGAGCATTGGCGATCTGGCGGATCAACTCGCGCATCGCGTCAAAGGCGCGGCCAAAGCGCGAATGAGCAGCGCACCGAATCCGATTGAAACGATCGCCAAAGCGAGTTCGACCGGAAGTTCAAACGCTTTCAATCCACGCCAGATCGTGGTGCTCGGCGCTTCCACCGGTGGAACCGAAGCCATCAAGAGCGTGCTCACGCGATTGCCAAATGGGCTTCCGGGAATCTGCGTGGTGCAACACATTCCCGCCGTTTTTTCCAAAGCGTTTGCGGAACGGCTGAACGAATGTTGCGCAATGGAAGTTCGCGAAGCCGCGCACGGCGATGAAGTCAAACCAGGTCGCGTGCTGATTGCGCCGGGCGATTTCCACATGGCGCTGGAATGGGACGGGCGCCGTTATCTGGTGCGCCTACATCAGGGGCCGCCGCTGCATTTCACTCGTCCCGCCGTGGACGTGTTGTTTAATTCCGCCGCTGCGTGCGCTGGAGCGAATGCATTGGGTGTGGTGCTGACGGGCATGGGCTCGGATGGCGCGCAGGGAATGAAAAAATTGAAAGAAGCCGGAGCGATTACTTTGGCGCAGAACGAAGCGACGTGTGTGGTTTATGGAATGCCGCGCGCCGCCGTGGAATTGCGGGTCGTGGATCACGTCTTGCCGCTGGAAGCGATCCCGGGCGCGATTCTGAAGGCCCTGGAAAACCAATTGACGAGAAACGCTTCTCGAACGAAAGCCGGAGCAACGGCCGCGGTTTAAAAACTTAACAGAACAAAAACAAAACAGTTATGAGCGAAACTCTGGAGATTGCGAACGTCTGCGATTTCATGAAGACCCACCTGGTGGATGTCTTCGATACCATGCTGGCTACGAAAGCCGCGCTGGTCGAAAACAGTTCCGCGCCGGATTTTCCGGAACGCGTCAGCGGTTCGGTCGGGTTCGCCGGCGACGCCGTCAATGGCGCGGTTTATCTGCACCTTTCCGCTGACTTCGCCAAGCGCGCGGCAGGAACGATGCTGGGATTGCCGCCGGAAGAAATGAACAACGAAGCCGAAGTCAACGACGTGGTGGGCGAAGTCACGAACATGGTTGCGGGCGGATTGAAATCCTGGTTGTGCGACGCGGGCGCGTCCTGCGCCATGAGCACGCCAGCGATCATTCGCGGCACCGCCTTTGCCATCGAGCCGTCGCCCAGCGTTCAACGTTCGTCGCAGGTGTTCGCCTGCGGCGATGATCGTGTGCTGGTGGAAATTCACATCAAGTTCAACTAACCTTGGAGACATTTATATGCCGACGAAAATTTTGAGTGTTGATGACAGCCGCACGATTCGAATCATCGTGGGCCGCGCTTTTTCCCAATACGACTGCCAGATGTGCGAAGCTGGAAACGGCGAGGAAGGTCTTGCAGTGGCGGCGCGTGAAAAGCCTGACCTGATTCTCCTCGATGTCACGATGCCCGTGATGGATGGCGTGACGATGCTGACCAAGCTCAAGGAAGATCCGGAATTGAAATCGATTCCTGTGATCATGCTGACGGCCGAATCCGGACGTGAAAACGTGTTGCACATCGCCAAACTCGGCGTGCGCGATTACCTCGTAAAACCTTTTAAAGAAAATCAATTGATCGAAAAAGTCGAACGCATCGTGCCGCTGCAGAAGAAAGCCGCCGCGTAGTTGGACGAAAAATAATATGCAGGAAAGCGCCAATTATCAGGAGCTGGCCAAGCGTTACGGCCTCGCTCCATTGCCGGAAAGTGTTTCCCAGCTGACTCAACTGATCGCGCGGCAGGATGCCGAAATGGATCAGATTGCTGCGTTGATTTCGAAAGATCCCGGATTGAAAGCGCGCATTCTGCGCGTGGCCAATCCGCGCGCGGAACACGAATCGGAATACACGATTGAAACCGTCGAAGACGCGCTGATGCGCAACGGCATTGGCTGCGTGTTGTTGATTGCGATGGGCACGCCGCTGGCACAAGCGCTGGTTAAAGCGTTTCAAACGATGCTCTCGCTGAAGCTCGACACCATCAATGTGCATGATGCGCCGGAACTCTCGGGCGAACACATTCTGGGAACGATCGGTTTTTCCGGCAAAGCGCTGGGCCGCGTTTATCTGCGCATGAGCCTGGATTCCGGAAAGAAAATTGCCGGAACGATTCTTGGACTGGACGCGAGCGAGTTGAATGATTTTCTGGAAGTGAAAGATGTGATCGGCGAAGTGCTGAACATCATGACCGGAAATTTCAAATCGAACCTGTGCGATGCGGGTTTGGATTGCCGCCTGGAAACGCCTGACGTGAAGCTCACGGATGATCGACAAACGCCCACGATTCGGGGTGGGGGATTGGAGCGAATGGCGTTTCGTTCCGGCGACATCGTGCTGTTCGTGGATGTGACGGTCAATCCGTGGAACGATTGAGCGCTCGTCGCTTTCGAAGGTTCGGAAGCGCAAGTTGCACACGAGTTCGAAATCCCTGACTCTTTTTTGTTCAAGTCCGTCGTGGATTCGCCGATGAACGGGCAGGAACGGAACCAACAGCAGCATGGAACTGAAACTCGAGTCACCGCGAATCACGCACGAGGATTACGATTTTATTTGTCGTGTCGTCTATGAGCAGAGCCGGATTCATCTCGGTCCGGACAAGCAGGGACTCGTGACTTCCCGCCTCGCCAAGCGGTTGCGCCAGCTGCAGCTTGGGACGTATCACGAATATTGCGAATACCTCAATTCACCCGCCGGGCCGGAGGAACTGAGGTTTTTGATTGATCGCATTTCAACGAATCACACGCATTTTTTTCGCGAGATCAAACATTTCGATTTCCTGGGCGAAACCATTTTGCCGGCCTGGCAGCAACGCAACTTCAGCGAACCGCTTCGAGTCTGGAGCGCCGCGTGTTCTTCGGGCGACGAGCCGTATTCGCTTGGAATTTATCTGGCGGAAAAACTCGCTCCGGTGGATTCCGGGCAATGGCACATTGATGCGAGTGATATTTCCACGCGTGTGTTGGAACTGGCGCGCCGCGGCATTTACGACGCTGACCGGCTGAATGACATTCCGCCCGATTGGCTGCGACGACATTTTCAAAAAGGCATTCGCGAATGGGATGGACAATTTCGCGTGAAAGCGGAACTGCGGGAGCGGATTCGTTTTCATCATTTGAACCTGCTTCAGTCGAGTTATCCGTTCACCAAACCGTTTCAGGTTATTTTCTGTCGCAACGTGATGATTTATTTCGATCGTGCGACGCAGACCGATCTGGTTGCGAGGCTCTCCGAAATGCTCGCGCCGGGCGGTTATCTGATGGTCGGACATTCGGAAAGCCTGAGCGGCGTGAAACATTCCTTGCGGCTGGTTCAACCGGCGATTTACGTGAAGAGCTAGAAGCACTTGCAGACGGATAAGTGTGATCTTTATCAAACGGAACTCCAGCGATTTTGATGTTTCGGTTTCCGGGCTCCGAATTTCCTCAAGTATTCCTCCCGTTTGCCGATGCAAACCTGTTGCCGAACCGCATCGCTCCCGGTCGATCCAACGGGACGCGCCGCGTTTGACCGCAACAGAACGAATTTTTATGTCAACCGAACTGGCCAAACCCTCCGTCGCGAATGTCCGCAAACTCGCGGGAAAATATCTGACCTTCGCGCTTCAGGGCGAATTCTACGGCATCGATGTTCTCAAGGTTCGCGAGATTATTCGCCTCACGGAAATCACCGCCGTTCCGCAAATGCCGGCTTACGTTCGCGGAGTCATCAATCTCCGCGGCAAAATTATTCCCGTGATGGATTTGCGTTTGCGCTTTGGTTTTCCCGATGCGCCAAGCACGGATCAGACGTGCATTGTCGTCGTTCAGGTGAAATTGCCGGACGGCAAAGCGACGCAGATGGGCCTGGTGGTGGATGGCGTGGAAGAAGTCGTAAACATCGCGGCCGGTGAGATTGAAGAAACGCCCGATTTCGGCGCGGACATTTCCACGCGTTACATTCTCGGCATGGCCAAGATCAAGGGCGCGGTGAAAACTTTGCTCGACATCGATTCCGTGATTTCCGGCGTCGCGCTGCAAAACGAAATCAAAGCCTGATCGAAGCGGCGCGCTTTCATTCCTCTCTGAAAACGTTTCATCGCGCACTTCGAGCCTGTTTCCAAAGGGCAAAAAAGGGTGAGCAATTTTCAGAAAAGCGCATTCAGCGTCGAACAATTCTGCCGATGAAAATCGGTGGCTGATTCTGTTCAACAACATCAAACAACCAGAGTCAGCCTGCCAATGACGGCGCAACAGAATAGACGGATCTGACTATGATTAAATCTCAACGAACCTCGAAGTACCTGCACTGGACCGCAGCATCATTGCTGTCGGTGACGGCGGCGCAAGCCTACGAACTGAAATTCGGCACGAATCTGCCGCCCGTGGATGTCCACGGTTTTGCCAGCCAGGGATTTCTTTATTCGAGTGACTACAATTACCTCGGCGATACGGAAGACGGCACGGGACAATTCACTGAAATCGGATTGAACCTCACCTTCTCGCCGTTCGACCGCACCCGCATCGCGGTGCAGGGTTTTGCTTTTGATGTCGGTGATGTCGGCAACCTGATGCCGTTCCTCGACTACGCCTCGATCGAATATCGTTTCAATGACGAAATCGGTTTGCGCGGCGGACGGGTGCGTCGTCCGGGTGGCATCTACAATCACATTCAGGACGTGGATCTGGCCCGCACTTCCGTGCTGTTGCCGCAGGGTATTTATGATTCGCGCTGGCGCGATTTCAATATGTCCATCGATGGCGGTGAAGTATTTGGAAACATCTCGCTCGGAAAAGGTGGCAGCTTCTCTTACGAAGGTTTCGGCGGCATGGCGCATCTTTCCAAAGAGGGCGGCATCGCTCGTTTGTTGCAGAAAACCTATCATGAAACCGGTGGAACTCTGGACAGCCTGGACTCGTTCCTCACGACCGGTGTTCAGTTGTGGTGGAATACGCCGGTGGACGGACTGCGCGTCGGTGCGCTGTTCGCGGAATCGCTGGACTTCGGATTTCACGCGACTCAGCCGTTGCCCGTTGGAGCCATGGCCATGGATTCAACCACGGACGCATTCGCGCAGCAGTATTCCATTGAATACCTGTGGAACAACTGGACGTTCCAATCCGAATACTATCGCTCCGATCAAACCACCGACATGTCGCAGCGTTCGCAGTTGCTGGGTAACAGCACGACTTCGAGCGATCGCACGGAACAGGCCTGGTATTTCGGCGCCGCGTATCGTTTCAACAAATGGTTCGAAGCCGGCAGTTACTACACGGAATACTATGTCTCTCCGATCACTTCCGGCGTGAATTCCGACGAGTCTCAGAAAGATCTGGCGCTTTCATTGCGCTTTGATCCGAAAGACTGGTGGGTGTTGAAACTCGAAGGTCATTTCATTCGCGGCACCGCGCTGTTGCAGGACAACGAAGCCAACCCGAACCGCAACAATGACGGCTGGTTCATGCTCGCGGCGAAAACCACGTTCAGCTTCTGACCGCCACGCGAATCATTCAACGAACAACTGATATGAAATCATTCCTCAAAACCAGTCTCGCTTGCGTCGCGCTGCTGGCGGGCGTCGTTCAAAGCCAGGCGCTCACTGGAGCCGTCGTCATCGTCAATGAAGGCGTCTCGGCCACCAGCCTCAGCGCTGATGCCTTGAAAGACATCTACACCGGCAAAACCGCGTATTGGGAAGGCGGCCAGAGCGTCACCATCGCGGTGCTCACGGACAAAACCGATGCTGCGCTGAAAGAAGTCAGCGGCATGGACGGCAGTCAGTTCAAAACGTTCTGGCAGCGCCTTGCCTTCTCCGGTCGCGGTCAGCAGCCGAAGAAAGCCGATGACGCCGCCGCACTCGTTGCGCTGGTGGCTTCCACCAAGGGCGCGATTGCACTCGTGCCTGCGGATACCGCGCTGACCGGCGTCAAGAAAATCGAAATCAAATAAACCGCGGCATAACGCCGCACAATGAGTTGCTCCATGAAAAGCTCACGCACTTCTCTCCAACGCAGTTTCCGAGTCATCCAGGGAATCGTTGCTCTGCTCCTGATCTTTCTGATCATCCAGGGCACCGTTCTCTGGCGGGTTTGCCGGCAAGGCACGCATTCCATTCAAGGTCTTGAATCGGAAGGTTTGCCCAGCCTGCGACACCTCGCCGCCTTGCAGGAAAATCTCGCGATCTACCGTCTGCGATCCTACGAACTGATGTTCGTGGCGGAAGCGGATCGGCCCGCGAAATCCGCGGAAGCTGAAGCCGTGCAGCAGAAGAACCGTGAGATTCTGGAGCAACTCAACCAGCTTTATCCCACCGGCGAAGGGCACGAACACCTCGCCGCGTTGCAGGCCAGTCTGGAGGATTACAGCCAGACGATGAAGAGCATCCGCAAGCAGCTTGATACGGATTTCGCTGCGGCGATGAAAACCCTGGATCAGGATTCGCCCGCGAAAATCAAACGCCTCAACGCTGCGGCGGAAGTGGTGAAAGAATTCTGTTCCAAAGCTGCCAACGAACATACCCGCACCACCGTCGCGAGCTTCGATCACATCAAGAATTTTGTGATCGGGTTTGGCGCGGTCAGCATTGGGTTTGCGGGTTTGACCGCGCTGCTCGTGACGCTGAGTTCGTCGCGATTGCGCCGCGCGCTCACGGCTCTTGTTGAGACGTTGAATAACGGTTCCGTTCGTTTGATTGGTTCCGCAGGCACGGTTTCTTCCGCCAGCCAATCGCTGGCTGAAGGCGCGAGCAAGCAGGCGGCTTCGATTGAAGAAACCAGTGCTTCGCTCGAAGAACTCGCGAGCATGACCAAGCACAATTCTGAAAATTCGCAGAAAGCCAACGAACTCGCCAAACAGGCGCGCGAAGCGGCGGACCGCGGCGCGGTCGATATGCAGGCCATGTCCTCGGCCATGGAAGCGATTAAAAATTCCAGCGATGACATCGCAAAAATCATCAAGACAATTGATGAGATTGCGTTCCAGACGAATATTCTCGCGCTGAACGCCGCGGTGGAAGCCGCCCGCGCCGGTGAAGCGGGAATGGGCTTTGCGGTGGTCGCCGATGAAGTTCGCAATCTCGCGCAACGCAGCGCTCAGGCGGCGAAGGAAACTGCGGTGAAAATCGAAAGCGCCATCAGCAAAACCGCTCAAGGCGTAGAGATCAGCGACAAAGTTGCCAAAGTGTTGAACGACATTCTCGTCAAAGCCCGGCACGTCGATGAACTCGCGGCTGAAGTTGCTTCGGCTTCCCGCGAACAGAGCCAGGGCATCACGCAAATCAATTCGGCGGTCGGTCAGATGGACAAGATTACGCAGAGCAACGCCGCGAATGCCGAAGAAAGTGCTGCTGCCGCAGAAGAGTTGAATTCGCAAGCGGCTTCGCTGAAATCAGCCGTTTCGGAATTGATCCAGTTGGTTGGCTCGGGTGGAGAAGAAAAAAAGTCGGACGCAATTGAGAGCCGCAACGAACGTCGCGAACCCATGATGAGTCTTCCGCTCAAACCCACGATCACCCTGCAGGGCAAAGCGCATTTGCGTTCCGGCTCGGTGAACGGAAACGGAAATCATCGCAGCGAAATTCCGATGGAAGGCGACTTCAAGGATTTCTGACAGTCACATTGCAACGACAGCGCGGAAGGATCGAAGTTTTCGATGCTTCCGCGTTTTGCATTTTCGTAGTGAGATTTTGAGATGGTTTCGAACCCTCACCCCGACCCTCTCCCATCCGATGGGAGAGGGAGCGGACGTTGACACTTTTGGTTGGCAACGAGCCGTGTTCAATCCTTCGAAAACCGTGACCGAAATTCCCTCTCCCATCGGATGGGAGAGAGCAATCTGTGATTTGCTTCCACACCGATTGCCGGCAGATCCCGAAATTGCGGTGGGACACGCGGACTGAAGTCCGCGCTCCGGGATGGCGGCATTCCGTGCGATCGATTTGATACACCAGTCCGAGGTCTTTTGTCTTTCCCGCTTTACTTTGATCTGCCGGGCGTTTTTTCTTTGCCGCAGGAAGATATGAAAACTCCACTAACACTTGTTCTGGTCGCCACCACTGTCCTCGCGTTCAGCGGTTGCGGAAAAAAAGAAGCCGGCGAATCGACGGCGCATTCAGCGGCGCCGAAAATTACTCCGGCGCGCACCACGTCGTTTGATGAAGTCACGAGCCAGTTGGATTCTGGCGGCAGCGTTTACGGTTATCTGGCGACGGATCAATGGATGCGCGGCTTGTCCACCAACCTATTGCAACTCGGCGATTTGTTTTCCGAAATGCCCGGCATGTCCGGTCCCGATGCAGAACATCTGCATCGCGCCATCGGCTTGATCGCGTCGGGGATTGAGAAAAGCGGTTTGGAAAATCTGAACGGCGTCGGCATCAGCGGCATTCAAGTCTCGCCCACGCTGCATCGAACCAAAATTATTCTGCATCACGGCGAGGGCAAAGGCGGCGGCGTGTTCTGGAATGTGTTGGGTCAGAAACCGCACGAGCTCGCGGGCTTGAACCTTTTGACGACGAACACCGCGCTGGCGGCCTATGGCGATCTGGATGTCGCGCTGCTCTGGAAAACGGTTGAAAGCGGAGTGAGTCAGGTGCCCGAACTGGCCGAGGCATTGGGAAAATGGCCGCAGACGTTTGAACGGCAAACGAAAATTCCCTGGTCGAAGTTCATTGCCTCGCTGGGCGGCGAAGTGGGCTTTGTACTCACGCTGGACCAAGCCAGGCAAATCTCGTTGCCGGGCGAAGGGATGGAATTGCCGGAACCGGGATTATTAATCGCGGTGAAAGTGAACGACAGCCTGCTGTACGACCGCATCAGCGCGGAATTGAAAAAGAGCGGCCAGGCCCAGATCACGGACGAAAAAGGATTGAAGATGTCGGCCATGCGCGTGCCGTTTCCGTTGCCGATGGATTTGCAGATTACGGTGGCGAACAGCGAGGGTTACTTCTTTTTCGCCAGTTCGCCGGCGATGGTTCGCAACGCATTGGCGGTTCACAACGGGGATCAACCGGGCTTGCGCAAGACAGCGGGTTTTGCCGAGCTGATGAAGTTTTTGCCAAACGAAGGCAACCGGTTCGCGTATGCCGATCCGCGTTTTTCGGCAACGATTCAGGAATTGCAGAAGGAATTTCTGAATCGGCAGCAAGGTGATTCTGCCCGGGCGGAGTTGATGCAGAAATTGTTCCTCGATCGCCCAGCCGCATTCGGAATGTCGATCAGCCGACACACCAGCACGGGATGGGAAATTGTATCTGTTGGCAATCAGGATTCCGCCACGACGCTGGTCGCCATGCCGGCTCTTGCTGGAGTGGGTGTAGCGTCGGCGATGGTGCTGCCGGCTTTGAACAAGGCGAAGGAGAGAACGAAGAGCATCAAATGCGTGAACAACATGAAACAAATCGGGCTGGCTTTCCGTATTTGGGAGGGAGATCACGATGACCAGTTTCCTTTCAATGTCAGCACGGAAAAAGGCGGCACGCGGGAGCTTTGCAATTTGAACAGCGAAGGTTTTGACCTGGCTTCCTACCGTCATTTTCAGGTGATGTCGAATGAGTTGAACACGCCGAAAATTCTGGTATGCCCGGAAGATACTGAACAGCAAGCGGCGTCAGACTTTTCCAATCTCCAGCCGGAAAACGTGAGCTACCAGATCCGTTCCAGCAAAGACGTGAATGATTCAAATCCAACGGCGGTGTTGCTCTATTGCCCGGTGCATCATCACATCTGCTACGCGGATGGAAGCGTGGTTGTGGGAAGCAAAGATCAACCGGCGACGTTCTGAATCCGGAGACTGATTGGAACCCATTTGAAATAGAAACGCCGGGCAAACCGCCCGGCGTTTTTCGTAATGTGGAAAACCGATGAAGTGAACTCAGCGAAACTCTGCGCCCTCCGCGTCTCTGCGTTACGGAATTTGGTTACGCGTAAACGTCCAGATGAAAATCGTTCGCGGGTGGCGGCGCGGATTGTTCCAGCATATCGACGAGCGCCGCGCCTTGCTGCTTTTGCAGATCGTTGGCTTTCTTCAACAGGTTCACGCCGATTTCCACCTGAGTGGATTGCGCATTGAGAACGCTGTCCAACAACGACGTCGCGGGCTGGCCGGAAATATTCATGCAACCGTTGCATCGGCTGATTTCGTCCGCGCTTGAGGAGATTTTATTTCCTCGGGAAAGTTTCTCGAAAACTGCCGGTCTCCGCCTGTAATCTGCCGACGTGAAACTTATTTCCTGGAACGTCAACGGCCTCCGCTCTGTGCTGCGGAAAACTTTTCTCGATTACATCGCCGCCGAACAACCGGACATTCTCTGTCTCCAGGAAACCAAATGCCGGCCCGACGACGTTGAACAACTCTGGCCCGCGACGTACACCACGTATTGGAATTGCGCGGTGAAGAAAGGCTATTCCGGCGTTGCCATTTTCACGAAGACGCGTCCGCTGAATGTGGTGCCGCACATTGCAATTCCCGAGCACGATCAGGAAGGCCGTGTGTTGATGGCCGAGTTTGCGGAGTTTTATCTCATCAACGTTTACGTTCCCAATTCCAAACGCGATCTCTCGCGCCTGCCGTATCGCCAGAACTGGGACCGCGATTTTCTTGCGTATCTGAAAAATCTGGAAAAAACCAAGCCGGTGGTTTTCTGCGGCGATTTGAACGTCGCGCACACGGAAATCGATCTGGCGAATCCGAAAGCGAACGTTCGCAATCACGGTTTCACGGTGGAAGAGCGCGCGGGCTTTGATGCGTTCGTGAATGCGGGATTTGTGGATACGTTCCGCGAATTCGAAAAGGGCGGGGGTCATTACTCCTGGTGGAGCGTCATGTCCGGCGCGCGCAAACGAAACATTGGCTGGCGATTGGATTACTTTCTCATCAGCCAATCACTCCGGCCGAAACTGAAACGCGCGTTCATCCAAAACAAAATCGAAGGTTCCGATCATTGCCCGGTCGGCATTGAACTGGATGTTCAATAACGGGCATTCAAAAAAAGAGTTCTCAGAAATGGTTGTCTGGAGACTTCCAGCCGCGATCTTTTCTGAACGCATGAATCAGACGAGTCTCAATGCCGCACTTTGCCCGGAACGTTCTACGATCCAACCGAGCGCAAGTCCTCGGCGGATTCCCATTTCTCCATTCCTTCCTGCCAGTAGAATGCGCCCGCGGGAATCTCGCCTTCGCCAAACATTTTCTCTATTTGAGCCGCAGTGAACGGCCCTGACTGCGCTCCCGAAACGTGCAAGTAAATCTTCGGTGTCTCAGTCGGCTGTTGCTGCGAAGGGAGGACGAATCGCCGCGGTTCCGCGCGAGGCGCGCGGATGACCGGATCAGGTCGCGCGATCACGACGGGCACAACCGGTTCCTCGTGATCGTCGAATCCTTCCGGAAAACGCGTCGGAAAAGCTTTCTGCACCAGCATCAATACGATGCCTGACAACGTGCCGCCGACATGCGCTCCGAATGCGACCCCGGCGCCCGGATCCGCCAGAACCATTTCCAGCAGATCTTTGAGAAACCAAAATGAGATGACGAGCCATGCGGGCAGAAAGAATTCTCCGGAAAAGAAGCGAAAGAAAAAAATCAGAATGTATTTGAATTCAATTCGCGATCGCGTGAGCAAAACCAGAAACGCTCCAATGCATCCGGAGATTGCGCCCGACGCGCCGCCCAACGGAATGGTGGACGAGAAATGTCCCGCCGTCGCGGCCACATGAACCAGCTCCGCGCCGAGTCCGGTTAGAAGATAAAGTGCGATGAATCGCGGCCGCCCGATGGAATCTTCAACACAGGAACCGAACAGAAAAAGATAAAGCATGTTGCCGGCGAGATGAAAAAAGCCCGCGTGCACGAACATCCACGTGAGATGCGTCCACCAGTGGGAAAGCGCGGGCGTGTACCAGAGATTCTCAAAAAACCAGTCATCCACGCCGGAGCCATTCGCCAGCCGCAACGATAATTGCAGAAGCCACAGAAGCGTGCAGATGCCGATGATCGTGAATGTGACGATGGGATAACGCCGCGTCCGATAGTCCACTCCCGTTGGAAGAATCAAAAACATATAGCTTTTCCCCGCTTGATTGAGGCCAGCCTAAATTTCGATTCCAATGCGGTCAACGTGGAATTCCGCAGTCTTTCGACTCGTCTTCCCGTGAGGTTTTTCCGTCCGAACTCAGAGGGCGTTTTCCTTTCGGTTGCAATTCCGCAAAAACGCGCAATGGTTCTCCATCCACTTTCCTGGCGAGTTGTTCCGTTATGAAAAATGTAATTTTCAAATTGTCGGTCAGCTGTGTTCTTGGCTGTGTGATTTTCCTTCCTCACCTTTTCGCCGCTCCGGGCGATTTGGATTCCACGTTCGGCGAGGGCGGAAAGCTGGTGTTTGGTTTTGGTGGAACGGCTGATATTTCGCGGGCCAGCGCAACGCAGTCGGACGGAAAATTGGTCGTTGCGGGAACCAGCGACAGCAAGCTCACGCTGGTTCGTTTCGGCACGAACAATCTGCCCGATCCCGATTTCGGCGTGAACGGTGTCGCGACGGTGAACCTCAGCCTGCAGATTGTCGGACTGCGCGTTCAAACGGATGGAAAAATCGTCGTCGCGGGCGAGCAATATAATTCCAACCGCGACTTCGCCCTGGTTCGATTCAACCCCGACGGTTCAATTGATGAAGACTTTGCCTCAATGGGTGTGATGCACCGTGATTACGGCGCGGAAGATCGCTGCAGCAGTTTTCTTATCGACAGCAGCGGGCGATATGTATTGGTCGGCACAAGCGAGGTGTCTTTTCCCTTCAGTTCGTCGCATCTGGTGCTGGCTCGTTTCAATGAAAATGGCAATCCGGATTTCAGCTTCAACAGCACTGGCGCGTTTGTGGATACGAACTACAGCTCGGGTTACGCCGTGATGCGGCAAGGTGACGGGAAACTTCTGGTCGCGGGTTATCGCAGTGGAAACTGTGTCATGCGTTTCAACGACGACGGCACACCCGACACGGGTTTTGGAACGGGTGGAAAGCTGAACATTCCCGGCGCCTCTCAACTCACCGCGTTCGCAACTCAATTTGGAAACGGTTCTGTTTTACAGCCCGACCTCTATCTCGTCGGCGGAACCGGTTCCGTGAACAGCCAACCGGTCATCATCGTGGCGCGATTTGATTCGGACGGCATTTTGGACACAAGTCTTAACGGAACCGGCGTGGCCTCTGTGAACGCGGGAGCGTCGGCGCACTTGAATGCGATGTTCATCACCGGCGTGACTTTCAATCGCCGCATTCTGCTCGCCGGCAGTGTCAGAGTCAGTGGGCTGGATCGTTTCATGGCTGCCAAACTGACGCTGGGCGGAACGCTGGATGGGAATTTCGGCAACGGCGGCATGACGACAACCACAGCCGGTCCCGGCAACAACACGCCTTACAACGCCATCCTTCAAAGCGGTGGATTACTCATGACCGGCCAGGTCAATCCCATGAATTATTACGACAATGATTTTGTGTTGGTTCGTTTCAACACCGGTACCGGCGCGCTTGACACCAACTTCTTCGGAACCGGTGTTCTGCTGCATAACGTCGGCAATCTTCAAGCGACGGCCAAAGCGGTTGCCGTTCAGAACGACGGAAAAATGATTGTCGCCGGTTCAGCCTTCTACGGCCCTTACAGCCAGATGACGCTCGTGCGTCTTAATCCCGACGGCTCGCGCGATTCCGGATTTGGGATTGGCGGAAAAGTAATGAACGATGTGGGCGGACAATCTTCTGAAGCCGATGCGGTCGCGCTTCAATCGGATGGGCGGATTTTGATTGCCGGTTCTGCTTATGATGGAAAATACAGCTCCGTTCTGGTCGGACGTTTTCTGACGAACGGTGTGCCCGATTCTTCGTTCGGCACCAATGGATTCACCATCACTCGCGTCGGAACCAATTCCTCCTTCGGCGTGACGATTCGATTGCAAAGCGACGGAAAGATTCTGGTTGGCGGGTCGGCGCGATTTGCTGACTCGGATTTCCTGGTGCTGCGATATCTTCCCGATGGCGCGCCGGACACAACGTGGGGTGAAATGGGACAGGCAGTGGTCGGCGTTGGATCCGGTGAGGATGCGCTTTGCGGCCTGGCGCTGCTTCCGGACGGAAAAGTTATTGCGTGTGGCTACGGCGTTTTCGTTGCGCAGATTAAAATCAGCCTCGTCCGCTTCAACACCGATGGAACGCTCGACACGAGCTTTGGTTCTTTCGGGCGGCAGGCTTTAAGTCTGACTGGCGGTGGTGGCAATGACGCGGCCTTTGGAATGACGCAACAGCCGGATTCGAAATTGATTGTCGCGGTGGAAACATTCAACGCGAACCTGACCGACGCGGATATTGGCGTTGCACGGCTGAACACGAACGGCGTTTTTGATTCCAGCTTCGATGGCGACGGCGCGGTGATTCAATCCATCGGATTGAGTGTGGACGGAGGATTTGCCGCCGCCGTGCAATCGGATAATAAAATCCTGATCGGCTGCCGGACGGCCGTGGGATCGAACAATCGTTTCGGTATTCTTCGTCTGCTGCCGGACGGATCATTGGATTCCAGCTACGGAATTGGCGGTCGGAATTATTTCGATTTCGGAACGGGCGGCAGTGAAATGTTCAATGGCCTGGCGCTGGATCCCATTGGACGAGCAGTGATGGTTGGTGACGTGGACAACGTTTTTGGCGTGCTGCGCGTGGCGGGCGACACGCCATTTTTTCTGAACTTCACATCCATCACGCGTCTGGACAACGGCCACTTTCTGCTTCAGGGAACCGGCGTTCCCAACGGCGCGCACACGTTGCTGGGATCGGACGCGATCAATGGCAGCTACACTCCGGTTTCGCCGGTGAACGCGGATGGTTCGGGAAACTGGGAATTCGAAGACCTCAGTGCTTCGCCGGAAAGCAACCGCTTTTATCGGCTTTCATATCCGTGAGAGAATGAGTCGCTCCGGCGGCGCGGCCAACCGGCATTTTGAATTCACCCGGTTTTATCTCGCCCTTTCGAGAAGCCGGGTTTTTGTTTCCGGTGTTTCCTTCTGTTCAAATCCGGTTTCGCTTCAAGCCAGCAGTTTCAGCCACCTTTCAAAATCGCGGCGATTGATCAGGTCAACAACTTCCAGCGTATCGTTACGCAGTTTGAACAGCAGGCGATAATCTTTGGCGACGCGCACCCGGCAGATTTCGTGGCGTATTCGCAAGCGGCGCATCCCGACGAATGCGGCAGGTTCACCGGCGGCCAGTTCGCCGATCAATGACATCACGCTGCGGGAGACATTCTCTGGAAATGTTTCGAGCGTTTGGAAAAAGCGGTTTGGAAAAACCGGCAGCCGGAGCGGTTGCAACGGCGTTTGTTCTTCCGCGGAGAAAGCTTCGTCCTCGTAATCACGTTCCAGTGGCGGTTTCGAATCATTGTGTGGCAGGCTCGTTTTCTCCCGCAGTTCCGCTGCCTCGGCCATCACTTCATTGAGTTCCCGCCGCAGCGCATTTCGCTCCGCGTGACGTTCCCTGAGCGCGGCCTTGAGTTCATTCACCCGGTTTCGGAGTTGTTCCACAGAAGTATCTGCGGCGGCGGAGGCGAGTGTGGACGGGGCAGCGTTCAAGACTGCTTTGTTGCGCGAGGCGAGGCGCTCCTGGCGTTCCAGTTGCGCGCGGGTTTCAGCGAGTTGCGACCGGAGCCGATTGGATTCCGCGGAAGCGGCGGCGATCTGCCGTTGCGCATTGGCGAGATCCTCGCGGGTGGATTCGTCAATTTCCTCCGGCAATTCGTAATTGCGATCCAATATCCATTCACCCGGATCTTCGGGCGGAAGATTCAGCCGGTCGCGAATTTTTCCGATCAGATCAAACACTGTTTCCGCGTCATAGGGGTTGGAAACCGCGGCCACGCCTCGCGCCAGGATCGCGGCCAGCCCCGGCAGGTTGCCTTCCGCCAGCCCGAACGTGGCATCAAAGGCGCCATAATCTTTCGGATTTTCGAGCGTCTTTCGGCAGGCTTCCTCGAGCAGTCGGAGAAATTCTTTCGGCTGATCCTGCACCAGTAATAATTGCGCATTGAACGGAATGGAAAACTCGTGCAAAGGCTCGCCGGGCAAATCCACGAGCCGCTGGACCAGTTCGCGATTGCCCGCCTGCGCCGCCTGATCGACACATTCGCCCCAGGCATTCAAAAGATCGGGCCGGCGGCCGACTTTTTCCCATGCCTGAAGCAGAGCCGGTGTCATTCTAAACAGGCATAGTCGTTCCAGCATCATGGCTTGCAAAAATTGCGGCACCATTTCGATGCGCAGCCGCGCCAGCTTTGGCGCCCGCATATTTTCCAATCGTTCCCGCGTCAGGAACGGCTCCGGCATCGCCTCAAGTTCGTCCGTCGTAATGCCCGCAATTTCCGTCGAGTGATGCAGCCGCTCCTGATCTTTTTCAAAGCAACATTTCTTGTACTTCCTTCCACTGCCGCACGGGCATGGATCATTGCGTCCGACTTTCGGCGCGGCTCGGCGCAGCGGGCCATCGGTATGAATCACGCGATCAATCTGCTCCGGCACAAAGTAAAGCGGCTCGGCGCAGAGTTTCTCGATGAGGTATTCCAGTATGGCCTTGATGCCATCAGGGGGAGGCGGCGCGCACTGATCCTCCAGAACGTGTTGCAGGCCCTTGTCTCCGGTGATTTGCGCCAGCGCAAATAAAGGCAGCATCGCCGGGTCATCCCTTCCGATGTCGCGGGCCAGCATTCGCGCTTTCGGAATCAGAGCGGGCGGCAACTCCCGCTTCGGCTCGCGGTGCAAACAAATCCAGGCCGCGATCATCAAGCTCACCCCTTCGCGTTCCCATCCCATCACGCCGGAATCAACCGCGGTCAGCAGCGATTCGATCACTTCGCCTTTCGCTTGCAATGCGACGGTTGCCGCGCCGGTTATCTCATTGATCAACGGCAGCCATTCGGGGAGCCGCCGTGCTTCGATGGTTCGGCCGTTGGAGATCATTGCAAAAGCCAGCGCCGTCGCGCCGTTGTCATCGGCCGAGGCGATCAGGGATCCAATCAGACGATCCAATTCCTCCTGGGAGGATGGCAACCGCGCGGCCAGTGATTGAATTTCGCGCCGAGTCAATCGGGCCGAGTGCAGAGTTTGAATCAGAGTGGCTTCCATGGGCGCAGATTAAATCAGCCGCGCCGCCGCCGTCAGCACTGGAATGAGGTGAAAGAGGGAATCCGTTAAGCCTTTGCTTCCGCCGGGTTCTTTGCTGACGCGTAAACGGGAACCAGATAATTGGCCACGAAATCCGGTCCCGCCATTTCCAGTTTCACCGCCAATTCCCAGAAAACCACCCTGGGTGAACTCAGGCTGGTGGACGGCACATCAATCGGGGGCCGGAATTTGAATTCGTAGTTCTTTCCGGTGGTGATTTTATCCTGCGTTTCGATTTCCCAGATTCCGCTCCAGGCGATTTCCTGCACCAGCCGGCGCGAACGATTTTTGCCGCTGCCGGACACTTCCCACCATTCCTCCACGCAACGCAACGTGAAGCTGCCTTTGTGCGGTTGACTGATGCCTTCCGCCTGCCAGCGGATCACCACCGGTTCTCCAGGCGCATAAGGGAAACGGGTGAAATCAATCCGCGATTTTCCAAAACGAATTGCGCGGCTCAGGTTCAATAGAAAATTGCCCCAGGCCAGCACGAGCAACGCGTCGAACACGGCAACTATGATGACGAGCGGCAGCGGGCCGTTCGCTCCAAAAGCCCACCAGTTGAATACTGAAAGAAACAGCGTGAGAAAAATGGCGGCAGCGCCGGATTGAAATGCTTTTCCAAATCGCGCCGGCTGGCATCCATGCGGGTCCCACGGATAATCGCGCATTGCATCCGCCGAAAGGGAATCCGCCACGAGTGACTGGCGCCGACGATGTGCCCGGTGTTGTTGAAACGCTTTCGACCACAGAAACATTCCCGCCGCGAAAAACAGAAAGCCGAACACTTCCAAAATCCAGAGCGGGGCATGGACGGAACCCGGTTGAACTGGAATCACTTTCATTCCGACCAGCATTACGAAAATGCCCATTGCAACAAACGGCAGTCCGAACAGTGCCAGTCCTTTAACTGACAATCCGCTCCGGGTTCCGTGCGCGGTGAGTTGTCCGGAAAGACGTTTCCGTTCAGTGGACTCGTGATAGCGCATGGCTCAGTTCTTCAGTTTGAATGGAAGGCCCCGGCTTAAGCCGGAGCCATCCCCAATGTGGAAGAATCATTTTCAGGATTGAAGTTCGCTTCAAAGCCCGAGCTTCTTGAACCGGTTGTTCACTTCTTTGAAATGAAAATCCAGTGAGCAAAGCTTTTCCAGTTCGCCTTTCTTGAAATGCCTGGCGACTTCAGGTTCGGCTTTCAGCGCTTCGACGAAATCCGCGTCGTCGCGTCCGGCGTGTTTCACTTCCCAGGTTTTCATCGCGGCGTCCTGCACGAGTTTGTAGGCGGCTTCGCGGGTCAGACCTTTGCGAATGAGCGCGAGCAAAACAGTCTGGCTGTTCCACATTCCCAGGCTCAGGCCGAGATTCTTTTTCATGTTTTCCGGATAAACATTCAGGCCGTCCATCAGGCGCGTGAGCAAACCGAACATGTAATCGAGCAGCGTGCAGGAATCGGGAAAAATAATGCGCTCAACCGAACTGTGACTGATGTCGCGTTCATGCCAGAGCGCAACGTTTTCCAGCGACGCCACGGCATTGCCGCGCAGCACGCGGGCCAGGCCGGTGAGGCGTTCCCACGTGATGGGATTGCGCTTATGCGGCATCGCGCTGGAACCTTTCTGGCCTTTGGTGAACGGCTCTTCGGCTTCGAGCACTTCCGTGCGTTGCAGATGTCGAAACTCCACCGCCCAGCGTTCAATGCTCGCACCGACCAAGGCCATCGTGGTCTGGAATTCCGCGTGAATGTCGCGTTGCACGACCTGTGTCGCAATCGGCGCGGGACGAATTCCCAGCTTTTTACAAACGTACGCTTCCACGCGCGGCGACAGGTGCGCGCTGGTGCCAACGGCACCGGAAATTTTTCCGACCGACACCACTTCGCGAACGCGTTGCAACCGTTCCAGCGCGCGCGTGAATTCATCGTGCATCAACGCGAGTTTCAACCCGAACGTCGTCGGCTCCGCGTGAATGCCGTGGCTGCGACCAATGCACGGTGTGAACTTATGCTCCTTCGCGCGTTTCGCAATGGACTTCAAAACGGTCTTCACATCGGCAATCAGAATGTCCGCGCTCTGCTGCATCTGCACCGCGTAACAGGTATCGCCGACGTCGCTGCTCGTGAGCCCGAAATGAAACCAGCGGCTGGCGGTGTCATTGATTTTTTCCGCCACAGCGGTGGTGAAACCGATGACGTCGTGATTCAAGACTTTTTCCAGTTCGCGCTGCCGGGCGACGAGTCCGGGAAGATCGGCGAACCATTTGTCGCAACCGGCTTTGATCTTTTTAAAATCTTTGGCGGGAACGATGCCCTCCTTCACGAGAGCTTCGCTGGCAAGCAGTTCAATCTGCAGCCAGATTTTCAGTTTGTTTTCGTCGGTCCAGATCGCCCGCATTTCAGGGCGCGAATAGCGCGTAATCATGCGCGCAGAATACGGGAAAGACAGAGCGGGGGAAAGAACGCGATTGGCAACGAAACGATTGAATTGAAGCGATCAGTTGAACTGCGCAGCGGAGCGGTGAATTGAGCCCCGTTCAGCTTCAACCCTCAATGGCTCGGCCGAAACGATTCAGCGTTTTCCCATTTTGCTGCGAGCGCGCTCCAGAATCTGGCGTTCGCGTTCGGTCAGGCTTTGAATTCCGTGCGCGGAGATTTTGTCGAGGATTGGATCGACTTCCTTGCTGATGAATTCTTCCTCCGGCAAATCCGCGGACAGCGTTGTTTTGGAAGTTGACCACCCGGGAATTTTCACCACCGCGGCTTTCACGAGATTGCGTTTTCGTTTGCGGCCATTGAATGGATTCCAGTTCCAGGAACTATGATCTCGGCCAATTCCCAATCGGATGAACGCAAACCCGCCGAGCAATCCACCCAAATGCGCAGCGTGCGCCACGCCGCCACTCGAGAAAAGAATTCCGATCACCGCAAGAACAATGCTGCCCCAGAACAGCGTTCGTCCACGCATTGGCACGGGGAAGAAATAAAGGAATAAAGTGAAGCGACTGTACCAGTTCATCACCGCGAAGGCCGCAATCAATCCCGAAACACCCGCCGACGCGCCCACAACGCCTCCGTCAAAGTGACTCGGCAAAGCCAATGCAAAGAGCATTTGAACAATCCCCCCAAGCACACCGCTAAGGAAATATAATTGAAGAAAACGCCAGCGGCCGAGCATCGTTTCCACCACGCGACCAAAGAAAAACAGCGCGACGGAATTGAAGATGATATGCATCCAGTTCGCGTGCAGAAACTGGAACGTGAGCAACTGCCAGACGAAACCGTGTTTCAGACCGTAGAGACTCAGGACGAGATAATCCAGATCGACAATCCGGGGCAGAATCGAGATCTGCAACAGGAATATGACGGCGTTAATGACCAGCAAGGCAATGGTGGCAGACCAAGTGGGTCCGTAGGACGGTTGGCGCATGTAATCCCGATCTTCAAGCATAAGCTCGCTCAAAATAGACGCGGCGTTCCGGCTTTTCAACGGGCTTGTCTGCTACGGAAGAAAACGTTGAACCGTAGTTCAGTAGCGCAGACTGGCAGTCTGCTGTGTCGCAGGTTGGCAACCTGCGAAGTTGGAAATGGTTGAAGCGGCCGATCCATTTCACAATCTGCCGACTGCCAGTCGGCGATACAGCAGACAGACTGTCTGCGCTACGACGGCGGGCCGTCCGGCGCCGCATTCGTTTTCCAGGCGCTGCTCCATTGCCACTGCTCAGGTGTTTCGCAGAGCCGTGCTTTTACTGGATTCATTCGGATATAGCGGCGGATTCGGGATTTTTCTTCGTCGTTGCGAATCCAATGATCGTAGGATTCGGGCTGCCAGAACGGTTCACCGGTCTTTTTCAAAATCAGATTTGCCTGACGCGCGATCTGGCGTTTTCGGCTTTTCAGAATTTCGCTCAAGGTGAAGTTCGGCATCGGCCAGAGAATCACATGAATGTGGTTCGGCATCACCACCCAATCGTCAAGCAGGTATTGGCGGCCGTGGAAATAGTTCAAAGCATCCGCTGCCAGATCGGCGATCTCGGGACGACGCAGATGACATTCGCCTGCGCCGAGGTCGAGATAGCGCTCAATCTTTCGACGCAGGTCACGATCAACCTCCGCAGTTTCAAAGGTTGTTGCCGCGGCCGAAAGACGGCGCAGCGCTTGCGCGTGTTCTCTTTCAAACCGAAGCAGAACTTCTCTGGGCAATGAATCGGCCAGCCGGAAGGTCACAAAGTAGGAAGCGCCTTCTCGTTTCACATGAGGCAAATAGCCGCGCGAATGAATGCCTGAGCGGAGCGGGTTTTGAATTTAGTCGGAAACACCGCCAGCAGATAGTTGAAATTTAACACGGTCCAACCCTGGATTGGATTCGTCGGGATTCACCTTGGAAAAATCGTAGCCACCTCGACTTTCGGAGACAATTCGTTTGTAGCGCAGACTGGCAGTCTGCCGTGTCGCAGGTTGGCAACCTGCGAAGGTTGGAAATTGTTGAAGTGACCGATCGATTTCGCATCTGCCGACTGCCAGTCGGCGATACAGCAGACAGACTGTCTGCGCTACGCCGGTTTTCGTTTCCACCAGAACATGCGTTCCAAACCGGTGCGGTTCGGATACGACCGCGGAATCCAGTCTTCGATTAAATCGAAGTATGGCGAGAAACGGCCCAACTGTTCTTCACGATCGGTGCCGAACGGTGGGCCATCTTTGTCGGGAATAAAATAGTTTACCGCGAGGTAATTTCCGCCTGGCTTGAGCCAGCGCTGAACGGCATTGACGTAAGCGTCGCGATCACCCGGCTCAATCGCGCAAAAAAGCGTGTGTTCAAACAGCCAATCGAATCGCTGCGGCGGTTCGTTCTTCAAAAAATTTGCGACCTGAAAACTGGCTTTCAATCCGGCGGCGGCAGTCTTCTCCTGTGCGAGTCGAACACCACTGGGCGCGAGATCAAATCCAAACGCCGTAAAACCCGCGCGCGCCCACTCGCGGACATCGTTGCCCGTTCCACAGCCGGGCACACAGACCGTTCCGCGCGGCAGCTCCGGATGCGCGGCGAGAAAATCCACCAGCCCCGGCGATGGCTCGCCTTTTTCCCAGGGCATGTCGTGGGTTTGATAACGATTTTCCCAGTAACTTTGATCGAGCATGGTTGGGTTGGTGATTGGTTAAATGAGTTAAATTGTTAAATCAGTTAAATCGGGAATCGTTGTAATGTCTGACCGCGCCAAGCGTTCTCTCCACTCATGTAACTCATTTAACCATTCACTCGTTTAACAGCTTGGACTCACCTCTCACCCATCGCAATCTGCCCATCGACCAGATTCACGACTTTCGGCGCGCGCGCGGCTACATGGGAATCATGCGTGGCGATAACGAGCGTGGTTTTGCGCTCCGCCACAATCGAGCAAAGCAGATCGATGATTTCGCCGCCCGTGTGCGAATCGAGATTTCCGGTCGGTTCATCGGCGAGAATCAAATCGGGTTGATTGATCAGCGCCCGCGCCAGCGCCACGCGTTGACGTTCGCCACCGGACAGTTCCGTAGGACGATGTTCCATGCGATCTTTCAATCCAACGCGTTCCAGCAGATCGCGCCCACGCGCCGCGGCTTCATCGCGCGGAACTCTCGCAATGCGCGAGGGCAAGCAGACATTTTCCAGCGCATCCAGTTCCGGCATTAAATGAAACGCCTGAAACACAAATCCAACGCGCGTTCGGCGAAGCGTCGCCAGTTCAGCGGGGGAAAATTTTGCGAGGTTCTGACCGGCGAACCAGATTTCGCCCGTATCTGGAGAATCCAATCCGCCGAGCAGATGCAGGAGCGTGCTTTTGCCCGCGCCGGACGCGCCGCGCAACGCCACGAATTCCCCGCGCGCCACACCGAAGCTCAAGCCCCGCAGCACGGTCAGAGAACGTCGTCCCATCGCGTAGGTTTTGCTGACGGCTTGAGCGGAAACGAGAAGGTCAGTCATGGCCTGAAGACAAAAAGTGGAAACATTGAACCACGAACATCGAACCCCGAACGCTGAGCGGTTTGCGCGTCGCGGCATTCTCCGACCCTCTTTGTTGAATGTTTCCGTCATTCATAGCGCAGCGCCTCCACCGGATTCAAGCGGCTCGCATAACTTGCCGGGAACGCCGCCGCCGCAAGACAGATCAGCAGCGAACCGCCACAGATGATCGCGATGTCGCCCGGAATGATTTTCGCCGGCAGCGAGGTGAGATTGTAAATGTCTGCGGGGAAAAGTTCCATGCCGGTGAGCCGTCGCATCAAATCCAGAAAACCATTGCGATACGTGAGCAACAGCAATCCGCCAATGGTGCCGGTCAGAATTCCAAACACGCTGACGATCAGGCTTTGTCCCATGAATACCCACATAACCTGACGATTGGATGCGCCGATGGCTTTCATCATCCCGATCTCGCGTGTTTTCATCACGACGAAGGTGATCGTTGTGCAGGTGATTCCAAACGCCGCGACAATGACAATGAAGAACAGGATGTAGAGCATCACGTTTTTTTCCACGAGTACGGCGGCGAGAATTGAACTTTCCTCCAGCCAGGTGCTGACCTGGTAATCCGGTCCGAGCGTCTGGCTCAATTCCGCTTTAACTGATTTCGCGGCGAACGGATCATTGAGCATCACCATGATTCCGTGAACGCTGTCGCCGATGTCGTAAAGGTCCTGCGCGTTCTGAAGTGAAACGATCACGACCATCGAATTGTATTCGTAATAACCGACATCAAAAATGCCGCGCACTTCATATTCATCCGGCAACACGCCGCGCGCTTCCTCTTCGTTTCGGCTTTTCTGAATTTTTTTCAAATCGCGCGGGCCGCTGATGTTGACGATGTCGCCGATGCCGACCTCCAGTTTACTTGCGAGAACATTGCCGATCAGAATGCTCCGGCCACGAACATCGAAATCTCCTGCGATCATGCTCGACGGCAGTGTGCTGACGGTTTTTTCCAGTTGTGGATCAACGCCGCGGATGTTGGGCGCCCACAACATGGATTGTCCATCCGGACGATCCGTCTGCAACAGCACCGGGCCCAGGACGAACGGCGCGGCGCCTTTGACATTTTTGTTCGAAGAAACTTCGCTGATGACTTCGGAATAATTGGTCAGCGTTGAGCCGGGCCGGAAGATGTGCAGGTGCGCGTTGAAACCGAGAATGGTGTCGCGCATCTGTTGATCGAAACCGCTCATGACGCTGATGACGATGATCAGCACCGCGACGCCCAACGCCACGCCCAGAACGGAGATCAGCGTGATCACCGAAACGAACGTTCGCTTGGGCCGCAGATACCGCAAGGCGAGCAGCAGTTCGAACGGCAATCGAGACATGCGCGGGAAACTAAACGCCGGGTGCGGCGGTGTCAACGAATGCAGTCGTGGCACGGGCGTCTCGCCCGTGTGTTGATGGTGGATTGGTGGATCCGGAACACACGGGCGAGACGCCCGTGCCACTACACTATTCCCACTCGATCGTTCCCGGCGGTTTGCTCGTGATGTCAAACACGCAGCGGTTCACGCCTTTGACTTCGTTGATGATGCGGCTGGCGAGTTTTTCAAGCAGATCGTAGGGCAGCTTCACCCAATCCGCGGTCATGCCGTCCTGCGATTCGACCGCGCGGATGGCGATGGTGTAATCGTAAGTGCGTTCGTCACCCATCACGCCGACGCTGCGAATCGGCAGCAGCACGGCAAAGCTCTGCCAGATTTTGTAATACCAATCCGTGTTCTTCATTTCCTCAACGACGATGGTGTCGGCGTTGCGGAGGATTTCGATCCGTTTCGGCGTGACTTCGCCCAGAATACGCACGGCCAGTCCGGGTCCGGGGAACGGCTGGCGCAAAACGATTTCGCGCGGCAAACCCAGTTCCAATCCAAGTTCGCGGACTTCATCCTTGAACAAACATTTCAACGGCTCAACCAGTTGAAACTTCATCTTCTTCGGCAGACCACCGACGTTGTGATGACTCTTGATCATCGCCGCGGGATTGCCGGCAATCGGCACCGATTCGATCACGTCCGGATACAGCGTGCCTTGCGCGAGAAACTTCGCTTTGCCCGCGCGTTTCGTCGCGGCGTCGAACACTTCGATGAACGTCTTTCCGATGATCTTGCGTTTCTTTTCCGGATCGGTGACGCCTTTGAGCTTTTTGAGAAACAGTTTTTCCGCGTTCTCGTATTGCAGCTTGATTTTGAAATGCTTGACGAAAACGTCCTGGACCACCTGCGCCTCGCGGCCGCGCAACACACCGTTGTTCACGAAAATGCAGGTGAGCTGATCGCCAATCGCCTTGTGCAGCAACGCCGCGGCGACACTGGAATCCACGCCGCCGCTCAATCCGAGAATCACGCGTTCCTTGCCGACCTGTGCGCGGATTTGTTCCACCGCCTGATCGATGTAGCTGCGCATCGTCCAGTTCTTGCCGCAGCCGCAGATGTTGTGGACGAAGTTGGAAAGGATTTCCTTTCCGCGCGGCGTGTGTGCGACTTCGGGATGAAATTGCAGTCCGAACACTTTGCGCTCGCGGTTTTCAATCGCCGCGAAGTTCGAATTTTCCGTCACGGCAACCGGCTTAAAACCTTTCGGCAGTTTTGTCAGCTTGTCGCCGTGTGAATTCCAGACCTGCAAACTTTCCGGCAGATTGGCGAACAGCGGGCAGAAACTGTCGATGACTTTGAGCGTGCCTTTGCCGTATTCGCGTTTGTCGCTTTTCTCCACTTTGCCGCCGAGAAACTGCGCGAGCACCTGAATGCCGAAACAGATTCCGAGCACGGGCACGCCGAGCTTGAAAATGCCCTTGTCCGGCAGTGGGGCGTCTTTCGCGTAAACGCTGGACGGACCGCCGGACAGAATGATGCCCTTGGCGCCAATCGCGGCAATTTCCTTCGCGGACGTATCGTAGCGCAGGATGACGGAATAGACGTTGCACTCGCGAATGCGGCGCGCGATGACCTGGGTGTATTGCGACCCGAAGTCCAGGATGACGATTTGCTCTGTCATGTTAAAAATAGAAACGAGCTTTGTGCCTGCGGCGAATGTCTTTGGCGAGGAAAAAAACAAAGAAAAATGCAGTATTCAACGCAACCATGCATTCGCACCCGCAAATAGATGAGTTCAAGGAAAATTTCAACGGCTGATCACTCCCTCTCCTCCGAGCGAAGCCGAAGGAAAGGGCAGGGGTGAGGAGGTTTTTAGCTCAAAATCCGCGCTCCATGAACGCTCTGATAGCGGAGCGCGAGTCTGTGACTCGCAGCCACTTCGCAAATCGGCAGCTTTCCCTTACCCGATCGCCCTCGTGAAAAATCTCCCTGCTGCAGGTCACAGACTTGCGCTCCGTTCGGCCTTTCAAAATTTATGGGTTCAATACGCGAAAGCTTCGTTCCAGAGAATTCTCTCCCCACAGCGAAGCGCGGGGCGAGGGAATTGAAAGTCGTGCGGGTGTCAACTTGCGCTCTGTCGTTTGCCGAACAGAATCGATGGCGGGCAATAATTATTCCGAAATGAATAATCGAGGCATTGCGCCAATGCTCGGCTCAGTCGCGGTTCTACAATCGACGCTGGTACGCGGCGTAGTGGGTGGGAATGCCGCGCGCGTTGAACTCCGCTTCGAAATCAGTCACCACGCTTTTCAATTCCGCCGAAGTTTCGACTGCGCGAAACAGTTCGCTCGCGTTGAAGACCGACAGCATCTGTTCGAAATAATTATCGTCATCGGTGCGCAGATAAACGACTCCGCCGGGCTGAAGAATGTTCCGCGCGAGTTCGGGAAAACGTTCGTTCACGAGCCGATGCCGCTGATGTTTCCGTTTCGGCCACGGATCGGGGAAATAAATGTGCAGCGCGGACGTGCTTTCGCGCGGCAGCAGATATTCGAGAAAATAGGCGGACTCAATGCGAATGCCGCGCAGATTTTCCAATCCCATCCGCCGGCCCTTGCGATCCAGTTTTTTGATGCGGCCCCAGAGGCGTTCGATGCCGAGAAAATTCCGTTCCGGATGTTGTTTCGCGTAATTCAGCAGAAACGAACCGTCGCCGGAACCGAGTTCCACTTCCAGCGGCTGCGCTTTTGAAAACAGCCGCGCGAGATCAATCCGTTCCAGAATCGACGGCAATTCGTAAATCAGATTTTCAGTGGCAAGCGGCAACATGGAAATCAGCCGGAGAGCCGGTCAGCGAATCAGCCATTGAGCAGAGGTTTGGATCAATTTGCCAACAGCGGGCGAATCGAAATGCCGCGCAGTTCAAACAGCCGCTTGATGGTGTCCTCGATCAGATTGTTCGGGCACGAAGCGCCGGCGGTGATTCCCACCGTGACTTTACCAGAGGGCAGCCAGGCGGGCGTTTCCACTTCCTCGTGAATGTGCTGATTGTAGTGCACGATCAAATTGTCCGAAACCATCTTGGCCGCGTTCTTGATGAAGTAGGTCGGCAAAACTTTCTCGCCCATTTCAGCCAGATGCGATGTGTTCGATGAATTATAGCCGCCCACCACGATCAGCAGATCGAGCGGTTCCTTGAGCATCTTCTGCAATGCATCCTGGCGTTCCTGAGTCGCGCCGCAAATGGTGTCGAAGAAACGGAAATGCGTCGGCAAAGCTTCCGCACCGTATTTCTTTTCCATCGCCGCGCGGATGCGCCGCTGCACTTCCTCCGTTTCGCCGCGCAACATTGTGGTCTGATTCGCCACGCCAACCGCGCGCAGATGTTCTTCGGGATCGAAACCGTTTGAGTAAGCGCCTTTGAACTTGTCGAGAAATTCCTGCTTGTTGCCGCCGTTCAGAATGTAATTGCAGACGTAATCTGTTTCCGCCAGATCGAACACGACGAGATAATGTCCGCTGCCGTACGCGCGCGCCTGCGAAGTCGTGGCTTTGGTTTCTTCGTGTTTCGCTTTGCCGTGAATGATGCTGGTGACCGCGTCCTTCGAATATTTCTGCACGCGTTTCCAGACGCTCATCACGTCGCCGCAGGTGGTGTCCACGAGTCGGCAGCCTTTTTCTTCGAGCTTGCGGCGCGTAATGACTTCGGTGCCGAACGCGGGAATGATCACAATGTCGCCAGCCTCGAGCCGTGATAATTCTTCATCCGTCGGTTTGGGTGAAATGATCTTGATGCCGAGGTTGCGGATTTGATCGTTCACTTCCGGATTGTGGATGATTTCGCCGAGGAGATAAATCGGTGTGCCGGGAGAGTTTTCCGCGAAATATTTTTTGGCCGCGTAAGCGAGATCGATGGCGCGTTCAACGCCGTAACAGAAGCCGAATTCCTTGGCCAGTTTGATGGTCAGATCGCCGGAGGAAAGCACGCCGCCGTTCGCGCGAATGCGTTCCACCAGTTCGCTGCGGTAATGCGACAGCACCTGGGCCTGGACGGCTTCCATGATGTCCGGGCGGCGCAGATTAACTTTTTTCGGCGGTGCTGGCACTTCAGTTGACATGCGCCAAACTTAACATGGCCGCGCAGAGCGTCGAGTCAGAAACCGTAGTGGCACG
>DASTXC010000048.1:0-11740 GCA_035765675.1 Verrucomicrobiia bacterium
TCTCCTCCGTCTGATCACCGCGCTTTTGAGCGAAACCAGCGACGAATGGGAAACCGGAAAAATTTACCTCAACATGGAATGCCAAAACCCACCCTCAGTTTGAGGCTCAACGAATTTACAGAAAAGAAATTGCGCCGCCCAATCCTCATTGCCGCTGATGGATTTTGTAAAGCTGCAATGCCCGGGAGCATACACTCCATTCCCGGATTGAAAGACAGGAGTCGCGTTCTTGGTCCATGCGTCCAGCAGATTGCCGCTATTGATCGCCAAGCCTAAACAGTAATTGTTGCCGCAAGCACAATTGGCGGAATACACAATGTTTACCGTCGCGCCGTACTGGATGAATTCCGGAGCTTCGCAAATGTTCCCTTCCCATGAATAGGTGGGAGCCGTCACCTGAACCCGCGAACTGCTTACCGTCCAGGGATTGCTCAATGTGGCAATGTACACGCGGCTGATTCCATCGTTGCCCGCTCCGGCACGACTGCACCAGGCGTAATAAAGCACGCCTCCGGTTTCGAATACCGTGGGATCAATGGACCAATAATCAGCGCCGGGCGCAGCCAGCTTGCCTTTGAACGTATAACTTCCCATGGGATCCTGAGAATTGCCTTCAGCGCAGAAGTTCCGATGACTGACATCCGAAGGGTCTCCTGTGGTCCCGGCCGTGTAATAGAGATACCATTTGCCATTGAGATAATGCAGTTCCGGCGCCCAGACATTTTGATTGTAAGGAGCCGGAGGAGTGAAAACAGTGGCACTGCCCAACGAACCCACAGTTGTAATCCGGTCCGATTTCCAAATGACGATGGAGCCTCCGGTGGTCTGAAGGTAATAGTAGTAGCCATCCTTGAAAATGATCCACGGATCCGCACCGGTGCCCACAATCGGATTATTGAAGGTCACCACACAAAACGCTCTTTCCATCGAGAAGAACAGAAGAATAAGAAGCACAGCCTTTAGTTTCAATTTCATAGGGGTTTCGTTGTTTGTTGGTTGTCTGTCTTTGTTCACCGCCACCAAACAGGCGTTTTGCCTGGCCTGGTCAGCAGATTGGTTCGTGCGCCTTTGGCTCTCTCGCGAGGCTGGCTGAAATCAGTTGTTTGTTCCTGTGCGGATCTGATCGCGGGTCTGAAGTTGTTCCAGCTTCGGAAAACATCACCTCGTCACAATTCAATTTCCGGCGGATAAAAAAGTGCGGTTTTCATCCGCAGCGCTGGGATAATCAGGTGGCAATGAGGAACTGCTCAGATTGGGATACGGATCGGGCTGAGTCACAGCGACTGAAGCAACCCGCGGGCTGTTGACGAAATCATTCGCATAGAAAATCAGGCGATATTGCCAGCCGTGCGCAGAACATTCCAAAAGGATCGGCGCATTGAAGTTGGCCACTTCGCGCCAGTCCAACCATTCCCCGCGTCCATTCTTGATCCGATATTCAAATCCGAGGTCGCTTTCCGCGGCCTGGGTATATTTCAAATCCAGAACCAAAGCACCGATCGGTTCGGACGTCTCCTTCTCTGGCGAGGTGTAAATACCGAAATATCGGAAGGGTCCGGCCTGACAAAGAAAACGCTCGTCGTTTCCCATTCGAAGGCAGTCCGTGACGACTGTGTTTTGATGATCACCTTCGACAAAGTCGGTTACCCGATTCGTAATTGTTTGATCGTGGGTACCTGAAGAGGATTCCTGCGCTTCAAGCAACGCGGCGGGAGATGCCTCTGGATTTTGCCGATGACCAATGCTCGGCTGGTTTTCTTTTCGCGAAATTATCTTTTCGGGCCGATTTACATCATTCGCCTCCACGTTCCCGGCAGGCGGCAGAGGCGGTGAGATCAGGCAAAACAAGACAACCAGAACGAAACCAAGGAACAGCACAAGTGAGCCGACTTTCATAGGCCATAGAGTTCCTGACGACGAGCGCTTCAGTTACCCTTTCGGGGTTTTCGAACGAGTGAGTGTTGGAATAATCGAATACCAAAACCCCTTATTTATGTCAACCTTTTTTCGTTGTTTTCGTCCACCAATCATTGTTTGGTCAATTCGGTAAACGCCGCGATTGGAGCTCGCTTGGAAAATTTTATCGGATTGAAGACAACAGAAATCCAGAAGACCCAAGTAATCCGCTCAGCTTCTCACTGGCAAAATGTGGACGAAGACGGATCTCAAATGGAGCTCAGGAAACGCTTTTCAACGCATTCAATAAGCCGCTGACCATGGCCGTCCCCGAGACGGATGTGAATGGAAATTGTCCGGTGAACTTGGGCGATTGCGTGGCGGCGTAGCTTCTTTTTTCCACGTCATGCGCATCCGGCAGATAACCAAGACTGCCGTTGGAATAACCCAGCATGAACAACTCCCCGGGCCACCGATTCCGCACCTCCAGGCCCAACGAAGTAAACAGTTCCGAAGACTGCGCAACGAACCAGACATCTCCAACGCGAAAGGCCTGCACCTCCGTATCAATCGATTCGGGCCGGACGTTCAGGTGTGGCAGGATTTCTCCCGTCCATTCAGCGCCGAACCGGGACACGGCCGCAACCGCTTTCTCCACGCTCCCGCCGTAACGACGCGGCAAACGATCCGGATAGGTTACGATCACCTTTGCGAGGCCATTCAACCAATCCTTGGTGTCGCCGGTTTCTAATCGATACAATGCTTCTTCGCGATCGCGGTCGATCTCATCCCGGGTCCATCGGCGCGTCGGCAAGGCAATCTTTTGTGTGACAAATGCGATGTTCCCGTTTACCGGCCGCGCGTCCTTGCACGATTGCAGCGCGACGCGGGCAATTTCCCGTGCCGGTTCGAATCGCCGTTCCGTGGCGCAGAATTCGGGTCGAATCATCACGTCGCCGCAGGTGCCCTGCAAATACATCGCAATGCTTCCGGGATAAGCCCCCTCGATTTGATCGACAACCTCGCCCGCCCAATCCCGGCTTACCGCGCGCAAATCCATCTCCAGGTGGGCGTTGAGATGGCAATGAAAATTGACTGCAACGCCGATCGGCTTGCCATCCATTGAATCAGCCCGCAACACACTCAAGTGGGAATCCACCGGGCCGTTTTCACGCGTCCGATTGAAAGCCATTCCTTTCGCTTCACCGCATCCGACGAAAAGGCGCGCCGGTTGACGCCGTTGCCATGCTTCGATAACCGCCGACGCAGCCGCTTGTGCTGCAAAGTCCACATAGGCTGTGTTCAGTTCCCCAACGCCGCGCGCAAACGCAGCGGTCGGAGCATTGTGGCTGTGGGAACAATTCACACAGATCGCCGAGGGAGAAATCGACGTCTCGGACGCAACCTGCTCGCGGATCTTTCGCGTGAATTGCTCGTCCGCATACATCAGGTCAACCGCAACCCACGCGACACATCTGCCTTCCGCGTCTTCGATCACCATTGCTGTGGCGGTGAGATCATCGCGTACCCGCTCGGGCGTTCGGTTCAGATAATATCCCAGGCCCGCCAACTCGACGTGAAAGCCCGGTGTGATGATTCGCCGGGCGACACCCACCGCCCAGGATGAATCAGCGCGTTTTCCGGAAGTATTCATGGAACAGGAAGAGGCAGAGTGCGAACAGATCGCACCGCTTCAATGGCGCGGGTCACAACTGCCTTCAGCAATTGTTCTCCAGTGGCTGCTGTTGCGAGAACCGATTCGCCATTTCCGCCTTGTGTCGTGTGTCGCTTCATATCCAGAGGCGCAAACACACGGCTCAATTCCGGCGGCGTCGCGGCAACCTGATCGTTTGCGATCTCCGACACCCGCACGAGGTCAGGCCGGAGATGCAGCATCATTGCGGTTTCGAATTCGCAGGCATGTCCCACGTGCTTGAGTTTGCCCTGAAGCAACCCGGCGATTTCCTTTTCGGCAACATCCCAATAACTTGCGCCGAACAGCAACGTCATTGGAAATTGACGCGCCAGATCCCGCAGCGCCAGATGAAATCCGTCCACATTTCCGCCGTGTCCGTTGAGAACAAAAATGCGTTTGAACCCATGCTGCAGCAGACACTGTAACGGTTCACAAATCATCTTCATGAACGTGGCGGTTTCGGCGCTCAGCGTTCCGGCCATTCCCAGATGATGCGTCGAAGCGCCGAGCCATTGCACCGGCAGGAGCAAAACGTCTTTGGGAATTGCTTTTTCAATTTGCGCAGCCACGGCTTCACAAAGAATCGTATCCGTGAAAAACGGCAGATGCCGGCTGTGTTGTTCGAGTGCGGCGATTGGATACAGCACAACGATATTGCGATCCAAAGACTCTACTTCCGGCCAGGTCATCTCTGATAATTTCATAAGGCTGAAGATCGGGATTTTGATCACACCATCACCAGCACCAGAATGGCGCCGATGCCGCAAACGATTCCGGCAATTCCGACCGGGTGAATTTTTTCCCGAAAGAACAGGACGCCGGCGAGGACCACCAGCGTAAGGCTGCCACCATTGCTGACGGGATAAGCCACGACGCCTTTCACGCTGTTCATTGCGCTGGTAATGGAGATGTTTCCAAGAACGCTGCACACGGCCATGACCAGCGCCGTCGCGAACTCACGTCGATTCGGCAATGACTCACGCATCACGCTCAGCAAAGCCATCACCGCGAAACCCGTCCAGTAAAGAACAACGTAAAACTGCCAGACATGATCGCCGGCACCCGCCTCCACCAATGTTTTCTGGCTCGCTGCGGCGAGTCCCTGCAGCACAAAGGCAAGCAGCATCAGCGGAAGCCATCGGGATTTTGAACGCGTTTCCGCCGGAGCCTTATCGACGCCAGCGGCCTGCATTTCCAGTTTTTTGTCCGACCACATCATCAGCACTGCCGCCAGCACCAGAATCAATCCGGCTCCCTTTCCCCAGTTGAGCTTTTCGCCAAACAGGAAAATGGACAAGACAATCGGAACGCTGGTAGCGAGGTTCAACAGGAGCCAGCTCGTCGAAATTTTTCCATACTTCAATCCCGCCTGGAAAGCGAACAGCGCCAGCGAAGACAGCGCGCCGCCAGCCACGCCGATCCAAATCACTGGCGGCGGAAAATCCATTCCCTTCTCGCTGAACGCCGCAGTGTAGATTGTGGTGAGCACCCCACCCCAGAAAAGCAGGATCAGCGCAATCATCTTGGGCCGGCATTTCGGATGATCGGCCACTTTGTGAAAGATGCCGAGCAGGCTGAAGCCGAGGAGGCCGAGAAACAACAACAGGTAGCCAATGTTCATAGTGGAAAGCGACGCGGTGCGCGAATTTTACATTGCCGTCCATCCCCCATCCACAGGCAGCACGGCGCCGGTGATAAAGGACGATTCATCAGAAGCCAGAAACAGCGCCGCCATTCCAATTTCTCGCGGCTCGCCAACCCGGCCAAGGAACGTATTGGAGATTTGATAGGTGTGACCGGGTGAACCCGGAGGAGGCGAATACCCGACTCGGATCGGCCCCGGGCAAAGCGCGTTGACGCGAATGTTGTATTTGCCGTAATCGCAGGCAGCGCTTCGAGCAAAACCGATCAATCCTGCTTTCACGGTGGAATAGCTGATGGAATTGGGACACGCGACCATGCCTTGAATGGAAGAGGTGATCAGAATGGAACCGCGCTTCTGGCGGATCATCCACGGCAGCACCGCACGGGTCAGGTTCTGCGTTCCCATGAGGGTCGCCTGCAAACACCCGTTCCACTCCTCCGCTGTCGCATTCAACACATCGTGCCATTGCCCGATGAAGGCGGCGTTGTTGCAGAGCACGTCGATGCGATCGAACTTTTCGCTGGCTAATTTTACGGCCTGCTCGATTTCCTGCGGCGAACCGATATCAACGCGGCACGCTTCCGCACGACCTCCACTGGCACGAATCGACGCCGCTGTCTCTTCTGCCTTTTCGCCATTGAGGTCAGTCACCAACACCCACGCGCCTTCTTCCGCGAAAACCTGACAGATCGCCTGGCCGATTCCCTGCGCGCCACCTGTTACAATCGCAACTTTGTCGAGTAAACGGTTCATGATTTATTTCGGTCGCTTCGTTTCTGAAAGGTTTTCGTCAATATTAATCGAGCGGAAAATGGCGGGATGACGAACGGCAAATCATCTGACTGCGTTGCTTTTGTCGGATAGAGCTTCGATTTCATCACGATCAAGATCAATCCCCAGTCCGGGGCTTTGCGGCACAAGAACGCAACCGTCCTGAAACTGAATCGGATTCTTTTTCGGATGCACCGCGTAATAGAGAGGCCCCAGAATGTCCACCGGGAACTTCGCGACCGGCACATTGGAGCAGGCCGCAGCCACATGACACATCGCTGCTGTTCCGATGTCCCACTCCAGATTTGATCCGAGATGGCAGATGATTCCTGCGTCTTCGGCCATCCGGCAAATCCGCTGGGCTTTGAGCAGGCCGCCATTTTTGCCAGGATAAATGCTGATCATGTCCGCGGCTTTTTTTGCAATGACCTGCTCGGCCTGCCAGATGGAAAAAACAGCTTCATCCGCCATGATCGGCACATCCACCGCCGCTCGCACTTTCGCCAGTCCGTCGATATCCCAACGCGGAGTCGGTTGTTCGACATATTCCAGATCGAAGGGTTTATAGCGCGAAATTTCACGAATCGACTGCTCGACCGACCAGCCACCGTTCACATCCACGTTCAATTTGATCGCAGTACCAATGGCTTCACGCACCGCAGCAACCCGGCGCAGATCTTCTTCGGGATTCGGACCGACTTTGATTTTGATCGCCGTAAATCCCTGCCTGACTTTTTCGGCGGCGATGGCGGCGGTTTCTTCGGGCGACCGAAGGCCAATGCTGAATTTGATGGGGATTCGCAGAGGATTTTTCGCGCCGCCCAGAAGTTCGTAAACCGGCTTGCCCTGTTGTTTGCCTTTCACGTCCAGCAAAGCCATCTCCACCGCCGCCTTCGTGAAATGATTTTCAACCGTGATCCTGTCGAGTTCACCTAGGTCAATCTCCTCCGGCGAGCGATTGAGGAGCAACGGCGCAAAATAATCCTGAATCAACGCAAGCGCGCCACCCTGGCTTTCGCCACTCCACAACGGCACGACCGTCGCTTCGCCCCAGCCCGTGATTCCCTCATCTGTCTCGATGGCGAGCACCACATAACGCGATACCGCATGGGCACCTGCTGAAGAGACGATGAAATATTCCGGCCGGACCGGCAATGTTACAGGAAAAGTTCGTACGGCAGTGATTTTCATTCAGTGAATTCTTTCATGACCGCGGCCAGCCAATTCAACATTTTTGGAGGAGACTCTGAGTAGTTATAAAAATTGATTCCATTGCAGCCACCGTTTTGCACGGCGCGCACGATTGCGCGAAGCTGCGATTCACTGGCCGGCACGCCCATTCCCAGTTGAACGAAGCATTGCAACAGTCCGGACCAGTTTCGTGGAAGCTGACGGCTCGCTTTGCGGCAGATGGTAAGCGTTCGCGCCGGAGTCTGCTGATAGGAAGCGCACGCAAACCCGTCAACGAGTTCCGCCGCCGCGGGATCAGGCCCCGTCTGCAACAACAAGCGACAAGTGGTCCCGGCCAATGAACGAGTTCTGATTTCAGATAGCATGGCGTTCAAAAAACCGGCGCGCCAGGCATTAAGACGTTTCAATTCAGGCAGCAATGCTTCCGCTTGTTTCATGCTGACCGGATGTCCTCGGGGCCGTTGAGGCGCCTCGCGGAACGCTCCGTCGAGAATGGCTTTCACCCGCGCTTTCAGTTTCTCCACATCCACGCCGGCTGCCTCCGCTTTCTGCTGACACGCGCGACAAACACAAAGGCTCAACAATTCGCATTCGAAGTCGCTCAGGCCTGTCAGATCACGCTCATGATGATGGCCGTGCTTGAATCCCATCCAGCCAAAGGATTCCAATTGCAACGCGGAAATCGGATGATTGACCGCCAGGTCCCGGCAAAGTGCGAAGAGATAAGTCCTCACTTCGTCATTGGCGGGGCAAAGCGCATGAGGCAGACGATCTCCAAACACATTCTCTTGCGTAAGTTCTGGAAATTTCAGTCCCAGGCGAGAGTTGTGAGTGCCAACCGTCCATGAAAAAAGTTGAAGGTTGTATTGTTCCAGCTTCTTTCCCGCCTCTGCGAACCAGTCCTTTTTCTGACAGAGTTTCGCAACCTGTGGACGAAGCCGCGTTTCCTTGTACAACGAGAACTGAGGCTGAAAGTAACAAACGTCGCCTTCCGCCATAAAAGCGCGGTGCCGGCTGTGATGAGGATGAACAAACCAGCCGTCGTGATAGGTTGCCGCCAGGCACATTGTATTCAAGCCGGCGCGGCTCAACCAATCCATCAACGAATCCGCGCCCGCTTCAGCGATATCCCAGGCGTGCATGAACATCCCGCGAGACTTCAGATTCTGCCTCGTTCCACTTCTCTGCGGTGCGCGGTTTTGATTTTCCATCGAAATTGTCTTGCACAAACTTGAAAGGCGTCTAATGTTCTGTCAACGATATTATGCATAAGCGGTCAACAATCTAAAATGATGTCCCTTGCCCCCCAAGCCATTCAGATGCCTGGCATCCTGGAAAGCGCCTTGCCTTTTTCTCCCGCGATCCGCGCCGGAGACTTTGTTTTTCTGTCAGGGGTCGCTTCGGTGGATGAAAAAGGACAAATCATTCACGATACGTTTGAGAACGAAGCACGCCGCACTTATCAGAAAATCGGCGAGATCCTGCGCGCTGCGGGACTGGATTTCTCACGAGTGGTGCAGGTGCGTTGCTATCTGGCAAATCAAGCCGACTGGGATACGCACAACCGTATTTACCGCGAATTTTTTTCTGAACCCTACCCTGCTCGCACCACGCTGGTGGGCTGCCTGGGCGACCTTGTAAAATATGAGGTCGATCTGGTGGCGTATGCAGGCCCCACGCATTGATTTGAATTTAATTATTTATGACCCCCATGACATCAAAGTTGATCGACGAACGGCGGCAGGACGGCGCCAAGACGGATGGATTTGCAAGGAACCTGCACGGGCTGACGGATGCACAACGGTTCGAATGGATTCGAAAAAACCTGTACACCGCAGCCGTCTGCGACATCCTCGACGGTCTGGGCCGCCGCAATCAGGCAATGCACCAGCGTCTGCGTCCGCTCGATCTCGAGAACTGTGTCATCGTGGGCCGGGCGCGGACGTTTCGCTGGATGGAAACCGATTATGTCATCGAGGAAGATCCTTACGGGCTCGAAATTGATGCCATGGATTCGCTGAAGCCGGGAGATGTAGTGATTCATTCCACGGATTGCAGCGGCACGAACGCGCCGTGGGGAGAATTGATGACCACGGTAGCCCACTGCAACGGAGCCGTCGGCTGCATCTGCGATGGATTGATTCGCGATACCCGGCGAATCAAAGACACGGGCTTTCCAGTGTTTCACGCAGGCATTCGGCCGGTGGACAGCAAGGGCCGAGGCCGCGTGATGGCGTATGACGTTCCCGTCCGCTGTGGTGAAGTATTGGTCCACGCTGGAGAGTTGGTCTTTGCTGACTGCGACGGCGTGGTGGTGATCCCGCGCGATGTTGAAGACAAAGTGATTGATCTGGCCGCCGCGAAAGTAGGAAAGGAAAATTCCTCGCGACAGGAATTGTTGAAAGGACGCACTTTACGGGAGGTTTTCGACGAGTATGGCGTTCTATAGTGGCCCGCAGAAATCACGGGATCACGCTACGAACGGCGATCCCGATCAGACATATTTGATTGGAGTTAAATCTCCGGCCCGCGTAAGCTGCGGCCAAATGAGCTCATCAACTTCACCAGACGAATCGTCAACCAGCGGACCCGAGAGTCGTTTACAAAACGGTCAGACCTCCAATGTCGAGCGGACTCAAGCAGACCTCGCCTATAAGGAATTCAGCCATCGCATTCTGACGATGGAGATCCAGCCCAATGAACGTATTGTCGAGCAGTTCTGGGCCAAGAAGCTCCAGGTCAATCGTTCCGCCGTGCGGGAGAGTCTTACGCGTCTGTTGGGCGAGGGCCTTGTCCACCAGGGCGTGCGCGGCGGCTTTTTCGCCAGCCAGATGACGGATGAAGAAATCCATGAAATTCGTGAATTGCGGGAAGTTCTTGAAACTGCTGCCTTCGCTCTCGCCTGCGAACGGGCGACGGACAAACAGATCAAGGAAATCGAAGAGACCTGCAATGACTTCGCCAACTTCGTCCGAAAAGGCTATTTCGCCGCCTCTCACGAAGCGGATCTTCGCTTTCATCATCTGCTGATCGCGGCATCCGGCAATTCCCGCCTGGCTCAACTTTACGATCGCGCTCACATTCCGTTGTTTCAACGCAAGGCAGCCCAGGTGCGCACCCCGATCGAAGATTTTATTCAGACCGAGAAAGAGCATCGAATGATTCTCGAAGCACTGCGAAAGCGGGACAAGAAACTCGGTCAGCAGAGACTAAAAGCTCACTTTAACCGCGGCGAAAAAGACGCGCTGACTTGATTCAAGGCCCTGATCGCCTATCGGGGCTTGGGCCGGGTTGAACCCATCGGCCTGATTCTGGCGCGCCGTTCGTCCGGGAAGAAACCAACGAACGAGCAGCGACCATGGATCCAATCCATCTTAAAAAGATCAACCGCAGGAGTTTTCTTCACACAACCGTCCTTGGCGCAGGCGCGCTGGGGGTTGCCGGGAAAATAAATCTGTCTCTCCACGCGAAAGAAAAACCGCCGGCGAAACCGATTCGCCTGGGAATCATTGGCGTGGGTCCTCGTGGTTCGTGGCTTCTGACGATTCTTCTGGATCAACATCCTGATGTCACCATTTCGGCCATCTGTGACATTGACAAAGCTCGCCTCGCGAAAGCCATCGCGCTCGTAAAAGAAAAACGAGGAAATACTCCTGCCGGTTACTCCCAGGACCAATACGACTACCGCAATCTATGTCAGCGGGATGATCTCGAAGCGGTTCTGATCGCCACGCCCGTCAACTGGCTTGCGCCCATGGCCATTGACGCCATGAAAAGCGGCAAACATGCGGCCATGGAAGTCACCGGTCCGCAAACGGAGGAGGAATGTTGGGAACTTGTAAAGACCAAGGAGAAAACGGGCAAGCGCGTCATGCTTCTGGAGAATTGCAGTTATGGCGACGACAACCTGATGATTTATAAAATGGTTCACCAGGGAGTCTTTGGAGAACCGTATTACGCGGAGGGAAGCTATTTGCACGATTGCCGTTCGCTTTTGTTTGATGCGAAAGGCAAGCTCACCTGGCGCGGCGAATTGCAGCGCGATATCTACGGCAACAATTATCCCCAGCACGGTTTGGGATCCTGCTGCAAATGGCTGGGCATTAATGACGGCGACCGTTTGGTCTGGTGCCAGACCGCGATGACTGCCCCACGAGAAACTCATCTGGGCGCGGTAGCTCAATTCGGCGCGGATAGTGAGGCCGTACGAATCGCGTTCAAAGAAGGGGATTTCACCACAAGTCTGATCGGGACCGCCCGGGGCCGATTGATTCGTTTGGACAACAGCCTTTCCAATACCCGCCCCTATTCTCGTTACTATCAGCCCGTTTAAAAATCCCCACTTTTTCGATTCCTTCGAACTGAGGCTGTTGCCGGGGTAAGGGTGGCGAACAATACCATAAGTCCTGCGATTCCCAGTAACACAGTCATCGGGACGGTCATCACCGGATCAGTTATGGTGTATGCGATGACCAAAATCGCGCTGCTCGCCAAAAATAAAGCCGTCCCCGCCGCTTGCGCGTTCCGCGGCTTGCAAAATC
>DASTXC010000049.1:0-30932 GCA_035765675.1 Verrucomicrobiia bacterium
ACGTTCTGTTCTTTCAATCTTCGACAACGAACAAAAACGCCGCCAAAGTAAACGAGATAGTAACCCGCCAGCAGCCCGAAAATGCAAAATGTCAGCGGGCTGCGCATGGACATGGCTGAATGATTCAGTGAACGCGGCAAACCATCAAACTGCATTAGCCGATACACAACGCGCGCGACCAGCAGCAGCGAAATGCCGACACCGAGGTAAGTGTTCGGCGTGTAGAACTGCTTTCGATCCAGCGCTTCAAACCGTGTATGCCGCAATCCCACAAATCCCAATGCCACGCCCGAAATCCATCCGCCGCCAATCGCCAGCAACAGGCGTGCGTTTGTCCACGCCAGGCAAATCATGGCCGCGCAAACCAGCGAGAAGATCGCAATCCGGAACATCAATCGCTTCGGCTGGAAGGGTTGTCTTCCGATGTTCCGACGCACGCGGCGATAAATTCGCCAGGCAGCAAAAGAGGAAATCGCCGCCGAGATGATTCCGGGAGAAGGGTGGGAAATCATTTGCCCAGCACAGCCTTCAAAACTGTGAGACAGCGTTCATTTTCCTGCGGCGTTCCTACGGAAATCCGAATCCATTCCGGCAATTGATAACCGCCCATCGGCCGCGTGATCACGCCCAGCTTTTGCATTTCGTTGAAAACGCGTTGGCCGTCGCCGACGCGAACGAGAATGAAGTTGGCCGACGAAGGAACGTATTCCAGCCCGAGTTTCTGAAACGCATCGATGTAATGTTTCAGTCCGAGCGCATTGTTTTCGCGCGTCTGCTTCATGTGTTCAGAATCATCGAGCGCCGCCAGCGCGCCAGCCTGGGCAATGGCGTTGACATTGAACGGCTGGCGCACTTTTTCGAGAGCTGAAATCAAATCCGGCGCCGCAATGCCATATCCCAAACGCAATCCCGCCAGACCGAAAATTTTCGAAAACGTTCGCATCAGCAAAACATTCGAACGTTTGCCGGCGCGAATGTCAGCGACGAAATCCGCGGCATCGTTGAGAAATTCAATGTACGCTTCATCCAATACCAACAGCACGTTCGCTGGAACCTGATCCGCAAAGCGAATGAGTTCTTCGCGTGGAACCACCGTGCCGGTCGGGTTATTGGGATTCGCGATGAACACCACCCGCGTCTGCGGCGTGATCGCCTGAAGCATCGCGGACAAATCGTGCCCGTAATTTTTCGCCGGAACCGTGATGACGTCCGCGTTGAAAATTTTCGCAACGAGTGGATAAATCGCGAAACAATATTGCGACACGACGATGTTGGTTCCTGACGCCATTAAAGCGTGGCCGATGAACTCGATGATCTCGTTCGAGCCGTTGCCGAGAATCAGGTTGGTGGGCTGAACGCCGAGTTTCTCCGCGAGTTTTTGTTTCAGGTAGAACGCGTTGCCGTCCGGGTACAGATTGATATTCGCCAGTACGTGTTGCATGGCTTTCAGCGCGGCTGGCGAGGGGCCGAGCGGATTTTCGTTTGAAGCGAGTTTGATGATCTGCGACGCGGGCAAACCGAGTTCGCGCGCAACTTCTTCAATCGGCCGGCCGGGCTGATAAACCGGCAGATTTTTCAACGCAGAATTAATGGGCAGTGGCTGGGACATGGGAGATGGCTTCTACAATTCTGGGGACGTTCACGTTTTGAGCAATCAGATCGCGGATCAACGAAATTTTTTCCGCGTCGGTCGGCCGCGTTTTCACGGTCAGGTCGTGAACCTTGGCCGCCACTTCATAACTGTCCGGCGCGGCGAGCAGCACCGGAATCGGCAGCGAGCGAATGACTTTCAGCAAACTCGCGTCGGGCCGCAGATTTCCCGTCAGAACCAGGCCGGCCATTCTCTCGCGATTGACGGAACTGAAAGTGTCGCGCACCGCAAGAATGATGTCGTCGCGGTCGCCGGGCGCAATCAGCAGCGCGTCGCGCTTGAAATATTTCACGGCGTTCTGAGCGCTCATCGCGCCGACAATGACGTCGTTCACGAGGTTGTGAAGATTCGGCGGCTCGTTCAATAACTCGGCGTCCAACTCTTCGCGGACGAGATCCACCGTCGGACAGGACAGCACGCGTTGATGCGGAATGACGCCCAGCAGTTCCAGTCCTTTTCGCTTCAAACCGCGCCGGGCGAAATCCGCGACATATTCCACCTTGCTGCCGATCACCTTGTTGAGAATGACGCCGATGATCTCCACGCCTTCTTTTTCGAACAGCGCCTGGTTCAGCGACACTTCGTCAATCGGTTTTCCGATTCCGCCCTGGGAAATGATAATGACTTTCGCGCCGAGCGTGCGGGCGACCTGCGCGTTGGAAAGATCGAAAACGGAACCAACGCCTGCATGGCCCGAGCCTTCGCAGAGCACGAAATCTTTTTCCCACGCAACACGGTCAAAGGCTTTGCGAATGCGTTTCACGAGCGCGTCGTTGTTCGCTGACTCCAGATATTTGCGCGTGAAATCCGGTTCCACCGCGATGGGACTCATATCGACCAGCGGACAGTTCAAGCGATAAACGCTGTCCATCAGCACCGTGTCTTCGTCGATCTTTTGCTCAGCGATTTCCACGAAACGCTGACCGACGGGTTTGATGTAGCCGACGCGCGGGAAATATTGTTGTAACGCCGCAATCAGCCCGAGTGACGTGGTGGTCTTGCCATCGTTTTGGCGCGTGGCGGCGATGAAGATGCGAGGCGTCGTGGTGTTCATGAAAGGATCAAACGCGGATTGGTTTGGAAGCAGGTTCTCGTCGTCGAAGGAATAAAAATCCTGCCAGTCCGATGGAAACACAAATGACTCCGACTCCGGTTTGGATCACCGCGCGACGGCGGACGGGAGAATATCCGCTCTCTCCAGATAAACCGTAAACAACCAATCGCCCTGACCACTGCCGCTGGCCGCTCTGTTCCAGATAATCCGTCACCGCCGTCGCATTTGCGAACTCGCGAAGAAACTGGTTCGCTTCGATTTTGGCGCTGCGAGCGCCGTCATAATTACCCGACGAGTAACCAGCCAATGCTGCTCCCGCGATGCAGAAGATGATCAAGATCCAGAATTTCATAAGCTGAGAAGCGAAATTACGACTGCCGATTTGTCCATGAAATCGGAATTGAAGAATTCACAAATTATTCTCCCGGCAACTTCTTGCCCGCGCCCGGATACAGCTTGGCGTATTCGATGGATTGCACGCCGACAATCGCCGCGACGCCGAGAATGTCGTGCGCGTTTGAACCGCGTGAAACGTCCGCCGCAGGACGATCCATGCCGAGCAGGATTTGTCCGTAAGCATTTGCGCGCGCCATGTGGCGGACGAGTTTGCTGGCGATGTTGCCGGAATTCAGTTCCGGAAAAACGAGCACATTCGCGCGGCCGGCCACCTGGCTGTCCGGCAGTTTCCGCTCCGCAATTTCTGGAACCAGCGCGGCGTCCACCTGCAATTCGCCATCGAAATCCGCTTCGAGATTCACTGCTTCAGCGCGCTTTTGCGCCAATGCCGTGGCGGCCTGCACGCGGCCAATCGTCGGGTGCATGGCGCTGCCTTTCGTGGAAAAAGAGAGCAGGGCGACGCGTGGGCGAATGTTCAAGAGTTGCCGCGCGACTTGCGCCGTGGAAATCGCAATATCCGCCAGCTGTTCGACGGTCGGTTCGGGAATCACCCCGCAGTCCGCCATGAACAAAACACCTTGCTCGCCGAATCGGGAATCTTCGACCTCCATGATCTGGCAACTGGAAATCGTGTTGGCTTCCGGCGCCATTTTCACAATCTGAAACAACGGCCGCAGCACGCTGCCGGTGGTGTGGCTGGTTCCTGAAACCAGTCCGTCCGCCTGATGCATGGCGAGCATCATCGCGCCAAAATAATTCGGCTGCATGATTGCGGCGCGCGCTTCCGGCGGCTGCAAACCTTTCGAGCGGCGCAACGCGGCGAAGCGGCGGGCGAAATTATCCAGGTCTTCGCTTTCGGCGGGATTGATGACGCGAATGCCTTCCAGCGAAATGTTCAATTCTTCCGCCAGCGCTTTCACTTTCGTGCGATCGCCAAGCAGGATCGGTGCGCCGAGACGGAGAGAATGAAATTGGCGCGCGGCCTGAAGCACCCGCGGTTCGAGACCTTCCGGAAAGACAATCCGCTTCGGGTGGCGTTGCAGTTTGTCGATGATGTTCCCGATAAAACGCATGGGCGTAAGTTAACGAGCATGCCCGAAAGCGCAACAGTTCTCGACTTTGTCGGCAGAGCGAAACGTCTAAATTGAATTTGCTCGCGCCGTAATCCTGCCACCCCGGACTTAAGATGGGCGCGACTTGGCACCCGCACCCTTTTCAATTCCCTCGCCCCGCAGCGAATGTAAAGACCGGGTACATGGTTGACGTGTGTGCGGAGACATGGTGCCAACACATGGGTGACAAAAAAGGGACAAGACATGGGTGACAGCTTTTTCATAGAAACGGAAGTCCGTGGCACTCATGCCATGGAAGATCAGAGGTGTTGTCGGGGAGTGGTGGCGCCTGGCCGAAAACCGCGCCGGTCGCGAGTCGTCGCATCGCAGCGAGGGGTGGGAATGAGTTCTGAAAACCTGAGCCGAATGCGCAAGCCCAGTCAGACCGGCGTCCGCACACCCCGCGGGAATGAATGGGGGTTTTGACCGCAGATATGAAAGGCAGATCACTCCTGATTTCCACCGCGGAGCGCGGAGCATCGCTACGATTGGGACAACAGGCCCTCAACACCTGACTCCTTCCGCATTGCTTCACCTCGCAAGGCGCGCTCCGCTTTCTCGTATTCTCCCAGATGTGCCCGCATTAAGGCTTTCCAGAGCTTGCCGTGATTGGGAACGAAGAAATGCAGCAGTTCGTGGACGATGACGTAGTCCCAGAGTTCCTGGTCCAGGAGGATCAGATCCTCATTGAAATTCAAATGTCCGGCAGTGGAACAGGATGCCCACTTGTTCCGCATCGGTCGCACACCCAGCCAGACGATCTTCACGTCCAGCTTCTCCGCCCAGCGGCGGACGCGCTGCTTGAATTCGCCTTTTTTCGGCTCTGCGTCCATCTGCGGTTCAAATTCTGTTCGCCTTTTCCAGCAGGGTGAACAGTTCGTCCACCATGGCGGTCACCCGGTCGAGATCATCTGTCTCCGCGAAGATGGCGAAGGTGACTTTTTTGCGGAGTTCCCGCAGGGCGCTCTCACTGCGCTTCCAGTTGGGATGATCGGCGAAGGCCTGGCGAATCTTCCGGCTGACGGCTTCGGCATTGGCGATCTTCGCATCCAGCAGGCTGCGATAGACGAAGTAGGTCAGTCCGTCGAACGACTTTTCCGCCTGTTCCTGCTTCCGGACCTCGTTCGCCTCCACTTCCCTGAGCAACGCCTCCAACGCCTCGGAAGTGCTGGTCTGGCGCAGCTCAAAGCTTTCCTGCACCGCCCGGGCACGGTCGGCCATCGCAATAAGATACAGATCGTCGCTTCCTTCATCGGCCAGCTTTTCAATGCTCTTGATCAGGTTGATGACCTTGGTGCCCTCGCCGCCTTTCCGGTCCTTGATCAACTCAATGGTCTCGGCATTGATTTCCACAAAATCATCCACACGCCCGACACCGTAGCTGCCGACCTGATCCTGCACCAACAGATTGGTTTTCTTCTGAAAATCCCGGTCCACCATCACCCGCTTGGTGTAGGATTTGCGAACCACGTCGTAGATGGCGCTCAGAGTCGTGTAGTCCTCGATGAACGGCCGCAGGAATGCATCGGGTGAGATGATTTCGTAGAGCATCTCGATTTCCTTGTATTCTTTAAAAAACGCCTTCCGCCGCTCGGGATCGCGGAAGTGCTCGATCAGCCCGTCCACGTCTTTGTCGTCAAAGTTCCGTTTCAGCAGCGCCAGATACTCCGGCGCCTTGCTCTCCATCTTGGATTTGAAGAGCACTTTCAGGAGCTTCAGGTCCTTGACAATGGCGTTGATCTCGTCGCTGTCGAAAGCCAGCGCTTTCTCCAGTTTGTCGAAGATGCCGACGAAATCCAAAACGAAGCCGTGGGGCTTCACCATCTCCTGCGCCTCGTTCTCGTAGGGGCGGTTCACCCGGGCGATGGCCTGCAGCAGCGTGTGGTCGCGCATCGGCTTATCGAGATACATGGCGTAGAGCACAGGCGCGTCGAAGCCGGTGAGCAGTTTCTCGGTGACGATCAGGATCTTTGGCTGCTGGTCGAGCTTGCCGAAACTCTTGCGGACCTGCCGCTCCTTCTTCGGGTCGAGGTGAAACTCCTTTAGCAGCTCCGAGTCGTTATTGTTCCCCGTGTAGACGACTTCGGAATACTCGGGCGGCAGGATTCGGTCGAGCGCGTGCTTGTAGTGCGCGCAGGCTTCGCGGTCGACGCCGACGAGGAACGCTTTGTAGCCGAGCGGCTCGACATTTTCCACATAGTGCCTGGCGACAAACCGCGCGACTTTCTCGATCCGCTCCTTCCCCTTGAGGAAGTTCTTCAGGTTTACCGCCCGCTCGAGGATTTTGTTCAGCTCCTCGATGTCGGCCACACCCTCCGCTTCAGCGAGGGAAAGGAACTCTGCGTCCAACGTTTCGTGCGGCACGAGCATCTCATTTGGCGCGAGCTGATAATAGAGCGGCAGCGTGGTGCCGTCCTCGATGCTATCCGCGATGGAATACTTGTGGAGGTAGCCTTTGTCGTCCTCGCAGCCGAAGGTTTTGAAGGTGCCCTTGCCGTAAGCGGTCTTGTCCACCGGCGTGCCGGTGAAGCCGATGAACGTGGCGTTCGGCAGACCGGCCATGAGGAAGTTGCCGAGATCTCCACCTGTGGTGCGGTGCGCTTCGTCGATGAGGACGTAAATGTTCTGCCGCACATTCAAGTTCGCCGGCATGTCGCGAAACTTGTGGATCATCGTCACAATGATTCCGCGGTAGTCGTCCCGCAGGAGCTGATTGAGACGGGCGATACTGCTCGCGTGCTCCAGATTGCCGAGACCAAGCGCGGCAAGGTTTTTGAGCATCTGGTCTTCCAGCTCGTTGCGGTCGATCATCAGCAGCACCGTGGGCTTGTCAGCCGCCGGCTCGCGGAAGAGCCGCTCCGCCGCCTTGATCATGGTGAAGGTCTTGCCGCTGCCCTGCGTGTGCCAGACGAGGCCGCGCGTGCGCCGGGGATCGAGCGCGCGGCTGACAGTCGCGTCCACCGCGCCGGTCTGGTGCTGGCGCAGGATGTATTTGTTCAGCTCCTCATCCTTTTCGGCGAAGACGATGTAGTCCTTGAGGAAGGCGAGCACCTGCGGGATGGCGCAGAAGCTCTTCACCTTGGCCTCCAGCTTGCCGACCTCGGTGTCTTTCCAGTTAAAGATATTTCGGCGCACCGTGTTCCACGTCACGCCGTAGGAGAAGCCGATGGCATCGGTCGCGGTGAAGAGCTGCTGCGGGACAAACAGCTCGGGCGTCTCGCGGTGGTAGCGGCGGATCTGATCGACACCCAGAGCGATCGCCTCGTCCTTGTTCGCGTTCTTGCACTCGATCACCAGCACCGGGATGCCGTTGATGAGAAAGACCACATCTTCCCGCGTGCCGTGGTGGCCGTTGTGAAAGGCCCACTCCTCGGTGACCTCGTAGACGTTCCGCGCCGGGTCGTCGTAATCGATCAGGATCAGGTCGCGCTCGCGCTTCTCCTCGTGGTCGAAGAACTTGCCCCGGTTGCGCAGGTGCTCGACGAATTCCCGGTTGCCGTAGATGTCGGTGTGCAGATGGCGGAACTGCCCGAGCAAGGCGCCCTCGGCCTCGGCGTAGCGCGGGTTGAATTCCCGCACCTTGGCGTCGAGCAGGTCGTCGAAGAAGTGCGAGCGGTTCCTGGCGCGGTCGGCAGTCGGCACCTCCGGATCAAACCCGCGCCGCTGCTCGGCTTCCTCGCGGGACACAATCGTCCAACCGATGGCCTCGGCATAGGCGAGGATGCGGGCTTGGACGGTTTTGTGTTCTCCGGGTGTGGGCATCTTGGCTACGGGGTGGCCTTGGCGGCTGCTCTGCGATTCTTGATGGTCTCGACAATTGCCTTCAGCGCGGCGATGTCGTTACCAAGATCCGTTGCGGAGGGAATCGTAGCCGCTTTCGCTGACGACTGATCGTGAGCCGTGACAACATCGCAGCTCCGTTTGTGCAGCTTCTCGATCGCTTCGTATTCCGCTCGGTCAAAGCCCACGACGTCCTCAAGTGAATCCACGCGAATCCAGTCTCGATATCGTTTCACCACCCCGTTGAAAACGACGTCCTGAATGACTCGCTCAAGAGTCGCCCGCAATCGGTCATACTGATGCCGCATTTCGCTGATCTCCTTTTCACCAGGATAGGTGGGCCACGCCTTCGCCAGCTTGCTCTGCGCCTGTTCGAGGGCGTTGATTCTTGCTTTGTAACCCTGATGATCCCAAGGAAGGCCGCTATTCACGCAACCGGGGAATCCGCCTCTCCATTCCAAGAACGACATTGAATTCGGAATCCCTGCTGCGTCGATCTCGTCGCACAACTGCCCCAAGAACGAGGTGTCGTGTGTGAAGACAATGACTTGGCGGATTTTCGCCTCTACGACGAGCCGACGCGCAACATCACGGCGACGCCAGTGGTCCAGCGATGAAACCGGATCGTCGAAGACTATACCGCATTTGTGATTGGCGAGTGCCAACTCCGCAAAGAACGAGCCCAACGCAATCGCACGCTGCTCACCTTCGCTCAGAATTTCGTCGATCCGCTTAGTTGTCGGAAGGTCCAACAACAGTTGATGGAGCATCTTGCCTCGTTCGTTGCGCTCTTTCAGCTTTGTCTTGATGTGACCGATGCCCAATGCGGCGAACTCAGCATCGAGGGATTTTCTTAGCGCGTCGGTGACCGCGACCGTGGCAAACTCCTTCGATTTGTCAGAAATTGGGCGAGTCTTCAGGCTCGATCGGCACTTCTCTAATGCGGCCTTCTTTTTCATCCTCTCAAGCAATTCAATGACCGCGGCCAAGCTCTTCGCCAAATTCTGCCTCGCAGAAAGCTCGCTGAGCTCGTCCTCCAACTTCTTTCGGTTCGCCTCATCTGCAGCTTTCATCAGTGTCCGGTGCGCCCTGAGCTGATCAGCAGCCTGCTTCCGAACTCGCGCCCTAGGTGACTCAGAAAGGCCGGGGATCTCTTCCCATTTTGGTGCCTCCAGGCAGTCGAGCATTGTGGTCCTTCGCGCTTCAACCGACGCCTGGAAATCGGTTATGGTCTGGAGTATCGAGGCATCCAAAGCATTGATTTCGTCGCGTAGAGCTTCCTCCGGGACAACCTGCAAATCGGCCGCCTCAATCTTGCCCTTTGCTACTTCGACTTTCTTACGAGCTGCGTCAGCGGTCTTCGCGACATCATTCTTGATATACTCCTCAAATCGTTTGAGGCGCTGAGTTCCGGATTCAGGCAGTTCCTCTTGGCACAGAGGACAGACTTTGCCTTCTACTGACGATGGAAACTCCTCGCCGGGGTAGGCTGCCTCAGTCGAGTAACGCCTAGCGGCTTCGAATAGGAGCTTCCAAGCCTGAACTCCAGTTCCGGGAAGCAGTTCCTCCCCAGCACGCAAGTCATCGGCGGCCTTCGCTTCCGCATCTTCCGCGACCTTCCTTTCTTCGGCGATAGCTTGCAGCTTTGCGACGGCTTCATTACTCACCCACACAAGAGGTTTGGCCAGCTTCCCAGCGTAGGTTTTCAGGCGAACTGCCGCGCGTCTGAACTCTTCCGCTTTGGCTAAGGGATTTGCCTCCTTGAGGGCTTTCTCGAGGTCGGCAATTCTTCTTATGTCGTCGTCAGTTAAGGTTCCGAGTGACCTGATCGCTTCACCGTCGGTGTTGACCGAGAGGTTTTCAATTGCCTCACCCACCTTGGTTTTGCCGATCAGGTGCTGGAACGGCAGTGTATCGATGTTGATGCCGGCGATCTCGGCTTCAAGCATCTCCGAGAGTTTCGGCAGAACTTGGTTCGCCAAGTTTTCAACAATATCGAGCCCGTAAGGGAGGTAGGCCACGTCTTGCTCAGCAGTGACGTATGAGCGGGCGCATCTTGAATCAAAGACGGAAATGGTGGAGAGGCGATTTAGTGGTGTCGAATCGCGTGACCAAACAATTTCCTCTGACGCTCCCGCGACCTTAATGTCAAACTTGGCGGTCGGAATCTTCGATGACGCGGCAGGATCATTTGCGTTTGGATGAATTGGCTCAGATTGGTCTCTTGCGCGGCAGGCCCTCTTCATTACCCGCGCATACCCCGACTTACCCGATCCATTCCCCCCGTAGATCACCGTTATACCAGTCTCTGAGAATCCCAGGGTGTGGTCCTTCGGTATCTGATTGACGTTCTCTAATTCACGCAACGAAACCAAAACGACTGTCTCGCCGGAGGCGAGTGCGGCAGGAAGGTGCTCGCTGGCCAACGGCACTGCATCGACGGCGTTCTCCGTCTCGATCTGATTCTCCTTCTTTAGAAGTGCGTAGAGCTCGGAGTGATCGGCATCTTCGAGGCCTGCCTCCTTCTGCAGCAGACGACGACATGCATCCCGCTGCCACGTCGGAAGCGATTCAGTCCACGCCAAAATGTCGTTGAGGAGAGCCATTTAGTTCGCGGTTTCAGGGAGTTCCAATTCGTGAACGCGGGTCTTCGCGGTCATCAGTTCGTGAAGGAGTGTGCGGAAGAGGTCTTCGAGTGCTCTCTTCTTGTCTTCGGCGTTGGCGAGTTTTGCATCGACCTTTGCGAGGCAGTCAACTGCCTGCGCCTGCTCTTCCAGCGACGGAAGACCGAATGCGTATTGGTAGATTTTCGACGGTGAAGTGTGCCGAACCGTTGACCCGGTTGCGGTCTGCCGCATGTAGCGCTTGAACGGCTCACTCAAAAACACCCAGTAAAGGAACTGGAGAGTGGTCTTTGAGCCCTTCAATTCGATTTTTCCGATTCGTTGGTTGTGCAGAATTGTTCGGCCTTCCGGAATGAAGGCGGGGCCGCCCAGCAGTTTTGCGGTGGGCGTGAGATCGGTCATGACCACCACCAACTCGCCCGGTTTCAGAACCACGTTTGGCTCGTAGCTTTCGGTGGTGTATTTAGTGCGTTTTCCCCAATAGAGGCCGCCATCGAGCTTGAAATTGCCGGGTGTAAGGACAGTCGGTCCGTCGGTCACAAAGAACTCCCCTTTGAAGGCGTAGCCGTGAGCAATCTGAATGTGCTTCCCAAGTTTAACCACCTCCCAGCTTTCGGGGACGGGGCCGATTTCGGTTTGTTTTTGGGGTTCGTGGCGAAGGCCTTCGGTGAAGAGCTTGTGCATGAGGGCCTTTTTCAGCTCGGTGGTGGTCTGAATGATCCGCTCCTGCGCTTCGATCGCCCGCTGCACCGTCGAAAGGATGTGCGCGATCTTCTTCTGCTCGGGGAGTGGGGGCAGCGGAAGGCGCCGTTCATTGAGAATGGTGAAGTGGCGATTGTAGCCACGGCTTGGGATATCCAGCGCCAACAGGGCAAAGTAGTAGAATTTCGGGTCGTAGAGCGTCTTATTGGGCAGGAGCACCTTGGTTCCGTCAGCGCCAAGAACGAAAGGGAAGTCGACGTATTTGAAGCAGCGCGTGTGATCGCCGAAAATGATCAGCGGCAGATCAAAATCGATGACCTTGCTTTCGTCATCGCAGTAACCGGCAATGAATTTCTGCCCTTGATCGACGACTGGGAAGCGACCGATGTCCGCGATGTCCTTCGCGGGAATCTGGTTTTTGCGACCGACCTTGTTCTTAACGAACGAATCGGGCACGGCACATGTTTGCCAGTCGCTCATACCCCAAGTTTCTCCAGAATCTCCTTCAACGCCTGATCGGTCTCCCTCGCCTCGGCTTCGATGGCCTTCAACTCCTCGACGATCTCCGCGATGGGCCGATAGGTTTCGGCGTCGCTGGTGTGAATATAGCGGCTGGGGGAGATGTTATAGTCGTTCTTCTTCAGCTCGGCGTGATCGACGATCCGGCTGAGTTTTTCCTCTTTTTTCCATCCGATGAGGGTGTCGGCGAGGCGCTGGATGCCGTCGTCGGGGATGAAGTTCTTGGGATCGCCTTTTTCGAAGACCTGGCTCGCGTTGACGAGGAAGACCTTGCCCTGGCGCTCCTTCGGCTTGGCCTTGTTCAGGAAGAGGACGATGCCCGGGGCGGTGGTGTTGTAGAAGAGGTTTTCCGGCAGGTAGAGGACGCTCTCGATGAGGTCGTGGTCCACGAACCACTGGCGGACGGTCTTTTCCTTGTTGGTGCCGGCATTGCCCGAGCCGCGGGAGGCGGCACCGGTGTCGAGGACGATGGCGGCGCGGCCTTGGCCATTGAGGCTGGCGTGGATGTGCTGGACCCAGCCCCAGTCGGCGGAGGATTTGCCCGGGAAGCCGGCCCCAGCGGGGAAGCGGCTGAGTTCGTCGGCATCGTAGTCGGCCTCGGTGAACCAGTCCTGGTTCCACATGGGATTGGCGACGACGCGGTCGAAGATGCGGAGCTTGCCGCTCTTGTCCCTGAACTTGGGGTTCTTGAACGTGTCGCCGATCTCGATCTGACCCTCCATATCGTGGATGATCATGTTCATGTTGGCCATCGCCCAAGTCTCGGGAGTGTATTCCTGGCCGAAGAGTTTGAGCGGAGCGACGGTGCGCTTCTTGCCTTTGGCCGCTTCCTCCATGGCGATCTCGCATTTGACGAGGAGACCGCCGGAGCCGCAGGTCGGATCGTAGATCTCCATGCCGGGCTCGGGCTGAAGCACGCGCGACATGATGATGCCCACCTCGGGCGGAGTGTAGAACTCGCCGGCACTCTGACCGCCACCTTCGGCGAACTTGCGGATCAGGTATTCGTAGCTCTTGCCGATGATGTCAGCTTCAACGTCGTCGAGCCCAAGGCGCTTGGTGCTGATCGCCTCGATGAGGTTGGAGAGGCGGTCATCGGCGAGGTCTCGCTGGCCGTGAGTGGTGGCGTTGAAGTCCACGCGGTCGATGATGCCCTGCAGGAGCGGATTTTCCCGGGCGATGGCTCGCAGGTGGCTCGTGACACCTTCGCCGATCTTGTCGGAGAGCTTGCGAATGACGGACCAGACGGGCTGCTCGGGATCGTCCGGCACGAGCGGGAGGTAGAAGCGCACGAGCTTGTGGTCGGCCTTTACGAGTCGGAAGGCCTTCTTGCGCGAGCCGACCTCCTTCGCGATGCGGTTCAGCTCGTCGTCGAAGACGTCGCAGAGACGCTTCGTGAAGATGAGCGGCAGGATGTAGTCCTTGTATTTAGGCGCGTCCTTGGCTCCGCGAATGGAGCAGGCGGCGTCCCAGATCCATGATTCGAGGGATTTGGACTTATCGGGTGCGGTAACAGGCATGTGGGCGTAGAGGGTGGTGGAGCCGGTCGGCGGCGTTCCAGAGCTTTTTGTCGAGCTCGTCGAGAAATTGTTGTTCTTCGGAAGGGGTGGATTGCGTCACGGTGCTTGGAATTCGTGTTGTGGGGAAATCGTGGCGAACCCGCCTTGCAGGAAAATCCAGGCACAGGCCGGGATTGGCTCGCGATTGTTGATGAAACAGGTGCTCACAGATTCTCTTTTCCCAACTCAGGTGGATGAAATGACGACGCGCGCGTCTGCTGCAAACGATTCATTCCTGCCAACTGATGCGGGCGAACGTAGTCAAATCCACAGAGCGAAGCAAGGTCGCCTCGAGTGTGAACGGATATTCGTGTGAATGACGGGTTTCCTGGCCGAATGATCTGAAGGCTCCGAGCCGATCAATGCCCAATGAAAAATGTTCAGGACCAACGCCCACTGAATTCATCAGGCATCCACGTTGCGACGGCTGATTTTCTCGATTTTTCTCCATTGGCGAAAAGGGCGGAGCGGATTTAGATTCGGGCCGTGAGCGCCCGGCTCAATCGGAATCGTTCGAAAGGAAACCTATGAAAGAATATTCTCCCGCCGAGGTTCGTAACTTCGCTGTCGTCGGCCACGCTTCCTCCGGAAAAACCATGCTCAGCGAAGCCATGCTGGCGTGCGCCGGTGTGATCAATCGACTCGGCAGCATCGCTTCCGGAAATACCGTTTCGGATTATCACGAAAGCGAAAAGCAAAGGCAGATTTCCGTTTCCGCATCGCTGCTGCATCTGGAATGGCTGGGAAAGAAGTTCAATCTGATCGATTGCCCGGGCTACACGGATTTCATCAGCGAAGGTTTAGGCGCGTTGCGCGTCGGCGATTTCGCGCTCATCGTCATTCACGCCGGTCACGGCGTCGGTGTCGGAACGGATGCGGTTTGGAAATACGCGACGCAATATGGCCTGCCGAAAATGATCGTGGTGAATGCGTGCGACAAAGAAGGCGCGGATTTCGAAGCCACGTTGAAAAGCATCCGCGATCATTTCGGCGCGAATGTTTTTCCGCTGACGCTTCCGGTGAATCCTGGTTCGGGTTTCAATCAGGTGCTGGATGTGCCGCGCGATGAAATTGTGACGTATGCCGATGATCGCAGCGGTCACTTCACGGAAGCGCCCGCGACCGGCGTCTGGAAAGAGCGCGTGGACGCATTGCACAAGGAATTGATCGAACACGTCGCTGAATCCGATGATTCATTGATGGAAAAATTTTTCGAACAGGGCGGTTTGTCGGAAGAGGAATGGCGCGCCGGCATTCATCGCGCGATTCAGAATCAGGTGATCGTGCCGCTGTTCGCAACTTCGGCGGAAAACAATATCGGCGTGGCGCGGCTCATGGATTTCATTGCGAAATATGGTTCGTCGCCGATTGATCGCGCCACGGTTCAAGCGCTCGATGCGAACGGCCAGGAAGTCGCCGTCGATCTCAGCGGTTCGGAGCCGGTTTGTTATGTGTTCAAAACGATGAGCGAAGCGCAGTTTGGCGAGCTATCGTTCTTCCGCGTTTATTCGGGACAAGTCAAAGTCGGTTCGGAACTTTACAACTCGGACCGGCGCGTCACCGAAAAGCTGGGACAGATTTATCTCGTCAACGGCAAGAATCGCACCGCGGTTTCCACGCTCGGTTCCGGTGATATCGGTGCCGTGGTGAAACTGAAGGACACGCACACCGGCAACACACTTTGCAATCCGAAACATCCGGTGACGCTGCCGAAAGTCGAATATCCCAAGCCAAACATTCACGCGGCGCTGCACAGCACGGCGAAAGGCGAGGAAGACAAAATCGCATCCGGCCTCGCCGCGTTGCATCACGAAGACCCGACGTTTCTGCATTACGTCGATCCCGAATTGCATCAGACGATTCTTTCCGCGCAGGGCGAATTGCATCTGGAAGTTATTGCAGAACGGCTGCGGCGGCGTTACGGCGTTCATGTCGAATTGCAGGAGCCGCGCGTGCGTTATCGCGAAACCATCCGCGCGAAAGGCGAATCCAAGTATCGCCACAAGAAGCAAACCGGCGGCGCGGGCCAGTTTGCCGAAGTCTGGATGCGGATTGAACCGCGCCCGCGCGACACGGGAGTGGAGTTCACACAAACGTTGGTCGGACAAAACGTGGATCGCACATTCGTTCCGTCGGTTGAGAAAGGCGTGCAAAAAGTCTGCGAGGAAGGCGTGTTGGCGGGGCATCGCGTGGTGGATGTGAAGGTGAATTTCTATGACGGCAAAATGCATCCGGTCGATTCGAAAGACATCGCGTTTCAGATCGCCGGTTACTTCGCGTTCAAGGAATCATTTACCGCGGCGAAACCGTGTCTGCTTGAACCGATTCACAACATTGAGATTCGCATTCCCGAAGATTGCATGGGCAAAGTCATGGGCGATCTGTCGAGCCGGCGCGGACGAATTCAAGGCATGGAAATGGACGGCGGTTTTCAGGTGATCAAAGCGCACGTTCCCGCGAAGGAACTTTATCGCTACTCCAGCACGCTGCGATCGCTCACCGGCGGACGCGGTGTTCACACGGAAGCTTTCGATCATTACGAAGAAGCGCCGCGCGAGGTGGAAATGCGGGTCGTCGAGGAATACAAAAAACTTCGACAAAACAATCATCAAGCGGACGGGCATTGAATCCGCCATGCGAGATGCACAACCGCGCCCAAACGTTGATTTGACGGAGCCGAACTGTTGGCGGGGTGCGATTGCAACCGATGGTCAACCCCCTTCTCTTTCTGACGAAGGAAGGAGGAGAGGGAAGGGGAGAGGAGGTTTTGAACCGTTTGAATTTCAACCAGGGGGACGATCCCGATCGATAAGAAAATCAAAACCCCTCTCTCCGCTCTCTCCCCGTAGTTCCTCAAAGGGCGAGAGTGACCATCAGTTTTAATCACACCCCTGTTGGTGCGCCGAGTTACGAGCGTCACTCAATCCCATTTCAAAATGAATGAGAGAAACACTCCCTGTGCCGTGAAATCATTTCGATGACCGGAACTGGCTTCACTGAATTGATAGAAACTGTAGCGCAGGTTGGAACTGATTCGCTCCGTGATCTGGCGCGTGACTCCGGCCGCGAGTTGATGCTGGTCGTACACCATTCCCAACGGCAAACCGTCGCTGAAATTGTCCTGGCCGAAATCCGATCGCGAAAACGTGTAGGAACTTTGCAGACGCGTGCGGGCATTCAATTCATAGCTGACGCTGCCGATCACGCTGAACGTTTTCCCCGTGAAATCCGCCACACCCGGCGCCGCGCTGTGAGCCGTTTCGGTCCGGCTGTCGCTGAAAATAAAACTGCCGGAAAAATAAATCCGGCGCGTGGCGGCAATGCTGGTGTTCAATCCAAACGTATCTGCGGCGAAAGTTCCGGAATGATTGCGTCCGCCCGGCGAAACATTGCCGAAAAAGAGATCGTTCACCGGATCCGAAGTCATCGCGAAATCCGCCATCGTGCGGCGATACGTGAATGTCGTTTTCAACCAGGACGCGGGATGCAGCACGAGCTTTGTTTCGATTTCATTTTCCGAAATGTCGCGGTCACGAATGAACGCGGAATAACCGAGTCCATCCAAAGGCGATTCGTCCTGGCGATGATCGTAGTGGCTGTCACTGTCGCGATGACGGATTTGCGCGTTGAACGCCAGCCAGCGCAGCGGTGAAGTGTTAAAGCCTGAACGGAATTCCCGACGCCAATTGAAGAAATCTGTGTCGCGCAGAAAATCATCCGGCGTGCCGCCCGTTTCCCGTTCGAACTGGCCGATTGAATCCTGCTCGAAACGCGCGTCGGCAAACAAGACTGTGAAGGGCACACCGTTATATCGTAATCCGATGCTTTGTGTTGTTTCGGTTTCATCCAGATCGGAATGGATGAAACCGGGTTGCAGAAAGAAAAATCCAGGAACGCCGGGATCGCCAAAATCGAGACTGATATTTCCAAATCCTTCCTGACGCGAAAACTCACTTTGCGCAGCCGCCGAAACAGTCAAATCCTCGAACGGTTGCAACGAACTCGCAACGCTGGCCACGTGCATTTCGCGGCGCAAAGTGATCGCATCGCTGTTCCAATAATTCCCAAACAACGGAACCTTTTGCGCGCTGACGGTGGATTGGTTGAATGTCGAATCGCCTTCCAGCCGCGAGTATAAATAGCCGCCGGAACAGAACCACCAATCGGTGATCTGCTTTTCGAGCCGCAGGGTGTTCGCGCCCTGAATATGATTGAGTTGCTGACGTGTTTTCACAATTCCGTCCGGATTCGGGCCGGAGGTGAAACTGGTGATTTGTTCGTCGTGAGTTTGGTTGCGATAAAATTCAACGCGCGCCTGATCTTCCATTCGCCAGCCGCCAACAATGTGGCTGATGTCGAGCTTCACAACATGAACGCGTTCGTGAATTTCCCTGGCCGCGGGATAAATATTTTTCCCGTTCACATTGCCCCATTCGAGCATCGACTTCGTTCCTTCGCGGTATTGAAATTCGTAACCCAGAACGATTGATGGACGATCCGGCAGCGTCAGTCCGAAGTCGATCCACGCGCGGCCAATGTCCAGGTAGAGATCGCGGTTCAAACTGAATTGCGGTTCTGAAAATCCCGGAAAGTAGCCGCCCGAATCGTCATAATAACGCCGCCAGTTTTCAAAACCCGCGCGCACAAAGCCCAGATCGTTTTTGACCCATGCGAGCCGAAGTTGGAAATCCTGCTCCGGAAACAGGAATCGTCCCTCTGCTGAAACGCTTTGGTTTGGCGACGGATGTTCGACAATTGAAAATTGTTCAATGCCGCCGCCGAAACCGGAAGGTTGAGATTGCAGTTCGCGAAACTTTCTTTCATCTCCGCGAATGCCGATCCAACGAAAGCCAAGGACCGCGGACGCGGAACGTTTCGGCAAGACGGAATCAATTCCCCACAGCGCGCCTTGATCAATCCACGCGCGCAGAAGGGCAATCTGCTCCGGCGTAAGCGCGTCACCTTTTCCTTCCGGCGGCATGGCCATGTCTTCATCCAGCCGCGCCACATAGCGGATCAATCGGCTTTGCTCGCTGTGACCCGGAACAATGTCGTCGGAGTTGTTGCGCCCGCCTTTCAACGCAGATTCGCGGTCGTCCAGGCGAAAGCGGCTCTTGGGACGTTCCGAACCGTGACAACGAAAACAGGCGTTCTCGAAAATCGGGCGGATGTCGCGGTCGAAATCGACGGTGATGTGCGCGGGCGGCGGAAGTGAAACCGGAAGGTTTTCGGCGAAGGCGGGAATTGAGACGGCGAACAAAGATAACAGCGCCAGCGAACCGTGAAACGTGGTGCGTGGTGCGTAACAAAAAGGAACCCGTCTGCGCACTTTGTTCGCCACTTGCTGCCAGTGTTTTGAAAAGAATCCCGGTTTCAAAACAGCAGTCGCGGTTGAATGTTCGAGCCGTGAACGGCCGTGTGACAACCGGCGGCCCAGCAACTTCCGGATTGCAGCATCGGACCATGCGGAACTTTGCCGATGAAGAATTCACCGGCGGGAACGTTCTGGCCTTGCACCTGAGCATGGCAGCGGAGACAGAGATTTGAATCGGCCTGCGTCAGCATTTTTCGATTGGGCGATCCGTGCGGATTGTGACAAACCGTGCAGCCTTCACGCATGGCTTCATGTTCGAACACGAATGGCCGGGTCTGTTCGCGATGACATTGCGCACAGCTTTCGTTCAATCGCGCCATTGCGAGTCCGCCTGCGGGACGCATAATGTCGCGTCCGTGCGGATCGTGACATTGAACGCAGTTCATTCGACCTTCAATTACAGGATGATGCTGCGGCAGGTTGAACTCTGCGTGAACTTCCAGATGACATTGAAAGCACGCATCGGGATTTTTGCCGGGATTGACGATAAACTTTCCGCGTCCGCCGCCCGCCGCAATGTGTTTGCTTCCTGGTCCATGACACGATTCGCAACCAGTCAGGCCCGGCAAAGCAGCGTCATCGAGATGACCTCGGGCATGCGGACTGGACGCGAACGAGCGAACGTAATTGGTGTGGCATTCCAGACACGCATGATTGCCGACGAATCGCGCTTCGGGAATTTCGGGTGGCGAGAAGACCGTTCCGCGAATCGAAGAGCAGGCGTTGACGAAAATGGTCAACGCAACGAACCCTGCAAATGCAAGCAATGCTGAAACCCAGCGCCCTCGCGAGGCGCGGTTTTCAGTTGAACCGATTTTGTTTTCTGAGAGAAACAGCATTGCGGCTCTGGCAACCGGCGGAACGTTCGCCGATTACCCGCTTGCATCAATGAGAGGTGCGAGGAAAGGATTTGTTCCCGACGAAAAAGGTTTTTTATCGCGAAGGAGAAATGGGCGAGGCACCTTCGTCGTCTCGCCGAATACTTTCAATCACCAATCTTTGGTCGGAATGCAGTTCGCCGGTTCGGGAGCGCAGCCGCCTCGGCTGCAGTTCGGCGCGCCCTCGCGGCGAACATAGCGGCTCACTCCAGTACCAAACGGTTCGTTCATTCCACGCCTCACAATCAGCCGCGAGGGGGCGGCTGATTGCGCCCGAGGCGCGCGCGCTCCCCATTCCCACTGCATGGATTCGGCTAAGCGCGCGATCGCGTGGTTACATTTTTCCTGATGATTCCGTGATCAGGATGAATTAGCCTTTCGGACTTTGTCGCCTCGCGGTGCATTGTCGAAATGAAATTGTTTTCATCTAAAAACTTCGAATGGGTTGGTCGCCACAGCCTTTTTCTATTTGCGTTCCTCGTCATTCAATCCAGCGTTTCCGCTGCCGTCGTCACAACCAGTCCGGATGGAAACATTGTCGCCACGGTCGATGCCGCGAATGGAAAATGGGTTTATTCAATCGCATATCGCGGAGTGGACGTGATTGAAGCGTCGCCACTGGGCGCAACGGTGAATGGCCTGGATCTTTCCTCCGGAATTTCAATTATTAACGCGGCGAGTTATTCCACCAATCAAACCTTTGTCTCACGCCACGGCATTCATGAGATCGGCACGAATCATTTCAACGCAAACCGGATTTTCGTGAACCAATCGCCGTCCGGCAGGTCATACGCGGTGAACATTCGTGTGTTCAACAACGGCGTGGCGTTCCGCTATGAATTCAGCGGCGAGGACTCCAAAAGCGTTTCCGCCGAATCCACCAGCTTTGTGATTCCCGCGGGCGCAACGGTCTGGTCGCAGTCGGGAATTTCGGTTTACGAAAATATTTATCTCGGAACCAACATTCTCGCGCTCGCGACCAACGCAAACATGGGGCCGCCGGTCACGATTCAGCTTTCCGGCACGAACGGCTTCCTCGCACTCACGGAATCGGCGCCTGGCATTTTTGGAAATCCGTACCTTGTTAAAACCGCCGGGACGACCGGGCGTCAGTTGCAGGTTCGATATCCCATGAATGTTTCCGGCAACACGGGCGCAATCGCCACGGGCGACGTGAATGCACTCTGGAACGTCATCATGGTCGGCGCGGATTTGGACATGCTGGTGAACAACGACATCGTCGAGAGTCTCGCGCCCGCGCCCGATCCGCTGTTGTTTCCAGAAGGTGAATCGCCGGATTGGATTACGACCGGGCGTTCCGTTTGGGATTGGTTGCGACCGCAGTCGGGTGGAATCACCGCGGCCAACGCGATGACCAATTCGCTTTGGGCATCGCGGCTGGGCTTCGAATACAACACCGTCGATGATGGATGGCAGAATTGGAATGGCGGCAATCCGTGGCCGCAGATCCAGGACGTGGTGGAGTTTTCGCATGCGCTGGGCGTGAAGGTGTTGGTTTGGAAACGATCATTGGAACTCGCTTCGGCATCGCAACGAACGGCGTTTTTGAAACAGTTGCAGAGTTGCGGCGTGGATGGTTTCAAAGCGGACTTTTTCGATTTCAATTCCATCAATGCCGGCGCAGCGGAACGGTTGAAATTGCAGAATGATATTCTTCGTGAAGCGGCGTTTTATCATCTCGTTGCGAACTTCCACGGCTCGAGCAAACCCGCCGGCCAGTTCCGGACGTTTCCGAATCTCCTGAACGTGGAAGCCGTTTTCGGAAAAGAACAATGGCCGAATGCGTGGATGGTTTTGTCTGTTCCGTTTACTCGTTTTCTCGCGGGCCCGGCGGATTTCACCCCAATGGAATTCGGCGCGAACAAAGCGTTTGAAATCGCGCACGTGATCAATATGCCCGGGCCGATGATCACCTTTGCGGAACGCTCGGATACGATTGCGAAAAGCCCGTTCGCATCGCTGATTCGCGCCATTCCTCCGATGTGGGATGAAACGCGGATTCTGAGCGCCAGTGCACTGGGGCAAACCGTGGCGTCTGTTCGACGGAACGGCGGTGAATGGTTTGTGGGCGTAATGAACAATGGCGCGACCCAGAGCTGGACTTTGCCACTGGATTTTCTGGATGCGGGAACCATCCATCGCGCTGACGTCATCAACGAATCGAGCACAAAGCTGGAGCGTTTGATGGTGTCGAAAAACAGCTCGCTGTCTGTGACGATCACCAATCTCGGCGGCTCCGGTTTCGTTGCGCGAATTTATCGTGAACCGGGATTTGCGATTGCCGGAAATTATCGGCTGTTGGGAACCGTGATTGGCACCACCGGCGCATTCGGTGGATCCGATAAAACGCGCGACAAAGTATTCGACAATAATCTCACGACGTATTTCGACGCGCCGATTGGCGATGGCGCCTGGGCTGGATTGGATCTGGGCGCTGCGAACCAGAAAATTGTGACAATGATTCGTTATTGTCCGCGTCCCAACTGGCCGAATCGCATGGTGGGCGGAGAATTTCAGGGAGCGAATTCGCCGGATTTCAGCGATGCCGTTTCACTTGCGGTTGTAGGCTATTCGCCACCGGAAGGAAACTTCACCACAGTGACGCTGACCAACCGGCAACTGTTTCGATACGTTCGTTATCTGTCACCGCCGGGCGGGTGGGGGAATGTTGCTGAAGTTCAATTTTACGGCGGCGCAACGCCGACAGCGCCCAATGGATTAACTGCGCTTGGAGGGGCAAATGAAATTGTGCTGAACTGGAATTCGTCCGGCGCTGATTCGGTTTACAATGTGAAGCGATCCACGACCAGCGGCGGACCTTACACGATCATCGCCACGAACTTCTCGGGTAATAGTTTCACGAACGTCGCTTTGGACAATGGCGTTGCGTATTACTTTGTCGTGACTGCGGTGAATCCTGTGGGCCTCGAAAGCGGGAATTCTTCGGAGGTGAACGCCGTCGCAATGGGCGCGCCCGCGGCGCCTCAACATTTGCGGGTGATTTCCGGAACCGATCACAATGCAGCTTTGTCCTGGAACGCTGTTCCATCCGCCACCATTTATCACGTTAAACGATCCCTGATTCGCGGCGGCGCTTACGACGAGATCGCTGGAGTTCCCGGAACCAACTTCACTGATGTCGCGCTGAAGAACGGCCTCGACTATTACTACGTTGTTTCCGCTGAAAATTCGGAAGGTGAAAGCGAGAACTCAGCGGAAGTTTCGACGCGAGCGGCTGAATTCAATTCCTGGATGCACAGCTTGAATCCGGTGGGTTACTGGCGGCTCGATGAGATTTCAGGAATTGTCGCCAAAGATTCCTCGGGTAATGGACTGAACGGAATGTATCAATCCGACGTGACATTGCGCGTTCCGGGAATTTCCAATCCACCCTTCTATGGTGTTGACGAAACCAATCGTGCGGTCCGGCTCGATGGCTCAATTCATTCGTGGATTTCTTTGCCGCCATTAAATCTCAATTCAGCAACCGTGACGTTCACCGCGTGGATTTATCCATCGAGTTCAAAGCAGTCCGATGCGGCGGGTTTGATCTTCTGTCGCGATGGCGCTGGAACCACATCTGGATTTGGATTCAATCCGACGGGAACGCAATTGAGTTACACGTGGAATAATGACAGCGGCACCTACGGCTGGAATTCCGGCCTGACTCCGCCGGCGGATCAGTGGTCGTTCGTCGCACTGGTGGTGACGCCGACCAACGCGACAATTTATCTGAGCAATCAGAGCGGACAAAATTTCGCGACCGTGGCGCACGCGCACGAGCCTTCCGCATTCGAAGGTGAAACGCGAATTGGCAATGACGCCTACAATGCTTCCCGGATGTTTGAAGGCCGAATTACTGAAGTCGGGATTTTCAACCAGGCACTGACATCCGAAATGATTTCAGTGTTGTATCAATCCGCCACTGGATTTTATTACGATTTCGCGCTGACGCCTTTTCGTCATGGAAATGAGTGGAGGCTCGCCTGGCCGGACGGGGCTCAGTTGCTGGAAGCGGAGGATCTTTCCGGCCCCTGGAAAACCAATTTCGCGACTGCGCCATTTTTCATGAACACCACTGGCGCGTCGAAATTTTTCCGAATTGAACCCCGTTGACGAGCTCGTCGTCCGAGTAACGACCGTGGATGTGCGGTTAGACCGATTTCGTTCGGATGGAAGGAAAATGTCTTCGGAAAGCGTGATTTTTGTTTTGAGGACTTGCCGAAGCTGCGGGGGTTCAGTTAAGTTTTCGCGTCGTTTCGACTTCGGGTTGCCAGAGTAGCTCAGGGGTAGAGCAGAGGACTCATAAGCCTTTGGTCGCAGGTTCAATTCCTGCCTCTGGCACCAATCCATTTCGCAATCAAATCCAAACCGGAAAATTCCCGCGGACGCAGGTATAGAATGCCGCGTATTCCGCGGTTCATCTTTCCGTCAGCGGACTTCGTGCGGCACGGGCAGATTCTGCTCGCGCAAAAATGTCCGGCTCTTGCCGATCAGATCAATTACCGGCGTAGTCGGATTCGCCGAGATAATTGCTGGCGGTCATCAGAAAAAATTCCTGGGGCTGGTCTGCGGGAAGAATGGCGCTGCGACAATTTCCAGGAATGTTCGTCATCAACGCCCAATCGTTCAACGGCGTGTTCAGATTCGTGGTGGAGTAAACTTTGAACACCAGATCCGGCGTTTCGAAATTCACCGGATACGACCAGCCGATCGTGATGGTTTTTTGCGGAGGCGGCACAATGATCATTTGCGGGCCGAAAATTTCCGCGCCTTTCGGGGATTGAAACGAATCTGCATAAGCCGATTGGAAGGCAACTGTGAGTGTGCTGAGGAGAAGGGCGAACCGGATCCGCGAAGAGAATTTCCGCGAATCTGTGACTCCGGACGCCAGGGGGATGCGTTGGTTCATAGATTATTTTACTAGCTATGAACCGATTGTAGGGAGTGTTCACACAACCTTCAATGCTGCAATTACGGGAAGCCGCGCCGCACGGATCGCCGGAAACAGGCTTCCCAGGACGCCAACGAGAATCGCGAAGACCATTCCTTCAATCACGAGCAACGGCGTGATGCGAAATTGAAAAACAACTTCGCTGAACGTGCTGAAGCTCATCGTGCCGAATTGCCAGCCCAGATAAATTGAAAGGCTTTGCAAACCATAGGAAATGAGACAACCGATCACGCCGCCGATTGCGGCGAGAATGGCGCCTTCGATAATGAAGCTCGCGAGAATGGTTCGCCTGCGAAATCCCAGCACGCGCAACGTTCCAATCTCACGCGTGCGCGCGCCGACACTGGCATACATCGTATTCATCGCCGCGAAGAACGCGCCGATTGACATCGCCACCGCGAGAAAAGTTCCGATCACCTGGAACAATTTCGAAGTTTGCGTTTGCTCGCTGTAATAGGCGATTTCCGGATCAACGCGCAGGGGCAGGCGTTTGTCGGCTCCGACGCGTTTCATGAATTCTGCGGCAGCCGCAGCGTCGCGCATTCTCGCCAGCACGCTGGAATAATTTTCGCGGTCAAACACGGTGCGCGCTTCATCGGCGTCCATCCAGATTTCGGAATCGAATGCCGTGTTGCCGCCATCGAACCAGCCCACCACGGTCAATTCCTGGCCGCCGGTTTTGAATCGATTGCCGATTTCGCAATCCGCGAATCGCTGCGCCATTTTCGTGCTGACCACCACTTCGCGCTTTCCCGGAATAAACCAGCGCCCACGCGTCAGTGAAACCTGCGGACGCAATTGAATTCCCATCGGCGAAATCCCGCGCATCGTCACGTTCGCTTCACCCGTGTTGTCAATGCGCGGAAGACTGATCAGCACCACGAGGTCGGCGGAAATCAGCGGACGCCCTTGCTCATCGCGTGCAATCTGCGGGAGATAGCGAATCGTCTGAAGCTGTGTGCGATTGACCTGGCTGCTGGACTCCGCGGTGGAACCTTTGCGGACGATCATCAGATTGCGCGGATCACCGGTGTTGCGCCCGGATTTTTCCAAACCGACGGCGAGCGATTGAATCAGAATGTAAACCGCAACCACGAGCGCGACGCCGAGAATCGTTGCCAGCGTGGCGCGCCAGCGAACGAAAACATTGCGAATGTTGTAGCGCAGGGGCAGGGCCATGGTTACTCAAGATTCTGAAAACATTCGCGAATGATTTCCGTCTGCCACAGTCCGCGGGCGAGGCCTTCAACATCGGGAAAAAGCGTGCGGCTGTTGATCGCCAGACGTTCGAGGTCGAGGACGATTTCTGTCTTGTCTCGGCTCTCCACCTTCCACTTGATCAGCTTCACAATGTCCAAATCTTTTTCGTCGCAAGGCTGTTTCGCCAGTTGAATCATATCCGTCCAGGGATCGCCATGAATGGTGAAGATGCCGGATTGCGTGGTCATTCTCGGCGTGGGATTGAAGGGAAACACCAGGCGAATTCCCGCGGTTTCCAAAGGCGGCGTGATGTCGTCAAACACGTCCAGTTCCGAAATATCCGAGCGGCGCTGAATTGCCCAGACCGTTCCATCGACATCCAGTTTCGCCGTGCCGCCGTGATCGCGCGGGCTCCGAAGAAAATTATTGTTCTCGTAAAACGCGGCGAAATACAGCGCGACGAGCGGATTGAAAGTCCAGTCCAGCAAGCGCGTGGGCAGGCCGTGATGTCGCGCGAGGAAAAGTGTTTCCCATTCGCTCGGCACACGCCCGAAATGCTCGTACGCGTGTCGCCGGAACTGCACGAGAAGATTTCGCTCCTGCCTGGCATTGAAAGTAATGGAGTGGCCCAGATAAAAATGTTCGCGGCCGATGGATGGCAGCAGTCCTTCGGTTGGCTCACCAATGCCGCGGAAATACAGGCGGAAATCGCCTTTGCCGGAAACGCGTTTGATCTCGCGCAGAAAATGTTCAACGCTCCGGATCGTTCCGGCTTCTTCGAAAGCAAAGGTGGCGCGTTGCATGTCAGTCGAGAGTTTTCAGTCCGTTCACCACACTCATTCGTGCCACGGAAATTGCCGGTGCGATACTGGCAATAATTCCCAGTCCGGCGGCGACCACTCCTGCGATGGCAATGATTCGCGGCGTGACTTCGAACGTGAGGAAAAAGCCATTTGTCATTTTCGAAATGTTCGGATGGAGCAATGCCCAAACCCCAATGCGAGCGATGACCAGCGCGATCAGAAAGCTGATTATGGCATCCAGCGCCTGTTTTCGAAGCGCACTTTGCAGCGCGAGAGCCAGGACGATTGTGGCGGCGATCAGCAAAAGGATTCCCGCGATTTTCCCATGGGTGAACAGCAGCCACGCTCCGCCCGCGCCGAGAATCAATCCCGCCATCGCCAGGCTGAAACTTTCCGCGAGAATAAACGCGAACAATTCCCGGCGGCGAAAGCCAATCGCCTTGAGAATTGCCAGTTCACGAAATCGTTCGCGAATTGCCATGCTCATCGTGCTGGCGGAAACGAGAATCAGCGTGAACACCACCACGCCGGAAATGGAACCGATCAACACGCGCACATTGCCGAGCATGGAAATGAAGCTGAGTTGAAAAGCGCGTTCGGTTTCGGCACGTACTTCTGCGGATGTGTTTTCAAAGGCTTTGTTGATCGCATTGATCACGCGCGGCATTTCGTCGGGTGATGAAACGCGCAGCCACCACATTCCCACCCAGCCTTTGTTGTCACAGGCTTCGTCGAGATATTCCTGATGGAACAGCATGTTGCGATCATCGGCGGTGCCCGAATAAATTCCGGCAACCTTGAAGTCCAGCGTGCAGGGATAAATCGAACTCTCCAGCGTAATCTTGTCGCCGACATGAAGATGATATTTCTCGGCGGTAACGTGGCCGATGATGCAGGAATCGCGAATGCTTTCGAACGCTTCATACTGCTCGGGCGGCATCTTGGCTTCGCCGAAAATTGCGCGGAGTTTGGTCGCATCCATCGCAAACTGCGCGAACGTCATGTTTTCTTCGTTCTGATATTTGCCGCCGAACCAGGTGAACGGCGAAACAGCTTCAACACCGGGAATGCGTTCAATGATCGGGCGTTGCTTGGCCGGCAGCAGGTTGGCGATGGATATTTTATTGCGCACCGCCACCCGCAATGCAGCACCAACATCTTCCGGCGGCAACGTGATTTCGCGCAACGTCACGAGCAGGAAAACCAGCAGAAACAGGCTGACTGCCACGCTCATGATGGAAAGCGTTGCGCGCCGTTTATTGCGCAAAGCGTTTTTCAAAATGAACGTCGCGGTCGTCATCGTTGCGGTTCAATTGCTGAGTTCGCCTTTTTCCAGATGAATGGAACGCGAGCCGTACGCAGCGGCTTTTGGATCGTGCGTGACCATGATGACGGTTTTGTTCGCGGTGCGGCTCAGCGATTGCAGGACGCTTAAAACTTCCTGCGCGGAATGCGAATCGAGATTTCCCGTCGGTTCATCCGCAACGACCAGGCTGGGATCCGTCACCAGGGCGCGGGCAATCGCGACGCGTTGTTCCTGTCCGCCGGAAAGTTGTCGCGGCAGATGGCGCGCACGGTCGGCGAGACCGACAATCTCCAGGGCGGTGTTCGCGAGTTCATGCCGGCGTCGGCGGCTCAGCTTTGTCAGCAGCAGCGGCAGCTCGACATTTTCAAACGCGGTGAGCACCGGAATGAGATTGAAGGTCTGGAACACGAAACCGACGTTTTGATTTCGCCAATCGGCCAGTTCGGATTCGTTCAGGCGAGTGACGTTCACGCCTTGCACGCGGCACTCGCCACTGGTCGGACGGTCGATTCCAGCGATGATGTGGAGCAGGGTGGATTTGCCGGAGCCGGACGGGCCCATGAGCGTGAGGAATTCGCCTCTTTGGATATCGAGCGAAATTTGATTCAGAGCGGTGACCTGAATTTCGCCCTGGGCATAAACCTTGGAGAGGTTTCGAATCGCCACAATGTTTTCAGCCGCTGGCATAAAGTTCAAAAGCAATAGGTCAGGCGTAAACGTTTTGCAAACCCGAGGAAAGTTTTCGGGCGAGGCAGCGGCTGGCACGCCGCGGCAACCCGGGCGCGCTGTCCCGCGCCCGTCCGAAAAGGCGGCGCGACCGAGACGATGAAAAAACTATACGTTGCCCGCAGGCCAGAAGCAGAATTTTGAAACGCACCGGCGAGACGCCCGTGCCACTTTGAGCAATTTTTGGTTAGCTTTTCGCATTGAATTCCCGCCGCGTCGTCCGATGATTTACGCCAGACTGAGACAAATTTGTCTGTGGTCTTTGAAATATATGAGCAATTGGATTGCGTTCCGCCCCAGGTTGGCGGACACGCTGAAGAATTATTCACGCCCGGATTTCAGAGCGGATATCATGGCGGGAATAACGGTTGGAATTGTTGCGTTGCCGCTGGCGATGGCGCTGGCAATCGCTTCCGGACTGAAACCGGAAATTGGAATTTTCACAGCCATCATTGGCGGACTGATCGTTTCGCTGCTGGGCGGATCACGCGTCCAGATCGGCGGACCGGCCGGCGCGTTTGTGCCGCTGCTTGCGCCGATTGTGCTCGTCCACGGACCGGGCGGACTCGTCGTTTGCGCGCTGATTGCCGGGGTGATTCTCATCGTGCTGGGCGCGACGAAAATGGGTTCGCTCATCAAATACATTCCGTTTCCTGTGGTGACGGGTTTCACGAGCGGCATTGCGATCATTATTCTCAGCACGCAAATCCGCGATTTCCTCGGGATCGACGCAAAACTTCCGCCGGACTTTTTCGGCAAGCTGAATCTGCTGGCCCACGATTTTCATCCCAACTGGTTCACCGTGGCGCTGGCGCTCGGTTCCACACTCGCCATTTGGTTCTGGCCCAATGGACTTGGCCGCCGTCTCCCCGGTTCCATTGTGGTGATCGTCGTCGCTGCGGCGGCTTCGGCGCTGTTTCAATTTCCGGCACGATTTGGGATTCAGACCCTGGGAACCGCTTTCGGCGACATGCCGCAACACCTGCCGGGTCCGCACTGGCCTTCGCTGCCGTTCAGTGAATGGCGCGCGTTGCTGCCGTCCGCTCTCACCGTTGCCGTGCTGGGCGCGATTGAATCGCTGCTCTGCGCGGTGGTTTCGGACGGAATGATCGATGACCGTCACGATTCCAATCAGGAACTGATGGCGCAGGGTTTTGCGAACATCGCTTCCGGAATTTTCGGGGGAATGCCGGTGACCGGTGTAATCGCGCGAACGGCCACAAACGTTCGCAACGGCGGTCGCACACCGGTCGCGGGAATGATTCACGCACTCACCCTGCTGGTCATTTTGATGGCTGCCGCACCGCTGGCGAAGCATGTTCCGCTCGCCGCATTGAGCGCGGTGCTGGTGGTGGTTTCATTGCGCATGGGCGAATGGCATCAGTTTGTTCTGCTCCGGCATTGGCCGAAAAGTGATGTGGCTGTTTTTCTCTGCGCCTTCATCCTGACCGTTGTGGTGGATTTGCCGGTGGCGGTCGGTTCATCGTTGATTCTGGCTTCGGCCCTGTTGGTGAAACGCCTTTCTGATGCGTCGCACGTTACGCCTGACGAAGAAGTCACCCAGGCCGGCGCGCCCGCTCAAGTGACGACCGGAAGAGTAATCCCGAAGGGCGTCCTGGTGTTTCGGGTTTTTGGCGCGTTTTTCTTTGGGGCGGCGGACAAACTGGAAACGGCATTGCGACGCGCCGGGCAATTGCCGGAGGTTTTGATTCTGCGGATGCGCGACGTTCTGGCATTGGATGCGACCGGGTTGGATGCGCTGGAAGATCTGATGGACAAGCTGCGGAAGCATAAGAAGGATTTGATTCTTTGCGCGCCACATTCGCAGCCGCTCTTTGCAATGACGCGTTCCGGCTTGTTGGAACGACTGGGTTCGGCTAATGTGTGTGCGGATATGGACGCAGCGCTTGCACGTGCAACTCACATTCTTGCCGACAAAAAGGCGGGAGCGCACTTCCTCGCAGCCGGCGTTCCCCGCGCGGCGTCCTCTGAAAAAAATCCGGCTGCAAACTGACCTCTCGTTATTATGAACTCGATCATGTCGAACTTGTTGAAACTCCAATCCCTTGAATTTGACCGCACCCCGACCGCGGACGAAGAAAAGGAAATCGCGGCTCTTCGCGCGGGTGTCCCCGAACCGATCATTGGCCATTACGGCCGTCTCATTGCTCGCGGAAAAAAAGGCGTCGCCATCATTCGCAACCAGGTTTGCACCGGTTGCCAGATGCGTCTGCCCATCGGCACCATCACCACTCTGATGCGCAACGAAGACA
>DASTXC010000050.1:0-53663 GCA_035765675.1 Verrucomicrobiia bacterium
TCACTGTTTTGAATTCTCTGGCTCATATTCATTTTGCCGGCGTTGAATCCCCGCGCCGCAGCTTGATGGCAAAGCCGATGGCGGCGGTGCGCCGGATTCGTCCGATTTCCACGCCGGCGCGCTCCAACGAAAGCGCGGTGACACTGGATCCTTTCGGCGAGTGGCTCCTGGCGCGCGCAGGTTTGGATACTCAGGCCTATCGCGCCGCGGCAGTGCAACGGCGCATCGGCGCGTGTCTGCGGCAATTGCGGGTGCCAACGACCAACGAGGCGCGGAATCTTCTGGAGCGGAATCCGGAATTGTTGCCGCGGGCGTTGAATACTTTGCTCATTGGCGTGACGGAGTTTTTTCGCGACCGGACGGTGTTTGATTATCTCCGCGGCGTGGCGTTGCCGGCTTTGTTGAAATCACGTTCCGGCCTGCGCGTCCTCAGCGCGGGATGTTCCGAAGGCCACGAACTGTATTCGGTGGCAATGCTGTTGGCCGAGTCGGGCCGGCTGGAAAACAGTTTTCTCCAGGGAATTGATTGCCGTCCCGCAGCCATTGCGCGCGCGCGTCGTGGAGAATACGAGATGAAGGACATCGCTCATCTGGAACAGCGCTGGCGGGAATTCTATTTTCAACGCGACGGTTCGCGTGTTTTCATTCGTCCCGAGTTGCGCGCCGGAACGGTGTGGCGTGTGAACGATTTGCTTTCATTTCAACACGATCAAGCGTGGGACCTCATCCTGTTTCGCAATGTCGCAATCTATTTAACCGAAAGTCATTCCGCGAAAGCGTGGTCGCAGTTGGTTTCCAATCTCGCGCCCGGCGGCTACCTGGTCACCGGCAAAGCGGAACGTCCTTCCGGATCGCTGACGCTCGAACGCGTGGCCCCGGGAATTTATCGAAAGGCAATGCTCTAACCTCATGTCAATTACCTCCGCCGAATCCATTCAGCGCCGCCCTTCCGGGTGGTTGTCGGTCCTGATTTTTCTGCTGGCGACCGGCTCGATGTTTTATCTGCGGCTGGTTCTGTTTGGTGACCGCTACATCACGCTGACCTACGGACTGGCATTGTTGATCTGTCTTTGGCATCGCGATCGCCGGCTGCTTTGGGCCATGGCGGCGGCGTTCATCTCAATGTCGAGCTACAAAGCGTTCTTCCTGGTCAAAGGAACGCACGGCACGTGGGATATTGTTCAATGGCTGATGCAACTGGCCAACACAGTGATCATGGCTTCGGTCGTCCACATTGTGCTGAATTTGAATCGGAGTATCGAACAGAGAAATGCCGAACTGGAACAGGCGAATGAAGAGCTGGCCGCGCGCGACGAGGAAATCAGCAATCAAAATGAGGAACTCCAGGTGCAGACGGAGGAACTCGCGCAACAGAACGAAGAACTGCAACAACAGTCCGAGGAGTTGCAGCAGCAGTCGGAGGAACTGCACGCGCAAACCTCCGAACTGCAGGCGATCAACAACGAACTTCAGCAGCGCGAATCCGTATTACAGACTTTGCTGGAATCGTTGCGGCACACCGGCGGCAACGAAGATGAATTGCTCACGGGCATCTGCCGTTCCGCACTCGATCTCATGACCGGCGCGGCGGCGGCCGCAGCGGTGGTGGAGAAGCAGAACGACAATCTTGCGGTTCGCGCGGAAGCGGGAATGAACGGATTGCTGGAATCCCGATTGCCGTTCGCGAAATCGTTTGCCGCTGTCGTGATGGAACAAAACCGAACGGCTTATGTAGACGATCTCGAAGCGCGTCCGGATATCAAAGCGCGCCATCCGGAGGGGCGACGTTTTCGTTCAGTGCTGGCTGCACCGCTGCGGTTGCGCGGCGTTCCGGTCGGCGCGGTCGAGTTGTACGCGGAAACTTCACGGCAATGGACCACCGAACATTTCCGGATCGTGGAATGGGTGGCCGCGCAAAGCTCGTTGATTCTTGAAGTGCGGCAGCTCAATGAGCAACTGGCGCAAAGCAATTCGAACCTGGAAAAGCTGGTGGCCGAACGCACCGGGCGGCTCCAGGAACTGGTCGGCGAACTGGAACATTTTTCCTACAGCATCACGCACGATATGCGCGCGCCGCTGCGAGCGATGCAGGGATTTGCGGAAATGCTGGCACGGCCCGAACCCGGCGGCTCCGAACAGGATCGCACGATTTATCTGGAGCGAATCATGACGGCTGCCGCGCGGATGGATCGGCTGATCACCGACGCTTTGAGTTACAGCCGCGCGGTGCGCCAGGATCTGGTGCTGGAACCGGTGGATGCGAAAAAGCTGCTGAAAGGGATGATTGAATCGTATCCGGAATTTCAATTGCCGAGCGCGCGAATTGAAGTGGCCGAGGAAGTGCCGCCCGTGCTCGCGAATGAAGCCGGCCTCACGCAATGTTTTTCGAACCTGCTCAACAACGCCGTGAAATTCGTTGAACCCGGACAGCAACCGCAGGTGCGTGTTCGCTGCGACCGGCGCGATGGCATGGTGCGGCTGTGGTTCGAAGATAATGGCATTGGCATTTCGCAGGAGATGACGCCGCGCCTGTTCGGCATGTTCCAACGTGGCAGCCGGAAATATGAAGGCACGGGCATCGGACTCGCCCTGGTTCGAAAGGTGACGGAACGCATGGGCGGCCGTGTCGGTGTGGAATCAGCTACTGGCAAAGGCAGCCGTTTCTGGATTGAACTGAAAGCCGTCGATTAATATGGCCAAGCAAACTGTCCTTTATGTGGAAGATGAAGAGAATGACGTGTTCTTCATGCAGCACGCATTTCAGAAGGCGGGGATTGAACATGGCCTGGCCAGCGTGGCGGACGGGCCGGATGCTCTCGCATATTTGTCCGGCAAAAGTCCTTATCACGACCGCAGCCAATTTCCGGTTCCCAGTCTTATTCTGCTCGATCTGAATCTGCCGATGATTTCCGGTTTTGAAGTGCTGCAATGGATTCGCGATCAGCCGCAGTTCCGCAAAACGCCGGTGGTCGTTTTCTCTTCCTCAGGCCGCCCGGAAGATCGCAACAAAGCGGAAGAACTCGGCGCAAATAATTATCTGCTCAAGCCCGCCTCAGGAACTCAGTTCATCGACATCGCGAAAGAATTGAAAGAAAGCTGGCTCACGCGGCAGTTGTCGTGAATCAGCCGAGCTTCGTCGAAACGGCTGAGTGAAATGGACACTGTTTGGTAGCGGCTGTCGCGCTGCGACAGCCCGGGCGCGCTGTTCCGCGCCCGTCGGGAAAGATGTAAGCAAACAGAAACGCACGGGCGGGACGCGCGCGCCACTTCAGCTTTTGTTCAGCATGATCCGCAGTGCGCGGGCAAGGCTTTCGGGTGAGAAGGGCTTTTGCAGAAAATTCACGCCTTCGATCAGCGACGTATTTTTCCCGGCCAGTTCGTTGCTGTAGCCGGTGACGTAAATCACTTTCAGTCCACGCTTGTCGCGTTTCAATTCCTCCGCCAGTTGCAGCCCCGTCATGCCATCCGGCATCACCATGTCAGTCAACAGCAGGTCCACCTTGTCCCGGATTTCTTGCCACAAACGCAAAGCAACCGCGCCGGAATGCGCTTCGAGGACCTGATAACCACAGCGTTTCAACAGGCTGATAATGAGCGAACGCACAGCGGTGTCATCCTCGACGACCAGGATGGTTTCTGTTCCGTGCGGCAGCGGCGCGGGAGCGGGCGCGGCTTTCTTTTCGAAATCAGTTCCGGGCAGGGCAGGGAAATGAATGCGGACCGCTGTTCCCTGATTGACCTGGCTGGAAACCGTGATCCAGCCGCGATGCTGTTTGACGATTCCGTACACGGTCGCGAGTCCGAGGCCGGTGCCTTTGCCGACTTCCTTCGTGGTGAAGAAAGGTTCGAAGATGCGCGGCAAAGTTTCCGGCGGAATACCGCAACCGGTGTCCGTGACGCTCAGCCAGACGTGAAAGCCCGGGAGCGCATCCGGTTGTTGCGCGGCCAATTTTTTATCAAGCGTTTCAGTGCCGGTGGCAATGACCAGGCGGCCACCGCGCGGCATGGCGTCCCGGGAATTGACGGCAAGATTCAGCAGAATCTGTTCGATCATTCCCGCGTCGCCGCGAACCACTCCCAGGTGCGGGGCGAAGTTTGTCTGCAAGGCGATGTCCTCACCGAGAATGCGCTGCAACATCTTGGTCATCTGCGCGACGACTTCGTTGAGGTTCAGGTTCGAAAGCTGCATCACCTGCTTGCGACTGAACATCAGCAACTGTCGCGTGAGACTGGCGGCGCGTTCCGCGGCGCGGACGATCTGGCGCGCGGATTCAGTATTGTCATGCGCGTTCATCTGGCCGTTGAGCAGCAGCGACGCATTGCCATGAATGACCGTGAGAATATTGTTGAAATCGTGCGCCACTCCGCCGGCCAGCGTGCCGATGGCTTCCATCTTTTGGGCCTGACGCAACTGAGCTTCCAGCGCGAGCCGTTCTTCTTCCGCCTGTTTGCGTTCCGTAATGTCCATGCCGACACCAGCAAACCGTACCGGTTTTCCTTCCTGATTGAGCACCGCTTTGCCCATGGCCGCGTGCCAGCGGACCTCGCTCTGCGCGTTGAGAATTCGAAATTCACAATCGTACTGCGTGCCGTTCTCCAACGCGTGGCGAAATTCCTGTCGAACCCGCTCGCGATCGTCCGGATGCACGTGGGAAAAAAGATTTTCCTCCGTAGTGGGAAATCGGGTGGGCGGAATGCCAAACAATTCGCCGTAACTTTCCGACCATTTCACCTGCATGCCGGGAAGGCTGACTTCCCAGGTGCCGAGGCCCGCGGCTTCAATGGCAATTTCCAAATGCTGCTCGCTTTGCTTGACCGCTTCCTCGGCGAGCTTGCGTTCGGTGATATCGACCACCGCGCCGACCGTTCGCAGTGGCCAGCGTAATTTCCCTTCACCTTCAAAAAAAGTTTGCGAAAGGCTGCGCAGCCAGTGAACGCGGCCGTCGCAGGCCACGATCCGATGTTCGTGCACGAACCGTCCGTCGCCCGCCGGATCATGCGCCCGCGCGGTTACTTCGATCAACGCGGGCCGGTCTTCTTCCAGCACGCGTTTCAAAAGGGAATCGTGCGTCACCGGCTCGTCAGGCGAGAAGCCGTAAATCTGGCGCAGCAACGGCGAGAAATAGATTTCATCGGTGACGTGGTTGTGTTCGAACGTGCCGACGCCGCCGACCTTGGCAGCGTGTTGTAGATGTTCCTCGCTCTTGCGCAGGCGTTCTTCGGCGCGACGGCGCTCTGTGATATCGCGCAGCGTTCCCGCCATGCCAAGCGTGCGTTGATGCTCGTCGAACATGAGTTCGGCGTGAATTTCCACCCAGCGAAACCCGCCTTGCTGATGCAGGTAACGGACGTAGTGCTGGCAATGCGCGCGTTTGCGCTCCACCAGATCCTGAACCAGCCGGGCGTTTTCCTCACGATCCTCCGGATGAACGAAATCGAGGTAAAATTTCCCCAGCGTGTCGCTGATTTTGAAACCTGTGATGTCTTCCCAGGCGCGATTCAAAAAGGTCCAATGGCCGACGGGATCGGATTGAAACACCACGTCGCGCAGGCTGTCCACGATTGATTGGTAACGTTCCTGGCTTTGGTTCAGTGCTTCTTCAGCCTGGCGGCGCGCGGTGGCTTCCCGTTCCCAGCGTCGCAACTGCTGGCGCAGAATGACGAAGAGGAGGATCGCGGTGACACCAATGAACGCCCAGCCTTTGTAAACCTCCAGGCGGTGCTGGGCTTCCGCATTCGTCACCAGCGCATGCAGAACTTCATCGGAAAGGAGAATCCAGGCGCCGCCGACGAGGGCGTAGAGCAGCGATGTCCAAAGCGCCACTCGAAACAGCCTGTTTCGGAATTCTGGTTTCATCAGGTAAATCAAACCGCCAATCCGCCACACCGCAATCAGGGAACGGCGGTAGAATAGGCACCCGACCAAAGATTCCAAGTTTTGGTTTGTAGAAAGAGGTGTAGCGCCGACTGGCAGCCGGCGGTATCGCGGATTGGCAATCCGCCGGGCGTGAAAACAGGGACGGGGCTGGGAGTTTGAAGGCGTGACAACTCGCGCCGGGCCGACTGCCAGTCGGCGACACAGCAGGCTGCCAGCCTGCGCTACGGAACACCCTGCGTTACGCGCGCAGTTTCACCAGCAGATCTTTGCTTTCCACCGTGTCGCCGACCTGAACGTTAATGGCTTCCACCACACCGTCCGCCGAAGCGTAAACCGTGGTCTGCATTTTCATCGCTTCCATCATCAGCAGCTTGTCACCTTTGGCGACTTTCGCGCCGACTGTGACAGCGATGTTTGCGATCAATCCCGGAATCGGCGCGGCGGCCTGCAACGGATCGGCCAGATCCGCTTTTGGACGCGCTTTGGATTGCGGCATGACTTTCTTGTCTGTGATGAACGCCTCGCGCGTCATGCCGTTCAATTCGTAAGTCACCGTGCGCCGTCCGTCCTTGTCTGGCTCGCTTACATTCACCAGACGAACGATCAACGTTTTGCCTTCTTCAATCGCAAACGTGATTTCTTCGCCGCGCCGCAAGCCGTAGAAAAAGGCGTGCGTCGGCAGAACGCTCACATCGCTGAAATCGCGGGAATGTTTCACAAAATCTGCGAACACCTGCGGATACATCAGATGCGAAAAGACGTCGTCGTCCGTGGCTTCGCGTTTGAGCAGTGTGGAAAGTTCCTTGCGAATTTTTTCCAGATTTGCCGGCGTCGCCACGGCTCCCGGCACAACGCCTTTTTTGAAATCTTTCTGCGCCTGCGCCGCGCGTTTTTCGCCGAGCACCACGCGTTGAACGTCTTTCGGCCAACCGCCATCCGGCCAACCGAGACCGCCGCTGAGCATGTCCACAACGGATTCCGGAAAACTCTGCGATCCGGGTTCGAGGTTCACGACGTCGGCGGGTTTGATGCCGCGGCTGAACAGGAACAACGCCATGTCGCCGACGACTTTGCTGCTCGGCGTGACTTTTACGATGTCGCCGAAGAGCTGATTCACTTCCGCGTACGTGCGGGCGATTTCCGGCCAGCGATGCGCCACGCCCATACTCGCGGCCTGTTCCTTGAGATTCGTGTATTGGCCCCCTGGCATTTCATGCAGATAAACTTCGCCGCTGCCGGCTTTGGGTGCGGTGTCGAACGGATGATAATACTCGCGCACCTTTTCCCAATAATCGGAAAACTCGTTCATCGCCGCGAGATTCAGTTGCGTGTCGCGCGGCGTGTTCTGCAAGGCGGCGACAACTGAATTCAAATTCGGCTGGCTCGTGGAACCTGACATCGACGCCATCGCGAGATCGACGATGTCCACGTTGGCGTCGGCCGCTTCGAGAATGGAACCGGAATTCACGCCGCTGGTGTCATGCGTGTGAAAATGAATAGGCAAATCGATTTCTTCCTTCAACGCTTTCACCAGTTGATACGCCGCGTACGGCCGACAAAGCCCCGCCATGTCTTTGATCGCCAGAATGTGCGCGCCCATGCGCTCCAGCTCTTTCGCGAGTTTCACATAATATTTCAGCGAAAACTTCGTGCGCTTCGGATCGAGAATATCGCCGGTGTAACAGATCGCCGCTTCGCAAATCGCGTGCGTGTCCTGAACCGCTTCCATTGCAACTTTCAGATTTGGCGTGTAATTCAGCGAATCGAAAATGCGGAAAATATCAATGCCAGATGCCGCGGCGTGTTTCACAAAACCCGCAACGACGTTGTTGGGATAATTCGAATAACCCACGGCGTTCGAACCGCGGAACAGCATCTGAAAACAAATGTTCGGAATGCGCGCGCGCAACTGCCGCAACCGATCCCACGGATCTTCATTCAGAAAACGCATTGAGGAGTCGAACGTCGCGCCGCCCCACATTTCGAGCGAAAACAATCTCGGCGCGCGACGGGCCAGCGCATCGGCAACGGCCAGCATGTCGAACGTGCGAACGCGAGTGGCCATCAGCGATTGATGCGCGTCTCGCAAGGTCGTGTCGGTCACGAGCAGGCGCTTTTGTTTGCGCGTCCATTCTGCGAATTTTTTCGGCCCGAGTTCCAGCAACAGATCGCGGGTTCCCGGCTGCGGAACGGCTTTGCGATCGAACTCCACCGGCGTGGCGCGAATCAACGGTTTTTCCGGTTTGTAACCCTTCGCGTGCGGATTGCCATTTACGATCACGTTGCCAAGAAAGTTCAAGAGCTTCGTGGCGCGATCGCGGCGAATGGAAAATTTGAACAGCTCCGGCGACGTGTCGATCATCGTCGTCGTGGCCTGGCCGCTCTGGAACTGTTCGTGTTGAATCACGTTTTCCAGAAACGGAATGTTCGTCTTCACACCGCGAATGCGGAATTCCGACAATGCGCGATGCATGCGGTGCATCGCGGTTTCATACGTGTGCGCGCTGGCGATTACCTTCACCAGCATGGAATCGTAAAACGGCGTAATGATCGCGCCGCCATAACCCATGCCGCCGTCGAGCCGGATTCCAAATCCGCCCGGCGAGCGATACGCCAGGATCTTGCCGTAGTCCGGCATGAATTTGTTTTCCGGATCTTCGGTCGTCACACGGCATTGAATCGCATATCCATTGCGGGGGATGTCCGGCTGCAACGGCATGTTGACCGCCGGCCCGTGAAGTTCGTGGCCTTGCGCGATCAGAATCTGCGCGCGCACCAGATCGAGTCCAGTTATCACTTCGGTCACGGTGTGTTCGACCTGAATCCGCGGATTCATCTCGATGAAAAACCATTCGTGCCGGTCGAGATCGTAGAGAAACTCAATCGTGCCCGCGTTGTCATAGCGAATCTCGCGCGCGATTCGCACCGCGGCTTCGCAGAGTTCCTTGATGATATTTTTCGGCAGGCCAAAGCTGGGCGCGACTTCCACGACTTTCTGATGCCGCCGCTGAACGGAGCAATCGCGTTCGTGAAGATGAATCACGTTGCCGTGCTGATCGCCGAGGATTTGAACTTCAATATGCTTGGCGCGCGGAATATATTTCTCCAGGAACACGGCGGGATTTCCAAAAGCGCGTTCCGCTTCGGACTGCGCTTCATCCAGCAGACTGGCGAGATCAGCGGCCTTTTGCACCACGCGCATGCCGCGTCCACCGCCTCCGAATGCGGCTTTGATGATCAGCGGAAAACCAATTTCCTTCGCGGCCTTCAATGCTTCGGCGCGATCGGAAATCGCTTCTTCATTTCCCGGCAGAACCGGAACATTGATTTTCTGAGCGAGTGAACGGGCGGCGGTTTTATCGCCCATCATTTCCAACAATTCCGCGCGCGGCCCGACAAACGTGATTCCAGCTTTGGCGCAAGCACGGGCGAAATCAGGATTCTCCGAAAGAAAACCGTAACCGGGATGAATGGCATCGACGCCTTTTTCTTTCGCGACGGCGACGATGTTGTCGATGTCGAGATACGCGGCGACCGGACCTTTGCCCTGGCCGACGAGATACGCTTCATCGGCTTTGAAGCGGTGCAGGCAGAAGCGATCTTCCTGCGCGTAAATCGCTACCGTGCGCAAATCGAGTTCTGTGCCCGCGCGAAAAATGCGGATGGCAATTTCACTGCGGTTCGCGGCCATCAGCTTTTTGAAAGGACGTTGGCCTTGCGTGGCCACGGCGATATCGCTTCGATTTGGTTTGGTCATGCGTCCGATGTTTATAAAGAGAGGCGAAGCGAATGGCAATCAGGGACGAAGCGTGAGCGAGGAATCGAGGAACATCGAACAACGAACTTTGAACGCCAAACATCGAAGGATGCGGATGCGCGGCGCGTTCGAAGTTCGGACTTGAGGCTGCGGCGTGGAATTATTTCACCCTCTCGCATCGAATGGGAGAGGGGCGGGGTGAGGGATCACTTCAGCAAGCAACTTGCTGAGCGAGCCTGGCTTTAATTTCAGCAAGTTCTTTTTCGAGATCGCGGGTGCGGCGAATCAATTCGGGCAATTGCTGCAACGCAATCATCTGGCGTTTGGCTTGTTTGTCCGGCGCGGCGGGAATTCCCAGAACCGTTCCCTTGTCGGGAATGTCGCGCATGACACCGGACTTCGCGCCGACCGTTGCCTGATGGCCGAGCTTGAGATGTCCGGCAATTCCAGACTGCGACGCGATCACGCAATAATTTCCAAGACGCGTGCTGCCGGCGAAACCCGATTGGCCCATCACCAAACAATGCTGGCCGATCACCACGTTGTGCGCGATGTGAACGAGGTTGTCGATCTTGCTGCCCTGACCGATCACGGTTGAGCCGAGCGCGCCGCGATCAATGGCGGTGTTCGCGCCGATCTCCACGTCGTCGTGAATGATCACGTTTCCAATCTGCAACATTTTGCGATGGCGGCCTTCATCGAAAACGTAGCCATAGCCGTCCGAGCCAATCACCGTTCCCGCGTGAATCGCAACGCGGTGACCGATCTGCGATTTCGCATAAACCACGACATTCGGAAACAGGCAAACGTCGTCGCCGATCTGGCAATCGACATCGATATGATTGCCGCCGAGCAAAACTGAACGCGCTCCAATCTGGACGCGTTCGCCAATCACACAGTTCGGTCCAATATGCGCGGTGGGAGCGATCTGCGCAGAAGCGGCGACGCTGGCGCCGGGATGGATTCCAGGCAATTGCGGACTAGGTGGAAAAAAGAGCGGCAACAATCGAGCGACGGCCACGCGGGCGTTCGGAACACGGATGAGAACTTTCGTGGGCGCGGCTGGCGATGGAAATTCCGCGCTCACAAGAATGGCCGAAGCCTGGCTGGCTTCTGCGCCGGCGAAGTAGGCTTCTTTTTCCGCGAATGTGAGATCGCCGGAGCGGGCATTTTCAGCGGAAGCAAATCCGGTGAGTTCAATGGTGCTGTCCCCGAGGACTTCACCGCGGAGTTGTTGGGCTATTTGAGCAGCGGTGAATGACATAACAGATTGGGTTGTTGGGAATCAGGGAGCGTCGGCTTCCTGTTTCAAGGAATTGGAAACTTTTTCAAAACCGGCTCTGGTTTTGCGGGGAAGGGGAATCATCTGCTGCGCTTCCACGTCCCAGATTTTCAAACGCAGACAGCGGATTATTTCGAGCGGATGCAGCGACGTGGTTTTCGGGCGCGCCAGTTCAGGGATGGCGTTCAGCACTTCAGGCAAACGATAGAAAGGGATTTTCGCATTCAGATGATGAATGTGATGGTAACCGATGTTGGCTGTGAACCACGCCATGATCGGGCCGGTCTTCATGTAGCTCGAAGATTCCAAAGCGGCTTTTTCGTAAGCCCAGCCGAGACGGTCGTAAAAGGCAACGTCGGGAAAATTATGCTGCGCGTAGAACAGATAGGTGCCGATCGCGCTCGCGATAAAATGCGGAACGATCTGGGTGAGCAGCAGCGTTTGCCAACCGAAGAAATACAGCAGCGCAGCGGAAATCAGGAAATGAACCACGAATGCAATCGCGCAATCGAAATGTTCCTTCGGCTTATTGAAAAAGGGATAAAGGCACATGCCGAACAGAAACGCGAAGACATATCCGAACAGGATTGTGAGCGGATGGCGGATGAACAGGTATTTGATCTGACGTCCGCGGGAACATTTCTCGAATTGCGTCCGGGTCATCACAGGGAACGAGCCGATATGCGAGCCACGCAGTTGCGAGTTGTGATTGTGATGATGGTTATGCGAACTGCGCCAGATGCTGCTGGGGCTGAGCGCGAGAATGCCGAAGATTTGCATCAGCCATTCCGCGATGCGCGAACGCGAGAGAATCGCATGATGCTGCTGGTCGTGGTAGATCACGAACAACCGCAGGATCAACAACCCGGCCAACACGCTGCAGCCGATCTGGGTGGCGAAATGGAAATTCCAAATCGTTCCAATCAGGCTGGCAGCAAGCAGAAACGCGGTTGAGAGTACGTGCCACCAGCTTCTAACGGCCGAATCGGCAGCAAAAGGTTTTGTGGCGAGGATAAGTTCTTTTCCGGTTTTCAAAAGCAGTGGGGCTACTGTCGCTTAGAAGTGAGGCGATGTCGATGACCGTTCTGCAATGTTTCGGATTCCGGCGCGTTTTCCACGGTCCTGCTTACGGGCGAAGTGAACTTCACGCGATTTATCGAGAAAGTCATTGCGCAAGGGGAACGATCTGTAGATAGTTCAGGGCCTGTGTCGGAGCGTAGCTCAGCCTGGCTAGAGCACTTGCTTTGGGAGCAAGACGTCGCAGGTTCGAATCCTGTCGCTCCGACCATTTTTTTCTTCGGAACAAATCACCGGAATTTCGCCTTCGCAGCAAGCTGCCTGTGAAATTGCCAGACCGGTGCTTACCCCAAGGGCGGTTGGGCGTTCTCTCCATTGGAGCGCGCGCCGCAATTTTCCTAAAGTGGCGCTCATGAAAATTCGTAATCTCGCTCTCCTTCTGATGGGCGTCGGGCTGTGTTTCGGCGGCGTCAACACCCAGGCTCAAGTCCGCATTCTGCCCCTGGGCGATTCTGTAACTTCATCAATGGCGCCGCATTTGAGCTATCGCTATTGGCTCTGGCATCTTCTAACTGACCGCGGCTTCGATGTCGATTTCGTCGGCACCCAATGGGGCGTAGCCAACGGCGCGCCGGCCCAGACCGATTTCGATATGAATCATGAAGGGCATCTGGGCTGGACCACCGCAGACGGGGTTCAATCCATCAATTCCATCGCGTCGGCAACAGTGCCTGACATCGTGCTGCTCGATCTCGGCGCGAATGATGTGGGCGACGATATCCCGCACGGCGTTTCGAAATCCAACCTGATGACCATCATCGAAACGTTGCACGCGGTGAATCCCGGCGTGGTGATTGTAATGGCGTTGCCCGCGCCATTCGTGGGTCAGAATCGGCGTGGCATGTCCCAGTTGCGAGGTGCGATCAAGCGCGCAGCGAAAATTGAGCGGCGCGCGGGCGTGCGCGTTACTGTGGTGAATCTGGCGGCGGGTTTCAATCCGCGACGGGACACGTTCGACGGAACGCATCCAGACGAGTCCGGCGAAAAGAAAATCGCGCGCCGTTATTTCAATGTATTGCGCAAATTGCTGAGATAAGTTCGTCGGCTGCTCAGTCTTTAGCTTTGCCGTAGTTTAACAGCACGGGTGTCCGCACCCGTGCTTTCTGTTGTTCAGTCATCTTTAATTTCCAAGGTCGCAGGTTCACAGCGCCACAGCCGCCAGGGTGCGATTGCAACTGATGGTCAACCCCCTCTCTTTCTGGCGAAGGAAGGAAGAGGGATGGCGAGCGGAGGTTTTGAACCGTTTGAAATTTCAACCTGGCATCCCGATCCCGATCGATAAGAAATCAAAATCCCGTCTCTCCGTCTCTCTCCCCGTTCGTTCCTCAAGGGGCGAGAGTGACCACCAGTTGCAATCACACCCCAGCCGCCACCCGCTTCTTGCGGAGCAGCGCAACATCTGAAACGTTAGCGGCGTTGACTCTGATGCGCCGAATCCTGCTGGTCCTGCTGGTCGCGATCCTCCCGATCGACGCCTTCGGAGCGCAATTGCCCGTGCTGCCGCAGGACCTCGCGGTGCGCGTGTGGAACAAGCAACAGGGGTTGCCTGACGATTCGGTCACTTCGCTGCTGCAAACCCACGATGGTTATCTCTGGATCGGCACCGCCGGCGGTCTGGTGCGGTTTGATGGCGTTCGTTTTGTGCCGATGTCCCCGTACACGTTGCGTTCGAACGCCGTGATTTCCATCACTGCTTTGTGCGAGGATTCGTCCGGGCGATTGTGGGTTGGAACGCAGGGCGACGGCCTGTTGTGCTATGCCAATGGCACGCTGCGACGGTTCCATGGGAAGGGCGTAAGGCTCGATGAAACAATCAACAGCGTTGCGGAAGATGCCGCGGGCGATATCTGGATCGGAATGCCCGGCGGTCTGGCGCGATTGGCGTCCGGTCAGATCACGCGCTTCACGGCCAGGGACGGTTTGCCGAACGATTTCGTTTCCAGCGTTCACGTCGCGCGTTCGGGAACGGTCTGGATCACCACCCGCGCCGGCATGTGCCAGTTCAAGAATGGCCGGATTTATCCGTACGTTTTTCAAACCGACAGCCCGAGTCGCAGCCCGGAATATCTCGGCATTTACGAAGATCGGCAGGGAAACCTCTGGGCGTTCGGCGACACCTATCTCGTCAATCTCAAGGACCGCAAATATCTCAATCACTTTGGCAGCGGCGATCTGACTTCCTCCACGCGCATCTGGAGTTTGTGCGAAGGCCGGCGCGGTGAATTGTGGATCGGCACCAGCGGTAAAGGCCTGTACTGCTTCGTGGATAATCAATTCCTTCCGGTGACGTTGCGTTCGGGTGGATTGACCAGCGACGTGCGCGCATTGTGTGAAGATCGGGAAGGCAATCTCTGGCTCGGCACGCACGGCGGCGGCGTGGTGCGATTGCAACCGCGCAATATGCGCTGGCTCGAAATGGATGCCGGCCTGCCGAATCGTCCGGCGACGTGTCTGGCGTTTGGAGCGGAAGGCCGCGCCTGGATTGGATTTGAACGCGACGGTTTGTTCACGGGCGAAGAAACATTTCAACGTCCGCCCGCGCCGACCGGTTGGGAATTTCAAAGTCTCGTTTCATCCGTCGCCACCGCCGCCGATGGGAGTCTCTGGGTGGGAACACCGGGCGCGGGGCTTTATCGGATCAGCAACAAGAACACCGCGCACTTCACGACCGCGAACGGGCTGGCGGATAATCGGGTGCTGGCCGTTGCGTCGGATGCTGACGGCGCTGTCTGGGCGGGAACCGCGGCTGGAACTTTGCATCGATTCAAAAGTGGCTGGCCGGCTTCGTTCGGTCTGGATGCCGGATTGCCTGCCGAACCGGTCACAACTCTGCTGGCCACCGGCAAAAATCTTTGGATCGGATTTGAAACCGGCGAATTGGGTGAATTCTCAAACAAAACTTTTCGGACGACACTGAATGCGGGGTCACTCGGCGGAAAATCCATACGCTCGCTGTATCTGGACGCTGCCGGGCGTCTCTGGATTGGAACTGCGGGCGGACTTTTGGGGTGCTGGACGAAAGGACATCTCGTTTCCTGGAACTTGAATCTCAGCGCGCCCGAGTACGCCATTCTGGGAATTCTCAGTGACGAGGAAGGGAATCTCTGGCTCAGCACCAGCAGCGCGGTTTATCACCTCGCACAGAACGAAATCGCCGACGCGCTCGCCGGACGAACGCCGCTGCGTCCACAGATGCTTTACAAAGGTGAAGTGGCGCTGGGGCCGCTGCCGCATTATGGCTGGCCGCGCGCCATGAAAGCGCCCGATGGAAAACTCTGGTTTGCGCTGGCCACAGGCATTGCAGTGTTTGACCTCCGCGCGCCGCTTGCGGGATTGACGCCGCCGCCGGTTTTGATCGAAAAAATCGTGGTCGATAAACAAACCGTTTGCGCGATTCCCAGCGCTCATCCGAATCTTCCGCACGAAAAATCCGAGCCGGCCAGATTTCCGTCTGACATGGGCAAGCTGGAGATTCATTTCACGGCGTTGAATTTCTCCGCGCCCGAGAAAACGCGATTCCGCTATCGGCTCGAAGGTTACGAATCCGATTGGGTCACGAGCGATTCCATTCGCGCCGTGAGTTACGGCAAGCTGCCGTACGGGCCGCATCGATTCCGCGTTCAAGCCGGATTGGAAGGCGGTTCGTGGTTCAACAATGAAGCGTCTTTTTCCTTTGTGATTCCGATTCCGTTCTGGCGCACGGGTTTTGCCGTAACGATTTATATGATTGTCGCGATTGTGTTGATCGGTGGCGCGGCGCGAATGGTTTCCAATCGGATCTTGCGCCGACGTCTGGCCGCGCTGGCGGCGCAACAGGCGATGGAACGGGAACGCATGCGGATCGCGCAGGACATGCACGACGAAATCGGTTCGAAGCTCACGAAAATTTCCTTCATGAGCGAACGCGCGATGGGTGAATTGCAGGGACACGAACCGGTTGCGAAGCGATTGGATTCCATCGCCCGCACCACGCGCGATCTGTTGCAATCGCTGGATGAAATCGTCTGGGCAGTCAATCCGCACAACGACACGCTGGAACATCTGGCGGCGTATCTCGGCCAATACGCGACCGAGTATTTGCAGAACACCTCGGTGGAATGTGAATTGCGAATCGCGCGCGGCCTGCCGAACTATCCGCTTTCGGCGGAAGCGCGGCACAATCTTTTCCTCGCGTTTGAGGAATCGTTGAACAACGCGCTGAAGCACGGACGTCCGTCGCGTATTCAGATCGACATGACGGTGGAAGGCAAACACTTCATCATGCGGATCGAAGACAATGGCTGCGGCTTCGATTCTGATGAGGCGTTCTCGCAACCGCGGCCTCCCGGGCAACGCGGCGGTTATGGTTTGCGCAATATGCGGGAACGCCTTGCCGCGGTGGGCGGGCAGTTTGATTTGATGAGTCATCCGGGCAAGGGAACGGTGGTAAGCTTCAGTGTGCCGCTGACGGCCAAAGCAATTTTGATGAGAAAGAAGTGATATGGAATTGATCAAAGTTTCGATTGTTGATGACGAAGCGGAGCTGCGCGAGAACATCGGCGGTTACGTGGATTCGGCGAAAGGTTTCCAGTGCGTCAGTGTTTACGACAGCGCGGAGGAAGCGCTTCAACATCTGCCGAAGGAAAAGCCGGATGTGATCCTGATGGACATCAATCTCGGGGGCATGAGCGGCATTGAATGCGTGCGCCAGCTCAAGCCCATGATGCCGAAAACGCAGATTGTGATGCTGACGGTTTTCGAGGACACGGAAAAAATCTTCAGCGCACTCGCGGCGGGTGCGAGCGGTTATCTGTTGAAACGGCTGGCACCGGCAAAATTGCTCGAAGCAATTCGTGAAGTGCATGAAGGTGGTTCTCCGATGTCGGCGCCGATTGCGCGCAAGGTCGTGCAATCCATGCAATCGCCGCCCGCGCGTCAGGATGAAGTCACGGAACTGTCGCCGCGTGAACGGGAAGTCCTGGATGGTTTGGCGGAAGGGCAGGCGTACAAGCAGATTGCTGAAAAGCTGGGCGTGAGCATTCATACCGTGCGCAATTACATCCGCCGCATTTACGAAAAATTGCACGTCTGTTCGTGCGGCGAAGCAGTGGCGAAATATCTGCGGCATTGATTCACGGATACTGGAACGTCGAACAATGAACCTTGAAGTCCGAACTCCGCAAACGGAGCGCGGGTCTGTGACCCGCAGCAGCGAGAATCTTCAGCGCGGCTGGAAGGCAAGCGAACGCTGGCGGATTTACGAAGTTGCTGCGGGTCACAGACCCGCGCTCCGGATTGCGATGCTTTCAGTCATCGTTTTCCTTTTCGTTCTTCATCCGGCGTTGGGCCAAACCAAAATCTGGAATCCTGCGCCAGGCCCGTTGTTCACACGCTGGGCGGGTGAGGTTAATCCCACGAACGCGCATCCGGAATATCCGCGGCCGCAGCTCACGCGCGCCGACTGGTTGAACCTGAATGGGCTTTGGGATTACGCCATCACTCCCATCGACGCGCGGGAAGCCACTGATTACGAAGGCCGCATTCTTGTTCCGTTTCCCATTGAGTCTGCGCTTTCCGGCGTGATGCGACGGCTGGATGAAAACAGCACGCTCTGGTATCGGCGAAAATTCAGCGTTCCTGAAAACTGGCGTGGACGTCGCGTGCGTCTGCATTTCGGCGCGGTGGATTGGGCGGCGCGAATTTTCATCAATGGCAAATCCGTTGGACGGCATCGCGGCGGTTACGACAGTTTCACCTTTGATATCACGGACCAGTTAAACCAAAAAGCGGAGCAGGAAATTGTCGTTGCCGTTGAAGATCCCACCGAAGGCGATCAACCGCGCGGCAAACAGTCGCGCAATCCCGAAGGCATTTTCTACACGCCGACGTCCGGCATCTGGCAAACCGTGTGGCTGGAACCGGTCAACGAATTGTGCATCGATGAACTGCGGTTGACGCCCGATCTTGACGCAGGTGTGTTGCACGTTCGCGCGGCGGTCGGCGGAATGGCGGATTCATTGCAGGTCGAAGTCGTGGCGCTTTCATCGAATCAAGTGGTTGGCCAGGTGACGGGATTGGCCAATCAGGAACTCAACCTGCCGATTGCTTCGCCGCATCTGTGGTCGCCCGAGGATCCATTTCTCTACGATTTGTCGATCACGCTGAAGGATGGAGACCGCGTGGTGGATTCCGTCGGAAGTTATTTCGGGATGCGCAAGATTGCATTGCGCCGGGATGCGGGTGGAGTGATGCGGATGGAATTGAACGACCGTTTTGTTTTTGAAGCCGGCGCGCTGGATCAGGGTTTCTGGCCGGAGGGCATTTACACGGCGCCCACCGATGACGCGCTGCGATTTGACATTGAGTTTCTGAAACAGTCCGGTTTCAACCTCGCGCGCAAGCATGTGAAAGTGGAGCCGGATCGCTGGTATTATTGGTGCGATCGTTTGGGATTGCTGGTCTGGCAGGACATGCCGAGCGGCAACAATAACACGCTCGAAGGCCGCACGCAGTTTGAAGTGGAGTTGCAGCGGATGATTGAAGGCCGGCGAAATCATCCCTCAATCATTCTCTGGATTCTGTTCAATGAAGGCTGGGGCCAATACGACACCGAACGCCTCGCCGCCTGGGTAAAGGCGCTGGATCCTTCGCGGCTCGTGAGCAATGCCAGCGGCTGGACCGATAAACGCGTGGGCGATCTGCTGGACATTCACAGTTATCCCGGTCCGGAAGCGCCGCCGACCGAAGCGCAACGCGCCGGAGTGCTCGGCGAATTCGGCGGGCTGGGGCTCGGCTGGACGGGGCACACGTGGTCGGACAAATTCTGGGGCTATCAGCCGATGCCGGATCAGAAAACGCTTATCGACCGTTACGCGAAATTATGGGATCGCGTTTATTTGTTGCGCGATTTTTTTGGATTGAACGCCGCCGTTTACACGCAGACGACCGATGTGGAAACGGAATGCAACGGCTTGATGACTTACGACCGAGCGATTTCAAAAATTGATCCCGCCGTCGCCGTCGCGGCCAATACCGGGAAAAGCCGCGAGCAGCCGTTTGACGCCATTGCGCCGAACGCGCTCTACGGAAGAGTGCTCTGGGAATACACCACAGAGAATCCGGGCGATCGATGGAATCAACCGGACTTCGACGACACCAGCTGGGCTGAGGCGTTGGGTGGATTCGGCACGCGCGATACGCCAGGTTCGTTGGTGAACACGGATTGGAAAACGCCGGACATCTGGCTGCGTCGGAAATTCAACTGGAACGGACAGGACCTGAGCAACGCGCGAATTCAGATTCATCACGATGAAGACGCAGAGGTTTATTTGAATGGCGTTCTGGCGGCGAGCGTGACCAACTTCGTCACGAGCTATTACGAAGTGGAAATTGCTCCTGCCGCGCGTGCTGCTCTAAAACCGGGCGTCAATGTCATGGCCGTGCATTGTCATCAAAACCAAGGTGGACAATATATCGATGCGGGAATTGTTGCGCCGCGGACGCAGTGATCTGTCCGGCACGGCAAGCAAAGCCATTGTTGAATATCATCGCAATGGACGATTCAGTGTTCGCCTGGCGAATTGCTACAGTGCGTCGCTATTCTGAATGTCACCGTTCAGAGCCGCTGCCTTCAGCCGCATCAAAAATGAAACGAATATTGTTCCCGCTTTTCACGGTCGGTCTCATCTTTCAATTCATCGCTTCGATTTCAACCGCTCACGCCGCTCCGGCGGCGCGGCCGAACATTGTGCTGATTCTCGCGGATGATCTTGGCTATTCGGACATCGGCTGTTTCGGTTCCGAAATTTCCACGCCAAATATTGATCGGCTGGCGCAGAACGGCGTGGCGTTGACGCAGTTTTACAATCAAGCGCGTTGCTGTCCCACGCGCGCGGCTTTGATGACCGGGCGCTATCCGCATCAGGCCGGCATTGGCGAAATGATCGATGACTACGCCGCGGCAGCGCGTGCGGCGGCGAACAGCCCGGCTTATCAGGATCATCTCAGCACGAACAGCCCGACGATGGCGGAAGTGTTGCGGGCGGCTGGCTATGAAACGCTGATGGCCGGCAAATGGCATTTAGGAAAGCGTCCGGCGGAATGGCCGGTGCGACGCGGCTTTGATCGTTCGTTTGTTCAGATTGATGGCGCGATGAATTATTATGGAGGCGATTCCAAAGATGGCCCGCGCGCGCGAATGGCTTTGGACGATCAACCTTACACGCCGCCGCACGATGGGTTTTATTCCACCGACGCTTTTACGGATCACGCGATTGAATTTGTTGATGCAGCCGTCAAAGACAAAAGTTCCAAACCGTTCTTCCTGTATCTGCCTTACAACGCGTCTCACTGGCCCTTGCAGGCGCCGGAGTCGGAGGTGAAGAAATATCATGGCAAGTATGACCAGGGCTGGCAGGCGATTCGCGAAGAACGACTGCGCCGGATGATTCAATTGGGAATTGTTCCGGAAGGATTCAAGATGGCGCCGATGGATCGTGGACGGAACAAGCCGTGGCACGAATTGACGGATGAACAACGCCAGCAATGGGCGCGGCGAATGGAGATTTATGCGGCGCAAACGGAACACATGGATCGCCAGATCGGTCGTCTGCTGGATGAAATCAAGCGGCTCGGAATTGAAAGCAACACGCTGGTGATTTTTATGTCCGACAACGGCGGCGCGGCGGAAGATCCCAACGGCGGTGATAAATCCGCGCCGATTGGCAGCCGCGATTCTTTTCGCGGTTATGCGCGTCCGTGGGCGACCGTCAGCAACACACCCTGGCGTCATCATAAAACTTCCGCTTACGAAGGCGGCATCAGCACACCGTTGATTGCCCGCTGGCCGGAAGGCATTCCCGCGGATCACAACGGAAAAAAGATTCGCGAGCCGGCGCACGTCATCGATCTGCTTCCAACGTTTATGGAATTAGCCGGCGCAAAATATCCCGGTGACGGCAGCGTAAAACCGGAAGGGCAAAGCATTCTCACGTTGCTCAAAGGCAATCGCGGAAATGCCAATCGTACTTTTTGCTGGGAACACGAAGGCAATCGCGCCATCCGAAAAGGAAAATGGAAATTGGTTTCGCTGGGCCGTGGTGTCGATCACGATTGGGAGCTGTACGACATCGAGGCGGATCGTGTCGAATCGCACAACCTCGCGGACGCGAAGCCGGAAATCGTGAAGGAGCTTTCCGCTGATTACGATCGCTGGGCCGCGCGTTGCGGCGTGATCAATTTCTCTGAGATTCGCGTTCGTCGCCAGGCGTCACGTTCGGCCAGCGGAGACTGATCGGAAGGAAATTCATTTCGGGTAATCGCAATGCGATAACGGAGGTCATCGCTTCGGACGATAGACGGCGCGGCGGGTTTGGAGTTACCAAATCCGATAACATGAATCGAACTTCCAAGCGCCGCTTTTCTTTCCTTCGAGCTCAAACCTTGCGACCTGCTGCGAAATGCGGATTCACGTTGATTGAACTGTTGGTGGTGATTGCGATCATTGCCATTCTTGCCGCGATGCTGTTGCCGGCTTTGGCGAAATCGAAGGAGTCAGCCAAGCGCACCGTCTGCAAATCGAACATGCGGCAGGTCACACTCGGCATCCTGATGTATGCGAGCGACAATCAGGAAAAATTTCCGAAGGCTTCAACGCACCTGGTCTGGGTTCCCAGAGACATCTTCGACTATTTTATTTCAACCATGAAGATGCCCACCAATGCGATGCAATGTCCCAATTACATTGCGTTTGACGATCCAAACTTTCCCGACAGCAACGGAATGATTTATCTGCAAGGCAATACCCGCGGACGGCTCGGCTATTACTGTTTGTGGGGTTTGAATACTGACAGCGACAAACGCCCGCGCACAATCAGTTACGGCGACACGCCCGCTCCGTGGGATTCGCCTCGAAAGACTACGGATAAAATCTCTCCCTACACAGTGCTGATGGCGGATGTCAGTGAAAAAGCCAGTGGAACCGGAATCAAATATGGCCGGACTCCGCACAGCAAAACTGGATTGAGAACCACCCAGCCAAATCATTTGGAGACTCCAATGGCATTAGGCATGGAAGGAAATAACGTGGGTGCGCTCGATGGTTCGGTGGAATGGAAGAAGTCCGTTTCCGCCACGCCGCATAACGTCGCGGGCTTCGATGATCCGGTGCATACGACGCAGACCGAGTTCATCGATAAGAATGGCATTCTGGGTTACTGGTAAGCGTTTCTGTTTTCAGACAATCGTCGCAACGGCATCTGGATCGACTTCATCATTGTTGTGAAAACGCTTTTTACCGGCGCATTTTCTTTCCTCATTGCTTTCAGTCAGCTTCACGCCGCCGACCGGATTTGGATCGGAGCCGGTGCGAATGACAACTGGAGCACGGCGGCAAACTGGGGCGGAACTGCTCCGGTCAACAATGACCAATTGATCTTCAGTGGTGCGGCCCGGCAGCAAAATTTCAATGACCTTCCCAATCTCACAGCTCGTGGACTGACGTTTTCCGCGAATGGTTTTTCGCTCTCCGGAAATGCGTTGGCGCTGAATCCGTCGGGCTCGGGAATGATCACCAATTTCTCGGGAACGAACACTGTCGCGCTGGATTTGAATATTCTGGCGGTAAACAAAAACTAGTTCATTGCGGCCGATTCTGAATTGCGTCTGGCCGGTGGTGTGGCGAATTCCAACAGCGGAAATCCGATCATCATTCTGAAGGGCGGCGGAACCTTGCGCATCACGAGCACAAATTTTATCACGACCCGCGCGATGACACTCAACGAAGGCGCGGTCGTCGTTGATGGCGGATTTGTGGATCACAGCACGGACGGCATTCGTTTCGTCCCCGCCGCTGGCGTTGCGGCGGAAGCGCGGATTGAAAATGACGGCGTCTGGCGCATTGGCGGCGGCGGAAATTTTCGCATGGGATTTGGCAATGCCGCCGGGGGCAGTCTCAGCCGGATGACTGTGGATTCAGGAACATTGGAACTTTACGGTTCAGGTTCCGGCGGAAACATCTACCTCGGTGAAGCGCCTGGTGCGGAATCCATTTTCGATCAGAACGGCGGCCACGTCTGGACCAGCGGCGGAAATGCGCTGGCGATTGGAAATTCCGCAGACGCAGATGGCATTTACCATTTGAACGGCGGCGTTCTGGAAGTCGGACGAATCCGACAGGGCAACGCGGGCGCAACAAACGTGGTGTTCCGTTTCAATGGCGGAACGTTGAAGCCGGTCGCCAGTTCCGCTGCGTTCTTTCAGGGATTACAATCCGCATTGATCGGCGATGGCGGCGCGCAGATCGATACCACAAATCACAACATCACCATCGCGCAAAATTTTGAAGCAGATGGCGCGGGTGGATTGAAAAAACTGGGCGAGGGCGTTCTGGAGTTGAGCGGAACGAATTCGTACGTCGGCAGCACCATCGTGCTCGGCGGAACTTTGAATGTCACCGGAGCCATTCTCGGACACGGCGCGGTGAACGTGAACGACGGCTGGCTGGCAGGCGACGGTTCGATTGCCGGGCCGGTCATGATTTTGCCGCCCGCAACGTTGTCGCCGGGCAATTCCCTCGGCACGATGACGTTGCAGAGCGATCTCACACTCGCGGGAAATCTGGCTTTCGAAGTTGATAAATCGACGGTTTCCACGAACGACTTTGTTCAGGTGAACGGAACCTTGCTCAATGTGGGAACCGGCACGATCACCATTACCAATCTCGGACCGGAATTTGAATCTGGGGATCGTTTCAAATTTTTCAACCAGCCACTCGCGAACGGAAACGCGTTGACGATTCTTCCAGTTTCTCCCGGACCCGGACTGGCCTGGACCAACGATCTGTCGGTCGATGGAACGATTGGAATTATCGGCGTTCCCGTGATGCCGACTCCCGCGGATTTGATCGGGCTGACACTCAGTGCGGGAACCCTGATGCCAGCATTCAATTCAAACCGGATGAGTTACACAGCGCGGCTGGTTTACACGAATGAATCCGTCACGTTGAACGCGGTAGCGGCAAATCCCGGCGCCACGATTCGCATCTTCTCGGCGGGAATGACGAACACCGTTGAATCCGGCGAAAGTTCTGAACCCATTCCGCTAAAGCCCGGTGAGAATTTCATCACGATCAGCGTCACCGCTCCGGATGATTCGCTCACAAAAAATTTCGTGGTCAGCGTCATCCGCACGCCGCCGAACATTGTTTTGATTCTGGGAGACGATCAGGGCTTTTCGGATTGGGGTTGTTACGGCAGTGAAATTCCCACGCCGAATCTCGATCAGCTCGCGTCCGAAGGAATTCGTTTTCGTCGTTTCTACAACACCGCGCGTTGCAGCACCACACGCTGCTCGCTGCTGACGGGACTTTACACACAGCAAGTTGCCGTCGATCCGGGAGCGTCATTGCCGAATCTGCGCACCGATAACAACGTCACCATTGCGGAATTGCTTCAGGCCAATGGCTATCGCACTTACCTCGCGGGCAAATGGCATCTTGGGAATGGCATTTACCTTCCGGAGAAACGTGGGTTCGAACAGGTCTGGCGCTATGGCGATGGCGGCGCGCACAGTCTGGATAATTGGAACGCAAATCTTTACACGCTGATTTCGCAGAACAACGAAATCACAAATCGCGTTTACGGCCCCGGAGAATTTTACCGTCCGGATGCGATTGGCGATTACAGCGTGGATTTTCTGAACAATCATCAAGCGCATCAGGATGGCAAACCGTTCTTCCTTTTTCTCGCCTTTGGCTCCGCGCATTTTCCGCTGCAGGCGCCGAAGAATCTGGTGAATTCCAACACGCCGGTTTATGCGCAAGGCTGGGACGTTATTCGCGAACAGCGTTATGAAAAAATGTTGGCGAACGGAATCATCGATGCGCGTTATCCGCTGTCGCCGCGCGTCGGAACAGCGCCCTGGAGCAACGTTCCCGTCGAAGCCATTCCCGAATGGAACACACTGCCGTCAAGCCGGCAGGCGGATCTCGCGCGGCGCATGGCGGTATATGCGGCGATGGTGCAGAAGATGGATGAAACGATCGGGCGCGTGGTGGAAAAACTGCGCGCTGATGGCCAGTTGGAAAACACACTGATCTTTGCGTTGTCCGACAACGGCGGTAATCACGAGGGCGGCGTTTTCGGATGGACGGGCGGCGTGGCGAATGCGTCACCATTGACCGGCGCGGCTCTGGACAACATGGGGCAGAGCGGGCAACCCGTGATTTATCTGGGCGGCGGCTGGGCCAACGTTCAGGACACGCCGTTTCGCCTGTTCAAGCATTTCGAACATGAGGGCGGCGTTCGCACACCGTTGATTGTTCATTGGCCGCAAGGTATCACGCGCACCAATGAATGGGAGGAACAACCCGGACACTTGATTGATATCATGGCGACGATTGTTGATGTCACCGGCGCAAATTATCCGACGCAGTATAACGGCCACGAAGTTCTTCCGCTCGAAGGACAAAGCCTGAAACCACTGTTTGCCGACGCGCCCGGCGTGTTACGAAAAATTGGATTTGAGCACGAAGGGAATCGCGCCTGGCTGGAAGGAAATTGGAAACTCGTCACGAAAAATTTCACTCTGTTCGACGGCAGCTCTCCGGCAAATGAACTGGAGTTGTACGACTTGAATCAGGATCCGGTGGAAATGACGAACCTGGCAACTTCGTATCCGGCGCGCGTCGCACAAATGGCCACGAACTGGAATGTCTGGGCGGCACGCGTCGGAGTTCCCGCCAATCGCTTCATCACGCTGGATGCAAATCCACCGGCCGTCACGCCTGCGCCGGGACCGACGGATTTGTTTCTCGATACCTTTTCGCGCGGGAACCATTCGGATGTTGATGTCAGCGCGTTCGGAATGTCCGGCGATCTGGTTCCACCGCTCGGCGCGGGCGCAGCCTACTACGAGGGTTTCGAAGGCAGCGGTTCAGCAACCTCCATTCAGATCAATAATGGCGCGCTGCAAATGGCTGTGGGCGTGGGTATGAGTGAAACCGGAATTCGCCACAATTTTATCGATCCGGAAATTCTCGCCGCTGGCGGATTCAGCATTGAAATGGCGATTCAGAAAATCAGTTCGAGCGATGCGGACGCCGCGAATCGCTATGCGGGTTTTGGCGTGGGATTGTCGGAAGCCGAAGCTGCGACGGGCGGAGACGTGGGTGATTCTTTGCCGGCGGGCGCGGTTTGTTTTCGCGGCAAGGAGGGTGGCAATACGGGCGTCACGGATTTTTTTGTTGAACTGGATTTGAACGGCAACGTGAAAGTCTGGAGTCACGGCGTTTTATTGGAAACGGTTCCGGTTGGTCAAAGCCAAGGAACCTTGAGCGCGAGCTTCGCGGTTTCGGGATTTGGCGCCGGCGATCCGGTTGTGGTGAATGTTTTCTTCAACGGACAACGCCTGGACATCAACAGCGCCGACGCGAATTCCATGAGCCGCAGCTTCAATTGGAATGAGGCGAACGAAAATTACATCGGCCTGAGCGCGCGCGCGTCGGATTACGCGCAGCTCGATAATTTTGCAATCCGCAAGCTGCCGATTGCGAATGCGCTGGCCACCGGTTACGCCTTGCGCCACGGATTGTCAGAAGCGGAGAGCGCCTTGGATGCTGACCCGGACGGAGATGGTGTAAGCAATTTTGGCGAATGGGCTTTTGGCGGCGATCCGACGGCGAGTGATCCATTTCTCGCAAGCTTGAAGGGAATGTTGATAACGCCAACGCAGGATTTTCGTTTTGAATTTCAACGGGTCAGAGATTACGCCGGCGTGGGGTTGCGCTACCGGTATTTTGTTTCGAACGATTTGAAGAGCTGGACGGAGGCCACGCCTGATTTGATTGCGGCCAATGAGAACGAAGATCACTCCGGCTATGAGATTGTGACGCTGCAACTTCCCGCGAGTTCTCTGCCGGGTGAAAATAAATTGTTCCTTCGCGTTCTCGCTGAGCCGGCAAATTGAAGACAGAAGCGCGGCCCCTCACGTTGCGCTCGAACACAAACGGTTTTACGCGAATTACACTAATTTCCGCGAATTTCAGAATCCAAAAAATTGGCGTCAATTCGTGAAATTCGCGTCTATTCGACAAAGATTTTGGGAGGCAGAAAACGTCGTAGCGCAGGTTTCCAAACCTGCTGTATCGCCGATTTCTAAATCGGCTGAGTGTGAAATCTTCGAAGCGAATCAAAATCCCGCTCAGCAGGTTAAGAAACCTGCGATACAGCAGACTGAGAAGTCTGCGCTACTACGGCTGCCGCATCGCCGCGTTAGGTGCATCCGTGGTTTAAATTTTTCGCTGCACTGATTCGTTTCAACTCATCTGCAAGGGCGCCTGGAACGTAACCGTGGTTCCCTTTCCGGGGGCGCTTCGCAATTCAGCGTGGCCGCCGATTTGTTCCAGACGCCGCTTCATGTTCGTCAGTCCGTTGCCGGTCTGGAAACTTGTTCCGCCCGGTTGATCCAGGCCGCGTCCATTGTCTTCGATTTGAATGACGAGTTTGTCAGAAAGAATTTCGACGCGCACGCAAACCTCCGTTCCCTGCGCGTGACGGGCGGCGTTGTTGACGGCTTCCTTGAACGCGAGAAACAGATGATGCCGCACATCAGCGGACAACATCACGGACGGCAGTTGCGCGGGAATGTCGAGGCGGCAACGAATGCCGGTCGGGCGAAAGAATTCCTCGGCGAAATGTCCGAGATAATTGATGAGCTCGACCAATGAATCGTTTTTGGGATTCACCGCCCAGACGATTTCATCCAGCGCAGTCACCATTTCGCGTGCGCGTCCGCGAACCTGTCCGATCAGCTCCTGCGCTTCTTCCGGTCCGGGTTGATCGCGATGCGCCAGCGCACACAACATGCTGACCTGCGTCAGACTGGTGCCGAGATCATCGTGAAGGTCGCGCGCAATTCGTGTGCGCTCGCGTTCGAGTTCGCGCTGGCGTTCCAGGCGTTCCAACCGTTCGCGATATTTCCGCCGCTGTGTGAACGCCACTGCCAGTCCGAGCGCGGTCAATGTCGCCGCGCCCAAAGTGAGTTTGAACCACCACCTTTCCCAGACGTGCGGTAAAACGACAAACGCCAGCGTATCGCCTTCTTCGTTCCACACGCCTTCATTGTTCGCGGCCACCACGCGGAAACGGTAATGGCCGGGCGGCAGCGACACGTAATTGACCGAGCGTTGTCGATCCATGATCTGCCATTGATTTTCGCCGCCCTCGAGTTTGACGCGAAAGCGAACCCCATCAGGCGCGGCAAAATTCAGGCCGGTGAATCGGAATTGAAGATAATGCCGGCCGGGTTGGATTTTCAGTTCGCCTTCGTTTTGATCGTGAGCCGCAAGGTCGCGCGGTTTTCCGTCCACATATAATTCCTCGATGATCACGAGCGGCGCCGGGCGATTGGGCTTTACGTCCCTGGGATTCACCCAAACAACACCGTTGGCGGTCGAGAACCAGAGCCGTCCATCTTTTGACCGCCAGCACGCGGGTTGAAAACCGCTGGAGCATTCCAGCGCCGGCAATCCTTCAAAGCGTCCGTAAACGCGGCAGGGCACACGAGTGGCGCGACCCATTGCCGCAGCTTCGAGATCGGTTTTGCTGGCGCGAAAAATTCCCGCATAAGTCCCGGCCCAGATTTGTCCGTCGCCACTGTCGAGCAACTGCGTGACGTTGTTATCCGGCAAACCTTGCGGCGTCATCACGCGGGTGAATTTGCCATTCTGAAAATGCAACAGACCGCCGCCCAAAGTGCCAATCCAGACCGCGCCATTGGTATCCGGCAGCAGGGCAGCGAACCGCACCTGGGGCCAGTCTGACGGCGGCTGAAACAGGGAGAATTTTTCGTTCTGATATTTCCACAATTCACCCGGGCCGGTGCCAATCCAAAGCGCGCCTGAAGCATCTTCCGCCAAAGCGCCGATGGCGTGATTGTTCACGAAACCGTCCTCGGATCCGAAACGCCGAAAGCGTCCGTTCTCGTAGCGAAACAAATTCACAAGACCGCCAACCCATAACTGATTGCGGCTGTCCGTGAACAAAACGCGAATCGCATTTCCGAAATAATCCGGCATGGGAACGGAACGGAACTGACCGGATTCGAAACGCATTAAACCCTGATTGACGCTGCCGATCCAAAGCCCGTTCGAACCGTCGGGAACGACCGTGACACTTTCCACGGGAGCATCGTTTCGAGCGGGCAGGGGAGCGACGGAAAATTTCTGTCCTTCCCAATGCGCGAGGCCGCCGGCCATGGTTCCTGCCCAGAGTTCGCCCCGGTCATCCACACAAACCGAGCGCACAACTTTGCCCGGCAGGCCTTCGTCTTCGTTGAGCGCGTGGAAGACACTTTCCCGAATGCGCGCCACGCCGCCGCCCGCCGTTCCGATCCAGATATCGCCTTCCCGATCCTGGAACCAGCAGGTGATGAACGAACTGGGAAGCCCGTCTTGTTCGGTCAATTGACGCACGCTGCCATTGGATTTCACGTGCCATAACCCCTGACCGTAGCGGCTCAGCCAAACGCCGCCCTGCGCATCGCCATTCAGCCGGAGCGAACTCTCGAACGGCTCGGTTTGAAAATTCCAAGGGGTGGCATCCGTGACCCATTTTCCGTTCAGGAATTTGCGCAATCGATTTCTCTCCAGCACCCACCGGCCGCCATCGCCGCTGAACGCAAGCTGGCAGATATTTTCGGGCGGATCGTCGATGGGCGTGCGATCTTCAAACGCGCTGCCGTTCCAGAATTCCAGATGATGCGGCGTGGCGATCCAAAGTCGGCGGGAAGCATCGACGGCGATGGCAGTGGCTTTGGGTTCAGGAACCTTGCCGTGAAGATCGAAGTTTTCGAAACGTCCGTTCACCCACCGTCCGAGCTGTTGGCGTTGAGTGATAAACCAGGTGACGTTTTCGCGCCCGAGCTGGAACGTGCGGGGCTGCGGCATGATTTCGTTCGGCGGCTCCAGAACTTCCCAGCCGTTCGTGCCGGCGGAGAGATCCAATCGGGAAGGCGCGACGTATTCCGGCGCAAAAAGAACGATGTTCGAGCGCACGTTCAAAACACGTTCCACACGTAATCGCGGTTGGACGCGCGGCCAGCGCCACAGTTTGAATTTTCCATTGCGGACCGCGGTAATCGATTCATTGCCCATGATGACCCACAACGTTCCGGTTTCATCGACGCTCAGAAATTCGACCTGAACATCCTTCAATTCATCCGGCGTGTTCTGCTGGTTGAAAACGACGAAACGGACCCCGTCAAATCGCGCCAGTCCGCCGTAGCGCGTGCCGATCCAGAGATAGCCATCCGGCGTTTGCGCAATGCTTGAAACCCAGTTTTGCGGCAGGCCATCTTCGGTCTGCCATTCGTGAATCAGATAATCATGCGGCGTGCTGCCAGAGGTGTTTTCAGAACCGCTGACCACCGACGACGAAAAACTCAACAGGAGAACAGCAAGGATGTGATGAAGCTTCAGCACGACAAAAAATAAGTTGTTCCAGAATCTGAAGTTTCCGACGGGCGAGCAACTGCTTTCAATCGAATGATGCGGAAGTGAACGACAGGAGCGTGAATTTATTCTGCATCACGCTGAAGCGGCGTGAACGCTTCGCTCCGCCTTCGTCGCGACGCATTTTCGCGTGTCATCGCTTTGGACGATTTCACGAGATTTCCAATTCTGTTAGACGATATCCACAGCACACCGGAAGGACGACTCGGCGTCTGCGTCTGTGGACCGAGATCGAAAATTGCGCTGTTAGCCAACAACCCTGAACCCGATATGGCCATGACGAAATTCTCCCAACGATCAACCCTGCTGCTCGCCGCCACACTGAATCTCAGTTTGCTTGCTCCGGGCGCGCTTGCCAAAGACACCGCGTGGTCCGGCGGCGGCGACGACAGCTACTGGAGCACGAGCGCCAACTGGAACAATGGCTCGCCCGTGAACAACGACATTCCCATTTTCGAAGGCACCGCGCGCCAGAACAACACGAACGATCTCAGCGGGTTGATTTTCGGACCGGTCACTTTCAATACGGGTGGATTTGTGCTGAACGGAAATCCTTTCCGCATCAACGGAAGCGCGACCGCTTTCATCACCAATGCCGCCGGGCTGAATATCATTTCCAACGATCTGACTTTCGGCGGTGCTGTGGCGAAATACTGGTTCGTCGCTCCCGGTTCCGAAGTGCGTCTGACCGGAGTTATCACGAACCTCGCCACGCCGGGAACTTCCATCGGCTGGCTCAATCTTACGAATGGCGGGACGGTCCGCATCATGAACAGCGCAAAAAGCGTGCGCGGCATGGACCTGTTTCAGGGCACGGTGATCGTGGACGGCAATTCAGCTTTGGTGGATGCAAATAATGACGGAATCGTTTTCAAACCGCCGACAGGTTCCACGGTGAATCTGATTATCACCAACAATGGAACGGTGCGGATCGGTGGCGGTGGAAATTTCCGCATGGGCAATGGCCGAACCGTACTCGGCGCCGCAGCCGGCTCGGGCAGCACAAGCGTGGTGAATCTGGATTCAGGCACATTGGAATTGTACGGGCCCAACGTGAGCGTTTATGCCGGCGACACCATTTCGGGAGCGACTGGAATTTTCAATCAGAACGGCGGCCTGGTTTGGGGCAGCGCAGGCAATGGCAACTCCGTTACGCTGGGCAATGCCGCTGGTGCGGATGGAACTTACAATCTTAATGGCGGTGTTCTTTGGATCGCACGCGTTCGACAGGGCAATGCGGGCGCAGCCAATGCGACGTTCAATTTCAACGGCGGCACACTGAAGCCGACGGTTGAAGCGACCGACTTTTTCCAGGGCGTGCAAAACGCCAACGTGCAGGACGGCGGCGCGATCATTGACACAACGAATCTGAACATCACGATCGCTCAAAATCTTCAGGCCGCGGGTTCCGGTGGTTTGACGAAGCTTGGCTCCGGCACGCTGACGTTGACTGGCTTCAACAGCTATACCGGGCCCACCGTAGTGAATGACGGCACTTTGGAAATCACCACCAGCACGTTGCTCGGCGGCGGCGGAATCACGGTTGCGAGCGGCGGCGCATTGAACATTGCGTCGGACGGGACTTCAATTGGCGCATCGGCCGTCCATCTCGGTGCCGATGGCGGCGCGACGCTGAACATCAATCTCGCCAACGGAAATTCGTCTCCCGCGATAATCAACACTGGAACATTGAATGCCAGCGGCAGTGTGACGGTGAACATCACCGGCGATAACTTTTCGATCGGCCAATTCCCGCTGATTCAATTCACCAGCGCGAGCGGTTTGGGAAATATCCATCTGGGCAGCATCAAGCCCGGTCTTTCTGCGACGCTGGTTCAAACCGCTACTTCGCTCGAATTGAATATCGTGAGTTCCGTGAAATCACTCGTCTGGAGCGGTGCAACGGATGATCAGTGGAACACCACGTCGGAAAATTGGTACGACGTGAACAACGGTTACGTTCCGGCTGCTTATTCGCAATCCGGCGGTTTCGGTGATGTGGTGACGTTTGATGACACGTTGAGTGGCAGCCCGAATATCAATCTCACACTGGCGGTTTCGCCGGTGGCAATTGCTCTGAACAACAACGCGTTTGCTTATACATTTTCCGGCTCGGGAAAAATCAGCGGTGTGGGAAGCGTTACCAAAGACGGTTTCCAACCGGTCACCTTCGCGACGCTGAACGATTACTCCGGCGGCACAATTGTGAACGCCGGCCCGCTTTATCTTGGCGCGGATCAGGCACTGGGCACGGGACCGGTCACCGTGAATTTCGGAACCATTGCCAGCGACAGTAACGCGGCGCGGTCGTTGCCGAATGTCGTCACGCAAACTGCCGATCTCGGTGTCGTTTTCGGTGACACCGTTAATTCCGGCACCGTGACTCTGGCGGGCGGACTGGATCTCGACGGTGGAAAAGCCCGCACTTTGGAATTCAACAGCGATGTGGTTCTTGCAGGCCCGCTGAGCAACGGCGCATTCAAGGTCAAGTTGGGCCCCGGCCGATTGATCATCAAAGCCGACTCGCAACAAAACGCGTTGGTGAATCATCAACAGGGCGACGTGATCATCGACGGCGCGCGATTTGACAACCTGGACGGCTGGCGTCTGCAAAACACTACGCCCGGCACCACGCTGCGCATGGCCGTGACAAACGGAGCATTGTTTACCGTCACCACGAACTCCGCCAATTTCCGCATCGGCCAGGCGGGCGGCGACAACAGTGCAGGCACAGTCAACATTCTGGATGTTTCCGCCACGATCAATCTCACACCTTCCGCTGCGATGGCAGGCAACAGTGCGTTGATTATCGGCGGTTCCGGTGACCTGGATGTTTTGAATCTGCTTCCGGGCGGAAACATCATCACGCGTGTGATTTCAGGCGGTTCGCCGGGCAACACGGAAGCGCATTTTAACGGTGGCAAGTTGACCGCGATCAACAATCAAGGCGCGTTCATCAATGGCCTGACGAATGCCTTCATTGAAAACGGTGGTTTGACAATTGATACGACGAACGCGTCCGTTACCGTTCCTCAGGCGCTGCTGGCGGCGGGAAGCGGCGGTTTGACCAAGTTGGGTGCCGGCACCTTGATTTTGACCGGTTCAAACACATACACCGGACCGACCATCGTTGAAGCCGGCAAACTGGTGCTGGGAGAAAATCACGCCGCGTCGGGCAGCATCACTGTGAATGCGGATTCAACCCTGGCGTTTCTGCAAACTTCAATCACGAACCGCGCGAGTGTTTCCAGTGTGACGATTGGCAATGGCGCAAATTCCGCCCTGGAAGCACAACTCACGAGCACCAACGCGCCGGTCGGCAACATCAACAGTCTGATCTTGAATGGTTCCGTGGCGGTGAATGTCAGCGGCCCGGTTTCAATCGGACAATTTCCGTTGTTCAGCTTTGGAACGATCAGCGGCTCGGGCAACCTGTCGCTCGGACAAATTCCGCAGGGCACCGTTGCTCAACTCGTGACGAACGTTTCAGCGAAAACAATTGATCTCGTCGTCAGTTCGGTGACGCCGACTCTTTGGAACGGCATCGTGAATGGCAATTGGGACACGACCACGACCAATTGGACTTCCGGCGGAACCCCGGTGAGCTTTGCTCAATTGGCGCCGGTGTTGTTTGACGACACGGCGAGCAGCACGAATGTGAATCTGACCACCACGTTGACGCCCAGCCAGATCGTCGTGAGCAACGATGCTGTGAGTTATCAATTCTCGGGCTCAGGGAGTTTGAGCGGCAGCACCGGCCTGACAAAATACGGCACGAATGATCTCACGATCAGCACGGCCAACACGTTCTCGGGAGACGTAACCATCAACGCCGGCACGATTGCGCTCGGCAATGCCACCGCGCTCGGCAGTGGCTCGGATGCGATTGAAATCAAGAACGGCGGCGCGCTGGACAATCGCGGGTTTCAGATCGGCGCGCGGCAAGTGAACGTTTCCGGCAACGGCGTGAACAACACCGGAGCGCTCCTCAACACCGGTGGCGATCAGAATGACTCTTATCGAAATGTCGTGATGACCGGCGACACGACGATTGGCGGATCCGGCGTTCTCGGAATCCGCGCCAGTTCGGGCGCGGATATCGGCCTTGTTGGCAACGGTCACAAATTGATCAAGACCGGCAGCGGACAATTGAATCTCAATGGCGGAATGACAATCGCCGGACTGACAAACATCTGGTTTGATGATCTCGGTGACATCGACATTCAGCAGGGAACCATTTCGTTTGAGCGCCGCGCAGCCTTGGGTCGTCCGGACAACATCATCACAGTGGAGGAGGGCGCGGCGATACTGTTGTTCAGTCTCAATCAGGAATTGCCGGTGCCAATGAACAGCATCGTGTTGAACAACGGCGCGATTGAAGGCTCCGGCGTAGTGAGCGACATCAATATTCTTGGCGGCGCGATCACGCTGAATGGCCCGGCCAATTCCGTCAGCATCGTTCCGTGGGTTGGCACCACCGGACCGACACTGTTGTATCTCAACGGGCCGATTGGCGGTTCGGGTGGAGTGACTTTCAGCGGCGCGATTAATGGCGGCGTTCTGCGATTGTCCGGCAACAACACTTATACCGGAATGACTACGATCACAAATGGATCACTGACACTTGCCGCGGGCGGAACATTGATCGGCACAACAAACATCAACCTTGATGCGACGGGCACGCTGGATGTCTCTGAGCAAGGTATTTGGACTCTGGGCGCCGACCAGACGTTGAGCGGTTCAGGAACGGTGAACGGAAATGTTCTCGCGAACGGAACCGTTGCTCCGGGCAATGGTATCGGCACGCTCACGGTGAACGGCGATCTCACGCTGGCAGGAGATTTGTTGATTGAAGTCGATAAATCGCTGTCGCCTGCGAACGATGTTATTTCAGTTGCGGGCAATATCAGCCATAGCGGCAATGGTGTCGTGACGATGTCAAACAATGGCGCGAATTCATTGGCCGTGAACGACAGGTTCATTCTGTTCAACCAGCCGGTTGCAAACGGTGACGCCATGCAGGTCGTTGGCGCGAATGCCACCTGGCGGAATGATCTGGCGACGGACGGCAGCGTGACGGTGCTCACGGTTTCTGGTGTTTCCACAACGCCGGTGACGATCACGAATGTGGTGTCAGGTGGAAATCTGAATCTGTCCTGGCCGGCGGATCACATCGGGTGGCGGCTGGAAGTGCAGACCAATTCGTTGTCGATTGGCTTGAGCAACAACTGGTCAGTCTGGCCCGGTTCCACCACCACGAATAAAGTCAGCATTCCAGTCAGTACGGAAAATCCGACGATGTTTTTCCGATTGGTCTATTGATTCGAAATCATCGCGAAGATAAGGCAGCAATGATTACCGCCGGAGCAATGAAGATGTATAAACCTCAAATGAGTTCTGTGAATTGCAGTTCGAATGGCGAAACAACCGTCAAAAAACTTCATCGCTTGGCGGTTGGTGCGAATTGGGTTCTTCGTCCAACGCCGTTCCTGCAAGCTACCTTCATTGCTCTGGCTCTCATTGCTGCCGGTTTCGTGAATTCAGTTCAAACCGCGAACGCCGCGCCAAAGCCGTCACCGAACTTCCTCATCATTCTCGCAGACGATTGCACCTACAACGATCTGCCGGTTTGGGGCGGAAAGAATGCGCGCACGCCCAACATCGAAAAGTTGTCGGATCAGGGTCTCACGTTTGATCGCGCATATCTTTGCATGTCGATCTGCCAGCCATGTCGATCTGAATTCTACACCGGCGAATTTCCGTTGCGGAACGGCTGCGCCTGGAATCACGCGGCCAGCCGTCCCACCACGCGCAGTCTGCCGAATTATCTTTCTGAACGCGGCTATCGCGTTGGCATCGCCGGCAAAACCGACGTGACGCCGAAGAAAGCTTTTCCGTTCGAAACCGTTTCCGGATTCGACAACAACTGCGTGCGCAACCCCACCCGTCCGCATGATCTGGAAGGCGTGCGCGAATTCATCAATCGAAAATCCGACGAGCCGTTTTGCCTCGTCGTGGCGCTGGTCGAACCGCACGTTCCCTGGGTGATGGGTGATGCCTCGCAGTATCCGCCGGACAAAATTGATCTGCCGCCGAACATTGCGGACACGCCCCGAACGCGTCAGGATTTCGGACGTTATCTCGCGGAGATCACCTACATGGACGGACAGGTTGGCGAGATTCTGGCCGCGCTCAGAAATTCCGGACTTGATACCAACACGCTCGTGCTTTTCAGCAGCGAACAGGGATCGCAATTTCCCGGCAACAAATGGACCTGCTGGGACACCGGTCTGCACACGGGATTGATTGCGCGCTGGCCGGGAAAAATTCCGGCGGGCAAACGCACCGACGCGCTCGTGGAATACGCGGACATCGTTCCCACGCTGCTTGAAATTGCCGGAGGAAATCCATCGGACAAAGAATTCAAATTCGACGGAAAAAGTTTTGCCAATGTGTTGCGCGGTGCGCAGAAATCCGAGCGGTCATTCGCCTACGGCATTCACAATAATCTTCCCGAAGGCCCGGCCTATCCCAGCCGCACCATTACCGACGGCGAATGGCGCTACATTCGCAATCTGACGCCCGATGAACTTTACATTCAGAAATATCTGATGGGTTCGGAAAAGAAGGGTGAACTCAACAATCCGTATTGGGCGACCTGGCTTTTCACCGCGTCGGCCAAACCGGAAACGTATCACCTGGTCAAACGTTACATGAGTCGTCCGGCGGAGGAGCTTTATCACACACGCGACGACCGCTATGAAATGAACAACCTGGCTGATGATCCGAAGTTTGCTGGAATCAAACAGCGCTTGAGCACGGAACTGGATCGCTGGTTGAAAAGTCAGGGCGATCCCGGCGCAGCCATGGACACGCATAAAGCCCTTCAAGCTGCCCGCCGCGGGAATCACTTGTATTTCCCTCCGCAGTAAAATCTTTTCCGGTCTGGAATTGGAACGCGCATTTATTCGGTTTCAGCGCGGAACGGGGAGCGCGCCCGCCTCGAGCGCAATCAGCCGCGCCCTCGCGGCTGATTTGAGGCATGGAATCGAAGAGTGGTTTGGTGCTGGTGTGAGCCGCTATGTTCCGCGCGAGGCGCGCCGAACTGCAGCCGAGGCGGCTGCGCTCCCTAAAAAATGAACTGAATCGCTCCGGCCTAAACAAAGTATTTTGAAAATATTCATTCAAACCCTCAGCCGGGCTTCGCTCGTTCTGCTGACCGTGCTTGCCTCCGTTTCCGCAGTGGCAAAGACATCGCCGCCGAACGTGTTGCTCATCATCGCCGACGATTGCACGTATCGCGATCTGGAGGTTTACGGTGGCCAGGCAAAAACGCCGAATCTGAACCGGCTTGCGTCCGAAGGCATGACATTCACGCGCTGCTTCCAGGCGGCTCCGATGTGTTCGCCCACGCGCCATTGTCTTTACACTGGATTGTATCCCGTGAAATCCGGCGCTTATCCCAATCACACCATGGCTTATCCGTGGGTGAAAAGCGTGGCGCATTATTTCAACGACGCCGGTTATCGCACGTATCTCTCCGGCAAATCGCATGTGAAACCGCTGTCGGTTTTCCCGTTCGAATATTCCGCCATCCAGGTTCCGCCCGGCGGTGGGGAAGGGAATCCCGATCCGGCCGCGTTCTCGGCTGCATTGAAAAAAAGTGCGGAAACAAAAACGCCGTTCCTGTTCATCGCCGCATCGCATGAACCGCACACGCCCTGGAATCGCGGCGATGCTTCAAAATACCCGCCCGAATCTTTGAAGCTGCCGCCCGTGCTGGTCGATACGCCCGCCACGCGCGCCGGCTTCTCGCGTTATCTCGCGGAAGTGACTTACTTCGATGGGCAGGTCGGCGAACTCCTGTCGCTGCTCGATAAAAATGAATTACGCGACAATACGCTGGTCATGGTCCTGAGCGAGCAGGGGAACTCACTGCCGTTCGCGAAATGGACCTGCTACGACGCCGGATTGCAAAGTGGCTGCATTGTCCGTTGGCCGGGTCATGTAAAACCCGGCAGCACCTCTGACGCATTGATTGAATATGTGGATGTCGTTCCAACGTTCCTCGAAGCCGCGGGAATCGATCGATCGGAAATTCTGGACGGGCAAAGTTTTCTGCCGGTTTTGATTGGCGCGACGAATCATCACAAGGATTTCGTTTTTGGACTGCAAACCACGCGCGGCATCTACAGCGGTTCAGATTATTTCGGCATTCGCACTGTCCGGAACGAGCGGTACCGCTACATCCGGAATCTCACGCCTGAGGCCACGTTTCAAAACACCGAAGTCAAAACGCGCATTTTCAAATCGTGGGAACGCAAAGCCGAAGCCGGCGATGAGCAGGCGCGAAAGCTGGTTTACGATTATCAACATCGTCCGGCGGAGGAATTGTACGATTGCCTCAACGATCCGTGGAATCGCACCAATTTTATTTCCAACACAAAACTATCTTTCGTTCGCAAAACCCTGTCCGCGCAACTGGATGCCTGGATGAAACAACAAGGCGACGAAGGCCAGACGACGGAAATAAAAGCGTTCGAGCGAATGCCATCCCGCAACCAGAAGAACGCATCAAAAAACTGATCGCGTCTTCGCTTCACGGAGCGCGGACTTCAGTCCGCGTGTCCCTCGGCTTTCGTATTATCTCGCGGACTGAAGTCCGCGCTCCGGGCGCCCAGCTCATTTCAAATACTTCACGATCGCTTCGGTGCGGGAACGGACGTGGAGTTTTTCGTAGATGTGGCGGAGATGCGTGCGGACGGTCGGGACGCTGATGTTCAGTTTGTCCGCGATTTCCTTGTTCGCGAAGCCTTTGGAGAGGAAAGAAAGAATTTCCGTTTCGCGTTCGGTGAGGGAAGTCGCCTGCGCGTTGGGCGCGGGTTCATGAAATGAATGCACTACTCGGCGCGCAATCTGACTGCTCATTGGCGAGCCGCCTTCGCGCGCCTCCTTGATTGCATTCAGCACTTCATCCGGTTCCGAGCGTTTCAAGAGATAGCCGCTCGCGCCCGCTTTCAATGCGCGAAAAATGTGTTCGCCATCTTCATAAACCGTGAGGACGATCACCTGGCTGGGCGGATGCAATTGCTTCAGCTGCCGAATGCAATCGATGCCGGACATCTGCGGCAGGTTTAAATCCATCAACACGACTTCGGGTTTCAGCGGCGGAAGTTTCTGAAGGGCTTCTTCGCCGGAAGCGCAGGCGGCGACACACGTGAAATCCTTCGTTCCGCTGACCAGTTTCGTCAGCGTTTTCCGCAACACCGAGTCGTCTTCGACAATGCCAACAGTCGTAATCATTTCAGCGACATTGAATGGAATGGCTTCACGTTTACGTTCACCAATCAAAATATCCGAAGTCATACGCAAAGCTCAGACTCAGTTTTCCTTCAGGTTGAGAAATGATCAACTCAGGATGCCTTTTGCGATGTGGCGGTCGGCGGGTTTGATTTTTCAACTGCGGTGGCACTTTCATCCGCGGGAATGATCGGGCGGATCTGAGGGAGTTGTTCCGGCGGAACCACGTTGCAGCGTTTGGCCCACGCATCGTAAAGCGCAATCATTTTCTTTACGCGATCCGGCTGCGCGGAAGCGAGATTGTTCATCTCTGTGCGATCCTTTTCCACGTCGTAAAGTTCCCAGGCGCGATGATGCCGCGCGACGAGTTTCCATTGATTCACGCGAACGGCGCGATTGCCTTCATGCTCCCAGAAAATCGGGCCGCGAGTGCGGGTCTTTCCTTCGAGAATCGGACGCAGACTTTCGCCTTCGAGCGGCTGAATGTCGTGACCGTTGAAAGTTTCCGGATGCTGCGCTCCGGCGATGTCCACAAATGTCGCCATGAGATCTGTGATGTGTCCGATCTGGCGCGACGTCACGCCGGGTTTTTTAATTCCGGCCGGCCAATGCACGATGAACGGCGTCGCAATGCCGCCTTCTTCCGTGAAATGCTTGTAAAGCTGGAACGGGGTGTCGCTGACGTTCGCCCAGGGAACACCGTAGCTTTGCCAGACGTCGTTCGGCCCGGCGAAAACCGAATGATCACTGTTGCCCACTTTGACGCGTTCGCCGTCGCGGGTTTTGCTCGGAACATCGTACCAGCCCGGTTGAATGACTTCCGCACACGCGCCGTTGTCGGAGAGGAAAATCACCATCGTGTTGTCTTCAATGCCCTTCGCCTTCAATTCATCCAGGATCTTCCCAATGCCGCGATCCATGCGTTCAATCATCGCGGCGTACGTCGCCATGCGATTGGCTTCCCACTTCTTGTCCCGGACCTTGCTCCAATCGGCAACCCGCGGATCGCGCGGCGACAGCGGCCAGCTTTTATCGATCAGACCAAGTTCTATTTGGCGTTGATAACGATTGCTGCGAATCACATCCCAGCCTGCGAGATAACGCTCGCGATATTTTGCAATTTCCTCCTCGTCCGCCTGCAATGGCCAGTGTGGCGCGCTGAACGCGACATAAAGAAAGAACGGTTTGTCGCCACGGCCAAACTTATCAATATCCGCGACCGCATGATCCGCAATCGCATCGGTGTAATAGAAATTCGTGCCCGCATTGATCGGCGTGTTTCCCTTCACCAATGAAAACGGATCGTAATAACTGGTCACACCGTGAATCGCGCCGAAGTATTCTTCAAAACCGCGTTGCAACGGCCAGTTGTCTTTGTGATCCCAGAACGGTTTTTCCGATTCGAAATTGAGCTGGCGTTTGCCATCGAAATAAATGTGCGCCACGTGCCATTTGCCGGACATTGCCGTGCGATAACCGGCGCGGCGCAGTTCCTCTGCAATGGTCAGGCAGTTGTTGCCAAGTTCGCCGCGATAACCGGGAATGCCGCGATCTTCCATCATGTTGCCGATGCCCGCCTGTTGCGGATAGAGACCGGTCAACAACGAAGCGCGCGTGGGACAGCATCGCGGCGTGGTGTAGAACAGGGAAAGCTTCATGCCCTCCGACGCCATGCGATCCAGATTCGGCGTGGAGATTTCCGAACCGTAACATCCGATGTCCGAGTAACCCAGATCATCGGCGAGGATCAGGATGATGTTTGGGCGCGAGGCAGTTTCCTCGGCGGAGAAGCCAGTGAAAGCGGTCCCAAGAATTGCACAAACGCTCAACCATTTTGCGCTCTGGCGAACCACTCCAATCAACGACAATTTCTTCATATCGGTATGAACAGGCTAAAGCGTCCTCGATAAGACTTACAATCGTCCAAACCGATGAGAATGAAAATGAATTCGTGATTTCCATGTCGGGACGGGGCGCGATGTGTTGGAGAGCGTGATTAAAAGTGGGTGAGGTAATTTTCGAACCCGCATTTGATTGTGACTGGAGGCAGCGTGTCCGCGCTGCTGCGGCGCTGCAGGCGTTTTTTTTTGGAGCGCGGGTCTGTGACCCGCAGCAGCTTCGTCAGTCAGAACGCGTGCGGAATAAACGAAACGCCTTGAAGTTCATACGCGGCTGCGGGTCACAGACCCGCGCTCCGGCGAAATATGAACGATTGCAATTCGCCGGTGATTTGCGAGAAGCAGATTCTGTGTTCCATTACTTTCCAGCCACCCTTCATTTTATGCAGAACTACAAATACCTCATTATCGGCGGCGGTATGACGGCTGATTCCGCGGTCCACGGCATTCGCAGCATTGATTCAGAAGGTTCAATTGGCGTGATCAGCGCCGAGCCTGAAGCGCCTTACAATCGGCCGCCATTGACCAAAGCGTTGTGGAAAGGCGATCCGCTGGAAAGCATCTGGCGCAAGCCGGAAACGCGAAACGTGACGACGCATCTTGGTCGCACGGTGAAATCTCTCGATCTTCAAAACAAACGCGTGACGGACGATTTCGGAAATCAGTTCGCATGGGAAAAGCTGTTGCTTGCAACAGGTGGTTCGCCGCGCCGGCTTCCGTTTGGTGGCGATCACATCATTTATTTTCGAACGCTCGCCGATTACCGACGATTGCGCGCGCTGACGGAGAAAGGAAATCGCTTCGCAGTAATTGGAGGTGGTTTCATCGGTTCCGAAATCGCCGCCGCGCTGACATTGAATGGAAAAACGGTAACGATGCTCTTTCCTGGCGCGACGGTCGGAGGCCGTGTTTTTCCAACTGAACTGGGAAATTTTCTGAATGGATATTATCGCGAGAAAGGCGTGGATCTGCGGCCCGGCGAAACGGTGACCGACGTGAAACCGCAGGGAAATGCGTTCGTTGTGCGCAGCCGCGGTTCGAATGGTTCAACGGAAACAGAATTGGAAGTCGATGGCGTCGTTGTCGGAATCGGAATCGAACCGAACATTGAACTGGCACGTGCTGCGGGCCTGAAGACTGAAAACGGAATTGTGGTGAACGAGCAACTCGCGACTTCGCATCCGGATATTTTTGCGGCCGGCGATGTCGCGCAATTTCCGAATCCGGCGCTCGGCAAATCGATTCGGGTTGAACATGAAGATCACGCCAATACTTCCGGGCAACACGTCGGGCGGGTGATGGCCGGACGCGCCGAATCTTACGAGCATTTGCCGATGTTTTATTCCGATTTGTTTGAGCTCGGCTATGAAGCGGTCGGGGAATTGAGCAACCGCTTGGAAACTGTCAGCGATTGGGAGGAGCCGAATCGGAAGGGCGTTATTTATTATCTGAGCGAGAATCGCTTGCGCGGCGTGTTGTTGTGGAATGTCTGGGGGCAGGTGGATGCCGCGCGCAAGCTGATTGCTCAGCGCGAACCGATTGATCGTTCGAAACTGAAAGGCTTGATCAAAGGCTGATGAACGGGTTTGGCGTTCCGCTTTAATCGGTCGATGCAGTTCAGGAATTTGCAACCACGGATGGACACGAATGGACACGGATGGGGATTAATTCCTGAACCAGGACAGGAGATGAGTTCCTGCATTTTCAAATTGAACGAACGTCAATGGTCTTTCTATCCGTGTTCATTCGTGTCCATCTGTGGTTGATCATCTTCCAAATGCATGGATGGGGTTAAGACCGTGAATCGCATTCCGGCAATTATCCAGTTCGAAAAATTATTTTCCGGCGATTGTCACAAAACCGCAGGCTTCCCGGTCTGTAATGGTGGCAAAGTATGAAAATCAAAGTGGATTCAGATAAAGAACCGATCGAACGCAGCGACCTGGAAATGTTTGCGGAACATCGGCCGGTGTTGCTTGGGATCGCGCAGCGAATGCTCGGCAATGCCGCCGATGCCGAAGATGTTTTACAGGAAACCTACGTGCGCTGGCAGAAATCGTCGAAAGCGGAAATCCAATCTCCCCGTGCATTTCTGATCACCATCGTCACCCGGCTTTGTCTGAATCATCTGGATCGCGCGCACGTCCGGCACGAGCATTATTCGACTGATACCGCTTCGCCTGAACTGCTGGCCGCTCCGGCTTTGAACCCCGCCGACAACGCCGCGCTGGCCGATGCGTTGGAAGGCGCGTTTTCGGTCATGATCCGATGCCTGTCGCCGATTGAACGCGCGGTCTTTTTGCTGCGCGAAGTTTTCGAATGCGATTACTCCGACGTGGCCCGCATTGTGGGACGCAGCGATGAAAACTGCCGTCAGATTCTCCGCCGCGCGCGACAGCGGATTGCGGGGCGCGATGTGCGATTTGAAGTTTCTTCGGAGCAACAGGAAAAATTGTTGCGCGAATTTCTTCAGGCAACCGCTCACGGTGATTTTCATGGTCTCGCCGATGCGCTTGCGAAAGATGCGAAGCTGATCGCCGATGGCTCGGATATTGGAATGGCGCCACCGCCGCCGGTCACGGGAGCTGATGACATCTGCAATTATCTGAGCCGCCAACACAAGGAATTGTTTCCGCCGAGTGCAAATCTGCAACGGACCGCGATTGAAGGCGTGCCGATTCTTCTCACGTTTCTCGGCTCAAAACTCGCCAACGCGCTGACGTTCTCAATCGAGGATGGACGCTTTCAGACGCTGCATTTAATCACGTGCCCGTTGCGGCTCCGGATGCTTGCCGCGCAATGCCTGTTTCACAATCACAACCATCATGATCGCGAACCGTAATATGTTGAACACGAACTCAGTCTGTCTCGATGCTCCGTCAGCCAATCATCATTCCAGCCCGGCCGAGCTGGCGGATCTCGTGCGACGCCAACTGGCGTTGCTCGGCGAAAATCCGGATCGCGAAGGCCTCCTGCAAACGCCGGCGCGCGTGGCGAAATCGCTGAAATTTCTGACGCAGGGCTATCGGGAAGAACCGGAACGCGTCGTGAATGGCGCGATTTTTGAAACGCAATCCGACGAAATGGTCATTGTCAAAGGCATCGAATTCTACAGCCTTTGCGAACATCATCTGCTCCCGTTTTTCGGCAAGTGCCACATCGGTTATCTGCCGGACGGAAAAATCATCGGGCTTTCAAAACTGGCGCGGCTCGTCGAAGTGTTTTCGCGCCGTTTGCAGGTGCAGGAACGAATGACCACGGAAATTGCGAACGCGCTGGCGGAATTGATTCCCAACAAAGGCGTCGGCGTTGTTGTCGAGGCGCAGCATCTCTGCATGAAAATGCGTGGCGTGCAAAAGCAGAACGGCAGCGCCATCACGTCCGCATTGCTGGGCAGCCTGCGGAATGATCCGCGGACGCGTCAGGAATTTCTCGCGTTGATCCGTCAACGCGAGGATTGATCGATGTGCGTTAAACCGTATGCGAGGAGCGGAGCCGACATTTGCCGGCTGTGATCTCCAAGGAGGGTTGATGCCGATCAGAGCAGTGCGAGAATCGCGAAGCCGAAGCCAATGGCCAGAAGCAGTTTCGGAGCAAAGAACTTGAAGAATAAATTCACAGGTTTTTCTTGTTAATGGTGAACTGAAGTGCGACCGCCGACGCCGACGGTCGCGATTGAAATTGCGTCAGGCTTTCCCTCCAAAAAACGCCGGAAGAATCGGACCGCGTCCGCGAACTTCCTCTTCTTCATAAAGCCGCGCGCGCGCCGCCAGAATGCTGGCCCGGCCGAGATAGCCAACCACCTTTTGGGTGTCACTTCGCTCAACCACTGGAAGGCGGCCAACGTTGTGTTTTACCATGCGCGCAATGGCGTCGTGCAACGGTTCATCCGGATGCGTGATCAGCATTTCCTGTTTCGTGCCGGCGGCCAGAACGGTTGTTTCGCCGGCGGGATTGTTCCGCAGTGCGGCGAGGATATCGCCCCGGGTGATGATTCCGGCGAGTTTGTTTTGCTTGTCCAGAATCAGCGTTCCCTGGCGGCGTGACAAAGGTGAATTGCCATCGGCCAAACGGGTCGAAAGTTCTGCCACGGTCATTTCCGCTGGAATGAGCGGCGCATCGGTATCCATTACATCGGCCACGCGTGTGAGTTCCAGCAGATCGACGCTGTATTCGCGGGCGATGTGCTGGCCGCGGCGCGCGAGTTTTTCCGTAAGGATCGAACGACGCAAAAGCAGCACAGTCACGCCCAGCGCCGCCACCGAACCGACGAGCAAAGCCGGAAGCGAATTAAGATCGTGTGAAAGTTCCAGCATGAAAATCATGCCGGTCAAAGGCGAGCGCATCGTGCCACCCATCATCGCCGCCATTCCAACCATTGCCCAAAGTCCAGGATCGCCTACTGGCATCCAGCGTCCGAAAATCGCTCCAATTGCGCCGCCCATGATCAACAACGGCGCGAGCACACCCCCCGAGGTTCCGGATCCCAAAGCGACCGACCACACGACCGCCTTGGCAATCAGCAATCCGATCAAAGCTGTGCCGATCAAGTCGCCGCGCATCAATCCATGAATGATTTCGTAGCCCACGCCCAGCACGCGTGGATCGATCACACCGCCGACGCCAATCACGACCGCACCAATCGCCGGCCACCACATCCAATGAATGGGCAATCGTTGAAATGCATCTTCACACGCATAGACCAGCGCGGTGAGCAATCCCGAAGCAAGGCCGGTGACGATGCCAACCGCCAGTGCGATTCCCAAAGCTCCCGCGCCCAGAGCTGCATGAGGCGCTACCGGAAAAATAGGACCGGCGCCGAGCAGCGGAACGCGCAGCAACGCGGCAGTGATGGAAGCAACCGCAACCGGAATGAAACTCCGTGGTTTCCATTCGAACAACAGGAGTTCAACCGCGAGCAGAACCGCTGCGATTGGCGTGGCGAACACTGCGGCCATACCCGCCGCTGCGCCCGCAACCAGCAAGGTTTTTCGCTCGGCGGAAGACAGGTGAAACAGTTGCGCGAAGATAGAACCGAACGCGCCGCCGGTCATGATGATCGGACCTTCGGCGCCGAAAGGACCGCCAGTGCCGATGGAAATTGCGGATGACAACGGCTTGAGCAAGGCGACTTTCGGTTGAATCAGACTCCGGCCCAGCAGAATGGCTTCGAGCGCTTCGGGAATCCCGTGGCCCCGAATTTTCTCCGAACCGTAACGAGCCATCAGTCCGATGATGATTGCGCCGACCACGGGAACAGCGATGATCCAATAACCGAGATGCGTTTCCTGCGGCGTCACGGGCGCGGAGGAAAAGCGGAGGAAGAAGGAAAGATTGGTGATGATCGCGATCAGCCAGAGCAGGAATTTGGCGAGCACGGCGCCGAATGCGCCGATGGGCACCGCGAGAACTGAAAGCAGCAGCATTCGTTTGTCTGTCCGAAAATCCGCCAGGTGATCCGTCGTTTCGATTTTATCGTTCATTTTAAATACTCGTCATCTCCACAGGAACTCCCGGAAATGAGCGGGCTGAATAATATATCGTAAAACGATGTATTCAATGGAATTTTTTGAAATGACGGATTTACTATGGTTGACAATTGAACAATGATCGTTCGCGTATCGTGAAGATTTCCAAGCTAGAATATGAAACCCTCGCCAATCTGCGCTACTCGCTCCGGCAGTTTCTGCGGTTCAGCGAGGACGCCGCGCATGCAGCGGGAATCACTCCGCAACAACATCAGGCGCTGCTCGCCATCAAAGGTTTTCCGGAACGCGATCGCGTCACGGTTGGCGAACTGGCCGAGCGCCTGCAGATACGGCATCACAGCGCGGTTGGGCTGGTAAACCGGCTGGTGGCGAATGGCTTTTTGAAACGTGAGCCGGGAAAGAATGACCGGCGGCAGGTTCAACTCACGTTAACGGCTCGCAGTGAAAAAGTGCTGGCGAAACTTTCCGCCGCGCATCGTGAGCAAATCCGTCGCGTGGGGCCGCAGATGGAATCATTGCTCAAGCGATTGCGTGGGTGAATCGAAGCTTCGCGATGAACGAGAGCGGCGCTGAAGCGCACGCATTCCAAACGGGGCGCGATTTTTCGATATCACGAAACTGCGCGAAGCGTTTGGAGTGCGTGCGCTTCAGCGCCGCTTTTGAAATCGATTTCCGCTGATCTGTGACCGCTCTTATTTCTTCAATCCGCGTGCGAAGCGATCAATGCGTTCCAGACCTTTTTCCAGATTCGCCATGCTGGTCGCATAGCTGAGGCGGATGTAATCGTCCGCACCGAATGCAATTCCCGGCACAGCCGCGACTTTTTCCTGCTCCAGCAGCTTCGCGCAAAACTCAGTGGACTTAAGCCCGGTCTGTGAAATGTTCGGGAACAGATAGAACGCGCCCTTCGCATTCACGCAAGTAATGCCGGGAATGCTGTTCAATTTTTTCCAGGCGAACTCACGGCGTTTGGAAAATTCCGCCAGCCATTTCGGCAGGTGATCCTGCGGGCCGTTCAGCGCGGCGACTCCGCCCTTCTGCGCGAAGCTGGTAGGATTGCTCGTGCTGTGGCTTTGAATGGCATCGATGGCTTTTGCGATGGGTTCCGGTGCAGCCAGGAACCCCAGCCGCCAACCGGTCATGCTCCAGGCTTTGGCGAAACCGTGAACGACAATCGTGTGGTCGTAATGCGCCTGTGAAAAGCTCGCGACGCTCTTGTGCTTCGCTCCATCGTAAAGCAGGTGTTCGTAGATTTCGTCGCTCATGATGAGGACGTTTTTCTCGACGCAGATGTCGCCGAGCGCCTTGATTTCTTCCGGCGTGTAAACCGATCCCGTTGGATTGCTGGGCGAATTCAGAATGAACAAGCGCGTTCGCGGTGTGATCGCAGCGCGGAGTTGTTCGGGCGTAACCTTGAATTCCGTCTTGTCGCTCGTCTGCAGAATGACAGGCGTTGCGCCGGCGAGTTTCACCATTTCCGGATAGCTCAGCCAGTAGGGCGCAGGAATAATGACTTCGTCGCCTTCTTCGCACGTGGCGAGAATCACATTGTAACAGGAATGCTTGCCGCCGCAGGAAACGATGATTTGCGAAGGTTTATATGTCAGACCGTTCTCGCGTTTGAATTTATCGGCAATCGCCTGGCGCAATTCGGGAATGCCACTCGCCGGAGTGTATTTAGTGAAACCGTCCGCGAGCGCTTTGGCGCAGGCATCTTTGATGTGTTGGGGGGTGTCAAAATCCGGTTCGCCCGCGCCGAAACCGACCACGTCCAGACCTTCCGCTTTCATCTGCTTGGCCTTGGAATCGATGGCCAGAGTCAGCGAAGGACTGAGTGAAGCGGCGCGCCGGGAAATTTTGTAATTCATAAACGGCGGAAAGATTACGACCGATGAAGGGGACTGCAAGTGGAATTCGGAAATGCGAAGGCAAACGGGCGCGCTCTGAGATTCCGGAGCGCGGCTCTGTGAGCCGCAGCCGCTTCGCAGGTCGAAGAACATTCGAGCGTTCAAAGTCCCGTTGATAGTAACGTGCTGCGGGTCACAGACCCGCCGTCCGCGCACTTTTGCGACAAAGGATTTCCCTCGCGGTCGGTGCCTGTTAGTGTGAATTCATGCCGGGCTTTTTTTCTCCCGCGACACTCGAACGGGTGCGCGCGGCGAGCGACATTGTGGACGTGATCGGTTCGTACCTGCCGCTGAAACGCGCGGGCGCGAACTTCACGGCGCTGTGCCCGTTTCACAAAGAAAAATCGCCCAGCTTCAACGTCAATCCGAGCCGCCAGATTTTTCATTGTTTCGGCTGTCACAAAGGCGGCGACGTGTTCACGTTCGTCAAGGAATACGAGAACATCGATTTCCCCGAAGCGGTAAAACGCCTGGCCGATCGCGCGAAAATTCCCATCGAAACCGAAGCGGGCGGCGAGCAGGGCCAGACGCGTCATCTCAAGGACACGTTGCTGCAGATTCACGAGCAGATCACGCAACGCTGGCAGAACGCGCTGGCGAATGAAGCGTCCGGACAGATCGGACGGGATTATCTCGCGAAGCGCGGCGTTTCGGAAGAAGCGATCAAATTGTTTCGCATCGGTTGCGCACCGGAGGTTTGGGACGACACGGTGAACTGGGCGAAGAATAAAGGCTTCGATCTCGCGCTCGTTGAAAAGGCCGGACTAATTTTGCGAAAGGAAGGCTCGGATCATTATTACGATCGTTTTCGTGGGAGGCTGATGTTTCCGATCTGCGATGAGCAGGGCAGGGTGATTGGCTTCAGTGGCCGGGTTTTGTCCGGCGATGAAAAAACCGCGAAGTATGTGAACTCGCCGGAAACGCCAATCTTCACGAAGAGCAAAGTTTTCTTCGGCCTCGATAAATCCAAGCGCGCGATTCTGGACGCGGGTTACGCGATTATTTGCGAAGGACAGTTGGATTTGATCGCGTGCTTCATGGCTGGCGTGCAGAACATCATCGCGCCGCAGGGCACGGCGTTCACGGCAGATCATGCGCGGATTCTGAAACGCTATGCGGACGAAGTGGTGTTGTGTTTCGATTCCGACAACGCCGGGCAGAACGCCGCCGTGCGCGCGCTGGATCATCTGCTGGAATCGGGAATGGCGGTGCGCGTGGCGGTGGTTCCAGCGCCGCATGATCCGGACAGCTTTATCAAAGCTTCGGGCGGCGAAGCGTTTCGGGAATTGATCGAAAAGGCGGATGGCTTTTTTGATTATTATCTCAATCGCCTGTGTGCAACGAACGATGGCGCGACGGACAAAGGCCGGTTGACGATTCTGCGCGAAATGGCGGAGGCGGTTCATAAAACACACAACGGTGTGTTGATCGACAAATACGCGCAGAAAACGGCGCTGCGTCTCGGCGTGTCAGCAGAATCGGTTCGCGCGGAGTTCAAAAAAATCGGGCGCAATCAGAAATCACCCGCGGACTCTGCGCCGGACGACAATCTGGAACCGGAAGTCGAAATGCCGCGTCCTTCGGCGCACGAATTCTGGCTGTTGAAACTTTTGTTTCTGCACGAGGAACTGGTCGATTGGGCGGCGGCGCAGATCGATTTAAATTGGATTCAGCATTCGCTCGTTCGCCAGATACTTTCCAAACGTTTCGAGGCTGCGACGCAGCAATGCTGGCTCAGTCTCGCGGCGTTTCTCGACGCCTGTGAAATGCCGGAAATGCGCAGCCTGATCACCGAAGCGGCGACGCAGGATCGTCCGATTCCGAATCCGCCTCAACAACTCGCCGACGTCGTGTTGCGTTTGCGCAATCAGTTTATCGATCGTCAACTCGCGGCTCTAAGTCATCGCGCGAGCCAACCTGAAACAAGCGATCCGGAGCGGTTGGATTTTTTGCGTCAACAACAGGAGTTGCGCGTTTTGAAAAGGCAGCCGGTTGTTGTGCCGACGTGAGGATTGAGATGATTGAAGATAGAGGATAGATGATGGAGGATGGAAAAGGTGGCGGCGTTCGATTCGGAGGGGCGAGCTATGCGAGTCCCGCTTTTCATGCAGAAGAATGGGGGACTCGTGTAACTCGTCCTTCCGGGAGGTGAACTGAAGCGGCTGGGTTATTGGCTTTGCGGATCGGGGACGCGGATGGCCTGGCCGGGTTGGATTCTGCGGAGATCCAGGTTCGGATTCGCGGCCTGCAATTCAGCCAGACTCACGCCGTAACGCTGCGCGACACTCGCCGCCGAATCCGCAATTCCAAAAACATAGGAATGTGTTCGCACGTTGCGACGCAGCGAAGGATCAGGTTCCGGTGGAGGTGGCGGTTGCTCGGAAGGCAGATCGGGAACGTCTTCGCCGGCGGCCTGCGCGTTGGCAGTCATCTGCTGCAACTCCAATTGTTTCAGAGCAATCGCCTGCTGTGCGGCAGTCAAATTCGTGTTGGCTTGAATCGCGGCTTGTTCCTGCGCGGCGGCCAGATTGATCTGATAAATCGTATCCACCGCTTCGGGCGTTCCGGCTTTCTGTGCGGTGGCGTAAGCTTCCTGATACGCGGGATCGCGGAGCCGCACGTACTGCTGATAACGTTCCGGGCCGAGCGCCAGACGAATCGCATTGTCGCGTTGCTGTTCGAGATTATGACGTGCGAGAACGCTGTTGGGATCCGTCTTGCCTTCGAGTTTCAACAATTCCTGACTGAGCGAATCCGTGGCGCGGAATACCGAGCGAAATTCTTCAGGCGTGGCGTTGAAATATTTCAAGCTGCCGATTTCGTTGCGGAGATTGCTCGCGTTCTGAGAATAGCGCAGGAGATATTCTTCCAATTGTTGCGGGCTGAGAACGGAGGCGAGTTCATTCCGCGTTTCGTCGCGCAACCGCGCCAGTTCCGCAGGATCGCGGTTTCCCGGACTGTTCAGAAAGGCCTGCAACCGTTCCTGCGAACGCATGCTGATTTCTTCAATCTTTTGCTTCGCATCCATCGGCAGATTTCCGAGAACCGGACCGTCCAGCGCAACGCCCGGACGCGAGGGACGCGGCAGGCTGACGAGATCGCCGGTTTCCCAATTCGTGCCGAGCAAGCTGGTCAGCAGGGCGCGGCGTTCATCATCAATGGCCCGGGCTTTTAAAGCCGCAGTGCGGACTACGTTGCTGTCGGGTTCCGCGCGCCACCATTGCTGTTGCGGCGTGACAAGTTCGGTGGCAAGACGCTTCGCGAACAGCGTGTTTACGTCGGCGATGATGATGTCGCGGATGGTTTGTTCGGGGCAATGGATCTCGCGAAGATTGGCGATGTAAGTCGGGTAATCCGCCGATTCAACTTCCGACCAGGTGAAGTATTGCCGGCGAATGACGACGTTGGTTTTGATCGTCTGAAGTTGATTGGTGCCGCCGGGAACGCGCGGGGAAGAGGATTGTCGCGCGGCAAGCCACCATGAGGCCGCGAAGACGACGTTGAGGCCGAGCGAAACCATTGTTATACCGCGCCAGCGCATAAGAGTGTTCCTGGCTCATCGGTGCCACAGGGGATTCTAAAAAGCAACGAACAAAACACGGCGAATGATGCGATGGGCGCAACTTGACACCCGCACCCTTTTCAAATCCCTGGATTGAAAACAGCCGGTTCATAATTTTCCTGGAGGCTGAGCCTGTGAACCGCGGGCGCCGTGTGAATCGGGAGTTTTCAATTGGCCGACAATTGCTGCGGAAATTTCGCTGTAAGGGTGATGTCTCTGTTTCGTTTCAGAAAACAGAGAAGTCGGTTGGGAGTTTTGAATTCGTTGCGTAATCGGAATCTAAAAAGCGCCGCTGAAGCGGACGCACTCCAAACGCTTCGCGCGGTTCCGTTGCGCACGAACATCGCGAAGCGTTTGGAGTGCGCGTGCTTCAGCACCGCTTTCTGCATAGGTACAAGCAATTCCTCGATGGTAATTCTTCGTAATCGACGTCTGCATCGAGAGCAGTCCAACCACCCTTTTTGCCTCCGCGTTGTACGGCCGAATCTTGACCTTTTCAGCATCTACTTACCTGTCAGACAAACTATGACATGGGAATCAGACGAGTGCCGATTTCAGGTTTTTTCGGGTTGAGGAATTCTTTTGCCCGAAGCGTGCGACACCGGTCGCGAGCGTTTCACAAAAAAATTTAACAACGTAAACGAACAAAGTTATTAACCCGATTCTGCCACCGCACTCAGCCGATCCGTGGATGATTTATCACGGCGGATTCTACTACTACTGCGAGAGCCGGAACAAACGTCACATCTTTCTGCGCCGCTCCCGCACGATCGCGGGCATTGGCGCGGATCCTGGAGTTTGTGTGTGGACGGCTCCGAATCGCGGCGGGAATTGCGACAATCTCTGGGCGCCGGAACTGCATCTGATCGATGGCCGCTGGTACATCTATTACGCCGCGGACGATGGCAAAAACGAAAACCATCGCATGTGGGTAATCGAAGCCGAAGGCAGCAATCCGTTCGGCAAGTACGAATGCCGCGGTCAGTTGCAGACGGGCGGCTGGGCCATTGACGGAACGGTGCTGAC
>DASTXC010000051.1:0-42361 GCA_035765675.1 Verrucomicrobiia bacterium
TTTCGCCTGCTTGACAGAGTGCAATTCAACTGAACCAGCGTCTATCACTCCGTTGCCCGGCTCTTTCGGAACCGTCACCGGAAGGTTGCCTTGCAGAACACAGGTAACTTTCGGCGGAGACTGGCCAGGGTTGAGAGTAAAGATCGCGGGGCCATCAATTACGGAAACTCCGATTTCGTAATTTCCTTTTGCGATATGGTCAATTGTTATGGTTTTGGCGTCTTTCACTTCAATCGGATAATATTTCAGAGTTTTCCGTAGTTTTAAAAATTCCGGAGATTGCAAATAAGCATTCCGCGCGAATTCATTGGTTAGGGCGTTGGCCGGCCACGGAATGCGACTTTGGAGTGAGGCTAGAACATTCCAACCTTTTTTCAGGTGCGTACCTTCAGGCCATCGAATGCTGGCATTTATGGTCCAATCGGAAGAATTCAAGGAGACCGAAGTCGTTGTGCCTGGATTAATTTCGAAGAAGGTTTTCTCCTGGCCGGGCGTCCAGCTCGTAACGTTGTCTGGAGTCGTGGAGCTTACATACAACGGAGCCACTGCGTGCCGTCCAAGGGGCATTTTCTCGATAATGACCCGTCCCTCGCCGTCCGTTTTGAAACGGGACCTCGTGAAATCAAACGACACCGTTTCTGGCGATCCATTTTCAAACTCCAAAATGTATTCACGCCCAACCGCCGGTTTTCCGCCGGAATAGCTGGTCAGTTCCAACTTTCCCCACGATTGAAGCTGAATGACCGGGTATTCGGTCAGCTTCGCTGGAGTGGTTTCCGCATACCCGTCAGGACTGGCGACAATAATTCGTGAGATCGACTCATCAGCCGGCAGTTGAAATGTTCCATTCTTGTCAGTCCGAACGACTGAACCGCCGTTACGGTTGAAGTTGTTTGAAAATCCGCCGGGAACCAGCGACAAGCGTGCGCCGGGAAATACGAATCCGGCTTCTGCATTACGCGCCAGTTGACCGGACGGCGTGTAAACCGTCGCAGTGACAACAGCCGCGCGATGCAGAACAACGTCCAGACGAACGTCCCCTTCGTCAGGCCCGATGCTTCGGGTGACGAAAGAGGCATAGCCATCAGCCTCGAACTTCAGCATGTAACCAGGATTTTTTGTGCCCAGGATCAATGGTTCTTCAAATGCGTGGTGGTAAGTCCCATTCGCGAATGGAAGCCAATCTCTGCTGAACCGGCTCCATTGGGCGTTGGTGCTGTTGTCCATCGGGTTCCATTCCGGCCAGCCCGTTATCATGCGAAATTTGGGAATTAAATCTCCGGTATCGGCGTCGCGCACCGTTCCATGAACAATGACCGCGTCGGGCAGCCGGACGATGTGCTCCTCAGCATCTGGCCGCATCTTCACGCCATAAACGCGAGTATGTTTCGCGGCGGAAACATCGAAGTTTAACTCCGCGTCGGGCGCGTTGCTCCACACGAGACGTCCTTCAGCATCCGTTTTCCCCTCGAATTCGACCTGAGGGATCGTGGGCCGATTTTTTTCAATCGAACCATTTTCAAATGTATTCAACCACACACTCGCCTTTCGCAAAGGAAGGTCATTTCGATCCACAACCCGTAAGCGTAGAAGCTTCCCGCGCTGAAGTTTCAGACAAATCGGCCCGGAGGTATCCGACAAAACAGCTTTCATGCTCGTGACCGCATAACCATCGGCTTCGGCAGTGATGGTCTGCTTCCCCGGTTTACAACCTCGAACGGTAAAAGAACCATCCATTTCCGATATGGATTCACGCCGTCCGGATTCGGCCACTCCACCAACCAGAATATTTGCTCCCACGACCGGCGCATCATCGTCATCCACCACCACACCGTGAACCGTAATGGGGCGTCCGAGATGAAACAAAAACGTTTGTTCACGAAGCTGTTTTAAATCAGAAGCGTTCCGTGCAGGCCAGATCATCTTGCTATCGACGTGGTTGGTTTCTCGCGCACTGCCGTAAATGCGCCACAACATGTCCTCTGCGATTCGATTGATCCGCCAGCGGCCATTACTGTCGGTGCTTACTTCAATCCAGCCAAACTCATGGCTCTGGGGCAATTTCACGGACCCGGGATCATCTTCATGATTCCAGCCCACTTTGGCGCCGGCCACTGGATTTCCATCGGCATCTACGACGTGGCCACCGATTGCTACGGGACGATCCAGCCGCAAAAGATAATTGGTGGGAACCAAATCTCCGTTTTGAGGAGTCCACAGCAATTGTGTATCCGCAAAATCGTCGATTCGCGTCGTAATCTCCAGGCGGGTGACATTCGGGGGATAGGAGATGAGGCAATTTCCAAAACGGTCCGAAACTGGATGCTTCGCACCGTTGAACTTTCCATTCGCCCATACACGCATATCCATTGGAACATTAGGAACCGGCTTTCCGCTGTCGGTCGCGACAATCTTCAAATGTAGCGCTTGTCCGCTCATCTCGATCACCCGAACCGCAACAAGTGCCCCGCCATTCGTGGTCGATGCAGCATTCAAAATTGAGGCGGTGGGTTTTTGTTCCTCAAAAACGCCTCCCACCGCCACCTCCTTGGAAATCAAATTTGGCTTCGGCTGCGCTGCCTTGAAAATCGTCAAGCCGATCGTTGCCATAAGAATGACTGCCGCGCTTTTCACAATCCACGAACTGAAGAAGCTGGAGAACGCGGCGAAAATTCCTCCCGTTGCTGTCGCCAGCGCATTGCGGGAAATGCTTGAAATCAGAGTTGCAGGAAAGGTTCCGACTGCATTGGCGCTCAACACACCCGCCAACGCCAATGCGGTTGAAGTAATACCCTGCCGCGCCAATGCGGCCTGCAATTTGTCCAGCGCGCGATCAACCCGCATGCGTGCGGCGTTTTCGCCAATGCCAAAGTGATCGCCGATCTCGGAATAAGATCGCTGCTCAAAGTGCCGGAGCAGGACCGCCTCGCGATCCGCTTCTGATAAACTGTGCATCGCTTCGTCCAGAAGCGGGCTGATTCGTGTCCAGTCGAGCTGCGGTTCGGTCAATTGAAGTTTTTGCATGGCGCAAGCCTCCTGTTCGCGAACACTGCGGCGCGACTCCGTCCGGCGCACACTCGCGGCAGCGTAACGGGTGCTGGTGTAAAGCCAGCCGGTCAAAGACGTATGGCGAAGCAGCCGGGCAGCTTTTCGCGCCAGATCCGTAAAGACCAGTTGCGTCACATCTTCCGCCAAATGCGTATTGTGATTCACCTGACGCAAAGCCGCTGAGTAAACCAAACCCAGATGTCGCCGTGTGAGTTCCTCGAAAGCCGCCTCGGAATGATCCCGCACATAACGCCGTAGAAGATCGCCGTCTGTCGTATTCATCTCGCCATATAACAACCGCCAAAATCAAAACCGCACAAGGTTTTCGAAAGCTCTCCCGGCTTTTATTCCTGTACCCTTTATTCGCAACCACTCGCGGACTGAAGTCCGCGCTCCGTTTTGCATTCTGATTTCCGGTTGTGCGGAAATGGTTTACGTTGCCTCATGCAAACCGATTTCAGAACCGAGGCGGATTCCATGGGCGAAATGCAGGTGCCGCAAAATGCTTTCTATGGCGCGCAAACGGCCCGGGCGGTTGAAAATTTTCCCATCAGTTCGCTGCGCTTTCCACGTTCGTTTATCCGCGCCCTGGGACTGATCAAGAAACACGCGGCGGCCACCAATTTCACACTGGGCGGACTTCCGGAAAACATCGCCTGGGCCATTCAAAAAGCCGCACAGGAAGTGGTCGGAGGCAAATGGGATTCGCACTTCGTCGTGGATATTTTTCAGACCGGTTCCGGCACGTCCACGAACATGAATGCGAATGAAGTCATCGCGAATCGCGCCATCGAAATCAATGGCGGGAAACGCGGCGATAAATCCGTTCATCCCAATGACCACGTCAATCGCGGTCAATCGAGCAACGACGTGATTCCCTCCGCGATTCATCTCGCCGCGCTGGATCAGATCGCGCACGAACTGCTGCCGGCGTTGAACGATCTGCAATCCGCGCTCGCTGCCAAAGCGCGCGAGTTTGATGACGTTTTAAAAATTGGCCGGACGCATTTGCAGGATGCGACGCCGATTCGCCTGGGCCAGGAATTCAGCGGTTACGCGAGCCAGGTGGAACATGGCATTGAACCATTGCGCCGCGTGCGCGAACCGCTGGGCGAACTGGCATTGGGTGGAACTGCCGTGGGCACGGGTATCAACACGCATTCGGAATTCGCGCGGCGAACTATTCAGGCCATTGCCAATGAAACCGGCCTGCCATTGCGTGAAGCGCGAAATCACTTTTCCGCGCAGGGCGGAATCGAGCCGCTCGTGCAAACCAGCGGCGCGCTGAAATCCATCGCCGTCAGCCTGATCAAAATTGCAAATGATATCCGCTGGCTTGGATCAGGTCCGCGGTGCGGTCTCGGCGAATTGAAGTTGCCCGCCACGCAGCCGGGGTCGTCGATCATGCCCGGCAAGGTCAATCCCGTGATGTGTGAAATGGTAATTCAGGTCGGCGCTCAGGTTCTGGGAAACGACGCCACGATTTCATTCGCTGGAACGTTCGGGAATTTCGAACTGAACACGATGCTGCCCGTGACGGCTTACAATTTATTGCAATCGATTGAACTGCTCACCAGCGCGAGCCGTGTGTTCACGGCGCGTTGCATTGCTGGATTGGAAGCGGACCGAGCGAAGTGCGAGGGCAACATTGAACAGAGTCTGGCGATGTGCACCGCGCTGGCGCCCGAGATCGGTTACGACCAGGCCGCGAAGATTGCGAAGCTCGCGTATGAGAGCGGTCGCACCGTTCGCCAGGTGGCGGTGGAAATTTCGGGTCTGCCACCCGCGCACTTGAATGAATTGTTGAATCCCGCTTCGCAGACGAAAAACAGCGGCAGTCAGTGAACTTCAACAATGGTTTGGGATGGAGAATTGCAACGAAGAAACGAAGGAACAAAGAACCTCGCGATTCTTTGTTCCTTCGTTTCTTCGTTGTTAAAATACGTCCTGCGCGAACGCTCACTGCACCGTGACGCTCTTGGCAAGATTGCGCGGTTTATCCACGTCGCAGCCGCGCGCGACCGCGATGTGATACGCAAAAAGCTGGAGCGGAATGCTCGCGAGAATCGGATAAATCGTCTCCAGCGTTTTCGGAATGTAAATCACGTCGTCGGCGACTTTCGCAATCTGCGTGTCGCCTTCCGTGGCGACGGCGATGATCGGGCCTTTGCGCGCGCGAATCATTGCCAGATTGGCCATCGTCCGATCGTACATGGAATCCTGCGGCACGAGGAACACCGTCGGCGTTTTCTCGTCAATCAATGCAATCGGGCCATGCTTCATTTCCGCCGCAGAATAACCTTCGGCGTGAATGTAGGAAATCTCCTTGAGCTTCAGCGCGCCTTCGAGCGCCACCGGGAAAGTGTAACCGCGTCCGAGGAAAAAGAAGTCTTCCGCATGCGCGTATTTCAACGCGAGTTTTTTGAAAACATTGTTCTGGTTCAGAATGGCTTCGATCTGCGCCGGCGCAGCTTCCAGGGCTTTCATCAATTCTGTCGCACGATTGGCCGAAAGCATTCGCATGCGACCCAAATGAATGCCGAGCAGCGTGAGAATCGTGAGCGTGGACACAAATGCTTTCGTGGACGCTACGCCGATTTCCGGCCCGGCGTGCATGTAAATGCCGCCGTCGGATTCGCGTGCGATCGTGCTGCCGACGACATTCACAATCGCCAGCGCGCGATGCCCGCGGCGTTTGGCTTCGCGCAAAGCGGCGAGCGTGTCCGCGGTTTCGCCCGATTGGGAAAGGACGAGCAAAACAGTGTTCGGTTCGAGCGGCGCGTTGCGATAACAGAATTCATGCGCGAACTCGACTTCGACCGGCAGATGCGCCAGTTCTTCAATCAGATATTCTCCGACCAGCGCCGCGTGCCAGCTCGTGCCGCTGGCGGCAATGACAATGCGATCAATCGCGCGCAGTTCCGCCGGCGTCATGTTCAGCCCGCCGAATTTCGCAGTCGCACCTTCGAAATCCAGACGGCCGCGCAATGCGTTCTTGACCGTGCGCGTCTGCTCAAAAATTTCTTTGAGCATGAAATGTTGAAACTCACCGCGTTCCGCATCCTGAGAATCAAATTCCAGATTGCTGATCTGAACGTTGGCCGTATTTGCGCCGAGATTTTGAACATCGAAACGTTCGGCACTCACCGTCGCCACGTCGTAATCATTGAGGAAAATCACTTTGCGGGTGTGCGCGACAATCGCGTTGGCGTCGCTCGCGAGAAAGTTTTCGCCATCGCCCAGACCAATAATCAACGGTGATCCGCGCCGCGCGCCCACGATGGTATTTGGATGTTCGGTGCTGATCACCGCGACGCCATACGTTCCGATCACTTCGCGCAACGCATCGCAAACCGCGAGTGTCAACGGCTGCGTGTCGCCGTTCTTGCCGCGATGCTTTTCATAATGTTCGCCGATCAGATGCGCGAGAACTTCGGTGTCGGTATCGGAATGAAATTTGTGCCCGGCTTTGATCAATCGTTCCTTCAGTCGGTCGTAGTTTTCGATCACGCCATTGTGAACGACGGCAATGTTTCCGGATTGATCCAGATGCGGATGGCAGTTGTCATCGGAAGGCTGGCCATGCGTTGCCCAGCGCGTGTGGCCGATGCCGAGTTTTCCAACGGGCGCCTGCTGGCCCAACAGGACGGCCAGGCCTTCATTGATTTTTCCCTGGCGTTTGCGGACGAGCAGGTCGGCTTCCTGAAGCACCGCCATGCCCGCGCTGTCATAGCCGCGATATTCCAAACGGCGCAAACCTTCCAGCAGGATGGGCGCAGCGGTTTTCTTTCCAACGTATCCAATGATTCCGCACATAATTTAAGTTTGAAAAAGCCGAATGATATTCGCGCGCGCTTTATACCACAACAGAGGAACGAAAAGAAAGGCGCGACTTCGGTGATGTTTGATTGGAGGTGATGCTCAAATTCACTCTCTCCCCGTCAGGAACGAACCGGGAGAGAGCCGGAGAAATGATGAGGTCAGGAAAAGATGGGGTCGGCCACAGTCGTAATCGCGTTCCTTTGGTAATTCCGAACGCTTGGCACGGGCGTCTCGCCCGTGCTACCGCGATATGCGTTCGAGACCCCAAGGGAAAGACCTCCTGTTTCGCGGGCGCTTCGAGAACCAACATTGCGTAATAGCACCTTTATTACCGCGATGAAAATCGATTGCCTTTCAGTTCCGAAGCCCGCAGGTCGCGCTGCGCGTTGTCTCACAACCGCGAATCAGCGTCCGGTCGCACCATCGTCCACCGCCGAAGGCGACGCCAAAATTCCTGTTCCGAAAACGTTTTCCAGGTCCAAAGCCACGACCGTTCTCGGCGTTTCGTTCGATGCGGTCACAACATTGGAAGCGCTCGATCGCATTGAGCAAATGATTGCTTCGCGGCAACCGCATCATCTCGCGACCGCGAATGTGGATTTCGTCGTTCAGTCACGGCGCGATCTGGAATTGCGGAGAATTCTTTCCGACGCGGATATGGTTTTGTGTGACGGCACGCCGCTGGTCTGGGCTTCGCGCTGGCTTGGAAATCCTTTACCCGAGCGCGTTGCCGGTGCGGATCTGGTTCCTGCTTTGATCGAACGCGCCGCGGAAAAGGGCTATCGCATTTTCCTTCTCGGCGCGACACCGCGGGCGGCGCAGTTGGCGGTTGAAAAACTGGTTGAGAAATTTCCGGCACTGCATGTCGCCAGCTTTTCGCCACCTTTCAAGCCATTGCTGGAAATGGATCATGCCGAAATCCGCCGTCGCATCAGCGCAGAAAAACCCGATGTGCTGCTGGTGGCATTTGGCTGTCCCAAGCAGGAAAAATGGATTGCGATGCATTATCGCGAACTCGGCGTGCCGGTTTGCATCGGGGTCGGAGCGACCGTTGATTTTTTGGCGGGTTACATGAAACGCGCGCCGCGTTGGATGCAACGCACGGGAACGGAATGGCTGTTTCGTCTCGCGCAGGAGCCCCGGCGATTATTCAAACGCTACGCCGTCGATCTCGGCGTTTTTGGTTTTGGATTGCTCCGGCAGCTCTGGCAATTCCGTTTTCGCGATCACCGCAACAAAATCGACCACGCCTGTTCCGTGACGCTGCAAACCAACGGCTGGCAACATATCGCTTTGCCAAAGCGTTTCGATCGCGCCGCGGTTGAACGCAGCGAACCGCTTTTGAAACAGGCGCTCGCTGGATCGCGACATTGCCTGCTGGAGGCACGCGACGTGGAATTTTTCGACAGCGCGGGAATCGCCTGTCTGATGCGCTTGCGCCGAGAACTCAGTGCCAGCCAACGCCAATTGATTTTGCTCTCGCCGAGCCGGGCCGCGCGCGACGCCATTGCTTTCATGCGATTGGAGGAGTTTTTTGTAATCGCGGATGATATCGACGCCGCGCATCGATTGAGCTGTGCTTTGCTTCAGGAGCAATCGCATCCAGTGATTGCCACCGAACCTCTGATCTGGCAGGGCGAAATCACGGTCGGGAATGCATTCGAAGTCTGGCGCGCAACGCAGTCGCGATTGTCAGCGCGGAAGCGTGATGAGTTTGCCATCGACCTGTCGCGCGTTCGCTTTCTCGATACCAGCGGTGTAGAAACCATGCAACGCGTGCGCGAGTTTGGAATGCGATCGGGCATTCGGATTTCATTCCAGAATCCCACCCCGGCAGTCTGCAATGTGCTGCGTCACGCTCGATTGGAATCGTTGCTGGTGAATCCGAAAATATCCGGGCCACCCATTTCCACTGAACCGGCGCTGGCGTTTCCGCAAACGCAATCGGTCTGAATCGCGCTTCGTTTCTTCCAGCTCATCATTGGAGTTCATGCACATCGGGATTTCCACCTCAGTCATTCAGCGCGGGCGAACCGGCGTCGCGCAATATCTGCTCGCCCTGCTGCGAGCCTATCAGCCCTTTGCGCGCGATCATCACTTCAGCCTTTTCGTGCTCGAAGAGGATTTGCCGCTGTTCGCAGATTTCAAATCCACGATGCGGATCATCCCGGTTCCAGAACGCTTTCGTCCGCCACTGAAAAACATTCTTTGGCATCAGACGCGTTTGCCGCTGATCGCGCGGCGGCATCGGATTGAAGTGCTGCACGTTCCGAGTTATCGTCGGATGTTGTGGCCGAAACCTTGCGCGCTCGTCGCCACGATTCACGATCTCGCGCCGTTCCATGTTCCGAAAAAATACGATTGGAAACGCATGTTCTATGGACGCGTTGTGGCGCGTCAGCTCGCGCGGCGGCAGGATGAAATCATTGCGATCAGCCGCAACACCGCCAAAGATGTTCATCAGTTTTTTGGCCTGAATCCCGATCGGGTTTCCGTCGTTCACAATGGCGTTGAGCACGGACGCTTTCACCCTGGCGCGCGCGACACCGCGAGGCTTCGCGCCATTGAAAAGTATGGATTGCGTCAGCCGTTCTTTCTCTACATCGCGCGTCTGGAACATCCCGGAAAAAATCACGTCCGGCTCATCGCTGCGTTCAACCAATTCAAAGCGGCGAGCGGTTCGCGCTGGCATCTGGTTCTCGGCGGCAGCGATTGGCAGGACGCGGAAGTCATTCACCGCGCGATCCGCGAATCGCCGTTTGCAACCGATATCCAAACGTTGGGATTTGTTTCGAACGAAAATTTGCCGGATTTGTATCGCGCCGCTGATGCGTTTGTTTTTCCGTCGCTCTACGAAGGTTTCGGCATGCCGCCGATTGAAGCGATGGCATGTGGTTGTCCGGTGATCAGTTCGACCCGCGGTTCGCTGGGCGAAGTGATTGGTGATGCGGCGGCGATTATTGATCCCGAAAATATTGATTCCATGGCGGGGCAAATGGAGGCGGTGGCGGGCGATTCGGATTTGCGTCTGCGTCTGCAAACCGTGGGTTTAAAACAGGCGCGGCAATTTGATTGGAAACGCACGGCGGAAGAAACCTTACGGGTTTACGAACGCGCGACGCGACGGTTAAAATCTCCCCGGGCGCGCAGCCGGCGGATGCCGGAGCCAACGCCGGACGAACGTGAGTCCGCGCGGATCGCCGCCGTGAGATAAATCCGACATGCGTCTTCATTATCGCGAGCAGGGGAGTGGCCCGGCCCTGGTGATTCTTCATGGATTGTTCGGCTCGCTCGACAACTGGGCATTCATCAGCCAGCGGCTGGCGGAACGCTTTCGGGTGTTCTCGATTGACCAACGCAACCACGGTCAATCGCCGCACGATCCGGAAATGAATTACACCATGATGGCGGAGGACTTGCGCGAATTTCTCGAACAGCACGAATTGCAATCCGCGCACGTTCTCGGCCATTCGCTCGGCGGCAAAGTCGCCATGCAATTCGCGCTGCAATATCCGGAACGCGTGGAGCGGTTGATTATTGCGGACATGGCGCCGCGCGGTTACGAACGCCGACACGACACGATCTTCAACGCCTTGCTCGGCCTGAATCTGGAATCCTTTCAAACGCGCACGGAGATTGAAACCGCACTCGCGCCGCAATTGCCCGATCTCGCCGTGCGCCGATTTCTTTTGAAAGGTCTGGCGCGAAATGATGCGGGAAAGCTGGAGTGGAAATTCAACCTGCGGACGTTGCACGAAAACTACGGGCGGCTGACTTCTGCCATTGAGTGGAACGGCATCTGTGAAAAACCGGCGCTGTTCATTCGCGGCGGCAAATCGGATTACATTCGCGAAGAAGATTCCGCGGACATTCACCGATTGTTTCCGAACGCGAAGATCACGACGATCCCGAACGCCAGCCATTGGCTTCACGCGGATGCGCCGGAGGAATTTTTACGCGTCGTCGAGGAATACTTGCATCCTCAATCAGCGTAGCTCCAGAGTGCCGCCGCCAAATTCCAACGAACTGGTTGGAATCCATCGCCCTTTTTGTCCCTCCACACGCAGTCCCCGCGCTTTCAGAAATCGTGAGGTGTTGGAAGACTCGAAATGAATCAATTTTTCAGGTCTCCCGGTTGAAAATCATTTTCCGAATTGATCTTGGGCGGGTTCCGCTCAAACTCGGGGCGACTTTATGCTCGCATATCTTTGGGTCGCAATCGGCGGAGCGCTGGGCAGCGTGGCGCGTTTCTGGATGTCCGGCGCGATCGCGTCCCGGGTGGGCGAGACGTTTCCCGTCGGCACGATGGTAATCAATATTCTCGGCTCGTTGCTGATTGGATTTGCCGCGGGTTTGAGCGCGCCGGACGGACGCTGGATTCTTTCACCGGCTACGCGCCAATTCGTGATGATTGGCTTCTGCGGCGGTTACACCACTTTTTCGTCTTTCAGTCTGCAGACTTTGAAACTGATTCAAGATCGCCAATGGCTTTACGCGGGAGGCAACATTCTGCTTTCCGTCACGTTGTGTCTGATCGGTGTGTGGCTGGGCTTTCTGCTCGCCAGCGTAATTAATTCCCGAGGTGCCTGATGCAAATTCCTGATGAAGCAGTTCGCTTGCGGATCTATGTTGGCGAAAGTGATCGCTGGGAGCACGGTCCGTTGTATGAAGCGATTGTACTTAAGGCTCGCGAGCAGCATCTCGCCGGAGCCACGGTGCTGCGCGGCCCGTTGGGTTTTGGCAAATCAAGTCGGCTGCACACGGCGAAAATTCTGCGCCTGTCCACCGACCTGCCGATCCTCATCGAGATTGTGGATGCGGAAGAAAAAATCCACGGGTTCCTGGCACAGCTTAAAGCCATGGTTCGCGGCGGGCTGGTTACGCTGGAAAAGGTCAAAGTGATTCACTACGAAGCAGGCGATGATTCTTCCACTGGTTGAGAACTCGTTTGAATGGAACGCAGACTTCCGTTCGCTTGATCGCAAAATCAAGCGTTCGATTTCCCTGACAGGGAGCAATCAATCGTCGCGGGAAACACTGCCGCGTTTCTGATAAGTGACTAATTTGAGCGAATGAAGTCGTCCGCTTCCATGACAGTGCTGTCATCGAAACGGCGATTGGGTCCGGCGGAACGGATGAGCACGCCGACATCTGAAAAGTAAAAACGCAGCGGCGTTCCCCAGGGATCCACAAATTCTCCTTTATCGTTCAGCTCGGTCTTGCGGCCGACAATGACGATAACGTTCTTGGCATTGTTTCCTTGAAGCGCTTTGGCCACTTCCGCGTTGCCGCCGACGGGATAACTGCCGACGCGTTCTTTATACTTCTGAAGCGATGTGAAGAGGTTTTCGATATCCTCGTTGAACTTGGCGGTGCGCGCATTGACGCGCAAGGTGTTCCAGGCCTGACCCGCCCAGACAATGCCTGCGACGATGGTAAGGACGCCGATGCCGATGATAATCTTCTTCATGCCGCCGCTTTAAGCAGTCGGAGTACCAAGGCGCGGTTGTGCGGCAGTGTTTTCTTTTTGAAGAGACGCCGTGCTGGCGCGAAGAATCAATTCGGTCGGCAGTCGTTTGGATTCCACTTTTTCGCCTTTGAGCAAAGGCATCATCGTTTCCACCGCGGCTGTCCCCAGGCGGAATTTGGGCTGGCTGATGGTGCTGAGCGGCACACGAAAAAACTCGCTGGTCAGAATGTTTCCGAAACCAACAATCGAAAGATCCTGAGGAATGCGAAGGCCTTGATTCAACAACGCGTCAGCCGCACCAATCGCAACGAGATCGGACGCGGCCTGGACCGCCGTCGGCTTCACGCCTTCATTGAGCATTTGCAACGCGGCTTTCGCTCCGTCTTCCACTGAAGCGCCCGCTTGAAAAACCAGGCGCTCGTCCACGTCGGAACCAGCTTCGCGCAGCGCGCGGCGATAACCTTCAAAACGTTCCTGCGCCCACGGTGCGGCCGTCGGGCCGGTGAAGTAAGCGATCTGCTGATGGCCAAGACTTAGAAGATGTTGGGTCGCCGAAAAACCGCCGAGCAGGTCATCAGTTTGAACCGCCGCGAAGGGGTTGCAGAATCTCGCGGGAGGTCCGAGCAGCACCACTGGCGTGCGCCGCGCCAGAAGTTCCTGATAAATGCGCGCCTCGGGATCGATGCGATAAACCGGCGCGATAAAAATTCCATCCACCCGCCGGGACAACAATCGGCGCACGCAAATTTCTTCGCGTTCCGGATTGTTCAGCGTGTGCATCAACATGATGTCGTAACCAAGTTCATGCGCGCGTTCTTCAATTCCCAAAACGATTCGCGCAAAGATCGGATCAGTGCTCGAAGGAATCACCAGCCCGAACAGTTTTGTGGTTCTTGTCCGCAAACCTTGCGCGGTGGAATCCGGCACGTAACCCATTTCCTTCGCCAGCAGTTTGATGCGCGCCTTGGTCGCTGCGGAAACATCCGGCTCGTCGCGCAATGCCTTGGAAACGGTCATCACAGAAACACCCGCGCGTTCGGCGATATCTTTAAGTCGGACCATGGCGATTTCCTTGCGGTTAGAGGTTGGCGCCGCGCCAATGCAGCTTGACACGGAGCGTTTCGAAAAAAGAACTGTCTTCGAGATGCATCAAACGCACCGTGCGGCGGCTGCGCTGGAAAGTCAGTTCATCGCCAGTGGACAACTCCGTAACCACCTGGCCATCGGCACTCAGAATCGTCACCGGTGTGGGGTTCACGACCTTGATGCAGATCTTTGAATTCAGCGGCAGAATCAACGAACGATTGGAAAGCGTGTGCGGGCAGATCGGTGTGATTTGCAGAACCTCCGCAGTCGGAAACACCACCGAGCCGCCAGCCGCCAAAGAGTAAGCCGTGGAACCGGTCGGCGAACTTACGATCAAACCGTCGCAGCGATAACGCGTGAGCGGTTCGCCATCGACGCTGACATGCAGTTCAATCAGGCGTGACGCAATGCCGCGGCTGATCACGAGATCATTCAGAGCGGATTCGCGAATGGTTTTTCCGCCGCAGCGCGCCGTGGCTTCAAGCAATACCCGTGGCTCAAATTTGAAATGACCTTTCCAAACCTGCTGCAGCGCGCGCGCCAGATCAGCGGAAGGAACCGCTGTCAGGAAGCCAAGGCCGCCGATGTTGATTCCCAGGATGGGTGTCTGTGAGCCGGCAATTTCGCGAGCGACGCGCAGCATCGTGCCATCGCCACCAAACACCAGCAGCAAATCGACAGCTTCCGCCACCGATGCCGCGTCCGGCAGAATCTGACCGCGCAAATGAGCGAGTTTCGCCGTTTCTGAATCGACAAAAATTTCACGGCCGGCTTTGCGAATCAAACGCGCGGCTTTGCTGATGACTTGGCCGCACAAAGCTTTGCCGGAATTGCCGACCAGCCCGATCCGTTGCAGTTTGTCAGTTGTTTTTTTCAAGCAGCACCAGAAATTCTTTGTTGCCCGCTGGCCCGAGAAGAGGAGACTCCGTTGTCCCGCGCCACGAAATTCCCTTCAAATCCGCGGCAAATTCTTCCAGTTCGCACAGCACCCGTTGATGAATCATTGGATCAGTGATAACGCCTTCGCCTTTGTCCACTTCGGCCTTTCCGGCTTCAAACTGGGGTTTGATCAACGCGATGATTTTACCCGAAGGCCGGATCAAAGCAATTGCCGGAGGAAGAATCTTCCGCAGCGAAATGAACGAGCAGTCAATTACCACGAGATCGGCCGGTTGAAATGGCGGCGGAAAACTGGCGGGCGTGATTTGTCGGGCGTTGGTTTTTTCCATTACCACCACGCGCGGATCGTTGCGCAGCTTCCAGGCAAGTTGCCCCTGGCCGACATCGACGGCGTACACTTTGGCTGCGCCGTGCTGCAACAGGCAATCGGTAAAACCGCCGGTCGAAGCGCCCAAATCAATTGCGATCCGGTTGCTGACATCGATTTGAAAGTGCGTCAATCCGTGTTCCAGTTTGTGTCCACCCCGACTGACAAATCGCTCCGGCGCATCGACCGCGAGTTTGTCCTGGGCTTTGACTGAATCGCTCGGCTTGCGGGCGGGTTGTCCGTTGATGCGAACCGTCCCGGCCATGACGGCGCGTTTGGCTTTTTCGCGACTTTCGCAAAGGCCGCGGTCAACGAGTGCCTGGTCCAGACGGTTCATGGAGAAATTGATTTAACAGAAAGACCGCATTTTTGCACGCAGCTTCCCGGCGAATCATGGAGATCGCGCCGCTATTCGCGATTGCTGCTCGACAGCACGCGCGTTTGTGTTTCGCGGAAGCTGTGCAAAAACAGATTGTTTTCCGCGACGGCTTTTTCAATGAGCTGCTTGAGCAGAAACAATTCGGAACTGTTGATCACCGCGTGAACACTTTGCTGGAACGCCTGCAACGGCGTGAAGGTCTGGAAAGAATCACCGAGCAGAATTACCGTCGCATGACGCCTTTGACTCATGGGCATTTGCTGCAGCGCTTTTAACGTGAGGTTTTCTTCGATGGAATTCGCAGCGAACAATTCCTCCACGATCACTACCTGATAACGGATTTGCCCGAAGCGGATCAAAAAGTCGCCGTGGGTTGCCGCGGTATGAACTTTGTAACCGAGTTCAGTAAGGGCGGAGCGAACGTTTTCCAGCCATTCCGGAGTGGAGAACGCAAGCAGCGCGGGTTTGTCCGTGGTGCTGATGAAATCAAACTGATTGGCCATAAATCATTTCAACTTGAGGGCGACCGGCACCGGCGGCGGACCACCAGCGGCCCGTGGAGTTTCGTGGGCTTTCATGCGCAACGAACCGATGTCAGTCGTGGATTCGCCCCGTGCTTTTTTGAGATTGTCGATGCTGCGAGTGACCACACCGCGTTTGGTGCAATAGAGCAGGGCGGATTCTTCACTGATCGTGCCCGCTTCAAACGCTTCAACCGCGGCATTGTCAAAGGTGCGCCAGCCGAACGGCTGACTGGAATCGATGATTTCGTAAAATGTTTTGCCCTCGGATTCTCCCATGCGAATGGTTTCCTGTGTGCGTAGATTCGAACCCATGATTTCCAACAATGCATGACGGCCACCGCCAATTTTTGGGACCAGACGCTGGCTGACAATCCAGCGCAAGGTGTCGGCGAGACGCGCGCGAATCTGTTCCTGCTCGTCGGTTTCGAACATACCGAGAATACGATTGATCGTCTGGCCGGCGTCAATCGTGTGCAAGGTGCTGAGCACGAGATGCCCGGTTTCAGCAGCGCTTAGAGCAATCTTGACGGTGTCGCGATCACGCATTTCGCCCACGAGAATTACTTTCGGAGCCTGACGCAGCGCGGCGCGCAGGCCGCTGGAAAAAGTATCAAAGTCGGTGCCGAGTTCCCGTTGATTGAACGTTGCGCAACGGTGCGGATGCACAAATTCAACCGGATCTTCCAAAGTAATAATGTGAATCGCTTTGGTCTGGTTGATTTCGTTCAAGACCGCTGCGAGCGTCGTCGATTTGCCGGAACCGGTCGCGCCGGTGACAAGCACCAGACCGGTTTTTTCGCGGGGAACATTCCGAATGATTTCTGGAAGTTTGAGTTGATCGAGTGTCGGAATCGTCGTGTTGAGCTGACGACAGACGATGGAGTAATGGCTGCGCTGGGAGAAGATATTGATACGAAACCGCGCGCGATCTCCGAGCGTGTAGGCGGCATCGCAGGAACCGCGTCGCAGCAAGTCTTCAATGTGCCATTGATTTTCGCCGATGAGATTCAGCGCAATCATTTCGGTCTGAAACGGCGTGAGCTTTTCAATTGGCGGATCGAGATCCACCGGTTTGAGTTCGCCGAAAGATTCGACCTGCAGAGGTTTGTCCGCTGTGAAAAGCAGGTCGGAAACCTCCGGCTGCGAATCCAGCATCGTGGTCAGGATATGATCAAGTTCAGGACGGCGCATAGTTCAGCTTACATATCGTCGTCTTCCGGCGGTTTTGCCAGGAACGAACGGAATTTTTTCTTGTCGATGGCTTTGTCGTAGGCTTCTTCGGGCGAAATGCGTTTCATCCGCAGATGTTCCATGATCGCGTCGTCGAGCGGCTGATTGCCGAGTTTTTTGCCGACCTGAATCATGCCGGGAATCTGGTGGGTTTTGCCTTCGCGAACCAGGTTCGCAATCGCCGTGGTGAACACGAGAATTTCCAGCGCCGCTACGCGGCCTTTCTTATCGATGCGTTTGAAAAGATTCTGCGCGACGACGCCTTTCAATGCTTCGGAAAGCGTGGCGCGAACTTTGTTCTGCTGTTCCGCCGGAAAAACGTCGATGATACGATCCACGGTTTTTGCCGCGCTCGGCGTGTGCAAAGTTCCAAAAACCAAATGGCCGGTACTGGCCGCGACCAGCGCGAGTTCGATGGTTTCCAGATCGCGCAATTCGCCGACCAGAACAATATCCGGATCTTCACGCAACGCGCCGCGCAAAGCCGATGCGAACGACTTCGTGTGAACACCCACTTCGCGATGGTTCACCAAAGAACTTTTGCTCTCGTGAACAAATTCGATCGGGTCTTCCACCGTGATGATGTGGTCGCGACGATTCTTGTTCGCGTAATCCACCATGGCAGCCAGCGTGGTTGATTTGCCGGAACCGGTTGGCCCAGTCACAACCACGAGACCACGATTGAGCATCGCAAATTTTTTCAACACTGCCGGCAGGGGCGCGTCGAATTTTTCAAAGTCCTCGAACGAAAGCACCTTGCTCGGAATCTGGCGGAACACGGCTGCGACGCCGTTTTTCTGATTGAAGAAGTTCGCGCGAAATCGGGAGATGTTGGGAATTTCGTAGCCGAAATCGACGTCGCCGGTTTCTTCGAAGACTTTGATTTTGTATTCGGGAGCGATTTCGTAAAGGATGGTTTTCAGCGCATCACTTTCAAGCGGCGGAAAATCCACGCGTTGGAGTTCGCCGTTGATGCGCAGCATCGGGGAATTGCCTGAAGACAGGTGCAGGTCCGAGGCTTTCTGCTCGAACATCAAATTAAAAAAAGCATCAATCTTAGCCATAAATTTTGCGACCGACCGGATATTAGCTAAATTCGCACCAGCCCAACCCGCTTGAACCCGCTCCAGCATATAATCTCGAACGATATACGTAAAATCGGAGTGATCTCTTTCGAGCGGTTCATGGAGCTGGCTTTGTATTGTCCTGTTTATGGATTTTATGAAACGGAAGGAGACAAGATCGGCCGCGCGGGAGATTTTTATACGAGCGTGAGCGTCGGCAGCCTGTTCGGCGAACTGCTCGCGTTCCAATTTTCGGACTGGCTGAGTGAAATCAGGGCGGCGAAAAAATACTTAACCAACGCGTTGTTCATCGTGGAGGCTGGCGCGTATCGCGGACAACTCGCGCGCGACATTCTGAGCTGGATTCAATCATTTCATCCGGAAATTTTTGAATCGCTCGAATACTGGATCGTCGAGCCATCAGCCGTGCTTCGAAAAAAGCAGGAACGAACGCTGGCTGATTTTGCCGGGAAAGTTCATTGGTGTTTACGGCTTTCGGATCTCGCGGAACATTCCGGAGGGGAAGGGATTATTTTTTCAAACGAATTGCTCGACGCGATGCCGGTGCGGCGAATCGGCTGGAGCGTGAACGAGCGGCGCTGGTTCGAATGGGGAGTCGCGATGCAGAACGAAAGGTTGGTTTGGACCCGACTCTTCGAGCCGGAGAACGCTTTTCCGGCGCCGCAATTACCGTCGGAAGTTCTCGCGATTCTGCCCGACGATTACACGATCGAAATCGGTTCGACCGCAAATCGGTGGTGGCGCGAAGCTGCGGCGCTCTTGAAGAATGGAAAGCTGCTCGCGATTGATTATGGAGGCACGGCGGAGGAATTGATTTCACCGGAACGCACCGGCGGCACATTGCGAACTTATTCCAAACATCGCGTGGACAACGATCTGCTGGCACATCCCGGCGAGCAGGATATCACGGCGCATGTGAATTTTACGGCGATTCAAAACACCGGCGAATTGGCGGGATTGCAAACAGAAGGATTGTTCACGCAGGAAAAATTTCTGGTGCGAATTGCCGAGAAAACCTGGAAGCAATCCGAGCAGTTCAGTGATTGGAACGCCGCGCGGCGTCGCCAACTTCAAACCCTCATTCATCCCGAACATCTCGGACGTCCGTTCCGGGTGCTGCTGCAATCGCGTCAATCCGAAGGCGCGAGCAATTCGTAATTCAAAACCGACAGGCAATACGTCGCAGCCGTTTCCACCCGCAGAACCAACCGGCCCAATGTGATTGGCAACGCGCCGTTTGCCTGAGCCGCTGAAATTTCGTTTTCAGTAAAATCACCTTCCGGTCCGATCCAGATGCAAACATTTCGCGGCGCGCGATGATGCTTGGAGCGGAACGCCTCAAAACATTTCCGTGGATGCTCGCTGCCAGGCTGAAGTGATGCGATCAGCGGAAGTTCAAAAAATTCTTTTCGAGACAGAAACTCCCCCGGCATCACGGGCGTTTCCACTTTCGGCAACCAGGCTGCGCCGCATTGTTTGATCGCTTCGATTGCCACATGCTGCCATTTGTCGTTTTTCTGTTCGGCGCGATCCTCATCCAAACGCGTGGTGACGTGCTCGGTCAGCAGCGGCACGATACGCGCGACGCCAAGTTCAGTCGCCTTTTGGATAATGCTCTCAATGATTTTCCCTTTGGGCACCGCTTGCAGCAGTGTGATTTGAAAGGGCAGGGGAGGAATCGATTTGCGTTCGGAAACTTTCAGTTCCACGCGTTTACGTTCGCAGTTCAGAACTTCGCACAAGAGCTCACCGCCCACGCCGTCCAGAACCATCACCTGTTCGCCGCGACGGATTCGCAAGACATGCGCTGCATGATGCGCTTCGCGTTCGTTGAGCGGGAACACATCGGTTTTGCATTCGTCCGGCGGCAAATAGAAACGATGCATTGGCGGTTACGAATTTGGATTTACGACTGACGAGCTGCGAAAGAAGCGCGCGTGAATCGCACCTCGTAAATCGTCATTGAAACAAGCTCTTCGCTTTTTCGAAAAAGCTCTGGCTGATGGGATTTTCCTTCCCATTACAAAGCTCGGAAAATTCCTGAAGCTTGGCTTTCTGCGCGGCGTTCAAATGCGTCGGAACTTCCACGTTGATTCGCACATGCAAATCACCATGGCCGTAGCCCTGGACATTTTTTACGCCTTTGCCTTTGAGCCGGAACATCGTCCCGGGCTGGGTTCCGGCGGGAATGCGAATCTCGGCTTTGCCGGTCAGCGTCGGAACTTCAATCTCGGCGCCCAGCGCGGCTTGAACAAAATTCACCGGAACTTCACAAAGCAGATCGTCGCCTTCACGCTGGAAAATATCGTGCGGTTTGACATGCAGCACCACGTAGAGATCGCCAGACGGCCCGCCGCGCAATCCGCCTTCGCCATTTCCCGCGGAACGCAGGCGCGAACCGCTGTCCACACCGGCGGGAATGCGCAATTTGATTTTCGAAGTCTGATCGCGCCGACCCGCGCCACGGCAGGCTTTGCAGGGTTTTTCAATGACGCGACCCGCGCCTTGGCAGGTCGGGCAGGTCTGGGCAATGCTGAAGATGCCGCGCGAACTGATGACCTGACCTCGACCGCGGCAGGTGGGACACGTCTTCGTGTTCGATCCCGCCTCTGCGCCGGTGCCATGACAGACATCACAACGATCCGCTTTGGTAACGGTAATTTCTTTTTCGCAACCGTGGGCGGCTTCATCGAACGTGATCTCCATGTCGTAACGAAGATCATCGCCTCGTTGCGGTTGAGTGGGATCGGATCGGCCGCCGCCGAAAAATTCATCGAACATGCCGCCGCCGCCGAACACCTCGCGGAAAATATCCGCGGGATCATGAAAGCCGCCGGCGCGTCCAAACCCGCCGCCCGCGCGACGGTCAAATGCGGCATGGCCGTGTTGATCGTAAGCGGCGCGCTTCTGCGGATCATTGAGAACTTCGTAAGCCTCGCTGAGTTCCTTGAATTTTTCTTCCGCCGTTTTGTCGCCCGGATTTTTGTCCGGGTGGTATTTAACGGCGAGCTTGCGGTAGGCTTTCTTGATTCCGTCCGCCTGCTCGGTACGGCTTACTCCTAAAATTTCGTAATAGTCGCGTTTGGCCATAGCGCTCAGGCGGAAGGTTGTTTGGCGACAACGACGGTGGCGGGACGCAGCAGGCGTTCGCGCAATTTGTAACCTTTGCGGAGTTGTTGCACGATGGTGCCTTCAGCAACTTCGGTGGTTTCCTGCTGGGAAACGGCTTCATGCCAATTCGGATCAAAGGCCTGGCCGGTCGCATTGATTTCCTCCAGGCCCGCGTCCACCAGAACGCCTTTGAGTTGCTGATAAATCATCGCTACGCCTTCGGTCAGAGATTTGGCGGACTCACCCGCGTTTTGCGTGGCGGCAAGTGCCATGTCGAAATTGTCGAGCACGGGAACGAGCTTTTCGATCAAGCCTTCGTTGGCAAACCGGATGGCCTCCTGCTTCTCACGAGCGGCGCGTTTTTTGAAATTGTCAAAATCCGCGGTCACGCGCACCAGGCGTTCCCAATGTTCCGCAGCCTTCGCGGCGTCGGCCTGCAAAGCTTCCAGCTTTTCGGGTGTGATCGGCGCGGGTTCGGTAGGAACCAGCGGTTCGACGGATTCGGCGTTTTCCATTTTTTCGGTTTCTGGATCGGCTTTTTTCATTAACACAAACTTCAGCTTCTTAAAGGACGGATGAAACTAGACGATACTGCGCCAGCGGGCAACTGTGTTATGCCGCAGGCGGGCGTTCGTGAGGGCAGGGGAGTTCCGCCGCGGACCGCCGGGGCGCGACAGCTTCCATCTGGAAGAACAAACCTGCGGGCGGCTTGATTCACCAACTCCCATCGCGCCCGCCGTCTTGATGCCAGACGAGGTCAGGGCGAGATCAACTTCTGGAAGTCCGGATCTGTCTGGAGCCGCGCGAAACGCGGATCTTTCTGAGCTTCGACGCGAAGGTCGTGGGCTTTTGAATTCTGTTTGAGGCGCAGCGCACTGAGTGTTAACGCCTGCCGCAAATCCTTGATCGCTTCGGCGGATTTGCCGAGCGAAGCTTCGGTGGCGGCGAGATTGTACCATGGCTCCGGTTCATTGGGCGCAAGTTTCACCAGCTTCTGCAGCGTCGTTTCCAGGCGCGGAAGATTATTCATCTGCGCATAAATGCTGGCCACAGTGAAGACGTTGTTGGCATCAACTTTGGGGTCATTGACGATGCCGTCGAGAATCTGCAGTGACTTTTCGGTCTGCTGAATCGACCAATAACGCGTCGCGAGTTCGAACGCTTTGGAATAGTCGGTCGGATTTGATTTCACTTCTTTTTCCAATTGAGCGATTTGCGCTTCAATCTGCGCGGCGTCCGCGCGGTTTCCGGCTCGCGGGCCTTTCAATTGTTCCACGAGGCTGGCGACCTGGCCGTTGAAGGGATCGAGTTTCTGGCAGGTTTCGGCAATCAGAAGCGCGTCGTCAACGCGGCCGAGGTTGGCCAGCAATTGCACATAGCGGAACACCGCTTCGGGGCTGTAGGGACAAAACGCGAATGCCTGCTTGAAAGCGAATTCCGCTTCGCGAATCAGGCGCTGCCGTTCGGCTTCGGTTTTCGGCATGTACTGCGCCGGAGTCGGACCGCCGGAGGACATTCCCAGTCGCCACGCGTAAATGCCACCGATGGAACTGCGCAGTTTGGAGAATGCTTTTTGCGCCTGGTCATCACGGACGAATTTGCGATCGCCGGTGAATCCCGCAAAGTTGTGGCGCATGTAAACCTTCTCAGCGAAAGCGGCGATGTCTTTCACCGGCGTGTCGTAATCCACCCAGTTGCCGATGAGCCGCTCGGAATAATCCTTCCAGAACGCATGATCGCGTTGCAGGACTTCTTCGGACAATTCCGTCAGCGGCTGGCGATTGATTTTCATGATGATGCCAAACGGCGTCAGGTGCGGATACATCCATTCGAGCGGAAAGCTTTCCTCCACGTAGAATTCGTTCGTGGGATTTTTATCGAAGATGACTTTGGTCAGCAAACCGTTGATCGCCATCACAGCGACCTGGCCGGAAACCTGAACGCGATCATTCACGATGCTGACCATTTCCCCGGGACGGATCTGTCGCGGTTGATCGGGAAATTGCTTGTCGTGCATCAGACGGCGCTGGGCATCCTCGATGTATTCCTGGAAGCAGCGCTGCGAATCTTCAGGCGTGGGAATGTAGATTTCGTTCGCGGGGTAAACTCCTTCCGCGCGGCGGCGTGCTTCCACCCGCGCGCCGAATCGCTCAAGCGGTTTGTCGAGCCAGTTCCCCGCCAGGCGAGCGAGGAAATTTGTGGTATAACTGAAGCGCCCATCCCGATTCCGTTCTTCCGGGCCGCGCAGCAGTTCCTGGAAAAAGGGCGTGTCATACTGGTATTCGTCGCTGCGATAATAGTGCGCGCGGATATATTGCAGGTAAGTGCCGTCGGCCAGTGCGTTTTGTGTAATGATGTAAACATCGCGGCGGTCAAAAGCCGGATCGGCTTTCGGCTTGCAGGAGTCGGGAATAAAACTGTCGCAGAAAATCATGTACGTCGGCGCAAATCGTCCGGGATCGGTGCCGCCGAAGAGAATCGTGTCACGAGCCATTTCCGGATAAACCAAACGGCCATTCGGACCGCTCATCGCTTCTTTCCGACCTTCCGCGCTGTAGCTGAGTTTTCCAGACTTGTCCTTGTACGGCGGCGTAAACATGTCGTGACCAAACCAGTAACCAAACCAATGATTGCGCTGCTCGTTTTCAAACCAGTGGGTCATGATCGAGTAGCTTGGCATTAATGCGAACACGAGCAGCGTGATGCCCAATGGCGCCTTCTGGCGTGACGCAAAGACTGCGATCAAAAAGACGATGGCCGCACCGATCAACAACAGCGCGGCGAAAATGGGAACGCCGTATTGGTTCGGGCTGAAGGCGTGCTGAACCGTGCTGAAGAACGTGCCGAGGTTTTCTTTTCCGGGTTGATCGCCCACGAGCACGGCGAGGGTCAAGCCGATTGAAACGAGAACGAACAGTCCGGGGATGCCGATGGATAACATGCGGTCGTGTTCCAGCTTTTTGTGCCACAGCACAAGCAGGCAGATCAAAGCCGTCATCCAGCAAACCATTTTGAGAACGCCGTAAGCCGTGGCGCGATCCGGATTGAAATCCGGCTGGCCGTTCACGGCGAGCGCATAAACCGCAAAATCAAGCGCACAGATGCCCGCCAGAATGGAAACATTTCGCAGTGAATTGAAATGGACGACCATGGAAGCCGCGAGGAGAGTCAGTCCGTAGCCCACAGACATCGCCACAAACACATGGGACGAAGTGAGAAACACGCGGTTGAGTTCGAGCGATTGGCGGTCGGAAGAAAAGTTGAGCAATTCAACCAACAGCGGTCCCACGCAGATGAAGATGGAAACCATTCCCAGAATCCAGACGCGTTCGCGGCGTTTCATTTTCCGGTAGAAGAGGAAAATGATCAGCGCAATCAGCAGGTAGAGAAAACCGAATTCATTGTTCAATCCCTCCAGGAAGCGCCAGAGTTGCATTCCGTAAGTGGCGAAAAAGCTGCCAATCTGTTCGAAGAAGGTGTCGCCTACGCCTGAAGTTGGATGAATGCGATCGTATTGACCGCGGGTAATGGCGTGAATAAAGCCGTCCAGGGTTCGCGGATAACCCCACTGCATGGGCGGGTTCGTCGCGCCCGAGATGGGCAGAAAGAGATAAAACGCGGCACCGGCCAGCCAGCTTCCACCGCAAGCGAGAACCACGAGCCACGCCTTGGAGAAACTCCAGGTCATTTTCGCAAGCACCACCAGCGCCGCCGCCGCAGCGATGCCTAACATTGCAAAAATCACCTGCACCCCCGCGCTATTGAGAGCCGGCACATAGTGAGTGATGCCGCCCAATACCGCGGCGCCACATCCGAACGTGACCAGCATTGTCATATCGCGCCCGAACTCGATGGCGCGCATTTTGGTTTTGATGACGAGCCAGATCCAACCCGCCAGTGAAGAGATGCCGATGATGTTGTAGATCACCATCACGGAAGTGTTCGTAACCAGCAGCGATGGCTGGGCAAGCAAGCCGAGCGCCCAGATCACCGTGTTCCAGAAAAACAGTTCCCGGCCGACCTTCGGATCCGCCAGCCAGATCAAAACCTCCATGCCCATGGCAATAACCAGCAGCGACTGGTGGTTATTGAAGCAAATGCCGTAGGAGAAAAATGCCCAATATAAATACCGGTATTGATGTGGCGCGTAGGTCCAGCGCAGGAGACAGACGATCACGAGCATCAACGAAACAACACTTAACGGATAAACCTCTACGATAACCGACTGGCTCCACATGTAGCCATTGAAACCAACCAGCGTTCCGGCTACAAAACCTGACACCAGGCAAATCGCGCCTTCCCAACGGCGGCTCAATGCTTTCAGATCATCAATGCTTTCAATGATCATGCTGCTGCCCCGCGAGACCACGAGCGCCAGCAACGCGGACGCCATCGCGCCGGAAACCGCACAGCCAAGACCGACCCGCCAGGCGACATTGCCAAAAGGCAGCAGCGTCCAGAGATAGGTGTAAAGCGTCCAAACGGGATAACCCGGCGGATGCGGAATGCCGGCATAGAACGATCCGACCGCCAGTTCACCGGAATCCTCAAGCGTCATTTCCGGCGCGAGCGTAAGATAATAACCGACGAATACAAAAAGCAGCGTAACGGCAAACGCCAGCCAATCCACTTTCCGGAACAACGGTGGCAATTTCGGCGTAATTTCCGCTTCCGTCGTCTTCGCGGGAGGCGCGCCAGCAACCGTCGTTTTATCAGCAGTCAATTTTGGTTTTTCCATGCTCTTTAAAATCAGTTCACCTTGCCCGGTAAAAATGAGCCAACACTAGATGGGAAAGCGCTGTCGTTTGTCCATTCAATTCGATTGCTGTTGACCGATCCAAACTGGCGTTCGTTCGCACTCGGCAGATTACTTTGCACCAGCATGGTTCCATGCGTGAAACCTCCCGGAGCAGAATCGTTGTTCTGAGCCAGCATCATCGCGGTCAACAGACCACATGCCGCCACCGGAGCGAGCCAGGGCAAAGACCAGTTCACGTGTTCACGACGGCCTTCCGCTTTCCCGAATAAACGTTGTTTAAGCCGGGCCGACGGGCGGCGGAGTTCCAAAGATCGCAATTGGATTTCCAGCGAGTTCATCTCTCTCATAAACAGCTCTTTCAAGGCAGGTTCGAATTTTTTGCAGACCATAGCGATAGCGGCCCGCGACCGTGTTCGGCGAAATTTCCAAAAGCTCGCCAATGTCTTCAAATGTGTAATCGTGCCAGATTTTCAGCACGATCACTTCGCGCTGTTCCACCGGCAATTGCGACAACCCGCGCATCGCAGCTTCTTCAATCGCGGTTTCAGCTGGGGATTTTTCAAACCACGAATGCGCTTCCCATTCCCGCGCCAGCCGGCGCCACAGCGAACGGCGAAAATTCAAAGCGCGATTGCGAAAGCTGCGGACGCAATAATGTTCCGGCTGAAGCGGCCGGACTTTTTGCATCAATGCCAAAAACGTTTCGTGTAAAACATCCTCGGCTTCCGCATGACTCAGTCCGAGCGCGCGGCCGTACAGAATCAGTTCCGCGGCTTTGGCTTCATAAAGCGATTCGCTCCAGGATGACGCGTTTTGGCTCACGATTTCATTCCATAGACACTGAACTGCGGAAATTTGTATAAAGAATTTTGGACCGCACTGAATCCCGCGAAAAAGAAGCTTTTCGCGTGGTTCAACCCCAGCCGAGCAGGCGGCCCAAATGAAACGTCGCGAAGGCAAATCCCCAGGCCAGCGCGCCCATGTAAAGCCACTGGAACAAAGGCCATTTCCAGGAATTGGTTTCGCGCCGGACAATGACCACAGTGCTCACGCATTGCAGCGCGAAGACGTAAAAGACCATCAACGTCACCGCCGTCAGCGTCGTATAAACCGGCAGTCCGGTTTCCGGATGTTTCTGTTGCCGCAGCGTTTCCACCAGGGTTCGGGATTCGCTGTTATTGTCACCCAAGTTGTAAACCGTGGACATCGTGCTGACGAACACTTCGCGGGCTGCAAATGATGAGACAATGCCGATGCCCATTTTCCAATCGAATCCCAGCGGCGCAATTACCGGCTCAATCGCGTGACCCAATCGTCCAGCAAAACTGTATCGCAATTTCGCGCCAGCTTCTTCTTTGTTGATTTCGTCAATCGCACTGGCCTTGGCGGTTTCATCAAAAGCCGATTGCTGAATGCTTGTTCGTTTGGCGGAAAATTCCTGAGAGATATCGGAGCTTCTCGGATACGTTCCGAGAAACCAGAGAATGATATTGATGCCGAGAATGACGGTCCCCGCGCGTTGCAGGAATACCTTTGAACGATCCCACATGTGACGCAGCACTACGCGGAACAGCGGCCGTTTGTAAGGCGGCAATTCCATGATCAGCATCGGCGTTTCGCCCTTGAGCAAAGTCTTTTTGAAAACCCACGCCATCAACAGTGCCACCACTGTTCCGAGCATGTACATGGTCAGCATCGTGAGCCCCTGTATGCCGAGAAATCCAAACAGGTTGAACTTCATGAAACCGAGGTTCACGTCGTAATGCAAATTTCCCAGCACACGGTTCGGAATGCAGGCACCGATCAACAAAGTATAAACCGGCAAACGCGCCGAACAGCTCATCAACGGTGCGACCAGAATTGTCACCAAACGATCTTTCCGCGATTCGATCGTGCGCGTGGCCATGATTCCGGGAATCGCACATGCAAACGAACTGAGCATCGGAATAAAACTTTTGCCGTGCAGTCCAACCTTGCTCATCAAACGATCCATGAGAAACGCAGCGCGCGCCATATAACCGGTGTCCTCCAGGAAACCAATGAACAGAAACAGCAACAGAATTTGAGGCAGAAAAACAATCACCGCGCCGACGCCCGCGATCACGCCATCAACGAGCAGGCTGTTCAAATCGCCTTCGGGAATCATTCCACTGACCTGGCTGCCAACCCAATCAACAAGTGATTGCAGCGCCTCCATCGGGAATTTTGCAAACCAGAAAATGCTCTGAAACATCAGCGCCATGATCGCGACAAAAATGATTGTTCCCCAGACCTTGTGTGTCAGCACGCGGTCGAGTTTGTCGCTGAATGTTTCGCCTGGTGGCGCAAGCTCAGTGGTGACCGCCTGCTGGATTTGCGAAATGCTCGCGTAACGTCCTTCAATTGCAGCGCCGCGCCAATCTACATTGGCCGTCTCCAATCGCTGTCGCGCCGCGTTCACGGATTCTTGAATCGCGGCGGGATAATGTTTCAGGCTGGAAGCGAGCGCTTTTTCATTGCTCAGAATCAAGAGCGCTTCCGCATTCGCCTGTGTTCTGCGTTCGTGAAATGTTTTGGCGAGCAGTCCGGAAAGTGATTCAACTTCGCGCGCAAACGCGGGCGGCAATTCGCAGAAACGAACTTCATTGGCCGCGCGCTTCGAACTGAAAGTCTCATCCGCCAGCGTGGAAACTATTTTCTGTTTCAGCTCCGGAAGTCCCTGGCCAGAACTGGCAACAATCGGCAGAACCGGAACGCCCAACGCTTCGGACAATCTCTCCGCGTCAATGCTGTGGCCATTGCTTTCCGCCACATCGATCATGTTCAGCGCGATGATCGTGGGATAACCGAGTTCAATGACCTGCGTCGCGTAATACAGATTGCGTTGCAGATTCGAAGCGTCCACGACAACTACGATGACATCCGGCGCAGGCAGTTCCGGCAATCGATTGAGCAGCACGTCGCGGGAAATCTGTTCGTCCAGCGATTGTGGGCTGAGGCTGTAAGTGCCGGGCAGATCGAGAACACGGAAATCCGTTTTGGCGGGCGAGCCGAGGAGTTTGCCTTCTTTGCGCTCAACCGTGACGCCTGCGTAATTTCCAACTTTGGCGCGCAGACCGGTGAGCGAATTGAACAACGTCGTTTTACCGCAATTCGGATTTCCAGTCAGAATGACGTAAGCCGGTTCGGATAATTTTCGATTGGGCTTGTCGCCCGGAGCCACTGCGGAATTCATCGCGGATTATGCCTTGGATGCAAGCTGCACGAGGATTTGATCGGCCTCGTGTTTGCGCAGAGTCAGATTGTAACCGCGAACTTTTATTTCCACGGGATCTCCGAGCGGAGCAAAGCGCACCAGTTCTACGCGCGTGCCAATCAGCAATCCCATTTCCATCAGGCGCGCGCGGCTGGCGGAGGACACATTGATTTCGGCGACCGTTGCCGCGGAGCCAAGCGGGCAGGAGGTAAGTGGCTGTGGTGCGAGCGTGCTCAAGCGGCCTCCATCTGGCCGGGCAGCGCATCAACGAGAATGGATTTTGCCAGTTGCTTGCTGATGCCAAGCCGCGCGTTGCAGACCTGGCAAATGAAATTCGAATCGCAACTGACGAGCCGGATTTTCTGTTGTTCCAGAAACCCCATTTCACGCAATCGCGTGCGGAGTTCGGGCGAGGCTGCGAGTTGCCGGATGCACACGACTGATCCGGCTTTGATGCGGCTGAGCGGGCAAACATGCGTCCCGGCGCACTGGCCTTCGAGAACGACGTAGGTTTGCTTTGAATTGCTCACGGCGGCCAAAAATAGGGTAACGAAAACGGAGAGGCAAGCGGACTTTGGATTGGAACGTTCGCACGCGGCTTGATCCCGGAACTGACGACCGGAAAACATCGAACCACGAACGTCGAACGCTGAACACCGAATCAATGAGAACTGATTTGCTCGCCGCGGGACGCTTTCGTGAATGTCTCAACGAGCATTCGAAGAAAGCAAAAGCGGCGATTGAGAAATCGCCGCTTGGAAAAGGGGGGCCGGAATTACTTGACCGCGTTGAGGCGAACGCTCAGGCGGGATTTTTTCCGATTGACGGTGCCTTTGTGAAGGACGCCTTTTTTCGCCGCTTTATCGAACGCGGAGGTCACGGCTTTGAGAGCGGTGGCGGCATCGTCTTTTTTGCCGGACGTCACCAGCGCGAGATACTTCTTCTCGAGCGTGTGCAGACGGGATTTGACGCTGCGGTTTCGAGCATTCTTGCGGGCGCTACTGCGCATGCGGCGTTCGGCGGACTTCGTATTCGGCATAAATTTGTTTAAGTTTTGAGCGCGCAACGGTAGCGAACCCGCCAGAGTTGTCAACGCCTTTACGGTGATTTTCCAGAGTCTCACCCCGGAACACGCAAACTTCAAAACAAAAAACTGGCGTTCAATTCCGCGGACGTTAGTATTCGCAAATAATGGGCGCGGCTGTAATTCCAACAAAAAAAATTCTGGTGGTCGATGACGAGCCCTTCGTCTGCGACGCCGTAAAAATGATGCTCACGTTTGACGGGCATCAGGTTCAAACAGCCAACAGCGGCCGGGAAGCTTTGGAGACGCTGGAGAAAAATCAGTTCGATCTGGTGATTACGGATTTCGCGATGCCGACCATGAAAGGCGACGAATTGGCCGGTTTCATTAAGGCCAAGTATCCCAGCCAGCCGATTATCATGATCACCGCTTACGCCGAGATGCTGCAATCTTCGGGCAACCCGCTTCAGGGAATTGATCGTTTGATCAGCAAGCCGTTTCTACTGGATGAACTGCGCGAGGCGATTGCGCAGGTATTGGTGCCGAAAAGCGTTTGAACGTTTCTTCAGGAACTTCTCTTCAAGGAAGTTTGATCGCGGATAAACACCGATGGAAGCGAAGAAGCCAAGGTGGATCCTGATTTCCTGCTTTTCATTTAATTAGTCTTTCGCTCATTCCGATTCTCGCTGCATTTCGTCCTGCCGCTTCCGCTTCAATTTGCACCGGGATTGGCATCCGTATTTTGGCGGTTCGCAGATTGCGTAGTAAGCCCCAATTGTTTGTGTTGTTCTCCTCTGGTTAACGTTTGGCAGTGCGTTATGAAGATGATTTTCCATACGAACAACGTGGCTGATTTTTCGGTCCTGAAACGTTTTCCTCTTTCTCCGGTATGGCGTGGCCGGCTGTCCTCATACACGAAGCAATTGCTGCAATGCGCCTTGGTCGCAACCCTCGCTTTCGGCAGTTATTTTCTGATCAGCCATTACGTCTTTCAATCCGTTGAAGTCGTCGGCATCAGCATGTCGCCCACACTTCACAACTCGGATCGCTATCTTCTGAATCGCTGGACGTATCGCATGCATTCGCCGAAACGGAGCGACATTGTTGTGATCAAAGATCCAACGGATGGCGCTTATGTGGTGAAACGCATTATCGCGATGCCCGGAGAAGCGGTGTTGTTCAAGAACGGAAAAGTGTACGTGAACGGAAAAAAACTTCCTGAACCGTATCTGCAACCCTGGCAGAAAACCTTCACTTATTCGGGACCGCAGGAACAAATGATCATCTGCGGCAAGGATCAATACTTTGTTCTGGGAGACAACCGGGACAACAGCTTTGACAGCCGCGTTTACGGTCCGGTGCAGCGCCGGAATATTTTGGGCGCGGTCATGTTGTGATCGGATCAGATTTGTCCGCCGAAGCTGCTCCAATTCAACCGCATATTTAGATTGCCTAGCGTGCCCCGCGTCGGTAAGGTCGCTCCACGCCTGCGGAAAAGGGTTCCTTTCAGGCCGTCCGTCACCATCGGAGTTCGTTTTGGGAAAAAAGGACAAAATATGCGGATTCTGATCCAGCAGAAAGACAGCGGGTTATATTTCAAAGACATCGGGGCCTGGACCCGAAATCCTCTTGAAGCCATGGACTTCCTCAGTTCGACGGGCGCCATTGACTTCTGCGTCGTCAATAAAATCAACCGCGTTCAGCTCGTGTTGAAGTTCGAGGAACAGCAATACGACATTATTCTCCCGGTGTTGACGCGCAGCAATCCGGGCGACGAACCGCGCAAACCTCTCTGAACCCAAGTTCGTTTCTTGCCTAATTGATTCCCGTTCCTATCCTGTCAACCATGACCGCGACATCCTTTGACGTGACGAATCATTCTCGAATTGGCGAACTGGGAGAACGTGTGATTTCCGGCGGGACGATCACCCGCGACGAAGCACTTTGGCTGTTCAACCTCGAAGCCTCGTCCGACGTTCTCGATCTTCTTTCCTGGGCCAACCGCATTCGCGAACGTTTCAAAGGGAACAAGATTCACCTTTGCTCCATCGTCAACGCCAAAGCCGGCGCGTGTTCTGAAAATTGCAGCTTCTGCGCGCAATCCGCCTTTTACCAGACCGGCTCGCCGAAATATGGATTCATCGATCCGGAACCGGTTCAGGAAGCCGCCGACGAAGCGAATCGGAACGGCGTCACCGCAGTCGGACTGGTCGCCGCCTGGAAAGGATTGAACGAAGGGCCGGTGCTGGATGAAGTCTGCGATCGAATTCGCGAAATGAAAGCCGGCGGCAAAACGCGTCCGGACGCATCGCTGGGAATTATCAAAAGCCAGAAAGTCGCGGATCGGTTGAAGGAAGCGGGTCTGTCCTGCTACGGCCATAATCTCGAAAGCTCGCGCCGTTTCTTTCCGAAAACCTGCACGACGCATACCTACGAAGACCGGCTCCAGACCATTGGCTACTTGAAAAAAGCCGGCATCAGCATTTGTTCCGGCGGAATCATTGGAATGGGCGAAACGCGCGAAGACCGTTGCGATCTGGCATTTTCGCTCAAGGAAATCGGCGCGAACGTTTGTCCGATCAACATTTTGAATCCCGTCAAAGGCACGCCTTTCGAAAAGGTTCCGCCGCTGCCCGTGATGGAAATTCTCAAAACGATTGCCTGCTTCCGTTTCATTCTGCCGCGCCAGGAAATCATGATCGCCGGCGGACGCACCGTGAATCTTCGCGACGCGCAGAGCATGATTTTCATGGCCGGAGCGAGCGCTTTGATGGTGGGAAATTATCTTACGACGCTGAATCAACCTGTCGAAAAAGATCTGCAGATGCTTAAAGATCTCGGCTTGGATCCGAGCTGGGATAATCACGGCTTTACGGATCAGCAGACTGAATCCTGCGGTTGTTCCGAAACCGTCCCCTGCAGTTGAACCGCGCCGGCTGCGTCCGGCTTCTGCTCGCGTTCACGTGACAGATTTCAATTCCGATTTACGATGAATCAACATTTGAATAAATCGTGAACCACTGAATCTGAATGACAGCGCAGCGACTTGGAAAAAATCTCAATCGCTATTGCGGCGATACCATCGACATCCGAACCACCTTGCAGAATTTCGCGGACACGGCGAAACAACACGGCTGGAATTCGGAAACCTTTTTTAAAAGCGCCGATCTGGAACTGACCGCGTTGACCCGGCCCGCCGTTCGCGGAACCGCTCCAGCGAAACGCATTTATCTCAGCGCTGGAATTCACGGTGATGAACCGGCGGGCCCACTCGCCGTATTGCAATTGCTTCAGGAAAATCGTTGGCCGAAAAACGCGGAGCTGTGGCTTTGCCCCTGCCTGAATCCCATCGGCTTCGCGCTCAACTGCCGGGAAAATGCAAACGGCATCGATTTGAATCGCGCGTATTTGAATCCATCGGCGGAGGAAGTTATCGCGCACATCGACTGGTTAAAACGCCAGCCCGATTTCGATCTGTGCCTCCTGTTACACGAGGATTGGGAATCGCACGGCTTTTATCTCTACGAACAAAATCCCAGGCATCAGCAATCTCTTGCGGAAGCCATGGTTGAGGAAGTCGCGCGCGTTTGCCCGGTGGATCCAAACGAAATCATTGAGGGCCGTCCCGCGTCAAATGGCATTATCCGGCCGAACATTGACGTGCATTCGCTTCCCGGCTGGCCCGAAGCGTTTTATCTCATTCAAAACAAAACGCATCTTTCCTACACGCTCGAAGCGCCTTCAGATTTCGCGCTGCCGGTCCGCGTGAATTCACTGGTCGCAGCAGTCAACACCGCGGTTGAAACGCTTTGTCGAACCGAATCAACTTCCCCGCGCCTGAATCAATAATGCGGCGGCTTTTGCTGGTTCGATCGGATGCGGTCGAGTTCCTGCGTCTGGATGGTTTCCGATTGGCGTTGAACTTCCTTTTTCAAGCGCGTGATGAGTTTGGATTGATCAGTCACGACTTCGTTCAACTGTTCCAACTGATATTCGAGGTGCGCCACGCTGGATTCCAGCCGTGACAACCTTTCAGAAATTTCGTCGTTCATGATTTGAAAGTGAGCATGCCCGCAGGCGTTTTGATTCGCGAGCTTTCCTGATTCGAAAAGCGGCGGCGTTTTCCGCGAAAACCTTCATAAGCGCTAGCAATCGAACACGAGCAATATGGGGTTTTCATGGGGTTTGAAAGCTTTGGAACCGCGTCGTTAATTGAGGCAAAGCTTTACCTGAGAAACGATGAACGCAAACGAAGTCACAATTACAGTCAAAGGCACGCGGCTGAATGGAATTCTGGATCTCCCGTCGGACGCGGATGGCCTGGTGTTGTTCGCGCATGGCAGTGGCAGCGGACGGATGAGCCCGCGTAACCAGGCTGTCGCCCGGACTTTGCGTGAAAACGGATTGGGCACGCTGTTGTTCGATTTATTGACCGCCGAGGAGGAAGAGTCCGAAGCCTATACGCGCCACTTGCGATTCAACATTCCATTCCTGTCCGAACGGCTGGAAGCTGCAACGCGCTGGGCTTTGGATCGCGCCGCGAGCCGCGATCTCAGCATCGGTTATTTCGGGTCAAGCACGGGGGCGGCCGCCGCATTGATGGCGGCCGCCCGGCTGGGAGACGTGATCAGTGCCGTGGTTTCGCGCGGCGGACGAACGGATCTCGCGGGGAATGCGGCGCTCAATCGTGTGACTGCGCCGACGCTGTTTGTGGTCGGCAAAAACGACACTGCGCTGATTCCATTGAATGAAGACGCGTTTGCGCAGTTGCGATGCGAAAAAGCGTTGCGCCTGATTCCGGACGCCTCGCATCTCTTCGAAGAAGAAGGCGCTCTGGAAATGGTCGCGGGCATGGCTGCCGAATGGTTTGCGGATCACCTTCATCCCATGCAACGCACGGCTTAAAATTTATGGGACCTTTATTTCAAGATCGCGTGGACGCCGGAAAGTTTCTCGCGAAGAAACTCATTCATCATAGCGATGATCCATCGCTTCTGGTGCTGGCGCTGCCGCGCGGCGGTGTTCCGGTCGCCTTTGAAGTTGTCGAGGAACTGAATGCCGCGCTTGATGTTTTCGTCGTTCGCAAACTCGGCGTTCCCGGTTACGAAGAACTCGCCATGGGCGCGATAGCATCCGGCGGAGTTCGCGTTCTCAACCAGGAAATTATTCAACGATTGAATATTCCAAATTCTGCGATTGAAGCCGTGACGCGCGAAGAGGAACTGGAACTGGAACGCGCGGAAACTGCCTTTCGCGATGGGCGTGAGCCGGCACAAATCGAAGGGCGCACCGTGGTTCTCGTCGATGACGGCTTGGCAACCGGCGCCAGCATGCGCGTCGCGGTGCGGGCGTTGCGTCAGAAAAATCCCGCGTATGTCACAGTGGCGGTACCGATCGGTTCAAAAGATACCCGCGATCAATTCCGCGGCGAAGTGGATGAACTGATTTGCGGCGAGACACCGGAACCCTTCTTCGCCGTCGGAACGTGGTATGCGAATTTTCTTCCCACGACCGATGACGAAGTCAAACGCCTGCTGAATCACGCGGCGCACGAACGGCGCGTCCGTCGTGTGCAGGGGCAAAAAGCCATGGCGCATTGAGGTCAATCATGCCCGCGGTCCTTGAAGATGTTCTGATCGATACGATCCGGGAAAACGCTTTTCGTCTTACCGGAGAAACAGCGGAATTCGATCCGTTGATGGAGTTCATTGGCGAGGCTCAATTCGTTCTGCTTGGCGAAGCGTCGCACGGCACGCACGAGTTTTATCGCACCCGCGCGGAACTCACGAAGCGTCTGATTCTCGAAAAGAACTTTTCTGCCGTGGCGGTCGAAGCGGACTGGCCGGACGCGTATCGCGTGAATCGGTATGTCCAATTGCAAAGCACCGACACCACGGCGGAAGAAGCGCTCTCGGATTTTAAACGATTCCCTGCGTGGATGTGGCGCAATCGCGATGTGGTGAAATTCGTTGAATGGCTGCGCGCGCACAACGCTCGTGTGGGAGCGAAAGATCCCGCCGGGTTTTATGGAATTGATCTTTACAGCTTGAACACCTCCATCGCGGCTGTGCTGACGTATCTTGACAAGGTGGATCCGGACGCGGCGAAGCGCGCGCGCTATCGCTATTCGTGTTTTGATCATTACGGCGAAGACACGCAGGCGTATGGCTATGCGGCATTTGTCGGATTGACCGAATCCTGTGAACGCGAAGTCGTGACGCAACTCACCGAAATGCAGCGGCACGCGTCGGAATTGGCCCGGCGCGATGGCGAACGCCCCGAGGATGAGTTCTTCTTCGCCGAACAAAACGCACGCCTGGTGAAAAACGCGGAGGAATATTATCGCTCCATGTACGAAGGCCGCATCGAATCCTGGAACCTGCGCGATCAACACATGGTGGAAACCTTGGGCGAACTGGTGACGCATCTCGGCCGAAAAGTGACACAGCCCAAAGTCGTTCTGTGGGCGCACAATTCTCACCTCGGTGATGCACGCGCAACTCAAATGTCGCAGCGCGGAGAATGGAACGTCGGTCAGTTGGTCCGCGAAAAATACGGCGACGCCGCGGTGCTGATTGGTTTCACCACTCACTCGGGAACCGTGACGGCGGCGTCAGAATGGGACGGACCCGCCGAACGCAAACGCGTGCGGCCGGCCTTGAGAAACAGTTATGAAGAGTTGTTTCACGAAACCGGTCTGGAAGATTTTTATCTGCTGCTGAAAGAAACGGAACTGGCGCAAGAGTTTCGCCGCGAACGCATGGAACGGGCGATTGGTGTGATTTACCGGCCCGACACGGAACGCATCAGCCATTATTTCGATGCCGATTTGCCGCGGCAGTTTGATGCCGTCATTCACTTTGATCAGACCCGCGCGGTTGAACCTTTGGAACGCACCACGCAATGGAGTTCCGGCGAACCGCCGGAAACGTATCCGAGCGGAATGTAACCTTCGGAAGGATGAGCCGGCGTAGTGGCACGGGCGTCCCGCCTGTGCGTTTCAATGTCTCGGGATCTCACGGGCGGGACGCCCGTGCCACTATTCTTCGTCGCCGAGATCAAACGTCTTCCCGCTGCTTTCCAGAATGGCGCGAATATGCGGAGCGACCCAGCGCGGCTTTTCGTTCTTCTTTTTCTTCATGATGAGCCGGAACTGGCCGGAGGAATTCGGCTCAATCACTTTGCGCTCGACCAGTTTCGCCAGCACGGGAAAAGCCCAGTTCTCGTTTTCGCGATAGCGCCATTTCCCTCCGGCGCGACGGCAGATTTCGCGACCGGTTACATATTCGCCCGGCGACGCCTTCAAAAAATTGCAGATGTCCAGTTCTTCTGCGTCCATGAAATCAGAAACGGTTTACAATTTTTCCGCGATGAACTTTTCGAGCTTCAGCGCATCGGCGTTGAACTGGCGAATGCCATCCGCCGTTTTTTCCGTCGCCATCGGGTTTTCGTTGAGCTGCCAGCGAAAGGCCTTTTCATCGAGATGAATGCGTTCGAGCTTTGCGGATTTCGCAGATTCGGGCGTCAGCTTGCGTTCGACCGGATCGTTGCTGGCTTTAAGTTCGCCCAGCAGATGCGGGCTGATCGTCAGCAGATCGCAGCCGGCGAGTTCGATGATTTCGCCTTTGTTGCGGAAACTCGCGCCCATGACTTCGGTGGGATAACCGAACTTTTTGTAATACTGATAAATCTCCCGGACCGAATGCACTCCGGGATCCTCCGCCGGCGGAAAATCTTTTCCTTCCTTCGCTTTGTGCCAGTCAAGAATGCGTCCGACGAACGGCGAAATCAGTTTCGCGCCGGCTTCCGCGCTGGCGACCGCCTGAGCGAGCGAGAACAGCAGCGTCATGTTGCAGTTGATGCCTTCCTTCTGCAAAACTTCCGCCGCGCGAATCCCTTCCCAGGTCGATGCGATCTTGATCAGAATTCTTTCGCGGCCAATGCCGTTCTCTTCGTAAAGCGCGATGAACCGATGCGCCTTTTGAATCAATCCTTGCGTGTCGAATGAAAGCCGCGCGTCGGTCTCAGTGGAAACGCGGCCGGGAATGATTTTGAGAATTTCCGTTCCGAACACAATCAACAGCCGGTCGGCGATTTCAGAAATCAGCGCTGCACCGCTCAGTCCTGATTTGCGGGAATCGGCCAGCGCACGCTCGACCATTTCCTTGTAAGCCGGCATCTGTGCGGCTTTGAAAATCAGCGAAGGATTCGTCGTGGCGTCCTGCGGCGCAAATTGTTCGAGCGTGCTGAAATCGCCGGTGTCCGCCACGACTTTCGTGAATTGCTTGAGTTGATCCAGTTGGTTCATGTGTTCAAAAGTTGGTTCCGCGCAATGCGGATTTGGTTTTGCTTTTCCAGTGGTTTCAGTTTTCAACCTAACGACGCGATGCACGTCGCGCAATGGTGTTTCGTGATTGTGCTCCGGAACAGGGCGCAACTTGGCACCCGCACCAAACAGCGGGTTGAGCTTTCGAAATTCGAAACGGCTGCTCACTCCCTCTCCTCCGAGCGAAGCCGGAGGAGAGGGCCGGGGTGAGGAGGTTTTTAGCTCAAAATCCCCTCACCCTGACCCTCTCCCCGCGCTTCGCTGCGGGGCGAGGGAATCGAAAATGGTGCGGGTGTCAAGTTGCGCCCGGCCGTTTCCGGAATCCGTATTTATAGGTGTTCATCCGTGGTTAAGACTTTTCTGATTTCGAATTTTGCAGTCGCGTTCCGAGCGCGAGCGGATGTCCTCCCAGAAACTCCGCGGCGCTCATCCGTCGTCCGCCTTCACGTTGCAACGTTCGCACGCGCAGCGATCCTTCGCCGCAGCCGATCACGATTCCAGCTTTATCCGCCTGCAAAATTTCTCCCGGCGATCCCGCTGATTCCGTCGGTTCCGCTTCCCAGATTTTCAGCAACTGTGACGGCGCTTGAGATTGCGCGGGCAAATGAGTGAACGCGCCCGGCCAGGGCATCAGTGCGCGCACGCGATTCGAGATGGCGCGCGCGGATTGGTTCCAATCGATTTCACCATCCTGCTTTTTAATTTTGGCGGCATAACTCACGCCTTCCGTCGGCTGGGGCTGCAGCTGAATTTTTCCGGCGACATATTCCGGAATGGTTCGCACCAACAATGCCGCGCCGATCTGCGCGAGACGATCGTGCAGGATTTGCGAATTGTCCGTCGGAGCGATCGGCGTTTTCTCCTGAGCCAGGATTTCGCCAGTGTCCAGGCCCGCATCCATTTTCATAATCGTCACGCCGGTTTCAGTTTCGCCTTCGAGAATCGCGCGCTGGATCGGCGCGGCGCCGCGAAATTTCGGCAGCAACGACGTATGCACGTTCAAGCAGCCGAACCGCGGCAAATCGAGAATGCTCTGCGGCAGAATTTGACCGTACGCCGCGACCGCGATGAGATCGGGCGACAATTCACGAAGCTGTTGAATGAACGTTTCTTCGCGCGCGCGCGCCGGCTGCAAAACGGAAAGTGAATGTTGCAGTGCGATTTCTTTGACGGGCGAAGGTTGGAGTTTCAATCCGCGCCCTTTTGGTTGATCGGGTTGCGTGACTACGGCCACGATGGAGAATTCCGGCGCAGCCAGCAAAGCCCGAAGACTTGTTCCCGCCAGTTCCGGTGTTCCCATGAAAACGATTCGCAAAGCTGACATGCGCTAAAGGCAAAGGGAAAATCCGCGCGGAAGAAAGATTTTTCGGGATCAACGGACACGAGTTCTCCTGCTTGAAACATCAACCACGGATGAACACCGATGAACACGGATTAGAGTGATTCCCAAAAGTTAGTTCCGAAAAGTGGGTGCTGAAACCCTCATCCGGCCTCTGGCCACCTTCTCCCATCCGATGGGAGAAGGGCCGGGGATGAGGGCTTTCCGGAAATGAATTTCGAGAGACGCTATAATTTGAAAACCCGTTCGCGCTGACCGCTCGCAGCGCGAGCTGTGCTACCGGGCAATGCCGCCGGTTCGAGCGGCGAGAACGAACACCACGATTCCCAGGATGCAAACCAGCGCGCTGATGCCACACATGATTTTTACATTCTGATCGGGGCCGGGAATCAAAACGCTTTTCCCGGGAGATTCAGGATCGAAATAAACCAGCACGCTGTCGCCAACGCGCTTTCCCAGCAGCACGCCATTCGCGCGCGACTTCGCCAGGCCGAAATCGGTTCGCGTGCTTTCAAAACGATTTGTTCCAAAATGATAAACGTAACGAACCGATTCGATTCCTGAGCCGTGTTTGGTGCGGGTGATCTGCGAAAGTGTTCCCAGTGTGAAACCCCATTTTTGTGAAGCATTTCCGCGCACGAGAACGCTCAGGCAGAAAAGCAGAAAGACGGCACCCACCAGACATACGAACGCTCCCACGAGGCAACCCGCCAGCCAATTCTGTTGGGTGAAATAAAACCTGCGCCGGCTCACAATCAGGTGGCCACGATCCCTTTCAAAATATCCATCAGAATCCGCGTTGGAAGCTGATCAGCATCGATGTCGCGAACGAGATCCTTGCCGTAAAAATTGAGCACGGGTTTGGTTTCTGTTTCGTAGGTTTTCAGCCGCGCTTTGATGACTTCCAGGCTGGCGTCATCGAGCCGGTTCTCCTTCAACGCGCGACGTTGCAATCGCCGCACGAGGTTGTCGAAATTCTGGCAGCGCAGATAAAAAATGCCGATGACGTTCAGCGTATCGCGCAGCATTTCGGCCTGGTTCACATTTCGCGGAATGCCATCAAGCAGCAGCGTGTCCTGTTCGGGATTGAAGCTGCCGGTGCGGGTGCTGGCATCGATAAACTGGCGCCACAACGCAATCGTCTGCTCGTCCGGAACCAGTTCACCGCGACTGGAATATTCAATGAAAACGCGACCGATGGGACTGTCGATCCGCAGGTTTCGAAACACATCACCGCAGGCGCAGTGGAAGAAATTTGGAATGGAGCCAAGGATTTTGCCTTGCGTGCCTTTGCCCGCGCCCGGCGCGCCGAAGAGCAGGATCGTTCGATATTTCATGCGTGCTGATAACCGGAGTTGGTTGGAATTGAGCGGACTCGCTAAAAACTGCCCGGCGCGCGCGCCTCAGGCTTACGCATCCTTGTGCTTTAACTGCACTTCCTGGATTTCCGAAAACGGCACCATGACTTCCTCGCTGGCGGCGCCTTTGTGAACTTCCAGATGCATGTCGTTGGTGGTGATGCGTGTGACTCGTTGCGCGACGTAAGTGCCGCGCGCGGCTTTGATTACAAGAACCATGTCCTTGTCAGCATCGCGCCGGACGACGCCAAAGAATTTGGAAAATTTTGTTTCGAAGAAGCGGCGGTTGAAAGTGAACGCCCCGCGTTGAAAAGTTTCGGTCTGGGGCAAGGCGCTGCTGCCGTGGCCCTGAGATGCGGCCAGATGCAAACCGCCCGCCGCCGCCTGTTGTTCGGCCGCAGCAGCCGCCGCCGCGGCCTGTTCTGCTTCCGGATTCGGAACCGAATAACTCGGCGCAGCATCCGCCGGTTCGGTCAGATAACCTTCTTCGCTGGGCTTGGCGACCTTCGTCGGCAGACACAGGAAAACGATCGGAACAATCACTGGAAAAACCGCTGCCAGACCGCACACGAGAATTTTCGGTTGCGCGCGAAACACCGCGACCTCGTAGCCCGCATAAATGTTCGCGGCATAAAACGCCAGCAGCAGGAAAAGGCCGACGCTTGATGAGAACAGCGCGCCAATCAAAGACTGGTCGGCCGGGCGTTCCAGTCGTGGAACCGGGTTGATTTCAATCGCCGTTTTCTGAATGCGCTCTTCTTCGCTCACTTCAATAAATGGTTCCACGAGCGGCGCGATCTTGGGATTTTCCGCCAGCTTTTTCAGGTCCGGCTGATTGAACTTCGTCCACGGAATGCGATCGGAATATTTATTATCCGGAAGGCGCAGCACCAACCCGCCTTCATTGAAGGAAACCACTTCGCCGGTCACCGTTTCGCCATTGCTCAGTTGAAAAGTGTCCGCCCGGGCAATTCCGCTCAACAAACTGCAAAGCAACAGGCCGACGCAAATGAAATGAAATTTTCGCACAGGGCGTTTTCCTTATCAGATGGCCGGAAGCAAAGGAAGAAAAAATCCAGCGGACGAGGTGTTCGGGGCGCAACTTGACACCCGCACCATTTTCAATTCCCTTGCCCCGCAGCGGAGCGCGGGGAGAGGGCTAGCAGCCCGTTAAAAAACTCCTTTCTCGGCGATGGAATCTTGAAACCGGTTTGAGCGTGGAAACGTCCAGCAGGCATGGCACTCGGAAAACGCAAACCCAAGCAGGAAGAACTGTTCATCGCCACGGCCCAGCTCGC
>DASTXC010000052.1:0-4557 GCA_035765675.1 Verrucomicrobiia bacterium
ATGGCAGGCCTGTTTCCCGGCGGCACAAGCTTTTCGCCTTTATCGGACTCGCGGCGGGAAGAAAGAACGTATGTTGCCGGATTTTTTGATTGCTGCGCATGCCGATGCCATGGGCTGGAAACTGTTCACAAACAACGCTGCAGATATCCGCGGATACTTTCCCAGGCTGAAGATTATTTTGCCCTAGCTCAGAGCATGCTGTGTGTTCCATTTGTTCGTTTCCACCATTAGTCAAAGCGTTGTTTTGTTTGCTCAACATTTCAAAAATAAATCTGATGTGGCCATTCCATGCCACATGACTGAATTTGCTGATGCCGTAAACATTTTTGAAAGGCCGGTGACGTTTTGAATCGTGAAGCGTTTGCATCGTTATTCTGCAGTTCCACTTTTCCACTCCGCATCTGTTCCGTTGTTCGCGCCTCCCGTTTGTCGCCGTCGTCCTCTGACCGTCGCCTGGAACATCAATTCAAACTATGAAAAAACTAATACTATGCGGACTCGTTGGTTTATCGCTCCTCGTTTTCAATCCAAATCTCCAGGGCGCTGGAAACAATTGGATGTCGCCGCTGGATGGCAATCGGCTGATCTCACAGATTTCCATTCCCGGCACGCACGATTCCGGCGCGCGGTTTGAACCGTTTCCCGGCACGGCGAAATGCCAGGACCTCACGATCAGCGAACAGTTGGAAGCCGGCGTGCGGTTTCTCGATATTCGCTGCCGCCATTTGAACGACGCGTTTGTGATTCATCACGGCAGCGTTTATCAGAATCAAAACTTCGACGACGTGCTCAATGCGGTGATTGGATTTCTCAACAGTCATCCGACCGAAGCTGTGATCATGAGTGTGAAGGAGGAATACAATGCGTCGGGCAACACGCGTTCGTTTGAAGCCACCTTCGATTCCTACGTTTCCAAAAATCCGTCGAAATGGAATCTCAGCGCGAGCATTCCGACACTGGCCCAGGCGCGTGGAAAAATCACGTTGTTCCGGCGCTTCGGCGCGTCGTTCACGCCGAAAGGCATTGACGCTTCGAGTTGGCCGGACAATACGACGTTCAGTTCCGGCGGACGATTGCGCGTGCAGGACTGGTACAACGTTTCGAACAACAACACGAAATGGAATTACATCCTCGCGATTCTCAACGAAGCGTTTTACGGCGGGCCGGGAACGTTGTACGTGAACTTCGCCAGTGGTGTGCAGAGCATTTTCGGAATTCCCAACATTCCGAATGTGTCGAACGACATCAATTCGCGGCTGAGCAATTTCTTCAATGCGAATCGCAGCGGACGTTTCGGCGTGGTGCTGATGGATTTCGCGGACGCGGCGAAGTGTTCGATGATTTACAACACGAGTTTCCCCGCGGACGGACCGGTTTCCAGCCCGGCATTTTTCATGATCGTAAATAAATACAGCGGCAAGGCGCTGGATCTGATCGGCGGTGACACGGGCAACGGCGCTCGGATCAACCAATGGAGCTACGATTACAATGGCCCGAATCAACGCTGGTCGCTCGCGCCAACTGAAAATGCGGATCATTTCAAAATCGTTTCCTGGGTGAGCAGCAAGTGCGCGTGCATTGATCTCGATTCCACATCGCCGGGCGCGCAGCTCCATGTGTGGGATTACACCGGCAACAATCCGGGACAGCAGTTTGACCTGATCGACGCGGGCAACGGCTGGTTCAAGATCAAAAATGTGAAGAGCGGTCTGATTCTGGAAGTGTTGAATTCTTCAACGAGCAACGATGCCAAAGTGCAGCAGAACACGGACATCGGAGCGGCGAATCAGCTTTGGCGATTGCAGCCGTGGGGCGATTACTTTTTCCGCGCGGACAGCGGGAAATATATTTGCGTTGATGCGATGGGCAGTCAGAACGGCGCGTTGATTGTGCAGTATCAATACGAAAACAATCCGTGGTTCAAATGGCATTTCACCAATGAAGGCGATGGCTGGTATGGCTTGTTCAGTTTGAATGCGCCGACGAGGGTGTTGTGTGTCGAGAATGCGTCCACGACGCCCGGCCACTGGTGTCAGCTTTACGATTACAATCCATCCAACATCGGCGATCAGAAAATCCGGATTTCACCGCGAACGAACGGGAAGTTCAAATTCTACTTCGCGCATGACAATCAGACCTGGGACATTCCCGGCGGCCAGACCGGCAACAGTGTGGAACTGGAGCAATACACCGACAACGGAAACGCCTGGCAGTTGTTCAAAATGGAACGCGTGCCGTAACCGCTGCTGAAAAAAATCTGAACAAGGGAGCTGATTCGGTCAGCGCGCTCACGGCGGCGGGTTTTGCGACCTGCCGCCAATTTTTTTGATCAACCGCGGAACACGCGAAATACGCGGAAGGCAAACGTACAAAATATTTCTTTGAAATCGTTTCGCGTGTTCCGCGGTTTTATCGATTGCTTTGAAAAGCATTTTGCGGAACGTCGATTTCCGTTAACGTTGCGCGCGATGGAACTGCCGCCGTTAACGTCGGGAACACTTTATCTCGTTGCCACGCCGATCGGGAATCTCGAAGACATTACGCTGCGGGCGCTGCGTGTGTTGCGCGAATGCGATGTCGTGGCGGCGGAAGACACGCGGCATTCAGGGCAATTGCTGCGGCACTTCGAAATCTCCAAACCGTTGCTCAGCTATTTCCAATTCAATGAAGCCCGGCGCAGCGAGGAGATCATTGAGCGGTTGCGACGCGGCGAGAAAGTCGCGCTGGTGACGGACGCCGGCAGTCCGGGCATCAGCGATCCCGGTGAACGCGTGGTGAAAGCCGCGATTGCAGCGGGGTTGCGCGTGGAATCGGTTCCCGGTCCGAGCGCGTTGGTGGCGGGATTGACCGCAAGCGGTTTGCCGACGGACGAATTTCATTTCGCGGGATTTCTGCCGCACAAATCCGGTCAACGCCGGAACAAACTTGAAGCGCTGAAAACCGTTCCGGGAACGCTGGTGTTTTACGAATCGCCATATCGGATCGAGAAACTGCTGGGCGAACTCAACGAAGTTTATCCGGATCGCGACGTGGTGCTGGCGCGTGAGTTGACGAAAAAGTTCGAGGAATATCTGCGCGGCCGCCCGGCGCAATTGCTGGAACTTCTCAAAGCGCGAATTCTGAAAGGGGAATTCGTCGTGATGGTGGCACCCGCGGAGGACGCTTAGCAGGCGATTAAACAAACAGCGGACGGCTCACTTAGTGGGCCGGAGTTTTTGAAGAGTGACCCGCCTCGATGAATTCATAAAGGTGCGGGAATACTGCCGGAACATTCGTTTGCATTCAAATGCTCGCTGTGTTTATTTAGTGCGCTGAACGCCATGGCAGAACGCCCGCGTCAGGATTAATTATGCAAACGACGACTCAAGACAGCATCATCACGCAGAAAACCAAAGAACTTTGCCAGGCGATTCTCGACCAGGCCGACCTGCGCGCGGCCCGGCAGGCGATTGAAACTTTTATCGGCAACGATCAGGCGAAATCTCAATACGAAAGCCTCATGTCCAAAGGCCAGGCGTTGCAGCAGAAGCAGCAGAGCGCGCAGCAATTGACGCAGGCGGAGATTTCCAGCTTTGAAACGGAACGTGAAGCGCTGTTGAACAACCCCGTTGCGCGCGGCTTTCTCGATGCTCAACAGGAATTGCACGAGGTTCACGAAACAATCAATCAGTACGTCAGCAAAACACTCGAACTGGGACGCGTGCCGACGGAAGCTGACCTGGAAGAAGGCGGTTGCGGCGACGGCTGCGGCTGCGGACACGGGCACAGCCACTAAAAAAACTTTTCATTCAACGCACTCGATCGGAAATCCGGTCGAGTGCGTTTTTGTTTTTGGGCGAACGATTCGTATTGAATGCGCGAATCGGCGGCTCAGCCTTACTGCGTCGCTGCGCCGCTTTATGTCCAATGCTTCAGCGCTGATTTTGTTTCTGCTTTGGTTCAGCTTTCCGCGTTTGAAAAAGATAACGCGCAAACATCCACAATCCCGAAAAGCGAAATCCCGGATCGACATAACGTTCGATCACGTAGAACGCGAAATAGTAAAAGCGGCAGAAGCACCAGATCGCAATTGTGAGCAGCAACGCAGTCTTGAGCGTTGGCGTTTCCAGCAGCAGGAGAATCGCCGAGAGCATTCCGACCGCAAGAAACAGAATTCCTTTCCATTTGATCCAGCGAGCGTCGGTGAGTTCTTTCATGAAATGAAGTTCAACATGCTTCGAGGGCGCGAAGCAATCTGAACTGCGTGCCCTCACCCCGGCCCTCTTCCATCCGGTGGAGAGGAGATCGCATTCCACGTTGGTTCACCTTCATCGGCTTCACCGCGATTTTCAAAGTTCAGAGTTCGAAGTTCGATATTCATTGTTCAAAGTTTCCCACGGGCGCAACTTGACACCCGCACCATTTTCGATTCCCTCACCCCGCAGCGAAGCGCGGGGAGAGGGCTAGGGAGAGGGGATTTTGAGCTAAAAACCTCCTCACCCCGTCCCTCTCCTCCGGCTTCGCTCGGAGGAGAGGGAGTGATCAGCCGTTTTGAATTTCGAAAGTTCAATCCGTTGC
>DASTXC010000053.1:0-21537 GCA_035765675.1 Verrucomicrobiia bacterium
GGTCAGGGTGAGTCGTTGGACCTGCTGGCGCTGGGCCACGAGGATTTCCCGAACCTGAACGCGACGACGGATCAGCTCGGCCAGTTGTTGTTCCTGAGCGGTGCGGGCCGGGGTGGGCTGCGGATGCAGGCTCTGGCCATAAGCGGTCAGGAGGGCGGCATCGATTTGATCGGTCTTGGCCCGCTGGCCGGTGGCGCGGGCGAAGTGGCGAACCCGGGCGGGATTCAAGACGCTGACCGGGACGGCGGCTTGATGCAGGGCAGCCACAACGTCTCGTTCGTAACCGCCGGTGGCTTCACAGATGATTTGAACGGTGGAGTGAGGGGCCAGGAGTTCCAGGAGTTGGCCATTGGCCGGCGGCGGTGTTGGGCAGGTCGTGGAAACGACCGTCCAGGTGGAGTTGCAGGTTAAGCTTGGCGATATCCAAGCCCGCGTAGATAATCGTGGTAGTGTTCGAGCTCATTCTTGCAAATACGAGCTGGCTTTAGAGGGCTGCTCCATCAACGGTTCGAGTTTAGGACACAGGCACGGACGGCTCAGGCTCCTAACGCATTTGGCTAAAAGCCAATGCCAGAGGGTAACGAACTCGTCCGCGCCACGGTCCTGCCACCTGCAGGCGGCAGGACCGTTCCATCTTTCCAAGCCATGCTTCACAAGCAAGGTTAGATGAAAATTCAGATACAAGAGGGAGTGATCAGACTTTTGGAATTTCGAAGTTCGATCCGTTATCTGGTGCGGTGTCAAGTTGCGCTCATTCGCCATGAGGCCACTCTATGTACCATGACAAGTTCCGCAAAATCCCGACAATGGCAGATTCATGACAAAGATGTGCCAGAATCGCAGCGGAGGTTTCCTGTGTTGTGTGTGCCTGATTTTAGTTTTGTTTTCAGTTGGTTGGAATGCGGAAGCGGATTCATTCTGGGGCGGCGGAACCGGTGACTTCAACGTCGCCGCTTCGTGGAATCCCACCGGTGTTCCTAACGGCGTCAATGCCATCAACGACAGTGGTTCGAACAACATCGTGCTCGTGCAATCGGGCGATCCAGTTTGGAATCCCTGGGATATTCGAGCCGGCGATGGCGCGGGCACTTCCGGCGCGTTTCGTCAGACCGGATCGACGAACAATGTCAACGGCTGGTTTCGACTCGGTGATAATTCCGGTTCGTTCGGCAGCTACATCCTGAGTAACGGAACGGTGAACGCGTCATTGCAGGCGCATGTGGGCGAAGCCGGCAGCGGCTTTCTGGGAATTTACGGCGGCACTTTCAACGTCGGACAAAATCCACTTTGCGTTGGTGACGGCGATTTCGGCGCCGGCGGATCAGGAATTCTGGAAATGACCGGCGGCACGTTGAACACCGGGTTGGGCGTGGATGTCTGGCTGGGCGAAGGTCACAACGGCGGCAGCGGCGGCAGTGGAACCATGAAGGTCCGCGGCGGTGTCGTGAATATCGGCGGATGGTTTGCAATCGGACGATTCGGCGGAACGGGTCGCCTGGAACTTTCCGGCGGCAGCATCAAACTTTTACCCGGCAACAACGGAAACATCACGCTGGCGACTTATCCCGGCACAGGCGAAGTGAATCACACCGGCGGTGTCCTGATGAACACCGTTTCCGAAACCTGGGTAGCTGAAAGTTCGCAGGGCATCTGGACTTTGAGCGGCGGCACGGAACTGCTCGGAACGGTTTTTCTGACGCGGCTGAGCGGCGCGAGCGGCATTTTCAATCTGAATGGCGGCGATCTTTTCGCAACGCAGATTCTCGACGCGGGCGGCAACGGAACTTTCAATTTCAATGGCGGAACTCTTCACGCGCGCGGCGATTCCGCAAATTTCCTTCAGGCGATGCACGGGATAAACGTCCGGCCCGGCGGTGCGCGGATCCATTCGGAAGGTCACGACATCACGATCAATGGCGCATTCACTGACGCGGGCGGCGGTCTGGTGAAACTCGGCGCCGGATCGCTCACACTCTCCGGCAATCTGCTGTGTCCCGCCGCAACAACCGTCAGCGCCGGAACGTTGATTGTTTCCGCTCCGAACGCGTTTGCGTCCACGAACTGCATCGTCGCAGCGCACGCAGGATTCGGCGTCGCACTCGAACAGGCCAACGCGGGAGTTTCCGTGCCCGAGTTGAATCTTGCCGGACCGGACAGCGCATTGACCTTCGACTTCGCCGGCGTGGGTGGCCAATCCATTGCGCCGTTGCAGGTGGGCGAGTTCAAAGTGAACGGCACGGCGATTCTCAACGTGGCGGGTTTCGATTTTTCGACCGGCCAGTTTCCGCTGGTGCAATACAACTCCATTTCCGGAAATGGCGGATTTGTGTTGGGCGCGATTCCCGCCGGAATGATCGCGCATCTGACGACCAACACCGTGAGTCATTCCATTGACCTTGTAGTAACGACCGCGCCGGTGAACTCGGGATGGCAGCCGAAAACCGCGCCACTGATGACTGATTGGGCGCAACAGGTGGATCCTGAGAATGTGCTGCCCGAATATCCGCGTCCGCAGATGGTGCGATCCAATTGGCTGAACCTGAATGGGGTTTGGCAATTCCAACCGGGAAACACAAATGATTCCGCGCCGGTTGGCGCAAATCTGACGAAGCGGATTCTCGTTCCCTTCCCGATGGAGTCCGCGCTTTCGGGCGTGATGCAATATCATCATTATTCGTGGTATCGACGCGAATTCACCGTGCCGCCGGAGTGGAACGGGCAGCGGATTCTTCTGCATTTCGAAGCAGTGAACTGGCGCTCACAAATTTTTGTGAACGGCCAGAATCTCGGAACACACACCGGCGGATACGATCCGTTCAGTTACGACGTCACGGATTATCTCAACGGCAGCGGCCCGCAGGAATTGATCGTCGGCGTTTACAGTCCACAGGACGCCGGAGGCCAGCCGCGCGGCAAACAAACGTTGTATCCGCAGGGCATCATGTTCACGTCCGCGTCAGGAATCTGGCAGCCGGTTTGGCTTGAACCGGTTCCCAGCACCCGCATCGCCGATCTGCATATCGTTCCCGACATCGACGCCAACCGCGTGCAGCTCAACGTCAGCGTGAACGGCGCTGCGACCGGATTAAGCATTCGCGCGACTGCCTTCGAAGGAACGAATCAAATCAGTTCCGCAACCGGCACACCGGGCAACAATTTTTATCTCAATGTTCCCGCGCCGAAACTCTGGTCGCCGACGAATCCATTTTTGTATGACCTGCAGATTTCATTGATTACGAACGGCGCAACGCTCGATTCCGTGGCGAGTTATTTTGGAATGCGGAAAATCAGCCTCGGAACGAAGGACGGATTCGTGCGCTTGTTTCTGAACAACCAGTTTACGTTTCAGTTCGGACCGCTGGATCAGGGATTCTGGCCGGATGGGATTTACACCGCGCCGACCGATCTGGCGTTGAAGAGTGATCTCGAAATGACGAAAGCGCTGGGCTTCAACATGGTTCGCAAGCACATCAAGGTGGAGTCCCAGCGCTGGTATTATTGGGCGGATAAATTGGGACTGCTGGTCTGGCAGGACATGCCGAGTGGCAATTCCTACACGATGAATCCCTCGCCACCGCCGGTGGACGCGAAGGAATTTATCGGCGAACTGACCGCGATGGTGACGAATCATTGGAACAGCCCGTCGATTGTGATGTGGGTTGTTTTCAATGAAGGCCAGGGCCAGGCCGGCGGCAGTGGAGGCGTGGGTCAAACGAACACGGCCTATCTCGTTTCACTCGTGAAATCGTTGGATCCGTCGCGACTCGTGAATCAGGCGAGCGGCTGGAATTATGCGGGTGCCGGTGACGTTCTCGATCAACATCATTATCCCGAAGCTCAATGCCCGATCAGCAGCAGCCAGGCAGTGGTCTGCGGTGAATTTGGCGGAGTCTGGTCCGGCATTCAGAATCATACCTGGTCACCCGGTTCCGGCGAAGTGACGCCAGCGCAGGCGGCTGGTTCTGTGGCGTCGGGATTTGAAAATCTCGCGGATAATCTGGCGAATCTGATTCAGGAACGCGGAATGAGCGCGGCGGTTTACACGGAGATCAGCGACGTGGAAATCGAACTCGCCGGCCTGCGCACCTACGATCGTAAAATTCTGAAACCGGATTTGCATCGAATGCAGGCCGCGATCACTGCACCGCTCGCGCAATATTCGTATTCGGCGGTGATTCCCGATTCACGCGCCGCCGGACAGAATTGGAAATATACTTTCACGACGCCGCCGAACAATTGGTTCGCAACCGGTTTCAATGATTCGCAATGGTCGAGCGGCGCGGGAGGTTTTGGTTCAGCCGGTGCCCCGAACCTGATCGTTCGAACCACCTGGAACGCTTCAGACATCTGGTTGCGTCGCACCTTCAATCCAGGTGCGCTCACACCTCAGCAGATCACGAATCTCGTGTTCAGCATTTACCACGATGAAGACTGCGAGCTATATATCAATGGCGTTCTCGCGGCGAGCACGGCGGGTTATCTGGCGTCTTACGGCCATCTCAACATCCGACCCGCCGCGCTGAACACGATTCTGACCAACTCCGCGAATGTGCTCGCGGTGCATTGTCATCAAACCGGCGGCGGACAGGGAATCGATGTCGGAATTGATCTGAAAACAATGACCGTGCCGCCGCCTGCGGCTTTCATTCCGAACTGGCTGGAAAATGGACCCGGCCTGGCAGCGGAATATTTTTCGGAAACCAATTTTGCGTCGCCGGTTTTCACCCGCATTGACGCGAATCTGAATTTCAACTGGAACAACAGTTCGCCGGGAAGCGGGCTGACGAAAGGGCATTTTGCCGTTCGTTGGACGGGCGAAATTCAACCGCGCTATTCGGAAGGATACACGTTTCATTTCACCGGCGCGGGCAATTGCCGGTTGTGGATAGACGGTCAGCAGATCATCAACCGCTCAACCCCGAACAAAGAATTGACGGGCAGCATTGCGCTGATCGGTGGTCAACAGGTTGATCTGCGGTTGGAATATGAAGCGGCGGACGCTCTTGCGGGTGCGGTGCTGGAATGGGACTCCGCCAGTCAGAAACGCGAAATCATTCCCGTAGGCGTTTTGTTTCCAGCCAATCGTCCGCCGGTCGCGACGGCTGTTCCCAATTTCACTTTGACCGCGGGACAAATGCTGTTCGTGACCAATTCCGCCACCGATCCGGATTCACCCGCGCAAACGTTGAGCTGGAAATTTTTAACAGCGCCGACCAACGCAGTCATTGATCCAGAAACCGGCTTAATTTCCTGGCGCCCCCTTCTTTCGCAATCACCGTCCACTCACCTCTTTTCGGTTTCGGTTTCAGACAACGGCACGCCACCGATGAATGCCGCCGGGAATTTTTCAGTGACAGTGCTGCGTCCGCTCACGCCGTCTTTTTCGTTTCCCCAGATTTCAGGCAATGAATTTCGGACGTCGATCACCGGAAGCCCGGGGCCGGATTATCAGATCTTTTCGAGCACCAATCTCGCGGGCGAATGGCAATTGTTGATGGTGACCAATCCATCGTCGATGCCGTTTCTGTTTTCCGATCCCGAGTCGACGCACTTCTCACAGCGGTTTTATCGAATTCAACTGGGCCCGTGAACATCAAAGTCCGAACATGATGACGATTCTTTCGATGAAGAAAAAATGCCGGATTACAACTGCGATTCTGTCCGCAGCAAGCCTGTTCCTGACCGCCCCGCTCTTCGCGCAAATGCCCGATCCTCCCGGACAATGCGAACCGGGAGAAAAGCCAAAAACGGAGGCATATCTTTTCGCTCACATGATGCACGGCGATTACGGACGGCTTTACTACAGCGTGAGTCTCGACGGACTGCATTGGGAAATATTGAACGGAGGTCAGCGCGTGTTTCAGGAATATCGCGGTCACGCCAGCATCTGCCAGGGTTCGGACGGACGCTATTATCTGGTCGGCAATCGCAATGACGAAGCGGCGGCGATCAACTTCTGGGTGTCGGACGATCTGATTGAGTGGAAAAAATTCAGCGACTTCACGCCGGATTTGAAATCGGTGCCGGATTATCCAAAAGCCCTGGCGCGCATCGGTGCGCCCAAATTGTTCTATGACGAAGCGAGTTCGCAATTTCTTCTCACCTGGCACACGCCGCATGATCTGGGAAAAACCGATCTGCCCGAACCGTATTGGGCGAGCCAGCGCACCTTGTATGTCACGTCGAAGGATTTGAAGACCTTTTCCGCGCCGCCGCGCAAGTTGTTCGACTGGGACATGGCGACGATTGATGTGATGATTCGGAAAGTCGATGACGCCTACTATGCGATCATCAAAGACGAGCGTTATCCAACTTTGGATTGGACCACGGGCAAAACGATTCGCATCTGCAAAGCGAATGATTTATTAGGGCCTTACTCCAAACCGGGACCGCCGGTGAGTCCCAACTTTCGCGAAGCGCCCACGCTGATTCCGTCGCCGAACGGAAAAGCCTGGTATTTGTATTACGAACAATATCCCGGCGTGGCGTATGGATTGTCGGTGGCGGCGAGTCTGGAGGGGCCGTGGTTTCAAGCCGCCGGAAATCAACAGCCGTCGTGGGACAAGTATCATCTGCCGCCCAAGGTCCGTCACGGTTCGATGATTCCGATCACCCGAAAACAATACGACGCGCTGGTGAAGGCATTTCCGAACGTTTCGAACACAGAGTAAAATTTCGAAACGAAATTCCGGAACGGAGCGCGGACTTCAGTCCGCGTGTTGATCCAAACACTGAATGAGCGTGTTTTTGAAATCCCGTAAGCTTTATCAGATTCACGCGGACTGAAGTCCGCGCTCCCGTGCAACCCATTTCTCGCTCAAGCCGAATCGCTATTTCACCAGCGCAGCCGATGCGGCTTCCGTTTCGGCGGGCACCGTTTTTCCGCGACCGGTCAGTTCGCTGATGAACGCGGTTTCAGCGGAGGAAAACGGAGTGCCGTCGGGGCGAAACACATCGTGAAACCAGACCGCCGGCTCACGGGTGTAACGCTTCTGCCAGGAATCCCACGGATAGATCGTGTTCGATTTTCCTTTGACCAATCCCCAGTTCCACGCCGCCACGTCATGCTTTTTGAAAATCGGCAGGCTGCCCTGGAACGTGGAATGATTTCCGCGCGCCATGTATTCCGTGCACAGCAGCGGACGGCCCAGCTTTTCCAGACCTTCAATCCGATCCCGCAAAACATCCGGCGCATCATAATTGTGGAAACTGATCACATCCGATTGCTCAAGCTGAAGCCGTTGAAGTGGCGTCGGCTTCGTCAAATAGTCGCCCAGCCAGACGCCGCACGTGAGCGGTTGTGAAGGATTCACCTCGCGCGCCCAGCGAAAGGTTTTTTCCAGCAGTTGTGTTGCGAACTTTTCCTTGTCGGTTTCGTTGAGTTCAATCTTCTGCCCATCGCTTCCGTAGGCGCTGCGATTCGGATTGTCCGGTTCATTGAACAAATCCCAACCCAACACTCGCGCGTCGTCTTTGTATCGCGTCAGCACCGCAATCACATAAGGTTTGAGTTCGTCCTGCTTTTCCGGCGATTCCAGATAAGCCCGGCCCGGCGATTGCACCCAACCTGAATTGTGCAGGCCGGGAATCGGATCGGGCTGTTTGCCGGCATGGGGATTCGGATGCCACACCCCGTCGAAAATCACGAACAGCGTTTTGATGCCGTGGCGGTCAGCGATCTCGAGGTATTTATCCACACGCGAAAAAAATCCTTTCGGATCTTCGCGCCATGCGAGGTCATGAAGAAACACGCGCATGGTATTCATTCCGATCCCCTCGGCGAAACCGAGTTCCCGATCGATCGTGGCCGGATCGAACGTGTCGGCCTGCCACATTTCCAATTGATTGATCGCGGTGCTGGGAACGAAGTTCGCGCCCACCAGCCAAGGACATGACCGATACCAGCTTTGCGCGCGCTCCGCAGTCCAACGCTCGGCTGGAGTTGCTTTCGTGGTTTCCGCCGCCGTCAGCGGCTGTCCGCAGAACAACAACGAGACCGCTGCCAAAAAGGAAAGAAAAGGTTTCATGGATTTAAATGGTCGCGACGCTGGGTATCAGGAGGAACCATGCCCGGGTTAATTTTTGCAACATGGGTTGCATTGTCCCCGTTTCTTGAAGGCCGGTCATGGAGCATAAAATGGCCTCAAGCAAAGCGAACCTTCAGTTGGAATTCAACGCAGAACTGAGACGGAAGAAAATAAAGCGGCAAACGAACAGAATAAATCCTGCCCGTTCTATTGTTTCCCCTGCTCCACTCGATTGCCGAGGAAATTCAGGCGCAAACAACCGGCAGGCAACGATCGTCGGTGTCGCCTTCAAAGCGCAGGATCAGTTCGACTTCGCGAAGACCGCACGCGAGGCAGGTGTGGATCGCGTTGACCATGTTCGGAAAGTTGCACGCGGCTTCGACCTGTCTCGTCCAACGACCGGTGGACTTCAGAAACTTCTGGGACCGTGCATTGCGCACGAGCAGTTTTGTCGTTGAACCTTTCATGCTTTAACCATACCCAAATCAACCGATTCAATTCCATTAGGGTCAACTCCTACTTTGTCGCGCGAAATTTTTTATTGCCTCTTTTGAATTTCTCCTGAGCGTTCACCCCAATGCTGGCGCTTTGTCCTGCATGAATGAGGCTGTTCTTTCAATCGTCCATTGACGCGACGCCGTTCGCGCTTAAACTCCTCAACTTCGCAACCGCCGAAAAAATGCGCTCGGTTTCCAGCCAGGGCTTCGCGGAATTGTCCTTTTCACGGCAACCCTTCCGGCGATGCGAATGACGAATTGATTTCATGTTAACGATCCGAGATCTGAAAATGAGTTTTGGGGGACGAACGCTGTTTGAGAACGCTTCGTTCCAGGTAAATTACGGCGACCGCGTTGCGCTGGTCGGCCCCAATGGCGCGGGCAAATCCACATTGTTTTCGCTCATCCTGAAACAGCGCGAACCCGACAGCGGCGCCATCGAACGCGATGAATGGACGATGGTCGGTTATCTGCCGCAGGAAGGCGAAGCGCTCGGCGATGAAACAGTGCTCGACGTCGCCACGGGTCGCGTGGACGAATTGCCGAAATTGGAACAGCGTCTGCGCGAACTGGAAAAATCCGGCGAAGTCAGCACGCCGGAATACATGGAAGCCAATGCGAAATACGAGGCGCTGAACGATCCGCAGGTCGAAGCCAAGGCGAAGAAAATGTTGCGCGGACTCGGCTACCGCGAAACAGATTTCAATCGTCAGGCCAAAGAAATGAGCGGTGGCTGGGTGATGCGCGCACGCCTGGCGCGATTGCTCGTGATGGAACCTGATCTTCTGTTGCTCGACGAACCGACGAATCATCTCGATCTGCTGTCGCTGCTCTGGTTGCAGAATTATTTGAAGAACTATTCCGGCGCATTGCTCGTGATTTCGCACGATCGCCAGTTCATGGATGAAATCGTCACGGAAGTTTATGAAATCTCCGAACGGAAACTGAATTCCTACACCGGCAATTACACGGACTTCCTGCGCCAGCGCGAAGAACGTTACGAACAACAGCTCGCGGCCTACAAAAATCAGCAGAAGGAAATTCAATCACTCCAGGAATTTGTGGATCGTTTCCGGTCGGTAACTTCCAAAGCGTCGCAGGCCATGAGCAAGCTCAAGCAGATCGAGCGCATGGAGTTGATCGAGAAACCGCTCGCGCCGCGCAAGCCGTTTCGCTTTCAGATTCCGCAGCCGCCGCGCGGCGGACAGCGCGCGATTTCGCTTAAAGGAATTCACATGGCCTACGGTTCGAACCAGGTTTATTCCGGGTTGGATTTAACCATCGAACGCGGCGAACGAACGGTTTTGGTTGGGCCGAATGGCGCGGGGAAATCGACGTTGTTGAAAATTCTTGCGGGCGTTGTGGAGTTTCAACAGGGCGAACGCGATCTCGGGCACAATGCCAAGATCGGCTACTTCAGCCAGCATCGCGGCGCGACGCTCGATCCGGAAAAAACCGTGCTCGACGAAGTTCTGGCCAGCGCGGCCGGGTTGCGCGAAGACGATGTCCGCGGCGTGCTGGGATCGTTTCTGTTTCGCAAGGACGACATTTACAAAAAGACTGCGGTGCTCAGCGGTGGCGAAAAAAGCCGTTTGAACCTGATCAAATTTCTGGTTGATCCGCCGAATCTGTTGCTGATGGACGAACCGACGACGCATCTGGACATTCACACTGTCGAATCGTTGACACTGGCTTTGGAACGTTACGAAGGAACGCTGGTTTTCATTTCCCACGACGTTCATTTCATCCGTCATCTCGCGACCAAGGTTTTGCACGTGAACGCCGGACGCATCACGCCGTATGCCGGCGGTTACGATTATTTCCTGGAGAAAACCAACGCACTGGAAAACGAACGCGCCGCGCTGACCGCGGGTTAAACGACAGAACGTAGCGCAGACTGGCAGTCTGCTGTATCGCGAATTGGAAATTCGCGAAGCGTGATTCGGAGCCGCAGCGTGAATTATTTACGATCTGAAACTGTCATGCTCGCCGGCTGCCAGCCGGCGACACAGCAGACTGACAGTCTGCGCTACGTGTCTAATCCACCTTGCCCGCACGAAAGTCGCACGCGGCAAAACTTCCCGCCTCTTTGCCGCTTGGCGACGCGCACGGGGCGGAGTAGCGTGACGACGATTCATGTCCGAAAAAGCCTTATCGCTCAAAACGCTCGGCTGGAACGCCAGCCTGAAGGAAGCCTTTGCCGGCTTTCAGCAAAAGGGTTTTGAACCGGGCCGCATCGCCGAGGAAGACAAACATCATTACGTGATCTTTGCGAAAAGCGGCACGTTGCTTGGCAAAGTGACCGGAAAATTTCTTCACGAAACCCGCACGCGCGCGCTGCTCCCGAAGGTCGGCGATTGGGTCGCGTTTTCGCCCGTTCGCAACGAAGACGAAAAGGCGCAAATCCACGCCGTGCTGCCGCGACGAACGAAGCTTTCCCGAAAAGTTCCCGGTCGCGAAACCGAGGAACAGGTGCTGGTCACGAATGTCGATGTCGCATTCGTCGTACAGGCGCTGGATCAATCTTTCAATCCGGCCCAGCTTCAGCGGCATCTCGCGATGGTTGTGGAAGGCGGCGTTAAACCCGTGATCGTTTTGAACAAAGCGGATTTGTGCGATGACATTCTGGAAAAGCTTGCGGCTGTGGAACGCATTTCCGCCGGCGCGCCGGTCATTGCCGTGAGCGCGCGCACTGGCCGCGCGATTGACAGCCTTACGCAATTGATTCGTCCTGGCGAAACGATTGTGTTCGTGGGCGCCTCCGGTGTCGGCAAATCTTCGTTGATCAATTTTTTATACGGGGAAGAAATTCTTCCCACGACTGAAGTTCGCGAAAGCGATTCCAAAGGCCGCCACACTACTTCGTGGCGCGAATTGATCGTGCTGCCCGACGGCGGTTTGGTGATCGATACGCCGGGCATGCGGGAATTTCAAATGTGGCTCGCGAGCGAATCCGGCCAGGAAGCGTTTGCAGACGTGGAGGAAATCGCGGTGCGCTGTCATTTTCGCAGTTGCAGCCACACGGTTGAAAAACGCTGCGCCATTCTCGAAGCGGTGGAGAAAGGCGAACTCGCGCGCGAACGTTACGACAATTATCTAAAGCTGAAACGTGAGTTGAGTTTTCTGAACGAAGCGGCGCGTCACCGACAACACATCGAACGCAAACGCGCAAAGGGCGCCGAACGCAGCCGCAATGCGCGAAAGCCGATTGATTCTGTTTGAAGGTTCAGTGGCACGGGCGTCTCGCCGGTGCGTTTCTGATTTGGATCGTGCCACTGAACCGAAACTCACAGGCGAGACGCCCGTGCCGCTTGATGATTTCAGAAATCCCGCGACTCGCCGGGTTTGAGCAAATGCAGACGCTTTCCCGCGGCAGCAAATTTTGAAATCGCTTCCTGATGATTGATTCGGATCGGCGGGAACGTATCGAAATGAACGCCGACCACTTCCTTGCAGTTCACGAAATCCGCAGCCTTGATCGCGTCATCGGGGCCCATGGTGAAATTGTCGCCAACGCACAGCACCGCGAATTTGAGCGGCGTCGATTCACCGATCAGTTTCATGTCCAGCGTCAATGCGGTGTCTCCGGAGTAATAAAAATTTCCTTCCGCCGTTTCCACGAGGAAGCCGCCCGGATTTCCACCATAAACGCCATCGGGCATCGAACTGGAATGAATCGCGTTCACGTATTTCACGCGGCCGAAATCGAATCGGGCCGAGCCGCCGTGATTCATCGGTTGCGTTTTCTCAACGCCTTTGCCGTTGAACCAGTTTGCGACTTCGAAGTTCGTAATCACTGGCGCGCCGGTGCGATTCGCAATCGCGGCAACATCCGCGACGTGATCGATATGGCCGTGCGAAACGAGAATAAAATCCGCGCGAAGCTGGTTGATGTCGATATTCTTCGCCAGTTCGTTGGGCGTGATGAACGGATCGAAAAGCAAAACGCGTCCGCCTGTTTCCACCGAAAAAGCCGAATGTCCGTAGTACGTTAATTTCATAATTTCTCTGGTTGGCAATTACCATTTCGCGATCCGCGCGTCCCGTCAACCTCCCATGCGCCCTCAATTGCGTCTGACTGAAATGACGCGCGTTTCGAACGCGTGTTTTACCCTCACCCCGGCCCTCTCCCATCCAATGGGAGAGGGAGACCAAACCACGCGTTATGAATTCGAACGCGCCAGTTGCTGATCGCGCGCGGAGCGTTCCCCCTCTCCCATCGGATGGGAGAAGGTCGGGGTGAGGGAAATCGGCGTCGGGAAACTGCGCCGCGCTTCTTTCACAAATGTTATTGAATCCGCCGCCAAACTCTTTACTTATCAGCCGCGAGCAACGATTTGAAATAACGTGAAACTGACTGACCTGCGCGGCATCCTTCAATACATCCCGCAATTCCGGGAAAAAACCTTCATCATCGAAGTGGACGGCGTCATCGTCACCGATGAAAATTTCGCCAATATTCTTCTGGATGTCGCGGTGCTGCGTTCGCTGAACATTCGCGTCGTGCTGGTTCACGGCGCCTCCGCGCAGATCAAAGCGCTCGGCGAAAAGCAAAACATCAAACCGTCCAATCTCGATGGTTCAGGAATCACCGACGCCGCCACCTTGCAGCTCGCGATGGATGCGGCGAATCGTTTGACGCACGAGATTCTTGAAGGTCTTTCCGCGATTGACCTGCGCGCCGCCTGCACGAACGCAATCATCGCGCATCCGCTGGGAATCATTCAAGGCGTGGATCATTTGAACACCGGCAAAGTCGAACGCGTGGACACGGAACTTCTTCAGACGCTTTTGAGCCAGGGCATTATTCCAGTCGTGCCGCCGCTGGGTTTCGACGGCGACGGCAAAACGTATCGCGTGAATTCCGATGGCGTCGCAGTCGCTGTGGCTGAGGCATTGAAAGCGACGAAGCTGATCTTCATCACGCCGCAGGATGGCCTCCGCTACAACGACCAACTGATTCGTCAGATGCTGGTTGCGGAATTGGAAAAGCTGCTGCTGCAGAACAGCGGTGCCTTTGCTGCGGAAATGCTTTCCAAAGCCCAACACGCCGCCGCCGCGTGCGGAGCCGGTGTTCAACGCGTTCACATTATCAATGGCCGCGTGGATGAAGGGCTGCTGGCGGAAGTGTTTTCGAACGACGGCATCGGCACGCTGATTTACGCAAATGAATATCAGCAGATTCGGGCGGCGAAAAAGAAGGACGTCCGCGCGATTCAATTGCTGACGAAGAAAGCCGTGGAATCTGACGAACTCGTCAAACGCACGCGTGCGATGATCGAGAAAACGCTGAACGATTATTTTATTTTTGAGATCGACCGGAACCCGGTGGCGTGCGTCGCCCTGCATCTTTATCCCGAACAGAACAAAGGCGAACTGGCGTGTCTCTATGTGAATCCTTCACACGAAAATCAAGGCATCGGCCGAAAGCTGATTCAGTTCGTGGAAGCCAAGGCGCGCGAACTGAATCTGACCGAGCTGATCACGCTTTCGACGCAGGCGTTCACGTATTTTCAATCGAAAGCCGGATTCGTTGAAGGCACGCGCGAAAACCTTCCACCTTCCCGCCGCGAAAAATACGACGCCAGCGGACGGAATTCCAAGGTGTTGGTGAAGCGTTTAAAACCTTAATGAAATCCGCACTCGAACTGGGGGATTACTACTCAAAGCGAGCCGCTGAATACGAGTGCATTTACACGAAGCCGGAGCGTCAGCCTGACTTGGCGAAGCTGAAAAGTCTCGTCAGTGAAATTTTCCAGGGCTTGGATGTTTTGGAGGTTGCCTGCGGCACGGGTTACTGGACTGAGATTATAGCGAGCACTGCGCAATCAGTCTTCGCGACCGACATCAACCCATCTGTTCTGGAAATTGCCCGCGCAAAAACTTTCCTCAAAAATAATGTAAGGTTCGAGGAAGCGAGCGCGTTGAATCTGCAGAATGTGCGGGGAAAAACGTTCTCGGGCGGAGTCGCGACGTTCTGGTGGTCGCATCTTGAGAAATCAATTCTCCCCTCGTTCCTCGCTCAATTTCATCAGTGTTTAAGTCCTGGAGCAACGGTGGTTTTCCTCGACAATAAATTCGTTGCCGGAAGCAGCAGTCCCATCTCCCGAACTGATGCCCAGGGGAATACCTACCAGAAGCGACGCCTGCTGAACGGAGAGGAGTTTGAAATTATCAAAAACTTTCCTGGCCGCGAAGAACTGGAAGTTATGTTGTCCGCGAGTGCTAATAATTTCCAATGGATTGACTTCGAGTTTTATTGGCTCGCTTCATATCAACTCGCCGCCGTTTGACTTCACGGCAAATCCAACGCTCTCACCGCCTTGAACGTGCCCGCGCAAACAATCGCGTTCGGATCGCTGACATTTTCATCCCACGTGCCGAGCCAGTATTGCAGTTTGCCGGTGATCTTCGGATTGCGTCCGTGTTTGGATTCACGGCGATCAATGATAATGCTCCCGCGCGAATGTCCGCCGTCGCTGCTGTAGATGTACGCGAACCGTTTCATCACGGTGCCGGCGCTGTTCGTGTAGGTCTGCGGCGCGCTGCCTTCAAACGTGTAAGCCAGCTTGAACACTTCGCAGCGAAAGAGATTCGGATCGTTCACGTTCACCACCTCCAGCGTATCGCCCAGTTCATTTGCGTTGAAATGCAGGACCAGCGCGAGATTGTCCGTGGACGCTCCGGAATTTGTGGCGCAATCCCGGATGAAATCGTTCTCCGTGATTTTTCGCGTGGCGAGTTTTTTGTCACCGCTGCTGGTCGCGGTTCCACGATACGAAAGCACCCAGTATTGCGAATCCGATTGCGCCGCACCGCAAAGCGGCAGCAACAACAGTCCGATCACGATGCAGCCAATTGATTTCAATTTCATAATCACTTCAGTTTCCTTCCAATTTTGAACGTGCCCGTGTCGATCCGCAGAGGCTTGGCGCCTTCGGGAATTTCGTACCAGAGCATTTCCCCACTCACGATGAATCGATTCGTCACGCCCCGCCGATTGATCGAAAGCCGCTCGTTGAGAATCGCCGTGCCGCGCGAAAATTCCGAATGATACAAATTGTAAACGTAGGCAAAACGTTTCTGCTTCACCGTTCGCGCCGTGCTGCTGGTGGCGGATTCCGGAAAGAACAACGGAAACACAGTCGTGACCATCTCGCCGGTTTTACGATTCACCACTTCAATCGCGTCGCCGCGCGAATCCACATTGCGATGAAACGCCAGCACGAGATTGTGATAATTCGAAACGCCGGCGCGATTGGACCAGTCGCGAATCAACGTGCGCGTGGTAATCGCCCGCCGGGTTTCGTTGCCATTGGCATTCACGGAACGTTCGATGCCGTGAAAACTGAGTTGATATCGCTCCTGCGCGGCTGCGGAAAATCCGAGCGAAAGCGCGAGGCACAACCCGGCCAGACGGCGCGTGGAAAGATTTTGAATTTGCACGGCGCTCATTTTAGTACGAAGCGAACGCGAGGATATGGGGACAAATAGTTAAGGGATTTCACCCAGCGTTGGTTGGAAGAATTTTGAGCGCTTCGAAGGTTTTCACGTTTAGCCGAACATGCGAACGTGCAAGCCGTATGTTGAAGATTGGATATTTCAGAACTTGTTCCTTACCTTTCCTCCATGAGCAAAACGTCGGAAGCCCTGCAATTGCCGGTCGAATTTCGCCGCGCAGTAAAACGCTGCGGCGCGCGATTCACCCGTCACGTGCTCTGGGCCAGCGTGCATCAGCAGCGCCTGTTTCATTTTCAGCGACTGCCAGGTTTCCGAGCACCGCACTATTTTCTCGACCAGACTTTTCTGATTTCCACTTCGCGATTCGGCATCGGCCAGGTGGAAGGTTCCAACCGCACGCCACTCGGATTGCATCGCGTGGCGGAAAAGATCGGCGCGGGCTGGCCGGCGGGAACGGTTTTCAAAGCGCGCCAGCCCATCGGCTTCACCTGGAAAGGAATGGCCGACGCTAAAATCACGACGCGCATTCTGTGGCTCGAAGGATTGGAAACCGGCCTCAATCGCGGCGGCCAGGTCGATTCGCGTTCACGCTATATTTACATTCACGGCACCGGCGATGAAACCACGCTGGGGCGTCCGGCATCATGCGGTTGCATTCATCTCGCCGCCCGCGATCTGATTCCGCTCTTCAACAAAGTTCCCCGCGGAACACTGGTTTGGATTGAGCGATAAAGAATTCGTGTCCGAGGCTTTCGCGAAATGTGATCAAGGAATGCTGCCGCTACTGATGATCATAACCGTCGCTTGAAATTACCGTCTGCGCAGTCCACACCATTGACACCCCGGCTGCGAATCGCGAGAGTCCTTTCGTGCGCCGAATTCTGAGTCACGTGTTGGTGATCGTTGCCGTTCTCGCGGCAACCGGCTCGCACTGGCTCCTGCTGCAATCCGTCGCATGGACGGGGATGCTGGCAAACAATCTTCAGACACAATCTTTTTCCGAAGCAGTCGATCGCACGTTCAGCGGCGCATATCCGTGTTCGCTCTGCAAACAGATTTCCAAGGCAAAGAACGCGGAAAAGAAAACCGAGTTCACTGTTCAATCGCTGCGATTGGAATGGGTTTGGGATTTCCAACCCATCGTTCTAAACGCACCAACTGATTTCCGATTGATTCCGATGACCTGCGAAGCCTTGCGCAATCTGCGCCAGTCGCCGCCAGTTCCCCCGCCCCGCAGCTTCACAGCCTGATTCCTTCTCTTCGTTGTCCCGGGAAATTTCCCGGCGTGAATCCGTTCGTCCCTGAGTTCTGATTTGGAGGAACGAGTTACACGAGTCCCCGTTCAAACGTGCGTCCTGCGACGCGAGTGTTGGTTTGCTGTATTGCTGTGAAAAAGTTGTGGCGTCATGCCTTTACCTTGATCGAGTTGCTGGTGGTCATTGCGATCATCAGTGTTCTCGCCGCATTGTTGTTGCCCGCGCTGAGCGGCGCGAAGCAACAGGCCTGGGCCACAGCCTGTCTCAGCAACATCAAACAAATTGGATTGGCGGCGCGAATGTATGCCGACGATTTCAATGACGCCCTGCCCCGTTCGGCTCACACCGGACAAAGCTGGACCGCAACACTCCAGCCGTATTGCGCGGGAACAAATCTCTGGCGCTGTCCGCGGGACAAAAATCAGAACCGATTTTTCAGTTACGCAATAAATGACTACCTGCTGCCGAATCCTGATTCGACGGTGGGTTTCTCAAAGTTCACTCACGTTCCCGCACCGTCGCAAACGGTGTGGCTGGGTGAAAACGGAACGAAAAATCTCGACGATCATTTCCATTTCAATCCGATCAACGACGGCAGCTATGCGCCGCCGTTTTTCGCAAAGCAAGTGGAAGTGAAAGCTCATCGGTCCGGCGCGAACTATCTGTTCGTGGACGGCCACGCTCAATTCCAGAACTGGAGCCTTGTCACTGTTGAACTGATCCGGTCCGGCTCGCGCTTTATCGATCCGGCCGGCAAACCATAAAAACTTTTCTCTCAAATCAACTGAATGAAAAAATTGTCTGTTTCTATTGCCGTCCTGTTGGCGGCGACTTTTCTGAACTTCTCAACGAGCAATGCCCTCGGCCATGGACATCTTTACATCGGCGCAACCGGCACGAATCCCGGCGATGCTTTGACATTCGACAACGCGGCCGATTTCGGAACCAACAGTGGTTTCGTGTTCACGCTCAATCACACGGATGAGGGAACCTACGCCGGTTATTACGCGGGAAATCTCACGTTTGCGGTTCTCGCGGCAACTGCAGAAAACGGCAGTTCGTCTCCATTTCATCCAGCGCTGGGCTCGATGATTTATGCGCAGCTTGTTTCAGTAGCAGGTCCGGCCGATGGCGAATTTGCGTTTTGGGATTCCGGCGCAACGGAACCAACGACCCGCCTGGTTTCTGGTTCGACGGGAACCCATCTTTGGAAGCTGAGTCAAAATGACGGTTCGCCCGGAACCGATCCGTTCGGACACATTCATGGACGCCAGTTCACTGCAACGCGTCCGGGCATTTACGTTGTCACATTTCGCGCGTTCGATCTTTCCACGAATGGAATTGATGGCGCACCAATTCATACACCATCCGAGCCGGTTCAGATTTATTTCCAGGCGGGCGTGAATGTTCAATCGGTGGTTCCTGAATCCGAAGGCGTTCGCGTCCGATTCGGCGCGCCGTTGGGAAACAACTGGCAGGTGGAAGCCACCGACGATCTCAGTTCGCCTGCGAAATGGACTGATGTCGGCGATCCGATTGCAGGCGATGATGTTTTTGCGGAAGTGCTGGATTCAAATCCATCGAGCACGAATCGTTTTTATCGGATTAAAAGCGTTCCGTGATGAGCTTGATGTAATTGCAATTCGCACGCACGACAAAGCGGCGCTGAAGCGGCCGCACTCCAATCGCTTCGCGAATCTTGAGTTTCAAAATTTCGCGCGAGCGTTTTGGAGTGCGTGCGCTTCAGCGCTGCTCTTTTTGTCCGAACGCATTTCACTCTGCGCTTGTCTGATTTGCGGTGAACGTCAAGACTGACGGCGTTTCAAAGGCAAATGGCAACTGACTCGAATCCCTCTCGATTTCCTCGATGGCTCAAAATCATCACCATCGGCCGGAATCCCCGGCTCACGTTGCTTCGCCTGGCGGTGCTGATCGGACTGGTTTTTCTGTTGCGGGAATTTGTCCTCATTCCGATTCAGATTGTCGGACCGAGCATGCTGCCGACCTATCAGGAACGCGGCGTCAATTTCGTCAATCGTCTCGCGTATCTGCGTTCCGAACCTCACCGCGGCGATGTGGTTGCAATTCGCTACGCGGGCGAACATCGCATGCTGATGAAACGCATCATCGCGTTGCCGGGCGAAACGATTGAGTTCCGCAATGGGCAGGTGTTCATCAATGACAAGCCGCTGCCGGAACCGTATCTGGCCACGAATTATCCGAGCACCTGGACAATTCCTCCGCAACAAATGGGGCCGGATCGGTATTATGTAGTTGGCGACAATCGCACGATGCCTGAAGTTCAACACGTCAAAGGCGCCGCTGCGCGTGAACGCATCGTTGGAAAAGTTCTATTATGCAAAAACTTGTTCGCGGCCTGGCTGTCGCCGCATTGATCATCCTGGGAATCTGGGTCTGGCGGATTCTGTTTCCGAGTCCGGAACATGTGATTCGCAAGCTGGTGGGAGATCTTGCGGAAACCGTTTCCTTCGATTCCAAGGACGGCAATATTTCCAAAGCCTACAAGGTCAGCAAACTGCAGGACTTTTTCACGGTTGATGTGGAAATCGCCGTGGATGTTCCCGGATATCCGCCGCACACATTCACCGGGCGCGATGAAATCACGCAGGCATTGATGGCCGGCCAGCAGCGTTTTCGCGGATTGAAGGTTGAGTTTCCCGACGTGAACGTGAAGGTCTCGGCGGACAAGGAAAGCGCGGTGGTCAATCTCACAGCGCAGGCCAACATCGCCGGCGATCGCGATTTCGGAATCATGGAATTCAATTTCCTGCTGAAAAAAATCGAAGGCAAATGGAAGATTTATCGGATCGAAACCGTGAAAACACTTTCGTGGCGTGCGCCTGAAATCCACGAGAGGATTGCCGCATGACGCCGGAAGCCGCGGAACATCTCATCGCCGTGGACAAAGTCATGGCGCGGCTGATCCGGCGTGTCGGACCGTGCGCGTTGAAACCCAAGCCGCGTCGTTCGCCCTTTGAAGCGCTCGTTTCCGCAGTCACCCATCAGCAACTGAACGGCACCGCGGCCATGACAATTCTGAAACGCGTTCTCGCGCTTTATCCCGGCAAGCGTTTTCCCAATCCGGAAGATATCCTGGCCACGCCGGAAGAAAAACTGCGCGCTGCCGGATTGTCCCGCGCGAAAACCGCGTCGATCCGCGATCTGGCGGAAAAAACCATTCAAGGAATTGTTCCTACTTCGTCCGCCATTCGGAAATTGAGCGATGCGGAAATTCTCGAACGACTGACGTCGGTCCGCGGCATCGGTCCGTGGACAGTGGAAATGCTTCTGATTTTTACGCTCGGACGGCAGGACATTTTGCCGGTCAGCGATTACGGCGTGCGCAAAGGATTTGCGCTGACTTACGGCTGGAAGGATTTGCCGACGCCGAGCGAGTTGCTGGAATTCGGCGAACGCTGGAGTCCGCATCGCAGCACCGCCGCGTGGTATCTCTGGCGCGCGTTGGAACTGCCGAAATAATTTTTCGCTGGCGCGGCTATTTCAACTTCACGTCCAGCGTCAGCGATTCCAAACCCGGTCGCAGCAGAACCGAGATGGGACATTGCTCCTTCGCCTGAGCGGCAGTTTGCTTGAGCGTTTCCTCATCAAGACCGTCGGCGCTGACTTCCGTTTCCAGATGAATCTTCGTGATCTTCCAGGCGCCACCCGGTTGCGCAAGCGTGAGCGTGGCTTTGGTGCGAATTTCGGTGGCAACCTTTTTCGCGTCGCCGAGCAGCTTCGCCAGCATCATGCTGAAACACGAAGCGTGCGCGGCGGCGATCAATTCTTCAGGATTGGTTCCTTTGCCGGTATCGAATCGCGACGGAACGCCATACGGCGCTTCATTCAGCACGCCGCTGCTGGTGCTGATTTTTCCGGAACCCGTCCGCAAATCACCGCTCCACTGAACATTTGCCTGTCTGACGATGTCGGCCATAAGAAAAGTCCTTTCTGGAAAAAAGTTTCCGCAACGTACCGGCGCGCGAAGGAAAGTCAAACGACGTGGAGGCGGAACAATGAACAATGAACTTGGGATGACGCCATTCGTTCCGCCCGTTCGAAGTTCGGAGCTCAGCGTTCGTCGTTCGATGTTCCGGAGGGGTGCAACTTGACACCCGCACCATTTTCGATTCCCTCTCCCGCAGCGAAGCGCGGGGAGAGGGTCAGGGTGAGGGGATTTTGAGCTAAAAACCTCCTCACCCCGGCCCTCTCCTCCGGCTTCGCTCGGAGGAGAGGGAGGGATCAGCCGTTTTGAATTTTCGAAAGTTCAATCCG
>DASTXC010000054.1:0-3701 GCA_035765675.1 Verrucomicrobiia bacterium
GCAACGGATTGAACTTTCGAAATTCAAAACGGCTGATCACTCCCTCTCCTCCGAGCGAAGCCGGAGGAGAGGGACGGGGTGAGGAGGTTTTTAGCTCAAAATCCCCTCTCCCTAGCCCTCTCCCCGCGCTTCGCTGCGGGGCGAGGGAATCGAAAATGGTGCAGGTGTTACGTTGCGCCCAACCACTGATTGGCGCTCGTCCAGAAGGATTTCTGTCGCGAAAAACGGAGGATAACTTCACCGACCTGACCGCTTGGATAAGCGCTATCCGTAAAGATGAGCGGTTCGATTCAGAAATGAAAAACCCGGAGCGAACTCCGGGTTTTGAAAACAGACGTTAAGATTGGGGACTCGTGTAACTCGTCCTTCCGATTCTTCCCACGCTTACGCGCGGGGCGGAAGTTTCTTTTCCACTTTGGATTTTTCGAGGACGGCGTATTTCGGGAGGCCGCCTTCGGTCGGGAATTTCACTTCGCCTTCGATCAGCGGACGGGCGTATTCCACAAACTTCTCGTTCGGCATGCCGTCTTCGTTGATCCAATCCTTCGGAATGAAATGTTCGACGTTCGCGATGTCTTCCAGCGATTGCAGACCCGTGCTCCATTTGATTGAGCCGTCGGGCTGGGTGTCGCGGACGATCTTCACCATGAAACCGCTCTGGCCTTCGACCGCAGCTTTCACCGCCGCCACGCCACAGGCGTAGGCGTTGTTCGCATCCGTCGCGCTCGCGAAATGCGCTGCGGCGCGTTGCGCGTAACCCAGCAGCACCGTGCGGGTTTTCAGATTCATTTTGCCCTGGATCAATTCCTTCAGTTTCTCCGCTGCGCCTGCGAGAACGGGATGACCGAACGCGTCGAGCCGGGTTTTGTCCGCGCCGATTTCTTCGCCGGCTTCGTTCTTCAAACCTTCGCCGACGACCACGATGCAATGGCGATAAGCAGCCACAGTTTCGCGGACTCGCGCCAGGAATTTCTCCTCATTGAAAGGAAGTTCAGGGAGCAAAATAATGTGTGGCGCGTCCGCGGGATTGCGTTTGGCAACGATTGTTCCCGCAGCAATCCAACCCGCCGCGCGGCCCATGACTTCGATAATGCAGCACGAACCGTCATCCGTGGCCATGCTGCCCACGTCGGTCGCCACTTCCATCACGGTCGTCGCGCAATATTTCACGACCGAACCGTAACCCGGGCAGCTATCAGTGTGCGGCAGATCGTTATCGATCGTCTTCGGAACGCCGATCACTTTCATGTCCCAGCCGCGTTTTACCGCTTCGAGATGAATTTTGTGGGAGGTGTCCTGGGAATCATTGCCGCCGGCGTAGAAGAAGTAACGGATGTTGTGCGCCTGAAACACTTCGAACAAGCGATCCATATCCTGCGCGGCTTTTTCCGGCTTCTTTTTGAAATCGATTTTGTAGCGGCAGGTGCCGAGAGCGGCGGCCGGAGTATATTTCAAACCTTCAATCGTCTTGGCCTTTTCCTCGTTAATGTCGATCAACTCTTCGTTGAGAATGCCAAAAATGCCATTCAAGCCACCGTAGATTTCCTCGATGCATTCGTGTTTGCCGGCTTCCTGCAGGACGCCCGCAACGCTGGCGTTGATGACCGCAGTCGGTCCGCCCGACTGCCCGACCAAAAGATTTCCAACCAATTCTGGCATAATTTTTTTGCTCTCTAGCTTTCAGTTCACCCTTCCGGAACCCTCAAAAACAGGAGCGAACCATGCCAACCTGCCGCGCCAGTGTAAAGCCGAATTCCCAATTAGTTCGGATGGCTTCCGGCGAGATTAACGCAGTTCAAAAAAGTTTGAACCGCGGAGGAACGCGAATGCACACGGATAAGAATCATTGTTGGATTTAAACCGAACTCTTCGAATTTCGAATGCTCCTGGAATTGATCTGATCAAGAGTCCATCGCCAAGCCGTGTCTATTGCGGTTCAGCGCAAAATATCAAAACTCGAACGTATCGCCGTCTCGCGCGAACCGATGCGGTATGTCCGGCAACATTTTCGCCCCCAGCCGGCGAAGTTTCGGAAGATTGTTCCATTGCGCGGAACTGAGGTGAATAAAAATGATTTCCCCAATCTGTCGGTCGCGGAGATAAGAAAAAATCTGTTCCGGCGCGAAATGCGACAATTCACAAACCAGCAAATCCAGAGGCTTTTCCAAAAGTGGGTCCAAATCTTCGGGGTGCCCGAGATCCGCGCTGTGCCCAATGCGGCATTTTCCGGCTTCAATTAGAAAACAATACGCTGAGAACAATTCCGACGGTTTTCTGCGAAAGCGCGCTCGAAGCCCGCTCAGGTGCGTTGTCGGAAACGGCGTCACGCGGACATCACGGACAACATTTGGCTTTGCCGATTTCAACGGAACGAACGTGCGTTTGAACGACAGCAGTTCATCGAATACCAGCGTGAGTTTGAACATTTCCCGAAGCGGTTGGATCGCATGACCCGGCAGATGCAGCGGCAAATCTTTTTTTCGTCGTTGCAGCCAAAGACCTTGCATCAGCATGAATAAACCGCCGATGTGATCCGAATGCAGATGCGACAAAAAAATGGCATCCGGCAGATCATAACTCAGCCCGCTGGCTTTGAAGCTGCCGTCAATCGCTTCGCCGCAATCCACAAGGATCGACGTCTTCCCGAGGCGATACAGGAACGACGCATGGTTGCGATCCGCGCAAGGCCAGCCGTCGCCGACGCCGAAACAGGTGAGGGAATTTTTCATCGCGAGCGGTTTCGATAATGCAAAATCTTGAATTCCGGCAAATCCCGCAATTCTTCGGCCAATTCGAACTGATCTTCGAACTTCGGGAAAAACGCGTCGCCGGAAACCTCGCGCTGGACAAGCGTCAGGTAAAGATCGGAACACAAGGGCAACGTCTGCTCGTAAATCTGCGCACCGCCGCAGATGAAAATCTCGCGGCCATCCACGAGCCCGTTCAGGTCTTCGATTTTTGAAATCGTCCGCACGTTCGGAACCGAAAACGCCGAACGGCTCAGTACAATCGTTTCACGATTCGGCAGCGGTTTGCCGATGGATTCAAACGTTTTTCGGCCCATGACAATCACATTGCCGATGGTCATCTGCTTGAACCATTTGAAATCTTCCGGCAGGTGCCAGGGAATTTTATTGCCGTTCCCAATCACGCGATTGAGCGACATGGCGGCAATGGCTTTGAAGGGTTTCATATTTCCGGCTCCTGCCTTGCGCCGTGCCGAACCATTCGAATCAGAATAGAACCGCAGTCGGCGTCACGGATTTCATAAATCACACGATAAGGCGGGACGCTCAATTCACGAAGAGTTTCGCGATCTGAATGACGCAATCGTTTCCCGAGCCGGGGATGTTCCGCCAAAATGATGGATTTCGAGACGACCGCTTCTCCGAACCGCACGACAGCCTCAGGATTATCTTGTGAAATAAAGGTCACCAGCGCGCGAAGATCGGCGATGGCTTCGTCGGTCCAGATTATTTTGTAACCCATGATGCGACCTGGCGCAGGACTTCTTCAGCAGATATGCCTCGACCCTCAGGATTTTTTTCCGTTCGTTCGCGAACTTCAGCCAACATGAGCAGTTCGTCGGTGATTTCGCGCAGCGATGCTGTTTTGGGCATCTCACGCACCGCCGCCAAAACCAATTCTCGGTCGCTCATATTGAAAAACTCTACCGGCGCCCCGATCAAAAGCAAGTTGGC
>DASTXC010000055.1:0-12654 GCA_035765675.1 Verrucomicrobiia bacterium
CTCTACCTCTGGGAGAGGGGCTGGGGGTGAGGGTAAGACGACGAGTTCCAACGGAATCGGCGTCTTTTGGCAGACGCAGGGCAGCGGCAAGAGTTTCTCGATGGTGTTCTTCGCGCAGAAGGTGCTGCGCAAGGTGGCGGGCAACTGGACGTTCGTCGTGGTAACGGATCGGGTCGAACTCGATGACCAGATTGCCAAGACGTTCAAAGCGTGCCACGCCGTCAGCGAAGCTGAAGGTGATCAATGTCATGCGACCAGCGGCGCACATCTGCGCGAATTGCTGCGCGGGAATCATCGCTATGTCTTCACGCTCATCCATAAATTCCAAACGCCAGAAATGCTGTGTGACCGTTCGGACGTCATTGTTCTCACGGACGAAGCGCATCGCAGCCAATACGACACACTGGCGCTGAACATGCGTGCCGCGTTGCCCAAGGCACTATTCCTCGCCTTCACCGGCACGCCGCTGATTGCTGGTGAAGAACGGACGAAAGAAGTTTTCGGCGATTACGTTTCTATCTACGACTTCCAGCAATCCGTCGAGGACGGCGCGACTGTGCCGTTGTTTTACGAGAACCGCACACCGGAGTTGCAGTTGGTGAATCCGGACCTGAACGAAGACATCTACGATCTTATCGAAGAGGCGGAACTCGATCCTGAACAGGAAGCGAAGCTGGAACGCGAGTTGAGCAAGCAATACCACATCCTTACCCGCGATGACCGGCTGGAAACCGTGGCTCAGGACGTCGTGCGGCATTTCCTTGGGCGCGGCTTTCTGGGCAAGGCGATGGTGGTGTCGATTGACAAGGCTACGGCGCTCAAGATGCACGACAAGGTGCGGAAGCATTGGGCTGCCGAGCGCGAACGAGTGCAGAAGGAATTGGGGCGATATGATTTAACGGAGGACCGTAAAGCCGAGTTGTTGAAACGTCTGGATGTTCTCACGACTACGGATATGGCGGTGATTGTTTCGCCTGCTCAAAACGAGATTGAGCAGATGAAGAAGCGCGGACTCGACATCGTGCCGCATCGCAAACGCATGGTTGAATCTCAGCCTCCGCTGGATGAAAAATTCAAGGACACGACCGACCTGCTGCGACTTGTTTTCGTCTGCGCGATGTGGCTGACCGGCTTTGATGCGCCGAGCTGTTCGACGGTGTATCTCGACAAACCGATGCGGAATCACACGCTTATGCAGACCATTGCGCGGGCCAATCGCGTGTTCCCCGGCAAACACAGCGGCATGATCGTTGATTATGCCAACGTGTTTGCCTCACTTGAAAAGGCGCTCGCAATTTACGGCTCTGGCACAGGCGGGAAGAATCCCGTCAAAAACAAGGCAAAGCTGGTTGCCGATTTGCGCGAAGCCACAGAGGCAGCGACAACATTCTGCGCGGCGCACCAGGTCAGCCTTTCGGGCATTGAGCAACTCGTGTCCGGGAGCATGGATCGATTGCAACGGATTGATGACGCCGTGAACGCATTGATTTCGCCCGAACCGACGCGCCGCCAGTTTCTCACGCACGAACGTATCGTGTGCATCCTGTATCGGGCGGTAATGCCCGATCCGGTCGCATTGGAATTTGCAGGACGCGTGGCCTGCATCACGGCTATCGCTGACGCGATCCGCGCGAAACTCAATCCGAACAACGCCGACATCTCCGAGGTGCTGGGCGATATAAACAGTTTGTTGGACGAATCGATCACCGGGATCACCATCCGAGAACAAGGACCGCCGCCTCTGGATTTGTCCAAAATCAATTTCGAAGCATTGGCCAAACGATTCAAGGAATCGAAGCACAAGAACACAGACCTCGAAGTCCTGAAAGCCGCCATCCGGGCTCAATTGGAAAAGCTGATTCGACTGAACCAGACCCGAATTGATTTCGCGACAAAGTTTGAAGAATTGATCGAGTCCTATAACAATGGAAGCCGGAACATTGAGCAATTGTTCAATGAACTGGTCGCTCTCAGCCGCAACCTCAGTGAAGAACAGCAGCGCCACATTCGCGAAAATGTGACGGAAGAGGAACTCGTGATTTTCGATATCCTGACGCGACCAGCGCCGGAATTAAGCCCGGAGGAAAAAGCGGAGGTGAAGAAAGTTTCACGCGAACTGCTGGCCAAGCTCAAACAACTGCTCGTTCTGAACTGGCGGCAGAAATCGACGGCGCGTTCTCAATTGAAGCTGACGATTGAAGATGTGCTCGATACCGGGTTGCCGCGCGCCTACACCCCGGAAATTTACCAACAGAAATGTTCGGCGCTATTCGAACATGTTTACGAAAGTTATCCGGAACGGGATGCAAATCTGTATTCGTCAGCGGGATAATTCTTTGCCGTATGGAGAATGACGATCAGCTTTCGGACGAAGATCAGTTTCCGTGGGAAGACATAGAGGCCGCGCGCAAGAATCACAATTTGCAGCGACAGCATCCCGCTTCAATTGCGCGGCAGCGCTACAATCTGCAAGCTAAAGCTTGTCCTCAATGTGAAAGCACCGCCGAACATTTGGACTGGTTTTACTTTCAGAGTCCGGCTGAAACGTGGGACGCACATTGCGGACAGGCGGGATGGATGACGGTATGCGACAGGTGTCGTTTACAAGTTGATTTTTTCCTGGAGTTCGTCGCTTGAGATGGCGAGTTCATTTCGAGACAAAACTCTTTTTGCTTAAAAATTTTTCTCAGGCCGACCCATCGAGGTTCCACAAGCCACACAGAACTCTTACCCCCCCCGCCCCCCCCTGCTCTGCCTCTGAATTGTTGTCACAATGTTGTCACACTTTATGCACGTTTTGGTGCATTTTTGTGCGTATTTCGTCCGCTCGGGCCTGATCAGATAAAGATGCAGAATCGCCAATGTTTACCGCATCGCAATGCACATTTATGCACCATCGCGAAGAGCCATTATTTGGCTTCGACCCCCTCCGTCGGCACCAACTTCAAAATCAGCAGCAGTTTACAGCTTCGCAAAGATTCCATGGTGTTTTTCTTTCTGGTTTTGATGGAATTGGAGACGCCACTTGATGAAAATTTTGCGCTGAAGCTTGGCGTCAATTCAGTTCCTCCCCTCAGTGAGGTTGCGTAACTTCGCGCTTTGCCGGCTCGGTCGTTATGGCGGGAATCCGGATTACCCGGCCTACATGCCACTCGCCGCCGCTCAGGTCCGGATTTGCCTCCAGAATATCTTCTGCGGACATCGGTGAACCGAGCGACGTCATCGCTTCCACAATTGCCGACAGCGTGTCGCCTTCCTGAAGAACGTAATCAAATCCATCCACGATCGGATTGTTCTCAGCATCCTGCCTGACCTGATCTCCTTCAACTGTAGCCCACCGCGGCACCGTCCGTTCCGAGGGAATGCGAATCGCGTTTCCGGTACGCAGCTTGTCCGGATTCAATCCCGGATTGGCTTCAACGACATCTTGAATCGTGATGCCTGCGCCGCTTGCGTTCACTGTTCTGAGAATTCCAAACAACGTATCGCCCGCGTGAATCGTGTAAAGCTTGCCAGGACACGGAATGTCTTCGATGGCCGGATTGCGCGGAATGACGCGGCCTTTCTTGTCTAATCGCGGCACTTTTCCCGTGCGCGCGGCTTCGCGACCGATCTCCGTCTCGCGGCATCGCTTCAGAATCGCCTGATAAAGTTTGTAGGCTGCCTTCGGATCGGTTTCAGCCAGCCACGTTGCGGAAAGGCAAAGAATCCTTGCTGTGTCAGGTGAACTATCCGGCATGGAATACACCGCCTGTTCCCCTGCCCGCGCCGCTTCCACGCGCAATGCAGCCGCGAGTTTTCGATAATGAAAACGCACATTCGGCGTCACTCCATGGTTTGCGATACGTGCGAACTCATCTTCGTCCGGGAACACGACCTCGCAACTATTCGTGCGGCCCTCCACCGTTAATCCAAACGCAAAACTCCCGCTATGCACATACCAGTCGGGCTCCAGTTCCGTTCCAAACAGTTCCATGCCGTTGGTGCTCATCATTTCCGCCGCAGCAGCGAGCAACGAGAAACGTTCAACATAACCGCGGCTTTGATCCCTTCCGGCTGCAAGCGTTTCGTTCAACGATTGAAAGTGCGGCAGCCATTCCGCAGGAAAATAGTTTTGCGCTTCGGCATTCTCATGAAGCCGCGCCAGTCGTCGGGCAAGAAGATGCCGCAGTTCCTGCCGAATGTTCATCTGAGGCAGATCGACATCCTCAATTTCATTCGTGCTGATGACGTCTGGTTCCGGCACATCCGGCCAGTGCCGGTCAACGTAGGTTTTCAATTCGTCAACGGTCAACACGCGTTCCGCGACGTAGGCAGCATCCATCCAGAATCCCGCCCGAAGCAAGGCATCGAGCGATTGAACATATTCTCTCCGGCTCAGATGCAGCGCGCCGAGTTCCGCAAGCGCCTGTTCTGCCGGACGGATTTGATTGGAAAGATAACTGAATCCTTCGATTTGCAGGGAATCCGCCAGTTGCACCGGCTCGCGGATTGACGCGTCCGTTTCGGTGGGAAAAAGCTGAACCACCTTCGCCAGCAACGTCGCAGCATCGTTCATTCGACCCGCTCGAAGATATAGCTTTGCTTGAAGCCATTGCAGCGTGGGCGTGGAACGGGCGCGTTTGATCCAGCGTTCCGCGATTTCATATTCCCCGGCCTGATATGCCGCCAGCGCAAGCACCTCGGCGGATTCCACATCCCCAACCCCCGCATTCTCCACGGCAGCCAACCACTCCGTAACTTTCACATTCAAATCGTCGTCCCAGGAACGCCGCGAAATCAGATAGGCCGAGATCACGCGTTGTGCCGAGGGATTTCGGGCAAGCTCGCTGAGCGCTGTCGTGTCGCCATGATTCAACGCCGCCGAAGCAGCAAATCGCAACGATGACGCCGCGGTTTCGTCGCCGGTCGAAAGCTGTTGCAGATAAAGCCTGATCGCCGGTTCATACCGTCCAAGCCGGAGATTCATCAACGCTTCGCGCCCAAGACTCGCCGCTGAAAGACCGAGCCGATCGTGAAATTCTCCCGCCGTCAGCATCCGCACCTGTTGAAAATAGGAAATCGCCTTCTCCGGATCTTCGCTCTCCCAGGCTTTGCCGAGCATGAAGGCGGCCCAGGTCGATCGAAACCGCCGTTCCGAGTCCGGCAGATTCAACACCTGTTCCCACTCGGAGCGGGCGGTGTTTGTTTCGCCCGCGTACCAAGCGACGCTTCCCATCAGATAGTGCGCGAATTCTTCAGGGAGTTCCTCTGGAGGTAGAATCATTGGAACCTTTGGACGCGGCGTTTGCTCGAACCCGCCTGAAAATTGTTCGCACGCCTCGAGTTCGCTTCGGTAAGACGCCAGCTTCTGCCGCGCAACGGAATAGCGCTCCACAATGTCGCGAATGCGTTCTGAAGAGTGACCGCCTTTTTTCAGCGCCAGACGCAACTCCATCACATCTGTTTCGAACGTTTGATTTGCGTACCCGTTCGTCGCCGGCTGCGCCTCAAACTTCTCCGGAATCAATCGAATCCGTCGAAGTTCCTTTTCAAAATCCGCAACGGGTGCGCTCAGCAAAGCGGCGTCACCGTAGAGAATGTTATTTGGAAAATCCGGTCCGCAGGCAAATGTCCGGATTGAGAAAAGCACCGCAACCGCTGTCCCCCAGAACAGCCTAAAACTTTTTCGTTTCAATCTGCACCTCACAGTCTTTGTCGAATCGCAACCAGCCGACGACACGCGAGTCACCGGACATCAGCCGAAGAGTCGATCGGGTTTGGAATTTCGCAGCGGAGATTCCGCTCTCCACCATTTCGAATCCGCGCAGGGCATCTCCCGCCACGAGGCGGGCGTCCTGCCAGCGGAGTTCAATTGCGAGCCGTGAGGAAAGGTCGAGTTCGCCGTTGTTCACCAGGTTGATCTCGACCAACCCGGGCTCGACCCGGCGCAATTCACTTCGAAAACTCTCGCGAAGCGAACGCGAGCCGACTATTGCACCGAGGGTCGGCCAGCGCCAGTTCAAGTTATCCACAATCGTCGGCAGCCGATACCAGATCACTCCGCACATCGATGCCGGACGATTCCTCGTCCAAAACTGAACCAGTTCCGCCATCGCCAGCGGATCGGATCGCACTTCGCGGACGCGGACGTTCGTCCCCCAGTTCGGCAACGGTCCTTCTGCCGAAAGCCCCATAAACCGCCCGGTGGAACTGAACGCGATGAGATAGCCATAAGTCGGCAATGCAACTCGAAAAGGAACGTTGATCCGCCCTGCTCTTTCCACGGCAACTCTGGCTGCAACTGGATCGCACAACGTGAACGGCGCGTTGAAATCATTCGGCTTTTCCAATGAATGCACCTGCAACACGTAACCGTCCGTTGCTGAAACCAACCGTTCGAAAGCCGGCTGCTTCAACCAGCTTGGAAGCGCTGTAATCGTGAGCGGCACCGGCGCGACGGCTTGACGAACGCTTTGCACCCAGAGCCGGTAACCCTCAAGCTTCGACTCCGCGCAATCGAAATCCAGTTGCAATTCCCGCACCGGGACGCCGTTCGTCTTTGCTTCAGCAACCATTGACGACGCGAGTTTCAAGAGCATTTTCGTAATGGAATCATTCGTCGCGAAAGGACGGCTGAACGGACCGATGCGTAGTGCGAGACCGATGGAACTTCCACAGTTTGTCAGCGCAGGCCAGTTGATGGGAACACGCACCACGTCAGGCCGTCCGTTCTTCCAAGAAACCTCCGTATGCAGCGCAATCAATTCGGAAAAGTTCGTTCCATACGCGACGACTGCCTGCCGCACCGGCTCATTCCAAACCCGTTGCCAGACGTAAGCGTCATGCCTCAACGTCTGCGTTCCGGCAGCGCTTCCATTCGCCGTTCTCGCATGAAAACACGCGACGAACAGAATGCTTGAAACAATCACCCGGAAAAAATTCACGGGCGGACTCTATCGCCCCGGTCAGCCGTTAACAATGCGCGACCTGATCGATTACGAAATCTTTCGCGCCAGTTGTGGAAGTTCAGGCTTTTCAATAGTCTCTCGCCGCATGCCTGAGCTAACCGCAGTCTCCAAAAATGTTTTGCTGCTGCTTTCTGTCCCGGGGCTTTACTGCCTGATGGTTCTGCTCGGGCGACGTCTGAAACGGTGGCAGCGCGTTGAACTCGGCGTGATGTATCACGTGTTCGCCCTGGCGCTCGCCGTCTGGGCGCCGGCCACGCTGCTGGAACTGGACTGGACTTTCCGCGGCGAAATCCTGGCGGTCGTTCTTCTGACCTCGCCGTTTTTCATCAATGCCCTCATCAAACGTTTTGTTTGGGAAGTCCGATTCAGCCAGCGCCGGCAATCCAAAGTTCCCAAACTCGTGAGCGACGCCACGGCGCTCGCTATTTTCATTGTCGCCATTCTGATCGTGCTGCGCGGTTTGTATGAAGTCAAAATTCCGGGTCTGCTGGCCGGTTCCGGGATCGCGGCCATCATCCTCGGTCTCGCGTTGCAGGACTTGCTGGGCAACATCATCGCCGGTTTTGCAATTCATTTTGAGCAGCCTTTCAAGGCGGGTGACTGGCTTCAGGTGAACGAGCATCGCGCGCAGGTGATGGAAATCAACTGGCGCGCCACGCGGCTGCGGACGCGCGACGCCGTTTATCTTGATATTCCAAATCGCGAACTCGTCCGGCAAACCATCGTCAATTATCATTATCCCGACTCGCTGCATTCGCTGCGCGTTTCGATTCCGATTGATTATGCCGCGGCTCCGTCGCGGGTGAAGGAGGTGCTTCATCATGCGACGGCGAATGCGAAAGGCGTTTTGCCGGAGCCGCGGATTCGCACCTATCTCAGAAACTTCCGCGAGTACTATGCCGAGTACGAAATTCAGTTCTGGATCAACGACAACGCGCTGTTCAATGAAGTGACCGACGCCGTTCGCACGAACGTCTGGTATGCGTTGCAGCGGCACGGAATCAAAATCGCGCTGCCGATCCGCACAGTCCGGCTGGAGCGGCCTTCGCGTTCGCGGGAACTGGAAATGCAGACCGCGGCCCGCGGCATTCTTCGTCAGCAACAATTGTTCAAATGCCTTTCCGACGCGGAGCTGGACGCGTTGTTGCCGCGCGGACGCATTGTTCATTTTGGTCAGGGCGAGAAACTCATCGAACAGGGCCAGGACGGCGAATCGATGTTTATTCTGGTCGAAGGCCAGGCGAGCGTGACGGTGGAACGCAACAATGTTTTAACTCAGGTGGCGTCGTTGAGTTCGGGCGATTGTTTCGGCGAGATGTCGCTGCTCACGGGTGAAAAACGCAGCGCCACGGTGATTGCGAACCGGGATTGTGAAGTTGTGGAGATCGGGAAAGCGGTGGTGGCAAAAAGTCTGAAGTCCAATCCTGAACTGCTGAACAAACTGAGCGAACTGCTGGCGCAGCGGCAGATGGATAACGAAGGTCTCATCGCCAAGAACACGGAAACGCGAATTCTCAAAGCCACCCAGGCGACCTACCGGGAAACGTTTATTGATCGGCTCCGGAAATTTTTCGAGATGTAATTCGGTCCTGCTGATTCAAACGCGGCGCCGGGTTTGGACAGGAGGGAACGAAGAAAAGGAAGAAGAAAGCTTCGGCTCAAAGTCGTTGTCCAGCCGTTGGAGACAGTACCGGTTTTCCAAATCGGGAAGTGATTTTTGGCCAGAACAATGTGACCAGTCCCACAGTGGTCAACATGGCTCCAAATCCGCCAACAAAAATCGCAGTAAACCAAAGTTCCCCAACGCGATTGATCTGCGCCTTTTCTGGATTGTCGTTGCGATAGAGAATCTCAACAGTTTCGCCTACCTTATATCGCGGAGGGTAGGCGTACAAATTTGAAAAATTGGTGTGGAAAAGCCCGCTGGAATCCTGGAACTGAAATTCCGGCGCGAAGGTCTTGTCTGCTGAATCTTTGCTGTTCATCTCCAGAAGGCCGATCACCGTTCCGGTGGTTCGTTGCGCAATGCTTGTAAAACGCCAGGTGCGAACGCCCCAAACCAGCCCCACCATCACCATTGCCACCCCAAAGGCAGTGATCCATTTACCGTTGAACCGTGACCTGTTCGCGCGCTGCGATCGAACCGCGACCCGATGCATGGTTCGAGAAACGCCGATGGCAAAGCCAAAGCTGATTCCGATTCCCAGAACAAGCAGAATGAGAATAAGTTCACCCATGGCGCGGAAGATTTAGCGAAGTGACACAAAAATGAAAAGGCTGAATCGGAGTCATGACGCTTACTCCTTTTGGCGTTACGATGAATTCAAATCCCCGCTCAGCGGCGCAGGAATTTTGCCACGGCTTCGGTGCGGGTTCGCACCTGAAGTTTTTCGTAAATGCGCCGGATGTACGTGTGAACGGTCTCGTAACTGATGCCGAGTTTTTCCGCGATTTCCTTGTAGAGAAATCCCTGCGCGAGGCAATCCAGTACTTCCTGTTCGCGCGGTGAAAGATTTTCCGTGGGCGGCGCGGTCGCCGCCGTTCGTTGAAAGGATAAAACCACTTTGCGCGCAATGTGCGTCGTCATCGGCGAACCACCGCGATGCACTTCGCGAATGGCTTCCAGCAATTGCGCCTGCGGTGTGCGCTTGAGCATGTAACCGGTCGCGCCCGCGGCCAGCGCATTGAAGATGTTCTCGGTGTCTTCGTAAACCGTGAGCATCATTACCTGCAGGCCAGGCATTACCTGTTTCAACTGCCGCACGCATTCCACACCGTTCATGCCCGGCAGATTGATGTCCATGAGCACGACTTCAGGTTTGTCTTCGGGCAGGGCTTTCAGCGCGTCTTCGGCATTGGAATAATGGCTGATGCACTTGAAGCCTTCGGCGCGATCCAGCACGCGCGCGAGCGTGGTGCGGAACTTGTCGCTGTCTTCAACAATGGAAACGGTGATCGGCATTGAATTATCGTTTTCTGACCGGCGCGCTCAATTGAACCACGGCGCCTTTTTCCCGGCCGGGTTCGATGCTGAAACGGCCGCCCACATCCTCCAGCCGCTTGCGCATGTTGCGCAAGCCGTTTCTTCCCGTCTTCTCGTTCATCGCGCCCAGGCCGCGGCCGTCGTCTTCAATCTCAATCGTGAACCGATCCGGCTCCAGCTTCAATCGCAGCCAGGCGGAGGAAGCCTGCGCGTGTTTGACGACATTGTTGACCGCTTCCTTCGCGGCGAGAAAAACATTGTGACGCACTTCCGGCGGCAGCGTGACGTCCGGCAGATTGGCGGGAACCTCGATGCGATATTTCAGATCGGCCAGTTCGAAATATTCCTGCGCGTATTTGCAGATGTAATTCACCAGGCCGTCGAGCGTGTCGTTGGAAGGATTGACGGCCCAGACGATTTCATCCAGCGCCTTGGTTGTTTCGCGCGCGGTCTGATAAATCTGTTTCGCGTGATCCTCGACTTCGTTCGGCAAATCCTTGTCGGCCTCCGCCAGTTCGCCGAGCAACGCCACCTGCATCAGATTCGCGCCGAGTTGATCGTGCAGATCGCGCGCGATCCGGGCGCGTTCCTTTTCCAGTTCCTCGTGTTGTTTCAGCTCCGCCAGTTCGCGTTGCAACCGTTGCGTGGAAAAATAATAAACCGTTCCCACAATCAACCCGAGCAACACCAGCACCGTTCCCGCAATGAACCATCGCGTTTTCCAGAACGGCGGCAGCACGCGGATCAATTGCACTGTGGCAACTTCATTCCAGATACCGTCTTCATTTGCGGCGGCCACCTGAAAATGATATTCGCCCGGCGGCAATCGGCTGTAACGCGCCTCGCGAATGTTGCCGACCAGATTCCATTCGTGTTCGTGTTCGGCGAGACGATATCGAAAACGCGATTGCTTGGCCGCGCCGAGATTCAAACTCGTGTACCGAATTTCCAAATGCTCCTTTCCGGGCGGCACGACAATTTCGGGCAACGGCAGCGCGCGCAGGCGATTCGTAATCTGCTCCACGCCTTCGATCCGAACGGATTCGATGATGACGGGCGGCTGAAAGGAATTTTTTTCCAGCGCGGCAGGATTGACATGTACCAGCCCTTTCGTCGTGGGAAACCAGAGCGTTCCATCCGCGCTGCGGCACGCGGCGGGTTGCGAACCTTGCGTGCATTCGCGCGTCGGCAAGCCGTCCGATTCCACATAAGCGCGACAGACAAATGATTCTGCTTTTCCATCGGCGAAGTCGCTGAGCGATTTCTTCAAAACACGCATCAGCCCGGCATTGGAACCGATCCACAAATCCGCGCCATCTTCGAGAATGTAACCGATGCTATTACCAGCAAGGCCGTCGTGCATTGTGAAGCGCGTCCATTTGTTTTGGAAAAACCGAACCAGTCCGCTGCCGCGCGTGCCGATCCACAACGCGCCGTCGCCATCCAGATAAACACACGAAAGATCGTCGCTCGGCAGGCCATCCGATTTTCGATACGACGTGAACGTTCCATTCTCCAATCGGCTGAGACCCGCGCCGGTCGCGATCCACAACGTTCCATTTGTGCTTTCGGCGAGACCGCGGATGTCATTGCCGGCCAGCCCTTCATTGGTGGTGAAATATTTCCAAGCGCCGTCCGCCCAGCGCGCGAGACCGTTTTCAGTTCCCGCCCATTGCGTTCCCGCGTGATCCTGGAACAGCACGGAAACATTGTCATGCAATCCCGAAAATTTCGAAGCCGGGTGGAACGTTCCATTTTGAAATTCAAACAATCGCGGCACGGCCACGCGCGGATCGCCGTTGAACCTCATTCCGGCGAAAACCATTTGTGCGTTGTCCACGAACACGGATTTCACATCGCAGTTCTTCGCGAGATTCGGATCCTGAATCATTCGGAACGTTCTCGTGCCGCTTTCGCTTCGATAATCCACACGGCTTTCGCCATTGTAACCAATCCAGATTCCGCCCTGCTTGTCCGCGCACGCGGATTGCACCACGAGTCCTTCCGATTCCGGCACGGTTCCGAACACCCGCCGTTTCACGCGATTCAGTCCGCCGCCGTTGGTGCCGATCCACAGGTTGCCTTCTCGATCCACCAAAACCGAAAGCACAGAACTGTGAGACAATTCATTCGCGAGATGAACCACGGTGCGATTGCTTTGCAGCCAATAAACGCCATCGCCGTACGTGCCGACAACCAGGTTGCCTTCCAAATCTTCGCACGCGGCGGTGATCGGAGTGGAACCCCAGGGATACGAGCCATAATCCTTTTCCCGCTGGTCGCCTTTCCATTTTTGAATCCGGCCATCCGCCAGCCGCCAGTAACCGCCCGTGCGACTGGCGAGAACGAAATCCAAATGGCCGACGCTGATAAATTGATCAACGAGAAACGCGGCGGAGTTCGGCGGAGTTTTTTGCAAAGACGCCAGCGCCTGATCGGTTCCCAGCCAAACCGTTCCGGATTTTTCCGCCAGCACGGCGCGGGCGCCGCCAACTGCAGTCACGGACAAATTGTCGTTCAGGAAACGCGCGAGCAGTCCGTTTTCCGTCAGCATCCAGACCGTTCCATTGCCGTCATCGCACGCCCAGCTCGACACCGCGCGGCCACCGCTGGCATTGCGACCGAGTTCGAAACTTTGAACGCGTCCATTGTTGCGAATCAAAGAAATGCTGCCGCTTTCCATTCCCACCCAAAGATTTTCCCGCTGATCCTCAAACAAAT
>DASTXC010000056.1:0-27109 GCA_035765675.1 Verrucomicrobiia bacterium
CCTCCCGCCCCTCCCGGCCAGCGCTTCGCACCTCGATTTCTCCAAATAAAAACAGCGGCCCGACGAAAATCGGACCGCTGTTGAGAATTTCCAAATCGCTTACGCCGCCGCTTCTTCTTCGGCTTCGAGGAAGCCTTGCAGATGTCGGACGCGCGTCGGATGACGCAGCTTGCGCAACGCTTTCGCTTCGATTTGGCGAATGCGTTCGCGGGTAACGTTGTACATCTTGCCGATCTCTTCGAGCGTGCGTTCGTAACCATCGATCAGCCCGAAACGCATTTCGAGAATCTTGCGTTCGCGCTCGGTCAAGGTCGTGAGCACGTCGCCGAGTTTTTCTTTCAGCAAACTGTAGCTCGTGACATCGGACGGATTTTCCGCCGACTTGTCTTCGATGAAATCTCCAACACTGACATCGCCTTCGTCACCAACCGGTGCGTGCAGCGAGATCGGTTGTTGCGCCATCTTGAGCAGCGAATTGATGCGGCTGACGGGCATGTGCATTTCATCGGCCAATTCTTCCGGGGTAGGTTCGCGGCCAAGCTCCTGCGTCAACTGCTTCTGAGCGCGCCAGAGCTTGTTCATGATTTCAATCATGTGAACCGGAATACGAATTGTGCGGGCCTGATCCGCAATCGAGCGCGTGATCGCCTGGCGAATCCACCAGATCGCGTAGGTCGAAAATTTGTAACCGCGGCGATATTCAAATTTCTCAACGCCTTTCATCAAACCGATGTTGCCTTCCTGAATCAAATCCAGGAACGACTGACCGCGGTTCGTGTATTTCTTCGCAACTGAAACAACGAGACGCAGGTTGGCTTCGGCCATGTGCGTTTTGGCCTGTTGCGCGCGATCAGCGGAAAGCTTCAGATCATCGAACGCTTTATAGAATTCTTCGCGCGACATGCGAACGAAGAGTTCGAGCGTTGCGATCTTGGAACGTTCGGCTTCGATTTCCGCCAGACGGGCGTTGGCTTTCGGCAGATGTTCGAGTTCCTGAATGCGGCGGACGCTGGCCTGGAATTTCTCGTGAACGTTTCCGGCCACAACAATCATTTCTTCAATGACCTTCTGCTTGTAGAAAAATTTCGGGAACGTCGCCTGCAGCTTCTTGTCGAGCTTCTGCAATTCCTTCAAGCCGGCTTCGCGGCGGCTCTTCTGGTTGATCTTGCGCCAGGCGAGGAATTTCGCGTCCACCTGCAAATCCTGGGCGCGGATTTTTTTGATCAACAGCCGGAGATTTTTCAGATGGCGGTCACGATTCGCGACCTGCTTGTCCACGATCACGCGATCAAACCGTTCCTTCGGCGGTTCGGAGAGCAGTTTTTCCGCAATCGCAATGTGTTCCTTGGCCGCGAAACCGAGGCTGTAAACGATGCGCTTCATGTCGAGTTCGGCGTCTTCAATCTTCTTGCAGATCTCGACTTCCTGTTCGCGCGTGAGCAAAGGCACTTTGCCCATCTGGTTCATGTACATCCGGACCGGATCGTCCAGGATTTCCAGGCGTGAATCTTCGTCGGCTTCTTCCGGTTGCGCGGGCTTGGCGCGTTCGACTTCGGCTTGATCGACAATCTCGACTTCGAGGGTGCGGAGCTTGGTGTAGAGTTCGTCCAGATCGTCCGGGCTGAGATTGTCCGGCAAAACGTCGTTGATATCGTCGTAGGTGACGTATCCGTTTTCCTGCGAGAGATGCAGGAGAGTTTTGATGGTTTCCGTGAGATCGATCGTGGTCCCGGGAGTTCCAGTAACGGCAGGGGTAACGGCGGTGAGCGGAGGCTGAATCGGCATTTTAGGCGGCGGAGAAACTTTGTTGTGACTGACTTTCGGATGAGGAATCGGCTTTTTTGAGTTTTTCTGAATGGTTGTTTTCTGAGGGTTGGAATTGGAAACTTTCTGGTCCGGGGAGCGACGGGACTGGGCGGACTTGCTGGAAATCACAAAACGGCGGCGCGCCGGGCGTGCCGCTTTCGCCGGAGTCGCACGCACCGGTGTGCGTGAATGGCCTTTTTTTCGGCCATTCGACGATTTGATAGCTTTCTTTTTCAGCATAAATAATCTGACGCTCCGGGGCGTTTTTGGTTCATTAATATTCCACGTCAATCGACGAGAAATCGGACCGGAGCTTAATTTTTTCGCCAGGTTCGCCCGCCACTGGCGTTTGAAGACCGCAAACACCGGAAGACCAATGCTCCGGAAGAATACACCAACCACGGTCGAACGCAAATCACCTGCTGGCACGCTGTTCGCCGTGTATTCCCAGCCATGCGCTAGTCCACGCGTTCCGCCGGGCAACCTCGCGAGCGACGACTCCACCACAGCGCCAATCGGCTTGCAAGCAGGAAATAGCATTTTTCGCAGCGATAGGGTTCCATCCCTATTGAGCCATGCCGGAATCGAGAGCGACATTGCCAAAAACCTCTATCATCGCTGGTTTGCTAATGATCACCAGTGGGAATGGTAATTATGAACACCAATACTGATACCGTCTCTCATGGAACCGACATCCGCCTCTCACCGCGAAGTTTCCAATGGCTGCCAGCGCTCGAAGCCGGATTTCTGGCCGGGCTGGTCCTGATGATCGTTCCCCGCGGAAGCCCGTGGTCGGCCTTGACGTTTTTTGCGCCGGTGGTCATGGGACGCGTGGTGCCGGAAACGGCAGGAATCCCACTGATTCTCACCAAGGCGATGCACATCATCTTAGCGATAGGTTACGGCTTTATCATCTCTGCGATCGTGATGCGAATCACACAAATGCGCGCGATCATCGTCGGCGCGATTATTGGTCTGGCGCTCTATTTTGCAAACTGGGCGGTGATCGGCGCGGCGTTTCCCGAAATGAAAGGCGACGAACTTACCGTCGCGTTCACGCATATGGTTTTTGGTGGAATTGCGGCGGGAGCCTACCGCGGATTGCTCTGGCGGCGGATCAGTTCCGAAATGAACGAAACTCCCTGAGCAACTTGATTGGGAAACAATTCACGTTCAACAGGTCAACCTTGCAGATGTTTCCAATCCTCGGAAACTCAATGTTGAACGTTGAGCGTTGAACGTTTCTACATTCGACCTCTAAATTTCCGCCGCTTGCTTGCGTCGGAACCGGACCGACTCTACTTTGCGCGAGCAATGTCGAAATCGTCCGCGCGGTCAGCGATTCGCCTCCGGGGCGTCCGCCACAACAATCTCAAAAACTTTGATCTCGACCTGCCGCTCAACCAACTGATTGTCATCACCGGCTTGAGCGGTTCAGGCAAAAGCTCCCTCGCGTTCGATACGCTTTTCGCTGAAGGCCAGCGGCGTTATATCGAAACCTTTTCGCCGTACGCGCGGCAATTCTTCGATCGCATGGACAAGCCGCAGGTGGACAGCATCGAAGGCATTCCGCCCGCTATCGCAATCGAACAGCGCAATGCCGTCAAAACCACGCGTTCGACTGTGGGCACGATGACCGAAATCTGCGATCACATGAAACTGCTGTGGCCGCACATCGCGCAATTGCATTGCCGCCAATGCGGACAGATCGTGCGCAAAGATTCGCCGCAACAGATTTGGGAAACGCTTCAAAAAGCCAAGGCCGCCAATCAGTCTGCCGAATTTCTGATTACCTTCGATGTTCCACTTTCCGAAAAACTGCCGCTCGCCGATTCGCTGGGATTGATCGCCAAACAAGGCTATCAGCGTCTGCTTATCGACGGGCAAATCGCTCGACTCGACGATGTATTGGCGAACGCCTCGCACCACGCCTCACGCCTCACGCATCTCACCGTGATCCAGGATCGCGTGAAAGTTCTTCCCGCCAATCGCGCCCGCTTCGTCGAAGCCTGCGAACAGGGGTATCATTTTGGAAAAGGCAAACTCGCCATCCACGATCTTTCAACCAAATCGGAAAACTCGAAATCCCAAACTCGAAACCCGAAACTGTTTTCCAATCGTTTTCATTGCGCGCAGTGCGACATCGATTATCGCGAGCCGTCCCCTGCCCTGTTCAGCTTCAATCACCCGGTCGGCGCGTGTCCCGCCTGCAAAGGTTTTGGACGCGTGATCTCGATTGATTACGACCTCGTTCTTCCCGATCGCTCGCGCACGATTGCCGAAGGCGTCGTGAAACCGTGGCTGACCGGAACCGGCGCGGAATCGCAGAGAGATTTGCTGAAAGCCTGCCGCCATTATGAAATTCCCACCGATGTTCCGTTCGAACAGTTGCCACAAAAATGGCAGAAGTTCGTCATCGAAGGCGAACCCGGCTACGGCTCGGACGAAGAACACGAATGGCCGCGCGCGTGGTATGGCGTGAAAGGTTATTTTCGCTGGCTGGAATCCAAGGCCTACAAAATGCACGTTCGCGTGCTGCTTTCGCGGTATCGCGCTTACACGACCTGTCCCGATTGTAACGGCGCGCGGTTCCAACCGGAATCGCTCCTGTATCGATTTGCGATTGAAGATTTACGATTGGTGCCCGAATCGGAAAGCGATCCAACAATCGTCAGTCGTAAATCGCAAATCACCCTGGCCGATTTCTATCAACTCCCGTTGCGTGACTCTTTGCGTCTCATTGATTCACTCGCGGAAAAACGCAGCACTCAATCTGGAATTCGCACCAACGATCCCATCGCGCTCGTCTTTAACGAAGTTCGTTCGCGCCTCGGTTTTCTGAACGACGTAGGTTTGGGTTATCTCACGTTGGATCGCGCCACACGCTCTCTATCCGGCGGCGAAACCGAACGCGTCAATCTCACGACCTGTCTTGGAACGCGCCTGGTCAACACACTGTTCGTGCTCGATGAACCCAGCGTTGGTCTGCATCCGCGCGACACCGAACGTCTCGTTCGCATTCTGCAACAACTGCGCGATGCCGGAAACACGGTCGTCGTGGTCGAACACGAAGCGAGCGTGATGCGCGCTGCGAATCAGATTATCGACATCGGTCCGGGACACGGCGCGACGGGCGGGCAAATCGTCTTTCAAGGACCATATTCCGACGTCTTGAAATCCAAGGAATCGCTCACCGGAAAATACCTAAGCGGCCGCGAAGAAATTGAAATTCCCGAGCGACGTCCTATTGCCACAGAACAGACGCCCCGCCTGTCTCAATATGAAAATCAGGACGAAGTTTCCGCCGCCTACGCCTTGAACGAAACCGCGCCTGCATACGGAACCGAGCGCGCTGTTTCCAGTCTCCACCTTGCCAACGCAACCCGCCACAATCTGAAAAACGTGTCGGTTGAAATCCCGCTCCAACGTTTCGTTGCGATCACCGGCGTCAGCGGTTCCGGCAAAACCACGCTCATTCGCGAAGTTCTCCTCCCGACGCTCGAAGCCAAACTGCGAACGCAACTGGCCAATTCAAAATTCGCCGCCAAAGCTTCCGAGCGCATCGAAGATGCCGACGAAACGGACGACGAAAACTCCGAAACGCAAAACGGAAAACTCGAAACCGTCCTGACCGGCTTCGAAAATCTCCAGCGCGTCGTGCTCGTGGATCAATCGATTCTCGGAAAAACGCCGCGTTCGAATCCCGCGGTTTACATCGGCGCGTTCGATGATATCCGCGAAGTCTTCGCGCAATCCGAACTCGCCCGACAGCGCGGCCTGAATGCCAGCGCTTTCAGTTTTAATTCCGGCCAGGGCCAGTGCGAACGCTGCCGCGGCGCAGGATTTGAAAAAATTGAAATGCAGTTTCTCAGCGATGTTTTCATCCGCTGTCCCGATTGCAATGGCCGCCGCTATCGCCAGCACATACTCGAAGTGAAATGCGACGCGAAGACTGCCGGCGGCAAAACATTTTCCTGGTCCATCGCTGACATTCTTGAAGCGACAGCGGATGAAGCGATTGAATTTTTATCGGCGTTTCCCGATTCCAAATCGGCGCATCGCGCGAGTGAAAGCCTGAAGCTGTTGCAGGAAGTCGGTCTCGGTTATCTGCGTCTCGGCCAACCGATCAACACACTCTCGGGCGGCGAAAGCCAGCGGCTTAAATTGGTGCGACACCTGGCTGAAGCGATTCAACGCCGAACCGGTGTCCCGTCCGTCCCCGATCTCAAATCCAAAAAATCCGAGAACCTGAACGCCATCGAAAATAGAAACAGGCAGGATGCTTGTCCCACGTTATTCCTTTTCGACGAACCAACGACCGGCTTGCATTTCGACGATGTTCGCGTGCTGCTGAAAGTTTTTCAACGTCTCGTCGATGCGGGCCATTCCGTGCTCGTGATCGAACACAATCTCGATGTGATCAAATCTGCCGATTGGGTAATCGATCTCGGTCCCGACGCCGGTGATGAAGGCGGTGCAATTGTTGCCATGGGAACGCCGGAACAAGTCGCCGCCTGCGCCGCAAGCCATACGGGCCACGCTTTGAAAACGGTTTTGAATCAGAACTCAACCCAACCACCTCATGAAAAAAATCCTCGGAATCGCCTTGCTCGCGGGCGGAGTCGTTTTGCTCGTTAATGGCTACCATGCATACAACTCCATGGAATCAAAACTTGGACGCACATTGCGCGGTTCGCCCAGCAAGCCCGCCGTCGTTTTGCTTTCCAGCGGTTCCGGCCTCGCCGTCGCCGGCGCTGCACTCATTCTGTTTTCCAAATCGAAATAGAGAAACCGGAGCGCGGGTCTGTGACCCGCAGCAACGGGGTAAATCGGGTCGGCATCAACTCACCCGGAATCGTCTTTCAACATTCTCGCTGCTGCGGGTCACAGACCCGGGCTCCGTAAACTCCGAACAATTCACCGCCCGTGTTTAAAGAAACCGAAATCCCTGATCCCGATAGCATCGCCATTCACGGCGCGCGCGAACACAATCTCAAGAATTTTTCGCTCGTGCTGCCGCGCGACAAATTTGTCGTCATCACCGGCGTCAGCGGTTCCGGCAAAAGCACGCTCGCGTTCGATCTGATTTTCGCCGAAGGCCAGCGGCGGTTTCTCGATTCGATGAACGTTTATGCGCGCCAATTCGTGGAACAGATGGCGCGACCCGATGTCGATCTCATCACCGGCATTCCGCCGACGGTCAGCATCGAACAACGCAATTCCCGCGGCGGCGGCAAAAGCACTGTGGCGACTGTCACCGAAATTTTTCATTTCATTCGCCTGCTCTTTGCGCGGCTCGGAACGCAGTATTGTCCGGATTGCCAGATTCCTGTCGAAGCCCAGACGCGCGATGAACTGGCGCGGAGCCTGGAAGGTGAATTAAAAAAACGCGGCGATCTTCTTTTACTCGCGCCGGTCGTGAAAAATCGAAAAGGTTTTCATACCGACGTCGCGGAATGGGCCGCCAAACACGGCTATGCGGAGATTCGCGCGGACGGAAAAATCTATTCCACCAGCGAACCTTTTCGTTTGGATCGCTTTCGCGAACACGATGTGGAAATCGTCGTCGGTGTAGCGGCGTCTCGTAAGAGCGCCGCCAAATTAAAAAAAGAGAAGCGCACGGTTTCGCCCGAGGAGCAGCTTCGGGAAATGATCGACCAGACGCTCAAGCTCGGTCACGGGACGCTGCTCGCGCTCGACAATCATAAACGCGTTACGATCCATTCCACCGAACGTTCCTGTCCGAACTGCGGACGTTCATTCGAGCCGCTTGATCCGAAAAATTTCAGCTACAATTCCGCGCAGGGCTGGTGTCCGAAGTGCCGCGGATTCGGCGAATTGTTTTACATGCCGGAAGATGTGGATCGTGGCGCGCGTGAAGATGCTATTGCGGAAAGCTGGTACGAATGGCAGGAAGGGGAACGCGAGATTTGCCCCGATTGTCACGGCGCGCGGCTGAATCCGATTGCGCGGGCGGTGCGATTGGAAGTTCCAAATTCCAAGTTCCAAATTCCAAAGCGGCAAAGCGCGGCGCTCACTGTGGAAGCATTGGGAGAAATGAGCGTGGAAACGGCTGAAGCGCTGTTCAAGAAAATCCATTTCAAAGGACGGGAAGCGGAAATCGCGCGCGACATTCTGCCGGAAATTCGCGAGCGCCTGAAATTCCTCTGCGAAGTCGGGCTCGGCTATCTTCAACTCGGACGCGGCGTCCCCACCCTTTCAGGCGGCGAAGCCCAGCGCATTCGACTCGCCGCGCAGCTTGGATCGAATCTCAGCGGTGTGCTTTACGTGCTCGACGAACCCACGATTGGTCTGCACGCGCGCGACAACGAACAATTGCTTGCCACGCTTCAAAAACTTCAATCGCGCGGCAATTCCGTCATCGTGGTCGAACACGACGAGGAAACCATGCGACGCGCGGATTACGTGATTGATCTTGGTCCCGGCGCTGGTGTTCACGGCGGCCAGGTTGTTGCGGCGGGAACTTTGAAAGAGTTACTGAAGCATAAGGATTCCATCACGGGCAAATGCCTGCGCGCTCACAAAACGTATCCGACGCGAGGTCAGCGTCGCCCCGTGGAACAGGCGTCCCGTCTGTCTCCAACTGGAAAAAAATCCCGTTCCAATCTCGAAATTCAAAATGCGGATCTGAAATGGCTCACTCTGAAGAACGCTGTCACAAACAATTTGAAAAACGTCACCGCAAATTTTCCCCTCGGGCGGTTGGTCGTGGTCACTGGCGTCAGCGGTTCCGGCAAGAGCACATTGATTCGCGAATGTTTGTTGCCTGCGATTCAAGCCAAACTTAAATCTCGAAACGCCAAAGTCGAAACACTCGCCGGAACCGAAACCTTGAAAGCCGTTTACGAAGTCGATCAATCTCCGATTGGCCGAACGCCGCGATCCATTCCTGCAACCTACGTCGGCTTCTTCGATGTCATCCGCCAATTGTTCGCGCAGATTCCCGAAGCACGATTGCGCGGCTATTCGCCCAGCCGTTTTTCTTTCAACAGCAAGGAAGGCCGCTGTCCGGAATGCGAAGGCGCGGGCCAGATCAAAATGGAGATGAATTTCCTGCCGCCCGCATTTGTGCGCTGCGAAACCTGCGAGGGCTGCCGCTTCAATCGCGAAACCCTCGATATCGAATACAACGGCAAAAACATCGCGCAGGTGCTGGAACTTTCCGTCGAGGAAGCGATGGAGTTTTTCGCCAGCGTTCCGAAAATCAAACGCGCGTTGCAGGCGCTCTGCGATACCGGTTTGGGCTATCTGAAACTCGGTCAACAAAGCCCGACGCTCAGCGGCGGCGAAGCGCAACGCGTGAAACTCGTCACGCATCTGCTGACCGGAATGAAAGATCCCGAGCTGTTCGATCAAACTGCGAAACGAAATCTTTTCATTCTCGAAGAACCAACGATCGGCCTGCACATGGCCGACGTTCAACGGCTGGTGGATGTTCTGCAAAGGCTGGTGGATTCCGGTCATTCCGTGATTGTCATTGAACACAATCTGGATCTGATTGCGGAAGCGGATTGGGTCATTGATCTGGGACCGGAAGGCGGCAACGGCGGTGGACAAATTATCGCGGAAGGCACGCCGGAAGAAATCGCGCGAAATTCGCGATCGCACACCGGCCGATTTCTACAGACGATCTTAAGGCGATAGCGCGGTATCGTTTTGCGATTTCACTCCTCAATCATCTATCTTCAATCAACTCTTAGCGCGTGGGATTTATTTCTGCGCTTGTTTTTTGATCGCTGGCCATCAATCTTAACGCGGCAGCGGAGAGATGGCTGAGTGGTTTAAGGCACACGCCTGGAAAGCGTGCGTAGGTAACACTACCGGGGGTTCGAATCCCCCTCTCTCCGCCACTTTTTAAGGGGTTTTCTCACTTTTCTGGTTTTCTCAACGCTTTCTGCAAAATGGCGACGTGGCGCGTCAGGAAACAATGAAAGTCGAAACGTTTGCACCAGCAATCACATCCGACGGGCGTGGGATTCTGCTGTTTCAATCAAAAGGAATTATCGTTGTAATAGCAGGAAATCGACCGTGAGCAACGACTCTCCAAAAAACGATGCAATCCGTGCTCGAGAAATCGAAAGGAACACCAGACCGCATGTCTTCGCGGCGTTCCTGGTGTGCTTCGCATGGTTGTGCTCTCTTTTTTCAGGTTTGCTCGACTTCCTGGATTTCCTCGGAGGATTTGTAACCCCCATCGTCATTTCCGTTCCCATTGTTCTCGCCGGGCCAATCCTTTTTCAAACTCCATGGTTCAGAAAATACCCGGTATGGCTAAGGACAATTCTATCTGCCCTGACCGCGTTTACGTTGTTTTTGGCTTCCTTCATCCTCCTGTGGTTTTTTCAGTTTGCTGTTTTTTTTACAAGACTGGCCTGGCGGGCATTGAGCCGATAGCACTGCTGGTCCGACGGCTGTTACCACCGGCGCAGCCGATAAAACCGTGTCGCGGTTCCCATCGTCGAGTCCATGAACACCCGTTCCGCACCGGTGCCGGGAACCAATGGACAAGAAATCCAATTCGTGGTCATCAGAGAATCATTGTATTGGAGCTCGTAGACTCTTCCGCTTTGAGTTTCGGCGGAGGCCCTGAATGTGTTTTCAACGCACGTCGGATTGGAGAGAAGAAAGGAAGATGACGCAGTGCCGTCCGTCTTCAATGCCAGACTGTGGAAATCACCTGCCGCAATGGCCATGACATTGCCCAGCCCGGCAGGAATATTGATCTGCCCGCACGGTTCCCGGACGCAATCCGGACTTCCAATGAACTGGCACTCGCTGTTCGCCCACGCCTCGTTGCTTCCCCAACCGGAAACCGTTCCATCGGATTTCAACGCGAGATTGTGTTCCAGCCCTCCGGCCAGCGCGACGACATCGTCCAAATCCGCAGGAACATCACATTGTCCCACCTCGTTGTAGCCCCACGCGACGACCGTCCCGTCCGCCTTCAATGCCAGACTGTGAAGTCCGCTTGCGCTAATCGCCACGACATTGTTCAGGTCGTCAGGAACATTGCATTGGCCGACGCCGTTCCATCCCCACGCCACAACGGTGCCATCGGCTTTCAATGCGAGATTGTGATATTCACCTGATTTAATCGACACGACATGGCTCAGGCCGTCAGGAAGGGTGGCCTGGCCTTGATCGTTGTTTCCCCATCCGATCACCGTGCCGTCAGCTTTCAACGCCAGACTGTGAGTCCAGCCTCCGGAAATCGCCACGACATTGCTCAACCCGGCAGGAACATTGCATTGGCCGAAATCATTTTGTCCCCACACCGTCACCGTGCCATCGCTCTTCAACGCCAGATTGTGAAAACCCGCTGCCGCAATGACCACAACATTGCTCAGGTCGGGAGGGACACTGCCCTGGCCGGAATTGTCGGCTCCCCAGGCGACCACGGTTCCGTCGTCTTTCAAAGCCAGGCTGTGCCACTCGCCTGCGGAAATGGCGATGACGTGGTTCAATCCGGCGGGAACAGTTGCCTGGCCATGCCGGTTGTCTCCCCAGGCAATCACCGTTCCCTCTTGAGCCGAACCACGAGCGACGGATCCGAGCAAGACGACGCCAAGCAGGATTGTTCCAAATGGGGAAAATATTGATTTTGAAAATTTGCCGGTGAAAGGCAGCGCGACAGGAGATTGTATTTGCTTCATCGCGTTGCACTGTAGATAGCCAGCGCCCCGCGCGAAATAAGGTGCAAATCCCAGCCAGACGCAACCTGGCACCCGCAACCGCAGACAGACAGGCGAGTTCAGGAAGATTTCAAACGGCTGATCACGCGCTCGCTTCTAAGCGAAGCAGAACCGTTGAATTTTCGGTGAATGAATGCTCTCTGGGATAAAAGCTTATCCGCATCATCCGTGTTCTCGGCAGCTCGCCTTAGAAGCCCAAGCGTTGAACGAATTCCTGCGCGAGAATTTCGTAAGCCGCCGAACCGGCGCTGTATTTATCGTAGTGAATGATCGGCTTGCCGAAACTCGGCGCTTCCGCCAAACGCGTGCTGCGTGGAATCATCGTTTCAAAAACCCGGTCGCCGAAATGTTCGCGCACTTCGCTGACGACCTGATTGGAAAGTTTCGTGCGGCTGTCGAACATCGTCATCACCACACCCAGCAGTTCCAATCGCGGATTCACGCCGTTGTCGCGCAACTGGCCGAGAATGCGGTTGATCATCGAAATGCCTTCGAGCGCGTAATACTCGCATTGCAGCGGCACCAGCAGGCCATCCGCTGCGGCGAAAGCATTCATCGTCAGAATGCCGAGCGACGGCGGACAATCGAGCATTACGAGATCGAACTGGCCGCTTTCGAGAATCGGTTGCAGGCCGAGCGTGACGCGTTGCAGATAATTTTCGCCGCGCGCGAGTTCGAGATCCGCGGCGCATAAATCGACTTCGCTGGGAATGATGCTGAGATTTTCAAAAGCGGTCGGCTGAATTTTCTCGGAAAGCAGCCCTTCGCCCAGCAACGGACGATAACCGCTCGCGCCCTCGATTTTTTCCAGTCCCAGGCCGCTGGTCGCGTTTGCCTGCGGATCGAGATCAAACAACAGCACACGTTTGCCCAGCGCGGCGACGCAGGCGGAAAGATTCACGGCGGTGGTGGTTTTTCCGACCCCGCCTTTCTGATTGGCAACTGCAACGACTTTGGTTGGCACGCGACGATGTTAGGGATGCAAACCGCGGATTCAAGTTTGCACTCGGTGAATTACAGCGGGGATCAGTGAATTACGAACAACGAAGAAACAAAGGAACGAAGCGTCGCTAGAGATTCGCCCGACGCAACGGAGCGCGAGTCTGTGACTCGCAGCAGCGTTACACATGCGGAATGCGGAAAATACAATCAAGCTCTCCGTCACTGTCACGTTGCTGCGGCTCACCGAGTCGCGCTCCGACCGAATCAATGCCCGAGCTGGTGTTCCTGAATGTATTCCTGTTTCAATCCCAGTTTTTCCGGCGCATGCAGCACCAGCATTTTCATGCGGACGTCGCTCGGAATTTCTTTCGAAGTGAGTTTTGAAACCACAATCATCAATCCAATCGCCAGCGGCACCGCCCAGATCGCGGGTTGTTCGCAGAGAATCCGCAGCAGCGGGTGTTGCGCCCAGAATTCATTGAGTGGTTGGAAGCCCCGGAACCAGTCACCGGTTTTTCCCGGCGCACCGGCGAGGCTGCTGAAGCTCGTCAGTGAAATTGCAATCACCGCCAGAACGCCGCCCGCGAGCATTCCGGTCGCCGCGCCGCGCATGGTAAGGCGGCGCCACCAGACGCTCATGAACAGCAATGGAAAGTAACTGGCCGCCGCAATGGCAAACGCCTGGCCGACCATGAAATTGATTTCGAGCGGTTCCACAAAGCTGCCCAGAACCACCGCCACTCCGCCGATGAGCACCGCGGCAATTTTGAACATTTTCATCCGTTGTTCCGGCGTGGATTTCGGCCGCAGCATTCGTCCGTAAACATCGTGCGCCAGCGCGCCGGTCATTGAAACCAGCAGTCCGCTGAACGTGCTCATGAACGCCGCGAATGCGCCGGCGCACGTAATCCCGGAAAGAATGGATCCGAGCGGTGGATATTTCGCATTCAACAGCAGCGGTAGTTCGAGAACGATTTTGTCCGTCCCCTTCGCGCCAATGCCGGAATACAGTTCGGGAAAAAGATTGCGACCCATCACGCCAAACACCGGCGGAAATACATAAAAAATTCCGATCAAAATCATCACCCACATCGTCGTGCGCTTGGCGGCGACGCCATTGGGATTCGTGTAAAACCGAACGAGAATGTGCGGCAATCCGGCTGTGCCACACACAATCGCAATGATCAGTGAATACGTGTAAAGCAGCGAATACGGCCGGGCTTCCTCGGCGGAGAGATGCGCGGCTTTGGCAGCTTTGGTGGTGAGCGGCCCGAAGGGCGCAATCCAGGATTCGTCGTGCGGCGCTTTTTCCGGAAGCGGTTGGCGACTGATCGAGTTGGCCGCCTCGATGACTATTGCTTTGTCGGAATTTTGAGCAGTGCCCGGCGCAGAGATTGCCACAGGAAATGATTGCGCGGCAGAGTTTACCCCGACTTGTTTCCCGTAATGTCCATACACCGCCATCAGCACAAAGATGGGAACGGAGATCGCAAACATCTTTGCCCAGTATTGAACGGCTTGAACCAGCGTAATTCCTTTCATTCCGCCGAGCGCGACGTTCAATGTGATCACCGCGCCGACCAGCACCACGCCCGCCCAATACGGCAGTCCGGGAAAGATGTAGGCGAGCGTCGTTCCCGCGCCTTTCATCTGCGGCATCGTGTAGAAAAATCCGATGCACAACACAAAGATCACCGCAATTTTTCGAAACACCGGCGAATCAAACCGTCCTTCGGCAAAATCGGGAATCGTGTACGCTCCGAAACGCCGCAGCGGTCCGGCAATGAACAGCAGCAGAAACAAATAACCGCACGCATAACAAACCGGATACCACAACGCGTCATAGCCGCTGCTCATCACCATTCCGGCGATTCCCATGAAACTCGCGGCGCTCAGGTATTCGCCGGAAATCGCGCTGGCATTCCAGCCGACGCTCACGCTGCGTCCGGCAACAAAAAAATCTCCGGCCGTTTTCGCCTTCCGCGCGGACCAGAATCCCATCGCAATCGTGATGACAACGGTGATGGCGCTGAAGGTGAGGATGTAGGGGTCGAGGTGCATTTGGGCAGTGGAGATAAGGAGAAAGGGTGAAAAGGAGTTTGATTCACTTCGTTCGGTTGGATCGCAGGAGAAGCCACGGTTCTGGATGGTTCTGCATGACCACCAACTTGCCAATGATACTGTCATAGAGGCGGTGCAAGTCGCGTCCTTGTTTTGCGGTAAAATATCCGCATCGAACGGCATACTCGATCCAGGTCTGTGTTTCGGCGGCTTCCGCTTCCGCGCCGTTCAACTTGTCACAAAACGCGGCTTCGTATCTGCGGCGGCGCCATCCTTCTGCGATATGCCCCGAAACTGACCGCGAGGAACGACGCCCCTGATCGGTCAGAGAATACAGTTCTTCCTTCGGGAAACTTTTACTCAACTCGAAGAGTCGCATGGCGGCATCGACGGAAAGTTTGTAAACATCAAGCTGCCAATGATGACTGATCTTGTTTGAACGGTTCATACTTCGATCATCTCCTTTTCTCCTTTTCCGCTTTTCACCTCTGCAACTTCTTCTTCCTCCAACTCAATGGACCTGCGGATGAAGTAGAACGCAATGCACCAGACGGCGGGAAAAAAGCCAATGCCGAGCACGAACCACGTGAGCGTGAAACCGAAAATGCGACGGGCCATCAGTTCGGGAAAAAAGTAGTTCGCCAGCGGCAATCCCAGCAGCACGATCAGAAACGTAGCGGCGCAGGCAATCGACAGCCGCAGTTGTTTTCGCATGAGGGAATGGAGGAAAGCGTCGCTGTGCAGATCAGGTTTCTGAGAACGCATGCGGCGTGTTTAGCAAACGGCCTCCGGCATAGCAATGGCTTTCACCGTGAAAGGCGAAGCAGACGGAATATCGAACAATGAACATCGAACCCCGAACTTCGATGACCGCTCAATACGAATCAGCTTTAACGACTTCCGCTTGCGGCGGTCATTTCCAGGAAACGTTTGCGCCAGTCTGCGCGCGAGAGTTTTCCGCGTTCGTTGACTCCCAGCGAATCCAACAACCACCACTCGCGTGGCAGTTGCCATGCGGGAAGTTTCTGCAACAAAAACTGCCGTAGCGATTCCTCGTTCACAGGCGAGCGCGGCACGACGCAGGCAACGATCATTTCGCTCCGTTCTCCATGATCAAACGGCGCGCCAAACACCAGACACTCTCGAACACTCGGATGCGTCGCGAGAATTTTTTCAATTGCCTCCGGCGAAATCTTGCGTCCCGCAACGTTGATCTGATCGCTCGCGCGGCCACGGAGAAAAATTAGATGGCTCGAAATCTCCGCCAGATCGCTGGTTCGAAAAACACCGTTGGCGAGACTCGAATCCGGTTGAGGCCAATACGTTTGTCCAACCGCCTCACTGCGAACTTCCAGGCAGCCGCTTTCGCCAACGTTTAATTGAACATTGCGCATCGGCGCGCCGGCGCAGCTTCCATCCGTTCGCGGCGTTGGAGAAGGATCATAGGCAATTCCACCGCATTCACTGCTGCCGTAAAAATTATGGATCTTCAATCCGCGAGCCTCAAAAATACTCTGCTCCAGCGCTACCGGCATTGGCGCGCCCGCGGAGATCGCCAATCGCACATTGGATGGAATCGCGTTCGCATCGTGCCAGGTTCGCCACAGCGCGGGTACGGCGGCGAGCGTGAGTGGCTCGGAAATTTCTGTCGCGCGTTTCACCAGTTCCGGAAAGGGCGCGTGAATCAGGATCAATGGAATTCCGTGCAGCAACAAAGGCAGCACGAGATTCGAGAAGCCGTAGGAATGCGCGAGCGAAATCACACCGAGATTCGGCCAGTCCGGACGCAGGCCCATCGTCGTCACGATATTTTCCGCATCCGCCATTAACTGACGAGCCGTGAACGCAATCGCCCGCGCTGCGCCGGTCGTGGCGGAAGTGGTTTTGAGGTGAACGATTTCCGGTGGAAGTCCGGGCAGAATTTCCGGCGGGGCCTGGCGATTTTCCAAAGGGCAAACAATTTGCCCTTTCCGCCAGGCGCGCAGGATATCGAAAATAAATTCTGGAGAAATGCCGTGCGGAAAGGCGATCGAACCCGCGACGCTGCTGCTCCCCTGCTCCACGCGCGCGGCGATTTCACCGAAAGTCCAATGCTCGCCGGAAGCCAGATCGCGCAGAGCGATCACACTCGAATGAGCGCGCGCGATTTCACACCAGCGTTCGTACAACATTGCCAGTTAGGTAGCGCACGAATAGGTTCATGAGCAAGCCAGATATGTGGCTGTCTTGATGAGCTTTGGGAAACAACACGAATTGAAATCTAAACCTTCTCGGGTTCGACGTATCCGGGATTTTGCTTTGAGGATTTCCTCGAGAGTTCTGAGGGAGACGTATTGGCTTCGGAAAACTTTTATCAACCCGAAACCCCTCACCCTGCCCCTCTCCCATCCGATGGGAGAGGGAATTCCGTTCACGCTTTTCGAACGGTCGAACGCGGCTCGTTGCCAACCAGACGCGTCAATGTCCGCTCCCTCTCCCATCGGATGGGAGAGGGCCAGGGTGAGGGCCTTAGTCTCGAATCTCAAATTCCGGATTTCGCATTTCACGCTCCGTTTTGTGCTGTTCTTGCCGTTGCTCTTGTTGCTCAGCGGTTGCGTTTCACGACAGCCGTTTGTCGGAACGCGTCCGTTTGATTTTCAGCACGACACTTTCGCTTATCCGAACTCGCTGGTTTGGGATTATCACTTCGATGAAAACGGAAAATGGGTTCACGAACGACATTTGCCGAAACCGGATTACACGCATCACTGCTTCGTCGTCGCCCGTTCCGCCCGGCAGTTTTTTCAACATGCGCGGTTCGATCCGACACAACCCGTTGCCGATGAAGAAACCTATCGCGAACTGATCCGCAAAGTCGTGGACATCGATCCCGCACGAGTTCTATCGGAAGAAAATCGCATCGTGATTCCCGGCTACGCGAATCTCAACGCGTTCAGCGAAGCTCAGGAAAAGCTTTTGAAGGCCGAGTGCGGCGGCGCTTGGCAAAGTTATTTTCAACGCGGTCATTGGCGAATCATTTTTCCATTCAGCCGCGCGAATCAGAATCGCGTCGCGCAACAACTCCTCAACGACCTGAAGCAGCATCGTCCGCCGGTCGTGCATGTGATCCGCTTTCCGCAATTGTCCATCAACCACGCCCTGCTGGTTTTCGACGCGAAGGAAACAGGTAAAGCGATCGAATTTTCCGTTTACGATCCAAACAAACCCGACGCGCCGAAAGCGCTCTTGTTTGATCGCACCAGTCGCACGTTCAGCTTTGCCGGAAATGATTATTGGCCCGGCGGTCGGCTGGATGTTTACGAGATTTATCGGAGTTGGAATTATTGAAGTTTGAAACTCGCCGCGAGGTCGCGCGACGTAACGCCGACTTCCAGTCGGCGACACAGCAGATTGCCAATCTGCGCTACAGAACCGGTTCGAAACAAACTCGCCTTCGTTGCGCGATCCCGCGAACATCATTCCATGATTTTGAAGCGAGCACTGTTTCGCCCCGCGTTGACGGTGCTGATGTTGTTGATCGCGTCGCCGGTCAGCGCGGGAACGTTTACCAATCCCATCGTCAGTTCGGGCGCTGATCCGTGGGTGATTCAACACGGCGAAAATTATTTCTTCTGCCAATCGCATCGCCACGGCATTTATGTGAGCCGCGCGAACAGTCCGGTTACAATTGGAGAAAATCCGCCGGTTCGCGTGTGGACGCCACCGCCGGACACCTCTTATTCCAAGGAAATCTGGGCGCCGGAACTGCACTATCTGTGCGGCAAATGGTACATCTATTTCGCTGCTGATGATGGCGACAACGCGAATCACCGCATGTATGTCCTGGAAGGCAGCTCGCAAAATCCTCAAGACCCCTTTGTCTTTCGTGGCGAATTGAAACTTCCTGAAAACCGTTGGGCGATTGATGGAACGGTGTTCACGTTCCGCGACGAACTTTACGTCCTCTGGTCTGGCTGGGTTGGAACTGAGAATGTTGATCAGCGCATTTATATCGCGCGCCTCAAGGATCCACTCACGCCGGTCGGCGAACGCGTTTGTATTTCACGCCCCGAATACGATTGGGAAAAGTTTGGAACTCCGTTGATCAATGAAGGGCCGGAAGCGCTGTGGCACGATGAAAAATTGTTTGTCATTTATTCAGCGAGCGGCAGTTGGGATGACGATTATTGTCTCGGACAACTTCAGTTGACGGGCAGCGATCCCATGCGCGCGGAATCCTGGAGCAAGAAACCGCAGGCGGTTTTTTCCCGAACAACCGAAGTCTTTGGCCCGGGGCATTGTTCGTTCGTGAAATCTCCCGATGGATCGGAAGACTGGATCATTTATCACGCGGCAAAATATTCCGGCGCGGGCTGGAATCGAAATGTGCGCGCGCAGAAATTCACGTGGAATGCAGATGGCTCGCCGAATTTCGGCGTGCCGATATCAACTGGAATCCCTTTGCCGCTGCCCTCTGGCCATATTGAATCCGCTCCGAAAACTCCGGAACTCGAGCCGATCGAAATACAGCGTTGATGGGGGTTGAACAGAAGATTGCGGACTCAGCGAAGACTACGCAGAAGATTTCAACGCAGAGACGCGGAGGCAAGAGTTTCTGGAGCGTAGGTCTGTCGCGGGATTGAAACTTCCCTTTGCGCTTCGGCATCTTTGCGCCTCGCGTTTAACTCTACCGCCAGATCATAGCCGTTCGCGGCCGGCGTAACCGGAATCGATGTCGTGCCAGAATTCGATTTCGTCCTCGTCTTTTTCCCAACACAGAAAAACCTCCCGTCCGCCAACAATCGCCGGAAAGTCCACCAGCCCACGCTCGATATCCTTGATCTGAATTTCGCGGCTCTGGAATTCGCGCAACACTTCCTGAAGATCAGCCAGCGTGCGAACCCATTGATTCGAGGTTTCGCCTCCAATGTCATTGCCGGACGCAAGCAGCGCGCTCAGGCGCTCATCGTATTTTTCCAATCGCTGACGCAACTGATCCAGGTTCTCCAGCCAGATTCGAACCTGCGGCAACAGAGCCTGCGCTTCTTCGCGCGTGTAATGTTTTCGGAACTGGTAATCCATGGATTATTTCGCGCCGGAAGATTCCAGCTTTTTGCGAACGGCTTCGTTGTTTTCAACGGCGAGGGATTTTTTCCACGCCTCGCGCGCTTTGTCCATCTGCTGCAAAGCGGCGTAAACGTCGCCGAGATGATCGTAAAGCGTCGAGTCTTCCTCTTCCGAATTCTTGATGGCGCGCTGAAGATACTGAAGCGCTTCCTGATTTTTGTTCAGGCGGAACATCACCCAACCCATGCTGTCGAGATATGCGGCGTTGTCCGGTTGGGCTGTCAATGCGCGTTCGATCAGTTGGCGCGCGCGATCCAGTTCTTCCCCGCGATCCGCGAGCAGGAACCCGAGATAATTCTGCGCCTCGTCGTCATTCGGCGAAAGCTCCAGGCATTTTTCCAGATACGACTTCGCGCGTTCGATGTCCCCGGCGCGCTCGCTGGTCGCGCCGAGTTGAAAATAAAATGAATCCTTGAGCTGCTTGGGATCCGTCGCCTGCGCGATGATTTCCGCAGCGGTGAAATGCGCCAGCGCGTTCGTGAAATCGTGCTGCTGGCTGTAGGCCATGCCGGTCAGATATTCGGTCATGAACTTCTGCGGAAATTTTTCCCGCGCGACGGCGAGGGTTTCCAAAGCCTGCGCCGGCTTTTCATCGTTGAGCCGGGAGGCCGCCAGATCGAAATACGCCTGGTCGAATTCCGGATTCAAGAGAATGACTTTGGAAAAATATTCCGCCGCCTGCGTGAAGTTCGTGTCGCTGTAGGCAATGCTGCCAAGGAAATAATAAGCCTGCGCGTCGGTGGGATTGTCGTGGACGATGGCTTCAAGCTGTTGCGTGGCGCGAGCGTGATCTTTCTCGCGCAGATAAATATCCGCCAGCTTCGTGCGCACACCGTCTTTCAAAAACGCAATGTCCGGCAAATCCTGGAGAACGCTTTGATAAATCTTCGCCGCCTCATTGGGCTGGCCGAGCATGTTCAACCCGTCGGCGAGTCGCAAACCGAGTTGCGGATCATTGGGCTTTTTCTTGAGCGCGCGTTGGAGAACCGCCAATCCGCGGGCGTGCGCCAGCTTGCGCTGGGAGGGATTCTGCAAACCGTAGTTCACGTAAAGTTCGCCCAGGCCGATCAGAAATTCACTGTCGGTGCCGGAAACTTTTGCGGCGTCATCGAGAACCCGCAAGGCCGGTTCCAGTTTTTTCTGTTGGAGGAAAATCAGGAAGAGATTTTGATAACCGACCAGCGAACGCGGTTCGCGCCGGATCGCAGTGCGGTTGGCCAGCACGGCCTGATCCGGCTTGCCGAGTTGGAAATAGGTAAAACCCAGCCGCGCAAAAAGATTGCCCGACGCTTTCGGTCGCGAGGTGGCGCGCACCAGCAGATCGCGGGCTTTTTCGAGTTGCTTGGCCTGAAGCAGTTTGCGGGAGACTTCCAGGATCAACGGTTCGTTTTCCAGATCGAGAACCGCGGCTTCATAGAATTCGCTCAACGCACTTTCCGCATCGCCGTTCATCTCGTAGGCAACGGCGGTGGCGTAATGCGCGTGGGCTTCGATCCGATCCTCTTCGGCATCCAGGTCGCGGTCGGGATCGTACGCCGCCGACTTCGGATCGGCGGAAGGCGGATAAGTTGTGACCGAATAACTGCGGCAGCCCGTGAGCAAGCAGGCACTCGCGGCGAGCAGGACGAACCATCCGTAACCGGAACGAAACAACATGCCGTATATTAAACCAACAGGGCGCAACTCGCATTTCGCGAATTGCGCCAATGGTTTTCCGAAGCTGTCAGCGGAAAGAATTACTTCTGCCAGGTGCGCTTCTTGTGACGATGCGACCGGAGCTTCTTGCGCCGTTTGTGTTTGTTAATCTTTGTTTTCCGACGTTTTTTCAGTGAACCCATATAATTTTAATAAATAACGCGTAATGGATTAATGGAGTGGCGCAGTAATGCAATCTAAATCTTGCTCGCCGGGTTTTTCCAGCGTCACTTTCGTGAATCTCAGCGCCAGCCGAAGCCGCCCTCAGTAAACCACTTTGTTCAACGGATACTCAATGATGCCTTCCGCTCCTGCCGCTTTCAGTTGCGGAATCAATTCACGAACGACGTGTTCGTCAATAATCGTTTCGACCGCGACCCAGCCTTTGAGACTCAGGCTGGAAATCGTCGGATTGCGCAATGCTGGCAGGCTGGCCAGCAGGCTGGCAAGATTCTTCTCAGCGATGTTCATCTTCAAACCCACTTTCGCCTCGGCATCCATCGCGCCCTTGAGCAGCATCGCCATCGTTTCAATCTTCTCGCGCTTCCACTTGTTCTTCCACGAATCCACATTCGCGATCAGTCGGGGCGTGGAACTGAGCAGTTCATCGACGATGCGCAATTTATTCGCCTTCAGCGACGAACCGGTTTCCGTCACCTCGACGATTGCATCGACGAGTTCATGCGCTTTGACTTCGGTCGCGCCCCAGGAAAATTCCACTTCGGCTTTCACGCCATGTTTCTTCAAATACTTTTTCGTGAGATTCACGACTTCGGTCGCGATGCGTTTGCCTTCCAGATCTTTCACCGATTTCACCGGCGAATTTTCCGGCACGCACAACACCCAACGCGCGGGACGGCGGGAAACTTTGCTGAACAGGAATTCGCCGACCTCGTGAACCTTCGATCCGTTCTCCACAATCCAGTCGTGGCCCGTGATGCCGCAATCAAGATATCCATGCTCGACATACCGGCTGATTTCCTGCGCGCGAATCAGACGAACTTCCAGTTCGTCGTCATCGACAAATGGAATGTAGGAACGGCTGCTGACCGAAATGTGGAATCCCGCCTTGCCCATTTTCTCAATGGTGGCGTCCTGCAGGCTGCCTTTAGGCAAACCAAAACGTAATTTTTTAATGCTCATTTTCTAACCAACCGGAAGGACGAGTTACACGAGTCCGTAAATCAGGTTCTCAAATCGCGTTCCGACTTTTCGCACAAGCGGATAACTGCCGTCCGCGAAGCCGCATTCTTTGCCAAGTTTCACGAATGAAGGCGAACTATTTTTAAGCGAACAAAACTTTGAAGGGCCTTAACTTGGCACTCCCACCAACGAATTGAACCTTCGGAATCCGAACGGCGGATCCTCCCTCTCTTCGGAGCGAAACCGGAGGAGAGAGCCGGGTGAGGAGGGTTTTAGCTCAAAATCCCCTTCCCGCGCTTCGCTGCGGAGCGAGAGAATTGAAAATGGTGCGAATGCCAAGTTGCGCCAACCTTGAACCTCCGCCCCTTTTCCCCTTTTCCAAATCTCAACCTCGCCGCGCAATCACGCGCCGTCCCTGCACCGACACTTCGCCCCGAGCAATCGAGGCCACGCATTTCGGATACAACTCGTGTTCTGCGGCGTGAATTCGCTGATGCAAACTTTCCGGCGTGTCGTCGTCCAGCACCGGCACCGTCTGCTGACCAATGATCGCGCCGGAATCCACACCCGCATCCACAAAATGAACCGTGCAACCGGTGAACTTCACGCCATGATCCAGCGCCTGTTTCCAGGCCGCGAGTCCAGGAAACGACGGCAGGAGCGACGGATGAATGTTCACGATCCGACCTTCAAACGCGCGGAGAAAATCACCTTTCAGCACCCGCATAAAACCGGCGAGAACAATCAAATCCACATGCGCCGCCTGTAATCCTCCGACAAACGCGCGCTCGGCGCCTTCGTCCAGCTTCGTGCGAAATTGTCCCGGCGGAATGAACTGCGCGGGCAATCCGCGCTCCTTCGCGTGTTGAAGAATCCCCGCATTCTCGACATCGCTCAACACCAGCACGATCTCCGCGGGAATCTGCCCGGCCTGGATAGCATCCGCTATGGCGACAAAGTTGGAACCTTTGCCCGAGCCGAGCACGCCGATGCGAAATTTCTTTTCCAAAGTCACGCCCGCTTACTTACAGGCACCAGCCCATCGCGGCAAGCACGTGATGAAGAGCGCGGACTTCAGTCCGCGTGTTCCCAACTTCAACAGCGACTCGCGGACTGAAGTCCGCGCTCCGGTCGCCAGGCGGGATGTTCGCCGGTAGAAAATTCAATGCCCACCTGTCCGCAACACTCCGAAAGCATCCCTTCGACGTGCGCTGCTCCACAGCCACATGGCCGGATTCTGAACGAGCCGCGCTTTCACCGGATTTCTTTCCACATATTGGATAGATACTTTGAGATGCCGCGCATCGCGCACGAAGGTATCCCAATAGTCTTGCTGCCAAAAAGAACCTCGACGTTGCAGAACCTGATTGCACTTCACAGCCGTTCGACCTTTCCAGGTTCGGATCAGTTGACTCAACGGCGTTTCCCAGACATCCACGACGAGATGAACATGGTTCGGCATAATTGTCCACGCCCGTAATTCGTAATCGTTTTTGTGGCGTTCCAATAATTCCGCTTCAACGATTTCCGCAATTTCGTTCCTTCGCAGCCAGCACGCGCCAAAGCCACGGTCCAGCCATTCCTCCAATTGGCGTCGGCGCAAATCCGGTTCCGGGAGATTCAAGAATCTTTCCCATTCCCGCCTTCGTTCAACGGGAAAGGAATCCGCGAGATTGAAAGTGACAATCTGGGTGATGCGCGGCACATCGAAGTGCGGCAGATAACCTCGCTCATGCCAGCCGCGAAAAGCCGAATGGCTGTCGTTGCGGGTTGTTGGCGCGCGCCATTCCTGCTTCTCGCGAACCAGTTTCCGCAAACCTGAATTCGACGGCGCTGACCGTTCGGCCGATTTTGGATGCGGAAGCCTTGGCATGGATAACAACGTGAAATCCAGCGTTGCATTGTCAAGCCGAAGGAGCGCGGACTTCAGTCCGCGAGTCGCTGTTGAAGTTGGGAAAACACGCGGACTGAAGTCCGCGCTCCGGCCAACCCTCCGCGCTCTGCGAATCCATCCTTGGATTTTGCCGGGCTTTCGTGTTTCTTTGCCGACTGCAACTTTTATGGAACAGCAGCAACAACCGTTGGATTCATTGATCGTACAGCGCAAAGCCAAGCTCACGGCCTTGCGCGAAAAGGGCATTGATCCGTTCAAAAACAAATTCACACCCGACCGCTCCTGCAACGACGCCCGTTCGAAATTCGAAGCCGGCGAACTCACCGAAGGCACGCGCGTTTCCGTCGCGGGCCGCATCACCGCGCATCGCGACATGGGCAAATCCATGTTCATCGACGTGCGCGATCAGAGCGGACGCATTCAGGTTTACGCGCAGAAAAATGCGCTCGGCGACGAGCAGTTCAGCGTCTTCACGCATCTCGATCTCGGCGATTTCATCGGTGTGACCGGCACGCTCTTCCGCACCAAGACCAACGAGCCGAGCATCAAACTGGAATCGTTCACGATTCTTTCCAAAGCGCTGCGTCCGCCGCCGGCGAAATGGCATGGCATCGAAGACACGGAAATTCGTTATCGCCAGCGTTATCTCGATCTGATCGGCAATCCCGAAGTGAAAGACGTTTTCCTCAAACGCAGCGCGATCGTTCGCGAAATCCGGAATTTCTTTCATGAGCGCGGTTACATCGAAGTCGAAACGCCGACATTGCAATCGATTCCCGGCGGCGCGGCGGCGCGGCCATTCATCACGAAATACGAAGCGCTAAGCTGCAACTTTTATCTGCGCATCGCGCTTGAGTTGTATCACAAGCGCCTGCTCGTCGGCGGCATCGATAAGCTGTTCGAGATCGGGAAAAACTTCCGCAACGAAGGATTGTCGCGCCGGCACAATCCGGAGTTCACGATGCTGGAGGCGTATCAGGCGTTTGGTGATTACGAGACGATGATGGAAACGGTGGAGTCATTGATCACGACGGTGGCGCAGAAGGTTTTGGGAACCACCAGCATTAAACACGAAAAAACAACCGAAGGAATCCGCTTTTTGCGAGATCTTACAAAAATGGTTTCTCGAATGTTCGACTTATTTCCTGAGTCTCTACGATGCGAAAATATAGACCAGAAGACTTCGGGTTTAGCACAACTACAGCTCAGCCTGTTGGAATTGGAATCGGCTATTGAAAATGCAAGAGAAGAGATCTTCCGCACCTCAATTTCGCAAGCCTTTGAAAAGCTAAAGACTAATATTTCAACCCTGGAGGATTTTTTTACGGGTGAAGGTTACATGGCTCCTGTTTCAACTGAAGAAGTGGCGATTATGAACGAGCTGAATTCGTTGCTAGCGGCAGAAATTCCACAATGGAAAATACAGGTAGATGATTTATCTCAGCCCCGCCAAATTGATCTTACGCGACCATGGAAACGAGTGAAATACCGCGATTTGGTTCGCGAAAAAGTCGCAGCGAAAACATATAATCGAGTTTCTGATTGGTTTGCGCTCACGCCAGAAGACCGTCGCCGAATCGCGATTGATGAGTTGAAAATGGAAGGCGACATCGCCAAAGGCTACGAAGACTTCGAAGTCACCGGTGCCGTCTTTGAAAAGCTGGTCGAACCGACACTGATCCAGCCCACGTTCGTCACGCATTTGCCGAAAGAACTCGTGCCACTCGCGAAGCTGACGCCCGACGATCCAACCACTGTCGAAGTGTTTGAATGCTGCATCAACGGCCAGGAAATTTCGCCCGGTTACACGGAACAGAACGATCCGATTCAACAACGCACCACGCTGGAACATCAGGCCGGCGGCGAACAGCAAAAGCTCGACGAAGATTTCCTCGTCGCGCTCGAACACGGCATGCCTCCGGCGGGCGGCATCGGCATCGGCATTGATCGCCTTTGCATGATGCTGCTGGGTCAGGAAAGCATTCGCGACGTGATTCTTTTCCCGCAGTTGAAGCCGAAATGAATTGTCGGTTCGCTGAATCAAAATCAGCGGTTGGATTAAACGGGTTGCCAATTTGAACACGCAGCGCGTTAATTCATCAACCGATCGATCACCTCCATGACCGCCCTGCTCCAACGCGACCGCCGAGTCATTTTCGCGGCATTGAGTTTTGTGGCCATCCCGGCCTGGGCTTACATGGCTTACGAAGCCCACGCGATGTACAGCACCGGAAGCTGTTGTTGCGCGGGAATGAAAATGTCGGGGCCGGACACCGATCCATGGTCGGTCGCAACACTGCTGCCGCTGTTTCTGATGTGGGCCGAAATGATGGTGGCGATGATGCTGCCCACAGCAATGCCGATGATTCTCGCGTTTGCTGCGGTCCAACGAAAACGACGCGAGCAGGAACTTCCGTTCGTTCCGGCGGGTTTGTTTACTTCCGGTTATCTGCTCGTGTGGACGGGCTTCAGCGTTCTCGCGGCGATTGCTCAATGGATTCTTCATGGGAAGGCGTTGCTGTCGCCGATGATGGTGAGCACGAGTCCGGTTCTGGGCGGCACATTGCTGCTGGTCGCGGGTGTGTTTCAATTTGCGCCGTTCAAAAACAACTGCCTTTCACATTGCCGGTCGCCGCAGGGTTTTCTGGAATCAAACTGGCGTGAAGGACGGATCGGCGCATTGACGATGGGCTTGAAACACGGCGTGCATTGTTCCGGCTGCTGCTGGTTTTTGATGACGCTGCTGTTC
>DASTXC010000057.1:0-36393 GCA_035765675.1 Verrucomicrobiia bacterium
CTAACGTTGAAGCAGTGTATCCCGCAAGCCGCGGGCGGGCGGGGTTGAAAGGCACGGGAGGCGTGAACCGCGGATTGTGGGATACACTGCTGTTGAACTGAACCGCTGAACCCGTGACGTCCGATCTACAGGGGAAAGTAATTCCATGCCACCCCGGACGCCTGATTTACATCCCGATTCCCCTTCATCGGAACCGCGCTCGCCACGGCGTGGATGATTCCGGCTGCCCATGTCGCGATGACATTCACGTTTTGACCGCGCAGGCGCCACGGTTCTTCCTCCCGACGACAACACTCCCGCCTCAACAGGGGTGCTGTCTTTTGGCTGCCGTCCTCGCATGGGCTGACTCTGCCGCGCTTCATGATGAATCGCAATTCAAAATTGGTTTGATCCACCTCAATCTCCGCGGCACTTCCTCCACCCACACCAGCGCCATCGCCCCACAATGCGGACAGCGCAAACCTTGGTCTGTGTTGAGGCTTGAAGGTTGAACGTTCTGGGCCGGCCCGGTTTCAACCACCTCCGTTTCTTCGACTCCCAGGCTTTCCCGCGCCCGCGCAATTCGTTCCTGCCGTCCGCGATTGCCCAGTAATCCGTAATGCCGGATCTTCACAAACCTCTCCGGCAACAGGTGCAGGCAGAACCGCCGCGTGAACTCTTCGATCAAGAGCGTCATGGTTTTGCGCCGGCTCTCATCAGCATAATCCTTGTAACTGAACGTCACGCTCCGTTCGTCCAGCGCCAGCAATCTCCGGTTGCCGATCGCCACCCGATGCGTGTAGCGGCTCAGATACTTCAGCACCGCTTCCGGTCCCGCAAACGGGCGCCTGGCATACACCACGAACTTCTGCGTCTTGAGCTTGTGCAGCAGTTTGCCAAAGCGGGCCGGCTCTTCCAGCGCTTGCAACTTCCCATGAAACTCCAGCTTTCCATCCTTCTTCAACTTCTGCAATCCGGCCCGGAACTTCCCGCCAAACACCGCGCTCAAGGCCCGCACCGGAAACAGATAATGCGGCCCAGTTTTTACCCAACCCGATCCGTCCAACGCCAGCCCGCCTCCCGTCACGATGCAATGCAGGTGCTCATGTTCGCAGAGTGTCTGTCCCCATGTGTGCAGCACCGCCGTGATTCCAATCTGCGCTTTCAGGTCGTTGCGTCCGAACAGAAGCAGCGTCTGTGCGGCCGACTCGAACAACAGGTTGAACAGGACCCGGCGGTTCTGCCGGATCAGTGGATTGAGCAGATGCGGCAGGGTGAACACCACGTGAAAATACGGGATCGGCAACAGCGCTGATTCCTGTCGCTCCAGCCAGTCGATGGCCTGCGCCCCCTGGCATTGCGGACAATGCCGGTTGCCGCACGCGTGCGGCACGAAGTGTTCCTTCCCGCATTCCGCGCAGCGATACCGATGTCCTCCCAGCTCCGGGGTGCGGCACGCCGCCAGCAGGTTCAGGATCTCCCAATGCGCCCGCGGCAGTTTGAGCTTCCCACCCTGCAATGCTCTCCGCAACACCTGCCCCACCGTCAGGGCGTTGTTGGCATTCACAACCGGGGCACGATGCAACTCAGGTCCAGCAACTCCAGCGGTCCCTTGATCTGCGCCAGCCGTTCCTGCCGCACATGCAGATACACCGTGGTCGTCGACAGACTCTTGTGTCCCAACAGCCGTTGCAACACCGGCAGCTCCACCCCCGCCTCCACCAGATGCGTCGCAAAGGAATGTCTCAGCGCATGAATCCCGCCCTTGCGTCGCAGACCCGCCCGCTCCACCGCCGCATAATAAATCCTCTGCGCCGTGCCATCGGGCAGCGGTCGTTGCGGATCGCAGCTTGAGGGAAAGAGCCAGTGCCGCGGACGGCACACCCGCCAGTAACGATCCAACTCCGCCAGCAACGTGGCGGACAACAGCGTGCAACGATCCTTGCGGCCTTTGCCCAGTTCCACCCGCAACTGCATTCGCGCCCGGTCCACATGCTCAAACTTCAGATGACACGCTTCATTGAGCCGCAGTCCGCCGCCATAGACCGTCATCAGAAACGCCCGATGCTTCGGATGCACCGCGCCGATCGTGAAGAGCTTTTCCAGTTCCTGGATGCTGAAGACTTCCGGACGCCGGATGCTTTTGCGACCGTGCGGCAGCGCCTGGCGCAACACTTCCAGGTTGCGATGCAACACCCGGCCGTAGAGAAAGCGGAACGCGTTGACCGCCTGATTGACCGTGCTGGCGGCCAGTTGCCGTTCCTGTGCCAGGTGAACCAGATACTCACGCACCTGAAGTTCGGTAAGTTTATCGGGACTCTGCCGGTAGAATTTGGCCAGATGATAAACCTGATGAATGTAGGCTTCCTGCGTTCGCCCGGACATCCCGCGCAGAACCAGTTCCTCAATGAGTTGTTGTCGTAAGGGTGTCATAACCCCACGACTCAACCTCAAACTTCCAAAACGGGAAACTCTCCCTCCTCCTTACCTGACCCAACGCACAATCTGAAAAACCTCCGCGAAGCGGTTTAGTTCAACGTTTAAATGAGCTGCGAAAACGGCTCCTTTCGCAGCCTACCTCCGGGATTTCACAGCCTATTACGGTTTTCACTTGCGCAACCCTACGCCCGCGGGTTGAGTTGTGCCAACCCTTTTTTATGGAAACGCCGCCGCGGGAATATTTGTTGCCGAACCCCAAATTGCGTCTTCGCGAACAGGTGCGGGAAGTCGCCCGCTTCCGCCATCTTTCCCTCCGCACCGAGCAGGCCTATTGGGATTGGATCCGGCGTTACATCATCTTCCACGGCAAGAAGCATCCACGTGACATGGCGGAATCCGAGGTGCGCGCTTTTCTGGTTCATCTGGCCACGGAACGACGCGTGGCGGCATCCACGCAGAACCAGGCGCTCAACGCCCTGGTGTTTTTGTATCGCCATGTGTTGGGCCGGCCGATTGGTTTTCTGGGCGACTTCGAGCGGGCGCAACGGCCCAAGCTGGCGCGCGAGGTTTTGACGAAGGATGAAGTCAAACAGTTGTTTGCCGTTGTTCCCTCAGGTTACCGCTTGTTTTTCCAATTGCTCTACGGGACGGGATTGCGGTTGCTGGAGGGATTGCGGCTCAGAGTAAAAGATATTGATTTTGGCAACGGGCAAATCATCGTGCGCGACGCGAAGGGATTCAAAGATCGGGTCACCGTGCTGCCGCAAAAGCTGGTCGAGCCATTGCGAGTGCAACTGGCGCGGGTGCGCTCCCTGCACGAAAAGGATCTGGCGGCGGGATTGGGGCGGGTCTATCTGCCCGGCGCATTGCAGAAGAAGTATCCGAACGCGGACAAGGAATTTGGCTGGCAATGGGTTTTTCCCTCGAAGCGCGCCGCGGTCGATCCGCTGGACGGCGTGGTGAAGCGGCATCACCTGACGGATACGGCGGCGCAACGCGTCATCAAGGAAGCAGCGCGCCAAGCCGGTCTGAGCAAGAACGCGACCAGCCACACGTTGCGGCATTCGTTCGCCACGCATTTGTTGGAGAATGGGTATGACATCCGGACTTTGCAGGAATTGCTCGGCCACAAGGATGTTTCCACGACGCAGATTTACACGCATGTAATGCAGAAGCCCGGCATCGGCGTGCGCAGTCCGTTGGATGCGGTCGGATGAACCGGGACGATTCCAGTTCAAATCGCGAGCGCGCCCGCCCCGGACGCAATCAACCGCGCCCTCGCGGCTGATTTTTGCGGCGTGAAAGAGGCGAACTGTTGGTGTTGGATTCCATCCCTCTGTTCGGCGCGAGCGCGCACCGAACTAGAGCCGAAGCGGCTGCGCTCTCCCAACCAAATGAACAGGATCGTTCCTGAATAGAGACAGCCGCGACGTCTTTCCTGCTGCGTCGCTCCGGCTTGACTGGTCAGCTATTCTCTTCGGCGCTGACTGCGCGGGACTTCTTCGCGACCACGGATTTCTTCGGCGGTTGTTTTGGCGCCGCGCCGCGCCTGCCCGGTTTTCTCGACTTCAATGTCTTCGCGGCGCACGTTTTCGGAAACGCGTTGCTCGTTGGTTTCGTTCTGTTTTCGGAAATGAACCTCTTCCCGCACGTGAGGTTCTTTCTCAATCACCGCTTCTTCACGCCGCAATGGAATGTAAACTTCCTCGTTTGAAAACGCGGGCTGAGCCGAGGCCGGGTGGGATTCCGGCGGAACGCGTTCGATAACAACTTCTTCGTGTTGAAGCTGCACAGGTTGATCGACGGTTTCCACTCTCACCACCTTCCGCAACCGCACGCCGCCGGCTTCCACTTCGCGTTTGCCGACTTTCAACTGCTCTTCGGAAAGCTGCATTGTTCCCGCCGCGGGGCGTTCCGGTCTGGCGCCAGATGACGCCGCTGGCTTTGATGCAGCGCTGACGACGCCGTAATAGTCACAGACTTCGCCTTCCTTCGCGGACGACATTTCGGAATCGGCCTTCAGCGTGGGCGCGTCTTTCACCCGATCTTTATCGTAAGGCAGGCGGACCCGTTGGCTGCGTTCGCTGACGGTGACGCTCTGGGCGGGAACGACGTGGTTGCTGCCGAAGATCCAGCCGCTTCGAACTCCGATGAACGCCGGCTCGCCCTTATGATCAGACCACAAACATTCGAGCGTGCCGATCTTCGCATTATTCCGATCCACGACGGTGTACCCGATGTATTGGCTCAGATCGCGATCAAATCGAGACCATGCGGCGCGCGCGGCCGGACGCGCTTTTTCCCAGGAAAGTTTTGAGTTCGGCCAATTCATTTCGTACTCGCGGCGCATTTCGGCTTCCGCTTCCTCAAAACTTTTTCCCTGTCCGCCCCAATGATGATAACCCTCGTAGCCGGTGCGATATGCGCCCTGGTAATCCTGATAACTGTAGTTTTTGTCGTAATACGGTTCGCGTCGATGCTGCTCGCGCCAATACGCATCTTCGGCGGTGGGATTCACATTTTCCGCGACGCCTTTCCCGGCCAATCCGCCAACGACCGCGCCGATTGCCGCGCCGGCAACAGTACCCGCGGGACCGGCCACAGCGGTGCCGGTGACGCCGCCCGCCACTGCGGCGGCAACAGCGGCTCCGGCCACACCGCCGGCGGCCGCGCCCACGCCCGTTCCCAATGGATGCGCGCCGGGCGCTCCGGAAATCGGATCACGATTGTCGTCCATCTTCTTCTCCCGTTGCTTTTTCGTTTTGTGTTTTTCGGTTGTCATAAAAATTCCTTTCGAGAAAGCGTCTCGTGATTCTCGGAACCTGCCCACTGGGGCGAGCGACCCGAATGCGGACCGGTAATTCTGCCCACGGGTGATGGAGATTGAAGATAGAGGATTGAGGGTTGAGGATTGAACACCGCGGAGCGAATTCGCGCATTTGAATTGGAGCACACCTCCCGGGAGTGGGATTGGCGGATTGCGGAATATTTCAAACGCCTTTTTATTCCATCGCGCCCTTCGCTAAAAAGTTTGTTGGTTGGAGCGCCGAGACACGGCGACAGCACGCGAGACGCGCTCCCATCCTCTATCTTCCATCCTCCATCCTCTCTTTCTCTCCGGAGTGGGGCCTTGGCCCCAGAGACAGTCTCGCGAGGGTTGGCTACTAAAAATCTGGCGGTTGCATCTGTTGTCGCCAAGAATCTGAAGCGCATGGCCAACCCAAGTTTTCCAAGTTCCGATCTCGATCCGCTTTGGTACAAAAGCGCCATTATCTATGAAGTTCCCGTCCGCGCGTTCTTCGACAGCAATGGCGATGGCGTTGGCGATTTCCGCGGGCTGACGCAGAAGCTGGATTACATTCAAGACCTCGGCGTGACCGCGCTCTGGCTGCTGCCGTTTTATCCTTCGCCGCTCAAAGACGACGGCTACGACATCGCCGATTATTATTCGATTAATCCTATTTATGGATCGCTGGATGACTTCAAGGAATTCATGAAGGAAGCGCATGATCGCGGCCTGCGCGTGATCACGGAACTGGTTTTGAATCACACTTCCGACCAGCATCATTGGTTTCAGAAATCGCGCCGCGCCAAGCCTGGCAGTCCCGAACGCGAGTTCTATGTCTGGAGCGACACGCCGGAAAAATACAAAAGCGCGCGCATCATTTTCAACGATTTCGAACCGTCCAACTGGACCTGGGATCCGCTGGCCAAATCGTATTTCTGGCATCGCTTCTATTCGCATCAACCGGATTTGAACTACGACAATCCGGAAGTGCATCGCGAGATTCTGAAAATTTTCGAATTCTGGCTCGATCTCGGCGTGGATGGTTTTCGCCTCGACGCCGTGCCGTATCTTTACGAACGCGAAGGCACATCGTGCGAAAGTCTGCGCGAGACGCATGATTACCTGAAAGGCCTGCGCAAGCATCTCGACGAAAAATACGGCGACCGCATGTTGCTCGCAGAAGCGAATCAATGGCCCGAGGAAGCGGTGACGTATTTCGGAACCGGGCGCGGTGACGAGTGTCACATGGCGTTTCATTTTCCGCTGATGCCGCGCCTGTTCATGTCGGTGCGAATGGAAGATCGGGTTCCTGTCACCGACATTCTCGATCAGACACCCGCGATTCCCGAGACCAGCCAATGGGCGTTGTTCCTGCGCAACCACGACGAACTCACGCTGGAAATGGTGACCGACGAAGAGCGCGATTACATGTATCGCGTTTATGCCACGAATTCCAAAGCGCGCCTGAACCTCGGCATTCGCCGCCGTCTCGCGCCGTTGCTGAACAATGATCGCAAACGCATTGAACTCCTGAACCTGCTGTTGCTGTCGCTTCCCGGAACGCCCGTGATTTATTACGGCGACGAACTCGGCATGGGCGACAATATTTTCCTCGGCGATCGCAATGGCGTGCGCACGCCGATGCAATGGAGCGCGGACAAGAACGCCGGCTTTTCCCGCGTCAGTCCGCAGGCGTTGTTCCTGCCCATCATTCTCGATCCGGAATATCATTACGAAGCGGTGAACGTGGATATCGAACAACAGAATCTGCATTCGCTGTTCTGGTGGACCAAGCGCGTGCTGGCATTACGCAAACGCTGGAAAGTTTTCGGCAGCGGCTCGATTGAATTTCTGCATCCGGAAAACCGCAAAGTGCTGGTCTTCCTGCGCCGTTACGAAAATGAAACCATTCTCGTCGTCGCCAATCTTTCGCGCTTTCCACAGCCGGTGTCGCTCGATCTTTCAGCGTTCCAGGGTTACGCGCTGATCGAACTGTTTGGACGAACCGTGTTTCCAGCAATCACCCCGGCGCCGTATCCCATGACGATGAGTCCGCACGGGGCGTTCTGGTTTTCGCTGGAACCAATTGCCGGACGCGAACCCGCCGATGCTTCCAGCCGTCTTGCCAAAGTGCTCGTGGCGGATGATCGCTGGCTGGAGTTGTTGACCGGTCATGACCGCGCGGATTTTGAAATCTGTCTGCCCGAATATCTGCAACGCCGCCGCTGGTACACCGGTCGCGGCGAAATCAAAGGCGTCCGCATTCGCGAACTCGTTCCCCTGCCCTTGAGTTCCGAACAGAGTTTTCTCGCGGTGCTGATCGTGGATTTCGCGCAGAGCGAACCTGAGGAATACCTGTTGCCGATTGCCTTTGCGACCGGTGAGGAAGCCACGCGCATCGAACAGGAAAATCCGCAGTTCGTGCTCGCGCGCGTGCAACTGAAAAACCTCGGCAGGCAAGGCATTCTTTATGATGCCGCCGCCGACAAACAGTTCACGCGTTTCCTTTATGAAATCATTTCCAAGGGACGCTCCTTCGACGGGCTTCAAAGCGTGCACAATGTCTCCACGCTCGGCGCGCTGGAAACCATTGCGGATTCGAAAATCCTGGAGGCCACCGCAACGAAAACCGAGCAACGCAACACCGCGATTGTTTACGGCGACAAACTTTTCCTGAAGCTGTTCCGGCGCATCGAAACCGGCATCAATCCCGGGCTCGAATCCGCCTTGTTCCTCGCGGAAAAACATTTCCCGCACGTTCCGGCGATGGCGGGCGCTTTGGAATTTCAACGCGACAATGGCGACCGCGCGTGCTTCGGCCTGCTCAGCAATTACATTCCCAACGCGCAGGACGGCTGGCATTTCACACTCGACGCGCTCAGCCGTTATTTTGATCGCGTGCTGACGCTGCCCGCGGCCGCGCGTGAAGACGATTCCGCCGGACTCTCACTGATCGATCTGGCGGACCGCGAAGTTCCGAAAACCTCCGCGCAACTGCTGGGAACGTATTTTGAAAGCGCGCGCGTGCTCGGCCAGCGCACCGGTGAATTGCATCTCACGCTGGCGTCCGATGTGGAGAATCGCGATTTCGCGCCCGAACTGTTCACGCCGTTTTATCAACGCTCGCTGTATCAATCCTTCCGCAATCATCTCACGCATCATCTACAGATCCTGAAACGCGAATTGAAGAATCTGCCCGAACCCGCGCGCAAGCTGGCGGAACAAGTGCTCGCCATGCAGGACACGATGATCGCGCGTTTTCAAACCGTTCACAAATCCGCGCTCGATACGGTGCGCATCCGCTGCCACGGAAATTTTCATCTCGGCCACGTGCTGCACACTGGAAAGGATTTCGTGATCATCGATTTCGAAGGCGAACCCGGACGCTCGCTCAGCGAACGACGCATTAAGCGGCCGGCCTTGCGCGATGTCGCGGCGATGATCCGTTCCATCGATTGCGCGGCGCAGGCGGTGCTTTATCGCCAGGGCGAAGTCGGAAGTCTGAATGAAGAAAAATTACGAGCGGTCGCGCCGTGGGCTCAGTTCTGGTCGCGCTGGATCAGCGCTCAATTTCTCGGCGCGTATTTGAACGCGGTGCAGAATTCCAATCTCGTTCCCAAATCGCGCACCGGTGTTTCCGTTCTGCTCGACGCGTTTGTTCTCGATCGCGCGGTGACGGAAATGGGACAGGATTTGAGCAATCGTCCGAACTGGCTGCCGGTTTCACTGCAAAGCATTCTGCAATTGATGGAGCGGTCGAAGGCGCAATGAAAGCCGCGCCGCGCAAAACGCTCTCTGATCTGGCCCGCATTCACGGGCTGCAAACGGATTACGTGAGCATGAGCGGCGAACGACAGGAATCCGCGAGCGATGCTGTGATCGCCACGCTCGAAGCGCTGGGTGTTGCCGCGCAAAGCGATCGCGAAATTCAGCAGAGTTTTCAAAAATGGGAGGAGCGCCAATGGACGCGTTGCCTTGAACCCGTGATTGTCGCGTGGGATCAGCGGCCCACGAAGATTGAAATCCGTTTGCCATCCGGCGCCGAAAACACGGCGCATTGCACGCTGCAACTTGAAGGTGGAAAAGAGAAAGCCATCTCGCTCGACCGCGCGTGGAAAACAGTTCTCCAAACCGCCACGATCAACCGGCGCAATTTCCTCGCGCTCCAACTCACGTTGCCGAAAACGCCCTTCGGATATCATCGCGTGAAACTCGATTTCGGAAACGAGCGCGCCGAGGCGTTGTTGATTTCCGCGCCCACGCAGAGTTATTCGGAAGGCAGGACGCGGGAATGGGGTTTGTTTCTGCCGATGTACGCCGCGCGTTCCAGGACGAATTGGGGCGCGGGCAATTTTTCCGATTGGGAAAAGCTCTGCGATTGGATGGCATCGCTCGGCGGAAAAATCGCGGGAACGTTGCCGCTGCTCGCCGCGTTTCTGGATTTTCCCACGTGCGATCCCAGCCCCTACTCGCCTGCGAGCCGATTGTTCTGGAATGAATTTTATCTGGACGTGACGCGCATTCCGGAATTTGCCGAATGCGCCGAAGCTCAAACGTTGTTTCACTCGGCCGCCTTTCAGAAGCAATTGAAACAATTCCGCGCCGCACTGCGGGTCGATTACAAATCCGAATGGGCCGCGCGCCGGAAAATTCTGGAATTGCTCGCGCGCGATTTTTTCGCGCTGCCCGGCAAACGCCAGCTTGAGCTGGAACAGTTTCTTTGCGAACGCCCGGAAGCTGAGGATTACGCGGAGTTTCGCGCTGCCTGTGATCAAAGCAAACTATCGTGGCACAGTTGGCCGGAACGATTGCGCGGCGGCAGCTTGCGCAGCAGCGATTTCAATCCGGCGGATAAAAATTTTCATCTCTACATTCAATGGCAGGCGCAGCAACAGATCGACGCGTTCATTCGTCATTGCCGGAAGGTGGACGTGCAATTTTATCTCGACCTTCCGCTGGGCGTGCATCCGGACGGTTACGATGTCTGGCGCGATCGCGATTGCTTTGCGTTGAAGGCCAGCGCCGGCGCGCCGCCGGATATGTTTTTTACGAAGGGCCAGAACTGGGGTTTTGCGCCGCTGCATCCGGAGCGCATTCGCGAACAGGGTTACCGTTACGTGCTGGAATATCTGCGCTTTCAGATGCGCCACACGGGATTGCTGCGGATCGATCACGTAATGGGTTTGCATCGGCTTTACTGGATTCCGAAAGGTTTCTCGCCGGCAGATGGCGTATATGTCAGCTATCGCGCCGAAGAATTGCACGCGATTCTCAGCCTCGAATCGCATCGCCACAAAACAATGCTGGTCGGCGAAAATCTCGGAACCGTTCCACCGCAAGTGAACGAAAGCATGAAGCGCCACGCGATGCGCGAAATGTTTGTTCTGCAATACGATCAACAGCCCGATCCCAAAGCTGCGCTGCGAACGCCGCCCACGAAATCCGTCGCCAGTCTGAACACGCACGATATGCCGACATTTGCCGCGCATTGGAACGGATTGGAGATCGCCGATCACGTCGCTCTCGGCCTGGTGAAAAAATCCCAGGTCAAAGCCAAACGCGCGGATCGAAAGAAGTTGAACGCGGCGCTCGCAAAATTTCTGAAATCAGCAGGCGTCCTGAAAGGCAAAGCGGATTATCGCCGCGTGCTTCACGCGAGTTTGAAGTGGCTGGGAAAAAGCCCGGCGGAAATTGTGTTGGTGAGCCTTGAAGATCTGCTTCTCGAAAAATCGCCGCAAAATGTCCCCGGCACCCATCGCGAACGACCGAACTGGCAGCGCAAAACGAAGCGGACGCTGGAACAGATTTTCAAGCAACCGGAACTTCGCAAAGCGCTGCGCGATCTCCGGAAGTAGTTCGCGCGATAGGAGCTTCGGGAATTTATTTGGGCTAAACCCTCACCCCGGCCCTCTCCCATCCGATGGGAGAGGGAGACCACACGCGCACGAATTATTAAACGCGTCGGTTTCAAATTACGCGTGAACGCTTTCCCCCTCTCCCGTCGGATGGGAGAGGGCCGGGGTGTGGGCTGCCCCGACTTATCAATAAGTCAGCAAATCCAGCAGATTGATTCCGCGATTGGTGAGTTGCCAGTGGCTGCCTTTTTGCGTGACCAGGCGGCGGCAGGGATTGCGTTTGTATTCTTCTGCGTTCACCGAAAGCAATTGGAATCTGCTTTTGCTTTTAAGTTCAGAAGCCGTGCGTGGAATCACTTCGAACGGAACGCCGTTGTAGTTCAACGCGAGTTCGTAGGCGACCACGCCTTCTTTCGTCGCGACCGGATTCGATTGAATCAGCGCCGGATAACGCTTGAGCCAGGGAAAGTTTGTGTCCCGCACGATTACCCGGCAAAGCTCCGTCTGGCCGCGGATGAATTCGAGCAGATTGAATTTGCCTTTGTGCTCTTCCAGCAGAATGAGGCGCGGATCCAGCCCGGCCATGTTCTGCCCGTTCCAGCTTCCGTGATCGTTGCGTTCACCGGGAAAATGTTTTTTGTACCAGGCGGGAAATCGTTCGTTCAGCAACAGATTGATTTCGAAGTGAACATGCGCGCGCTCCTTCGAAATGCCCTGGCGTGTGTTCGCCGTGCGACCCATCGTGGCAATTGTTTCACCGGCTTTGACGCTGTCTCCGGTTTTCAATTTCGCCTCGACCTTACTCAAGTGCGCATAAAGGGAATAGACTTCCAAGCCATCAATCCGATGGCGCAGGACGACGTAATTGCCGTAGTTCGAAAGCGACGCTTTGCGATTGATGTAGGCCACGGTGCCATCGGCGGAAGCCATCACGGGATCGGTCGGTTCGTTATGTTTGTCCCGTTGAAGACAGCGGATATCGAGACCTTCGTGCATTTGCCAGCCATCGCTGCGAACGCATCCGAAACAACCGCTGGTCCAGGTTTTGCCGACGGTTTCGACAAAAAATTTCGCTTCGTTGCCGGGTTCGAAAAGGGTGTGGTTGGCCGTCGGCAAATGGAAAGGTTCTTGAGCAAACCCCGAACCGGCGAGAAGCCATGCCCCGATAAAAATATTCAGCCGTTTCAAAAATACTGCGCTTACCATTTCGATTTCTCCGCAACTTCTTTCGCTACATGGTTCAGACCGAAGATGATCTCCTGCGCTTCCTCACGCGTGGCATCCGGTGTGAAAGTCAGAGTGCCATTTGAAATGCGCTTCGTGATGAGCGGCGCGCCGAGCCACCGCGCTTCCTTTTTGTCCAGCCCGAATGAACTGAAGATGGCCATGTGCTTGCCGGGATTCGTGGTGGTGTATTGTTCCAGGAGCCACGCGCCGTGCCGCACGAATTGAATCTGCAACGCCCAGCCGCCGCGATCCTCCACAATCTTCGCTTCGGCAACATCGAGTTCGGTCAGAAACGGACGCTTGTCGATGGTGACATCCACCGGCTTGTCGCGAAAAACCTGGATCGTTCGGCTGAAATCCATGGTGTCGGGAATGACTTCCAGATGAACGGCAAGCGTGGAGATTTGCTTTTCCTTTTTCTTCGCGAGTTTTTTCTCGGGACTTTGACAGCCGCTCGCACAAGCCATCAGCAGGCAAAGTAAATAGATGTTGAATCGGCCGGAGCCACTAATCATAGTAACCGGTAACAAAATCGAACGCATAGCGAATGTAAAGATTTATGGGCAAACAATATAATAAAACTGAAAAACGAAAACGCCGGGAGAGTTACAACAAGCGCAAAGTGGAAGCCGTCAAAGCGAAGAAGAAAAAAGCCTGATCGCGCCGTCAGCGGATTTCTAGAATTCCAACCACCCGGAAACGGGTGGTTTTTTGTGTTCGTGGCGAACGCCTCTATGGGCAGTTGTTGGGTTAATCAAAAGCCGCGCTGAAGCGGCCGCACTCCAAATGCCTCGCGAGGTTTCGACGCGCCAGAGGCAATTCGCGGAGCGTTTGGAGTGCGCGTGCATTCAGCACCGCTCGGGGAGGGCTGACGCATCAAAATGAATGTAAACGCATCGCATCGCGGAGCGATGAATGATTGTAGCCGTGGGATTGATCCGACGGTTTGAGTGGGGTTGAAATCGGAATCCATCTTTGTCAGCGTGTATCTTCAGGCGTCGCTCCGCGACGCAAATACCTGTGAATGCGAGATCCGTGGGATGAATCCCACGGCTACATTCAGAACGTCGCTCCGCGACTCGGGCCAAGACTCGATTCAGATGCGTCTGCCCTGACCGCTCGGACGCAAGCCGTAGAAGTTCAGCAAAATTGTCTTTCGAAAATTCGCTAGTGTTCCTCCTGCTTTCAATTCCAGAGCTGATGAAGATTCTCAACACAGATCATTGGAATCTTGAAAGTCCGTCCGTCATGTTCCACGTCGAAATGTCCGATATCAAATCCCACAATCCGCACCGCTGAGCCTTCCGGCAATCCGTCCGGCAGTTCGTATCCATCAAAGCAGCTTCGCACCCGCGCCACCTTGCCCACGTAATTGATTCTCTTTTTCTTCATGCCCAACAGCGTAGCAATCGCGCTGGGACAACCGCTGTCTGCTCCTGATGAGAAAGAATTAAAACCCTGAAAACGCATTGAATCCGAGGAGGTTAGACGTGCGACAACGATCCGCTTTTTGAGGACTCTTACAACTTGTCCTTGCGATGAGTTTTAGATGTTCTTTCGCGTATTTCGTGCTTTTTGCGGTTCTGGACTGGCGGAATTCTTTCAGGCACAAAAAAAGGCGGAGGAAAAATCCTCCGCCTCACAACACACAAAGATGATGATCTTACTTCGCGCCGAGAATCGCGTCTTTCGCAGCTTTGGCGACGCGGAATTTCACCACGCGCTTCGCGGCGATCTTGATAGTTTCCCCGGTTGCGGGATTGCGGCCCATGCGGGCTTTGCGATTGACGAGCACCAGTTTTCCGAGACCGGGAATGGTGAACGTGTTTTTCGCGTTCTTGTATGCGAGCGCCACGAGAGCTTCGATGGTTTCGTTCGCCTGTTTTTTAGTGAGCCCGACGGTTTCAGCAACCGACGCAGCGATTTGTGATTTAGTTAGAGCTTTTGCCATGCGCAGAGAAATATCGGCATTTCCTTAGCGTTTCAAGAGAAAGAGCAAAAATTTATTGGAAAAAATTCAGCAAACCATCGTGTCTCCGCCACCGACTTTTCGAGCGTTTTGGAAGATTCTATTTGCAATTTCAAAATCCAATGATTCACCGATTCGTTTCCCGATTGCATTGACCAGCGCCACTGCGGGAAAAATCTGGAACGGATTTCATTCGCGCAATTCGGCCCGCCACACCCAGATGCGTCGCTATTTCGATTCGCTTTTGCGACGAAGAAACATCAACGCCAGGCTCATCATCAACATCGCGCCCGCGCTCGGTTCCGGCGCGAGCGTGTAGCCGAGAACATCCATCGCGCGCTTGTCGTTTTCCGACAGCGTCAGCCATTCGCCGTAACTCGCGGTCGGATCCATCAGGCCCAATCCGAGATTATCTTTCCAGTGACTCGCCTGATTGCCATCGCCGAAACTTTCGCCATTGGAAAACAACGCCAGTTCAGTCACGCCGCCGTCAGTGGAAAAAAATTTATCACGCGTGTCCGCCGTGTAATCCGTGACACCATCGCCGAGAGATAAACTCAAATGCGAAAAGCGAAAAAGATCCAGCAGGTTTGAACTGAACGTGTCGCCCGGATATAAACCGCCAAGGAAATCAATGTCATCAACCCCGCTGACAAATCCCAGCGCGTGACCAATTTCATGCGCAGCGACGCCAACGAAATCCATTTGCCCGAACGTGATGGGATCGGCGTGATTGAAATCAAAACTGAAATCAGAGCTGAACCGAATGACAGCATCAATTGTTTCATCCTGCGGTATCAGTCCCAACGCCTTCGCGTTTGCCGTGGTCAATCCCACGCGATCCATGGAATCGAGATAGGGCGTGGCGCTGTTTGCGCCTTCGGGATTGTTACTCGTGTGATTGATCAAACGCGTGTAACTCATTCCCGATTGCAGACTCGCGAATGCGGAATAATCGTCCGCGGAACTCCGACGCGTTCCCAGCGCCTGCACCGTTTCAGAATAACTGTATTCCACGAACGAGCTGGACGTTTCGCCAATGACATTTGCGCCGAGCGACGCATAACCAATCTGCAGATTGATTGTGATATTATCTGCGAGCACCGAAGACCACATGCCCGCGGCGGCATTGAAACCATTAATGGCAAATTGCGGAGTGCCGGCGTCAGGGATCAAATTGAAAACGATATTCGCCTGCGCGCTCGCTACAGTGAACACGGCCAAAGCCGCTTGTTTCCAGGCGATGGCGCCTGCGGGGCCGAGGCAAAATTTTTTCATATTCGAGCGCCCTTGCACATAGCACCGGACCGAGACAATCGCAACGGGCAACGCGACCCGGGCAAATCGAAGCGCTCTTTGGAATCGACAGGTTGGGCGGCTTGTTTAAAGAAATTACTCGGGCGAAATCTGCGCGCTTTTGTTTCCTCATTCATGCTTAGAAACTGCGTTCGGAAAGCGGTGCTGAATCGCAACGATGCAGTTCATTCGTTTGGGGAGCGCAGCCGCGTCGGCTGCAGTTTGGCATGCCTCACACCGAACATAGCGGCTCACACCAGCACCAAACGCTTCGTCCATTCCACACCTCAAAATCAGCCGCGAGGGCGCGGCTGATTGCGCCCGAGGCGGGCGCGCTCCCCATTCCCACTGCATGGATTCGGCTGAAGCACACAAACTCCAGACGCTCCGCGCGGTTCAAATGCGTCAGCAGGCGTGATAGCGTGCTTCAGCACCGCTTCGCGCAAAAATTCAGTCCCGCGCTTTGAAGCTCGAATCCGTCGCAAGCTGTTCCCAAAGTTTTCGTTCCGATTCCGAAATCTTCGTGGGAACGACGATGCGCGTCACTACAATCAAATCACCGTGTCCGCCCGTGCGTTGCGAAAGACCGCGGCCGCGAACGCGCAGCTTCTGACCGTTTTGAGTGCCGGCGGGAATTTTGATGTTCAGGCGACCGTCGAGCGTTGGAACCGAAACATTCGCGCCCAACACCGCTTCCCACGGCGCGATGTCCGCTTCGTAAATAAGATTGTGTTCCTGCACTTCGAAGTCCGGGTGCTTCGCCAGCCGCACGCGCAGGTACAAATCCCCTGCGACTGCGCCACCCACGCCCGCCTGGCCGCGACCCGCCAGGCGCAATCGCTGGCCTTCAGTCACACCTGCAGGAATTTTAACCTGATGCGTTTCCGTGCGGGAATTGTGCTGAACCGTGACGGAACGGATCGAGCCGTGCATCGCCTCTTCCAAAGTCACCATGATGTCGCCTTCCACATCGCGACCGCGCTCGGCGAATTCCTCTTCTTCAAACGTCGTTGCACCGCCGAAGCCACGGCCAAATCCACCTCGCCCGCGTGCGCCAAACAGTTGCTCGAAGAAATCACTGAAACCCGTTCCGCTGAATTCGTAATGTTGCTGGCCGCCAGTGCGTCCCGCGCCAGGCGCTCCACCAAATCCACCCCAACCGGGCGGCGGCCGAAAGTCTGAACCCGATTTCCAATTCGCGCCGAGTTCGTCGTACTTCTTGCGTTTCGCCGAGTCGCTCAGGACTTCGTACGCTTCGTTGATTTCCTTGAATTTCTCCTCGGCCTTTTTTTTGTCCTTGGCGACGTCCGGATGATATTCGCGCGCGAGTTTACGGAAGGCTTTTTTGATTTCCGCGTCACTCGCGTTGCGCGGCACCCCGAGACTTTCGTAGTAATCTTTATATTGAACAGCCATAGCGGCGAACGCTATTTCAGCGCCCAGAGAATGATGCCCGCCAGCGGACGTTTGTCAAAAAATTGCGCGGCTGATCGGACGCTTGTACCGACCACGGATTACAAAGCGGGAAGAGAATTCTCCGGAAAAAATCCTTTGCGCATTGAATCCGTGAATTTTGAAATGCGAACGGAGCGCAGGTCTGTGACCTGCAGCAGCAAGATTTTTCACGCTGGCAATCGGGTGAGCGAAAGCTGCCGATTTGCAAAGCTGCTGCGAGTCATAGACTCGCGCTCCGATAAAGAGAGTTCATGAGGCAATACAGCCGCGCTTGAATCTCTCTTCGTGCTCAGTCTTTTTTCTTGGCGTTGTCCACTATCAACACCGTGCTGCCGCCATTGCGCCAGATGCGGAGCAACACGCGTTTTCCGGTGGCATCTTCACTGAGCTTCACGGCCTGATCCGCGTCCTGCACGGGCTTGCGGTCAATTTCCAGAATGATGTCGCCGCGCTGCAATCCCGCTTCGGCAGAATTGGAATCGGGTTCGACGTTGGTCACGATCGCGCCCTTGATGTTCGTCGGCACGTTCAATTCCTGACGCGTGTTCGCATCCAGATCGGCAACTTCCACGCCGTCGAGCGAATCGGTGTCTGAACTGACTGACTGATTGGAATCACCCTGATTGTCATCGGAAGCGGAACGATCCGACGGCAGCGACGCCAAAGTCGCGTTCACAGTTTTCTCCGCCGGCTTCCGTCCGGATTCACTGCGCAACAATTTCAGCGTGACCTTCGTTCCGGGCGCCAGTTGAGAAACGATCAACCGGAGTTGATCGGAATCCGTAATCTTTTTGCCATCAACTTCGCGAATCACATCGTAGGGCTTCAAACCAACGCGTGACGCGGGTGTGTTCGGTTCGACGCCGGTAATCAACGCTCCGCTCGTGTCCGGCAGCTTAAGTTCCTCTGCAAGGTCGGAAGTAATTTCTGCGCTCAGCGAAACTCCCAGGAAGCCGCGTGTCACTTTGCCAAATTCGATCAATCGTTCCATGACGCCGCGCGCAAGATTGATCGGCACCGCGAAACCGACTCCGGAATTTCCGCCGCTCGGACTGACAATCGCGGTATTGATCCCGATCAATCGTCCTTCCGCATCAATCAACGCGCCGCCGGAATTGCCCATGTTGATCGCCGCGTCGGTCTGAATGAAATTTTCGTAACCCCGCTGATTGCCATTGCGAATGATGCCGAGCGAGGTGCGTCCGGTGGCGCTGACGATTCCCATCGTCACGGTTTGCCCGAGGCCAAACGGATTTCCAATCGCCATAACGACATCGCCGACTTCAATTTTATCGCTGTCAGCCAATGTGATGGGCGAAAGCTTTTCCGCATCGATCTTCAACACGGCGACATCGGTTTGCGGATCGGTGCCGATAATTTTTGCGGTGTATTCGCGGCCGCCGTCCGCGAGCGAAACTTTCACACCGTCCGGATCAGCGCCCTCAACCACATGGTTCGCGGTCAACACGTAACCTTCCGGCGAAACGATCACGCCCGAACCCAGGCTCTGCTCCTTGCGGGTTTGCATCTGCGGCACGTTGCGTCCGCGCCGGCGATTCTGCTGGCCGTCATTGAAGAAATCTTCGAAGGGCGAACCGAAGAAAGGATTCATCGGCATGCGCCGGAGTTTGACCGTCCGGGTGGAATAAATGTTAACCACCGCGGGCGCGGCGCGTTTGATCACCGGCGAATAACTGGTGACGCCGCGGGTTTCGCGATCGATCGCGGAATCCTGAATTTTGAAATGCGGCGTGACATTTGTTTCGCGTCCCAGCAGATCGAGCTGCACCACACCCAGCACCACGAGTCCGCCCAGCGCGGCGGAAATCAAACCTAACATCGGTCGAGAAATTCGTTTCATATATCCAATTTTCCAATCCAGTTGTTGCTTGGCGGAACTGTCACCGCCTTCGTTGACTTTGAACTCGGAAACCTTTGCGCGTTCAAAAAATCTTCCACGATCCAGCAGTTGTCAAAGGAGGGAAAGGAAGGAGGAACTCGCCAAATCGTTGATTGAGCGCTCGGCTTTAATTGTTAGTTGAAGGAAGACCCGCGCGGATTTTACCTTGCCTGACGAGCTCACTGTTCAGCCGGTAACTCGTCCAACAAATCCCCTGCCCGATCAATGCTGAAGCTCAGTCGTGAAGTCGAGCTGGCCGTCGGGCATGGCTTCAGAAGCGCGGAGTTGAAACCAGAAGCGGCTGCCTTTGCCTGGCTCCGATTCGACGCCAATGCTGCCGGCCATTCGCTCGACGCCTTTCTGCACCATTGCCAAACCAATGCCGGTTCCAGGATACGCGTGATGCGAATGCAGCCGCTGGAACAGTCCGAAAATTTTCCGGTGAAACTGCGGCGCAATACCAATCCCGTTGTCTTCAATGTTGATGCGATGCGCGTTGTCCATGGATTCCGTCCAGATGCGAATGCGCGGCGGGCGCTCCGGCGAAATGAATTTCATCGCGTTCACAATGAGATTGAAAAGAATCTGCCGCACCGTGGCGGGATGGCCGACGATAAATCCCAACGGGCGCACAATCTCGATTTCAATGTTGCGCGAGCGAATTTCCTGATCGATGGAAAACAAAACATCGCTGACAGCGCTTTCCAAATCCACCGGTCCCAGCGTCATTTCCGAACGGCTCAGGCGGCTGTAATCCAGCAAATCCATCAGCAGCTTGTCCATGTACTTGGCGGCGTTTTCGACACGACGAAGATAATCCTGTCCTTCACTCGGCAACACGTCTTCGTACTGCGCCAGCACCACCTGAGTAAAACTGGCAATTGATCGCAGCGGCGCCCGCAGGTCGTGAGAAATGGAATAGTTGAAACTTTCCAGTTCCTTGTTCACTTCCGTCAGATCATTGATGCGGCGGTTCAGCTCGTTGTTTAATCCCTTGATCTCGCTTTCGTTGGCTTTGCGCGCGGTGATGTCACGGGCGAAAATGTAGATGAGTTGCTCGGAGCTGAACGGCGCGGCGGTCCAGCCGAGCCAGCAATACGAACCGTCCTTGCATTGATAGCGTCCTTCGAAATAGATCGGGAAATTGTCGCGCTTGAGTTTTTCAAACTGCGCTTCCATCGCCGCACGATCTTCCGGATGCACAAATTCCAGGCCGGATTTTTCCTTCAACTCCGCTTCGGTGTAGCCCAGCGTTTTTTCCCAGGAAGGATTGATCTGGAGAAAGTAACCGTTGAAATCCGCAATCCCGAGGAGGTCCACCGCCAGCGTGAAGAATCGGTTTCGCTTGGTTTCAATTTCAAGCAGATCCGCCGCTTCCGCGAGTTCGCGTTGATGCCGGATTTCTTCCGCCTGCCGCAATCGTTCCGCCTGGTGCTGGATTAATTCTGTCTTGCGATGCAGTTCCACGAACACCGAAACCTTGGTGCGCAACACCTCGGGAACAATCGGCGTGATCATGTAATCCACTGCGCCCAGCGAGTAGCCGTGGAAAATGTTGTTCTCCGAATTGCTCATCGAAGTGACGAAAATGATCGGCGTGTGTTCCGACCGCGGCCGGCGGCGAATCATTCCCGCCGTTTCAAATCCGTCCATCCCCGGCATCGCGATGTCCAGCAGGATCACCGCGAAATCCTGCCGCAACAGTTCGCGCAGGGCTTCCTTGCCTGAACGCGCTTTCACGATGTTTTGTTCGAGCGGTGCGAGAATGGCTTCGATGGCGAGCAATTTATCCGCGCGATCATCCACCAGCAGAATGTTGGCTTTGCTGACGGGCGGCGGCGCTCCGTTCACTTTCGGCAACGATTGCGGCGGTAGATCGCGAGGATCAGGAATCATAACGGCGCTATCATTCATACGCGTTCGCATCAGCGATGCAACCACAGATGCAGCGTCGAGCGCAGTTGTTCCGAATCCACAGGTTTGCAGAGATAATCCGAAGCCCCGGCGGCAATGCATTTTTCGCGATCACCTTTCATCGCTTTGGCCGTCACCGCGATGATCGGCAGATTCTTGAAATCAGAAATTTCCCGGATCGCGCGAATCGTCGTGTAGCCATCCATCGTGGGAAGCATGATGTCCATCAGCACGATGTCGAAATTGCTTTCGTCCATCAGCAGTTGAATCGCGTCCCGGCCGTTCTCAGCGGAAACGACTTCCATCTTGAAACGCTCCAGCACACTGGTCATTGCGAAGATGTTCCGGATGTCGTCATCCACGACCAACACCTTCTTGCCTTCCAACACACCCTGATGCAGGCCCTCAATCATCTTGCGCTGCTTCTCCGGCATGCGCGCGACATTCCGGTGCAACAGCATTGCGGTCTGATCCAGTAATCGTTCCGGCGAACGCACGTCCTTGACCAGAATGCTCGCGGCCAGATGTTTCACCCGATCCGCCTCTTCCTCCAGCAGATCACGCGCGGTGTAAACCACGATCGGCAAGGCGCGGGACGGTTCCGAATTCTTGATGCGTTCCATCAATTCCATTCCCGGCATATCGGGCAATCCGAGATCCAGAATCATACAGTCATAGTGATCGCTCTGAATCGCTTCCAATGCTTCGCGCCCCGTCGCAACGACCGTCGTGGTGACATCGCCATTGCCGATCAGTTCGCGAATGTTCATCGTTTGAATTTCATCGTCCTCCACGACCAGCAACTTTTTCACGGGGCGATCCGTGAAATCCTTGAGTTGATCGAAAGCGCGAACCAACAGTTCCTTTGATTCCGATTTCGTAACGTAGCCCACCGCGCCTTCGAGCCGGTTTGCAGCCTGATCCGGCTCCACCGAAATGATGTGAATCGGAATATGCCGCGTCGCGAGATCGATCTTCAAACGATCCAGGATTTTCCAGCCGTTCATATCCGGCAAGCGCACGTCCAGCGTTACGGCTGCGGGCTTGAATTCGCGCACCATCACCAGCGCCGCGGAACCCGTCTGGGCGACCACAGCTTTGAAGTTTTTCTCGTGCGCCATTTCAATCAGCACGCGCGCGTAGTTCGGATCGTCTTCGACAATCAGCAACACTTTATCGTTCGGTTCGAGATGCGCCCGGTCATCTTCAATCGAAAGATCAATCGTGAACCGGTTTTCGCCCGAGGCTTCATTTCCATTTTCGTCGGACAACGGTGTTGAAGCCAGGCGTCCATTTTCCGTGCGCTGCACCGATGCGTCTTTGCGAATGGTGCGCATCGGCACATGGGTTTGCGGGAGGAATAAGGTAAACGTGCTGCCCTGCCCGACCGCGCTGGCCAGCCGGATTTCACCACCGAGCAACCGCGCGATTTCCCGGCTGATCGCCAATCCCAAACCGGTGCCGCCGTATTTCCGGCTCGTGCTGCCGTCCGCCTGTTGGAACGCTTCGAAAATAATCTGCTGCTTCTCCGGCGCGATGCCGATGCCGCTGTCAGTCACCGAAAACGCGATTACTGAACGCGCATGATTGAGCACTTCGTTTTCCGAATTCCAACCCTCGGTGACCGGCGCCACGCTCATCACAACCTTGCCTTTTTCGGTGAACTTGAACGCGTTGGACAACAGATTGCGCAACACCTGTTCGAGCCGCTGCGTGTCGGTGAACATATTGACCGGCAATTCGGGATCCATCTCGATCTCGAGTTCCAGATCCTTCACCTCGGCGACGTGCCGGAACGTGCGCTGGACGTAATCCTTCAAATCGGTGAAACGCAGCGCCGCAACATCGACGGTCACCGTGCCGGATTCGATCTTCGAGAGGTCGAGAATGTCGTTGATCAGGCAGAGCAGATCGTTGCCGGACGCATGAATCGTGCGGGCGAACTCGACCTGTTTGTTGGTAAGATTGCCTTCGATATTCTGGCCGAGTTGATCCGCGAGAATCAGCAAACTGTTCAGCGGCGTGCGCAACTCGTGCGACATGTTCGCGAGGAATTCGGATTTGTATTTCGAAGTCAGCGCGAGCTGTTCGGCTTTTTCTTCCAGCGCCTGGCGCGCCTGCTCCACTTCGCTGTTCTTGCGTTCGACTTCCGCGTTCTGCTCGGCCAGGAGTTTCGCTTTCTCCTGCAATTCCTGGTTCGTGTTCTGCAATTCCTCCTGGCGGCTTTGCAGTTCCTTCGCCAGCGATTGCGATTGCTTCAGCAGATCTTCCGTGCGCGTGTTCGCTTCAATCGTGTTGATCACAATGCCAATCGATTCCACGAGCTGATCGAGAAATGCCTGGTGAATCGGGCTGAATTTTTCGAAGGAAGACAACTCCATCACCGCCTTGACCTGTCCTTCGAACAGCACCGGCAAAACGATGATGTTCGTGGGCGGCGCCTGTCCCAGGCCGGAGGCAATCTCGACGTAATTCTGCGGCGCGCTGGTAATCAAAATGCGTTCGCGTTCGAGCGCGGCCTGACCGACCAATCCTTCGCCCAGCTCGAAACGATTTCCCATGTTCTTGCGATTTCGAAAAGCGTAGCTCGCGAGCAGTTTGAGATAAGGATCGTTGTGTTCCGCGGTTTCCGGATTTTCATCCTTGGGCGTTTCCATCACGTAGAAAACGCCATGCTGCGCCGATACCACGGGCGCCAGTTCGGATAAAATCAGTTTGCCGACCGTGAGCATGTCTTTCTGGCCCTGAAGCATTCGCGTGAACTTCGTGAGGTTGGTCTTGAGCCAGTCCTGCTCGTTGTTCTTGATTGTGGTGTCCTTCAGGTTGCGGATCATCTCGTTGATGTTGTCCTTCAACGCCGCCACTTCGCCACGCGCATCCACCTGAATAAACCGTGTGAGATCGCCTTTGGTCACCGCCGTTGCCACATCCGCAATCGCGCGCACCTGGGTCGTAAGATTCGCCGCAAGCTGGTTAACGTTTTCTGTCAAATCTTTCCACGTCCCCGCCGCGCCCGGAACGCTCGCCTGCCCGCCGAGTTTTCCTTCCACACCGACTTCGCGTGCCACGGTCGTCACCTGATCCGCAAACGTCGCCAGCGTGTCGATCATGCTGTTGATCGTGTCCGCCAGTTCCGCAATTTCGCCTTTCGCTTCCACCAGCAGTTTGCGTTTCAAATCGCCGTTTGCGACCGCCGTCACCACCTTCGCAATACCGCGCACCTGATTCGTCAGGTTCGACGCCATGAAATTCACGTTGTCCGTCAAATCCTTCCAGGTTCCGGAAACGCCGCGCACCTGCGCCTGACCGCCGAGCTTTCCTTCCGTGCCGACTTCGCGGGCCACACGAGTCACTTCATCAGCGAACGACGAAAGCTGATCGACCATCGTGTTGACCGTGTCTTTGAGCTGAAGAATTTCGCCTTTGACATCGACCGTGATTTTTTTGGTGAGATCGCCATTGGCCACGGCCGTTGTCACTGCCGCGATGTTGCGGACCTGCGTCGTGAGATTCGACGCCATGAAATTCACATTGTCGGTAAGATCCTTCCACACACCCGCCAGACCGCGAACGTCCGCCTGGCCACCGAGTTTTCCATCCGAACCGACTTCGCGGGCGACACGCGTCACTTCCGACGCAAACGAGCGAAGCTGATCGACCATCGTGTTGATCGTGTCCTTGAGCTCGAGAATTTCGCCTTTGACATCGACGGTGATTTTCTTGGAGAGATCGCCATTCGCAACCGCGGTCGTCACTGCGGCGATGTTGCGAACCTGGCCGGTCAAATTGCCGGCCATGGAATTCACGGAATCGGTCAAATCCTTCCACGTTCCCGCCACGCCTTTGACCTCGGCCTGGCCGCCCAGTTTTCCTTCCGTGCCGACTTCACGCGCGACACGTGTCACTTCCGCGGCGAAGGATGAAAGCTGATCCACCATCGTGTTGACGGTGTTTTTCAGTTCCAGAATCTCACCTTTGACATCGACCGTGATTTTCTTCGAGAGATCACCATTCGCCACCGCAGTAGTAACGGTCGCGATGTTGCGGACCTGCGCGGTGAGATTCGAGGCCATGGAGTTCACCGAATCCGTCAAATCTTTCCACGTGCCCGCCACACCTTTCACGTCCGCCTGACCGCCCAGTTTTCCTTCGGTTCCCACTTCGCGGGCGACACGTGTTACTTCCGCCGCGAATGAACGCAACTGGTCAACCATCGTGTTGATCGTGTCTTTGAGCTGAAGAATTTCGCCTTTGACATCAACCGTGATTTTCTTCGACAGATCGCCCGTCGCCACCGCCGTGGTCACGTCGGCGATATTGCGAACCTGCGCGGTCAAATTGCCGGCCATGGAATTCACCGAATCCGTCAAATCTTTCCACGTGCCCGCGACGCCTTTCACATCCGCCTGGCCGCCAAGTTTCCCTTCCGTTCCCACTTCGCGCGCCACACGCGTCACTTCCGCCGCAAACGACGAAAGCTGATCGACCATCGTGTTGATCGTGTTTTTCAGTTCCAGAATTTCGCCTTTGACATCGACGGTGATTTTCTTCGAGAGATCGCCATTCGCAACCGCCGTGGTGACTTCTGCGATGTTGCGCACTTGCGAGGTCAAATTGCCCGCCATGAAATTCACATTATCCGTGAGATCTTTCCACGTGCCCGCGACGCCTTTGACTTCGGCCTGACCGCCCAATTTTCCTTCGGTTCCGACTTCACGCGCGACACGCGTCACTTCCGCCGCAAACGACGAAAGCTGATCGACCATCGTGTTGATCGTGTTTTTCAATTCCAGAATCTCACCTTTGACATCGACCGTGATTTTCTTCGAGAGATCGCCATTGGCAACGGCGGTTGTGACTGCGGCAATGTTACGCACTTGTGAAGTAAGATTGCCCGCCATCGAATTCACTGAATCCGTCAAATCTTTCCACGTTCCCGAAACGCCTTTGACTTCCGCCTGGCCGCCGAGCTTTCCTTCGGTTCCCACTTCACGCGCCACACGCGTCACTTCCGCTGCAAACGAGCGAAGCTGATCCACCATCGTGTTGATCGTGTCTTTGAGCTGGAGAATTTCACCTTTGACATCAACCGTGATTTTCTTCGACAAATCGCCATTCGCGACGGCGGTTGTCACTTCGGCGATATTACGCACCTGCGCGGTCAAATTGCCCGCCATCGAATTCACCGAATCCGTCAAATCTTTCCAAGTGCCCGCGACGCCTTTCACATCCGCCTGACCGCCGAGTTTTCCTTCCGTACCGACTTCACGCGCCACACGTGTCACTTCCGCGGCAAACGATGAAAGCTGATCGACCATCGTGTTGATCGTGTTTTTCAGTTCCAGAATTTCGCCTTTGACATCGACGGTGATTTTCTTCGAGAGATCGCCGTTCGCCACCGCCGTGGTCACTGCGGCGATGTTGCGCACCTGCGCCGTCAGATTGCCCGCCATCGAATTCACGGAATCCGTCAAATCCTTCCACGTTCCCGAAACGCCTTCCACCTTCGCCTGGCCGCCGAGTTTTCCTTCCGTTCCCACTTCGCGCGCCACACGCGTCACTTCCGATGCAAACGACCGAAGCTGATCCACCATTGTGTTGATCGTGTCCTTGAGCTCCAGAAATTCGCCACGAACATCGACCGTGATTTTCTTCGTCAAATCGCCATTCGCCACCGCCGTCGTCACCGTCGCGATGTTACGCACCTGAGATGTGAGGTTCGACGCCATCAGATTCACGTTGTCCGTCAAATCTTTCCACGTTCCTGCAACGCCTTTGACCTTTGCCTGGCCGCCGAGTTTTCCTTCCGTTCCCACTTCGCGCGCCACGCGATTCACTTCCGAAGCGAACGCGCCGAGCTGGTTCACCATGGTGTTGACCGTTTTTGCCGTGCGCAGAAATTCGCCTTCCAGTGCGCGGCCATCGATTTCCAAAGCCATGGTCTGCGAAAGATCACCCTTCGCCACCGCGCCGATCACGCGCGCCGTTTCGCTGACCGGATGTGCGAGGCAGTCGATCAGCATGTTAACCGAATTCACGCGTTCGGCCCAACCGCCCGACACGATTCCGGGCGAAAGACGTTCCTGAATTTTCCCCTCTTTACCGACCACGCGGCTGACGCGGCTCAGCTCGCTGGTGGAATGCGACATTAATTCTGCAACTTCGTTGAAGGAGTCCGCGAGCTTCCCGCCGATACCGGACCAGGTCAGCGGCAGGCGCACGCTGAAATCACCGTTTTTCACCGCGACCAGCGCCGAGAGAATTTCCGCCGCGTTCAGATCACCGGAACTGGCGGGTGTGTTGCCGTTTTTGTGTGGGATCAAGGTTCGAACGGCAGCCGCTTTTCCTGAAGCTTTCGCGGGGCTGGCTTCCGAGGGAAGCGGCTGATTCCGGCGGCGCGCCCCGGATTTCGCAATGGCTGAAGAAAGTGGTTTCTTTTTCATGTTCAACTGCACTGTGGTGCTCGATTCGTGTTGTAACTGCATGGACTTCCATCGGCGATGGGAGGTTTGCTCCACGCTTTTGGGATCGCTTGAACCTAGGTAGGTATCTAAATAGCTCCCATGGGGTGTTGCCCCCATTTCCAAAGACACTCGACGTAGTCTGCGCGACCCCTTGGCCGGAATTGCGTCTTTGCATCGCCTTTGCTTTGTCGTAATTGTTTCGCTCCCCCGAATGGGGATTTTATGAAATCCGAAGTGGAAATATACGACACGACCCTGCGCGATGGCACCCAGGGCGAAGGCATCAATTTTTCAGTCGCGGATAAATTGCGCATTGCGGAAAAGCTCGACACTTTCGGAGTTCATTACATTGAAGGCGGCTGGCCGGGCAGCAATCCACGGGACATCGAATTTTTCGCCCAGGCCAAGAAACGGAAGTTCAAAAACGCCCGCCTCGCCGCTTTCGGTTCCACCCGCAAAAAAGGCGTCGCCGTCGAACACGACGAACAGGTGCGCCTGTTGATCGATGCGGAAACGCCTGTGATCACGATTTACGGCAAAACCTCCATGCTGCATGTGAAGGAAGTCCTGCGCTGCACGCCGGAGGAAAATCTCGCCATGATCGACGACACCATTCGTTATCTGAAAGATCACGGCAAGTTCGTGGTCTATGACGCGGAACACGCCTTTGACGGCTACAAGCTGGATGCCGATTACGCGATGGCCACTTGGCAGGCCGCAGAAAAAGCGGGCGCGGATCTGGTGGTTCTGTGCGACACGAACGGCGGATGTCTGCCCAGCGAAATCAGCGACATCACGCGAACCGCGGTTGGAAAATTGAACTGTAAGGTGGGCATTCACACCCACGATGACAGCGGCGTAGGAGTCGCAAACGCCATCGCCGCGGTGCAGGCCGGCGCGGTTCATGTGCAGGGAACCGTCAATGGCTATGGCGAACGCACCGGGAACTGCAACATCACCAGCGTCATTCCGCTGGTGCATTTCAAACTCAAGAAAAGCTGTGTTCCCGCGAGATCACTGCCGAAGCTGAAAGAGCTTTCGCTGTTCGTCGATGAAGTTGCGAACATCCGTCACAATCCGCGTCTGCCCTGGGTGGGTTCGGCCGCCTTCGCGCACAAAGGCGGCACCCACGTCAACGCCGTCCAGAAACTTGCTTCCAGTTACGAACACATCGATCCCGCGCTCATCGGAAATTCACGGAATGTGTTGATCAGCGATCTGGCCGGCCGCAGCAACATCGTGATGAAAGCGCAGTCGCTCGGCTTCAGGCTCCGCAACGACACGCCGGAATTGAAACAAATTCTGAACGCCATCAAGGAACGCGAACACGCGGGTTATGAATACGAAGCCGCCGAAGCTTCCATGGCTTTGCTGATCCGCGGCGTTCTGGAACACAATCCGGAATTGCTTTTCACCGTGGACACGTATCACGTCTCGATGCGGCGCGATACTAAAGAGTCGATCTGCGAAGCGACCGTGCGCGTTCGGGTCGGCGACAAAATCGCCCACACCGTTGCCGAAGGCCACGGGCCGATCAATGCTCTCGACGCTGCGTTGCGTCGCGCATTGATCAATTTTTTCCCGAAGTTGAAAACCGTCGAGCTGACCGATTACAAAGTCCGCATCATCAACGGCAGCACCGGCACAGCGGCCAAGACGCGCGTCTTGATCACCTCGACCGACGGCAAGCGCGAATGGGGCACCGTCGGAGTGAGCACCAACATCATCGAAGCGTCGCTCGAAGCGCTGGTGGATTCGATGGAGTATGCGTTGTTGAAGAAGTCAACGAATTGATTTCAATCTCTGATTCAGGCACGTTCGCGCTATGACAACCGCGTTGAAAAAGAAGGCCGGCAAACTGGCCGCTGGCATGACGCTGAAGGAACGGGTGGAATTTGCGGAAATCCTGATGACTGGAGTGAATGATTTTGTCAGCACAAACGTAGAACGCGCCTGGGACCGCGAAATAAAACAACGGCTCGATGAATATCGCGCCGGACGTGTGAAAGCAGTTCCCGCGAAACAGATCCACGCCGAACTGGGCCGCAAATTGAATGAAATTAAAGCGCGTCGAATATCATCCCGGCGCGCGGCTTGAAATCCTTGAAGCGTTCGAGTGGTATGAATGGCACGAACCCGGACTGGGCGTTCGGTTTCAAGCTGCTCTTGCTGAATCTGAGAATTTTATCCGCCGGAATCCTCAACTGGGCACGCTCGGCCGATTCGGTGTGCGGAAAAGACCTTTGAAAATTTTTCCGTACAATTTGATTTATTCCGAGGAACCGGATGCAATTCTGGTAATTGCTCTGGCCCATTTCTCGCGGCATCCGCGTTACTGGCATCGCCGTCTGCACAATTGATTTTTTAACATGGAAATCTCCAAAGCCTACGAACCGCAATCTGTCGAAGATAAATGGTATGACTTCTGGCTGAAGCAGGGTTGCTTCACCGCCGACCCGGCGCGCGTTTCCGAAAAACGCCCGGCTTATTCCATCGTCATTCCGCCACCCAATGTCACCGGCATGCTCCACATGGGCCACGTGCTCAACAACACCATTCAGGATATTCTCAGCCGCAAAGCGCGCATGGACGGCAAGGAAGTTCTCTGGTTGCCAGGCACCGATCACGCCGGCATCGCCACCCAAATGATGGTGGAACGCGCGCTGAAGAAAGAGGAAAAGAAAACCAAATACGATCTCGGCCGCGAAGAGTTTTTGAAACGGGTCTGGGTGTGGAAAGAAAAGCACGGCGGCATCATCATCAATCAGCTCAAAAAACTCGGCGCAAGCTGCGACTGGACCCGCGAACGGTTCACCATGGACCCGGAATATTCACGCTGCGTGCAGAAAGTTTTCGTCGAGCTTTACAAAAAAGGCCTGATCTATCGCGGCAAACGGATGGTGAACTGGTGTCCTGTTTCGCAAACCGCGCTCAGCGATGAAGAAGTGGAAATGAAACCGCAAAAAGGTTTCATGTATCATTTCAAAGTTCAGGTCGCCGAGGAACCGAACACCTGGCTCACCATCGCCACAACGCGCCCCGAGACCATTCCCGGCGACACCGCTGTTGCCGTGAACCCGAAGGACACGCGTTACGCGCATCTCATTGGCAAACACATTATTCGTCCGTTGCCGATTCAGCTTCCGCCCGAGCAAAAACTCATTCCGATCATCGGCGATGAACATGTCGATTTTGAATTCGGCACCGGCGTGCTCAAGGTGACGCCCGCGCACGACAAAGCCGACTTCGAGATTGGCCAGCGACACAAGCTCCCGCTCATCGACATCATGAATCCGAACGGCACGATGAACGATCTGGCGGGCGAATCGCTCGCGGGTTTGGATCGTTTTGAAGCGCGGAAAGTTTCGGTTGAACGTTTGAAAGAACTCGGCGTGCTGGTTGAAGAAAAGCCTTACGAGAACAACGTCGGATTCAGCCAGCGTGCCGATGTGCCGATTGAACCGCGCCTGAGCGAGCAATGGTTTTTGAAATATCCGGCGGTGGAGCAATCCAAAGCGTGCGTGGAACATGAAGAGAAGGGGAGCACGCCCGCCTCGGGCGTTGTTGCTCGCGCCCTCGCGGGCAACTCAGAGCGCGAGGCAAGTTCGAACGCGTCAGGTTTATCCATGCGCTCAAATGTGATAGACGGGGCGTCCGCCACTGCGCCCGAGGCGGGCGCGCTCCCCGGAAAAATGCAGTTCCATCCGCAGCGCTGGGCGAAGGTTTACGATCACTGGCTGACAAACATTCAGGACTGGTGCATCAGCCGTCAGCTTTGGTGGGGGCATCGAATTCCGGTGTGGAGCAAAGTTTGCAATTCCGCCGAAGAGGTGGACGCCACAATGGAATCATTGAAACATGTCCCCATCAGGAGTCCGGGGAAAATCTCAGTGGCTCGGTCGGAAAATCATATCGAAGTTTGTACGTTGCCTGTCGAAGGCGTGGAAAACGGGCTCCAAAAGCTTGGCTTCATCCAAGACCCCGACGTGCTCGACACCTGGTTCAGTTCCTGGCTCTGGCCGTTTGCGACGATGGGTTGGCCGGAAAAAACTCCAACGCTCAAAGCGTTTTATCCGACCACCGATCTCGTCACTGGTCCTGACATCATTTTCTTCTGGGTCGCGCGCATGATCATGGCCGGCTACGAGTTCATGGACGATCTTCCGTTCCGAAATGTTTATTTCACAGGAATCATCCGGGACAAGCAGGGTCGCAAAATGTCGAAGACCCTCGGCAATTCGCCCGACCCGCTCGAACTCATCGCCAAATACGGCGCGGACGCTTTGCGGTTCGGAACGATGCGCAGCGCGCCGCTTGGACAAGACGTTTTGTTCGATGAAAAGGACGTCGAACTCGGTCGCAATTTCTGCAACAAACTTTGGAACGCGTGCCGTTTCCGTCAGATGCAGGGCGGCGAAGTTCAGGGCGAAATTGATCCAGGACTGCTCAGCACGGACGACAAATGGATTCTGTTGAAGCTCGACATCGCGATTCGCGAAGTCACAGATGCGTTGAACACCTACAACTTCAGCACTGCGGTTCAGACGCTTTATCGCTTTTTCTGGAACGAGTATTGCGATTGGTATGTGGAGGCGAGCAAGGCGGTGTTCTTTGGCGATGACGCCTCGCGCAAAGCCAACACGCTGGCCGTGATCGACTTTATCCTGAGCCACACGTTGCGGCTGTTTCATCCGTTCATGCCGTTCATCACTGAAGAACTCTGGCATGGCATGGGATTCTCGGAAGACATGCCGGAAGATCAGGGCGGAAAAACCATCATGTTCGCACATTGGCCGAAGCCGTTGGACGACGATTTCAAATCGCACTATAGCCTCACGCCATCCGATCTCGAAGCGGCCGATGCAAAATTCGATCTCGTCACGCAAGGCCGTAATCTGCGTCGCATCGGCAACATTCAGGCCGGCAAGAAAGTGAAATATGTTTTCAAACCCGCGCAGGATTTGCCTCCGAACGAAATCGAAGTCATCCGGCTTTTGCTCAATGCAGAGACCGTTGAAATCAATGCGAATTACCAATCGCCGAAAGGCACGCCGACGGTAAAAACGAAGCTCGGCGAACTTTACCTTCCGCTCGAAGGCCACATCGATCCCGCCGCTGAACTCGCGCGGTTGAAAAAAGAAAAAGAAAAAATCGAGAGCGAAATCGTGAAGGTCGAACAGAAGCTCGCGAATCCGAACTTCACTCAGAAAGTTCCACCGCAGGTTCTGGCCGAACATCAGCAACGGCTCGTCGATTGGAAAGCCAAGCTCGATCATGTGAAAACTTCGCTCGAAGCTTTGGAAGGCCAACAATAGTTCGCGGCTGTAGTGGCACGGGCGTCCCGCCTGTGCGATTCGTTCAAAATCAAAGCAGGAACGCACGGGCGAGACGCCCATGCCACTACGTCTTCAAAAGTCGCGTCTTCGTTTTGAATCCATTGCTCTCCTCGTTATCCGCGCATAAACTTCCCCGGTGAAATCGACAGGAAAAGTTTATCTGGTGGGCGCAGGACCGGGCGACGCGGGTTTGCTGACGCTGCGCGGCGCGGAATTGTTGCGGCGCGCGGAGGTCGTCATCTACGACATGCTCGCCAATCCCGAATTGTTGCGCCTGGCTTCACCTGCCGCTGAACTGATTTCACGTGGCAGCCGCGGCACAACGGCGGCGTTGTCGCAGGACGATTTGAACGCGCTGATCGTGGCGAAAGCGAAGGAAGGCAAATGCGTCGTTCGACTCAAAGGCGGCGATCCCTATATTTTTGGCCGCGGCGGTGAAGAAGCTGAAGAACTTGTTGCCGCGAACATTCCTTTCGAAGTGGTGCCCGGCGTTTCGTCCATTGTCGCGGCTCCCAACTACGCCGGCATTCCCCTCACCCATCGCGAACACGCTTCGACATTCACCGTTCTGACCGGCCACGAAGATCCGGAGAAGGAAAGCTCGAGTCTCGATTTCGATCAGATTGCGAAAATTCCGGGAACAAAAGTCATTCTCATGGGCCTGAAACGGCTGAAAGAATTGACCGAAACGCTGATCGCCCGCGGAGTTCCGCCGGAAACACCGGTCGCCATCGTGCATTCCGGAACGACCGGCCGCCAACAATCCGTCGAAGGCACGCTGGCGACCATCGCCCAACGCGTCGCGGAAAAAAAGATCGGCGCGCCCGCGATCACCATCATCGGCAGCGTGGTCAAACTGCGTCCGCAATTGAACTGGTTTGAGCAGCGTCCGCTGTTCGGAAAGCGCATTGTCGTCACCCGCACGCGCGAACAGGCCAGCCAGCTTTCGCAGCGATTGATTGAAGCCGGCGCGGACGTTCTGGAAATTCCGACCATTCGCATCGCGCCGTCCGACCGCAGGCAGGACATTGTGGACGCGCTGCTCGAATTGAATTCCTACGATTGGCTTGTGTTCACCAGCCCGAATGGCGTCACGGCCTTTTTCGATCTGTTCTTCAAACGCTTCCAGGATTTGCGTGACATCGGCGGTGTGAAGATCGCGGCGATTGGACCCACCACCGCTGCGAAAATCAAGGAACTGCATCTTCAAGTCGATCTGATGCCCGAGGAAGCGCTCGGCTCAAAAATCGCGGGCGCGATGAACAACTTTGAATCGGTCGAGAATCTGAAAATCTGTCTGCTCCGCGCGCAGGTGGCGACTCTGGATTTGCCGGAAGCATTGCAGGAACTCGGTGCAATTGTGGATGATATTGCGATCTACAAAACCGTTCCGGAAACGGAAGATCGCACAGGCGCGGCGGCGAAATTCTGCGAAGGCGGCGCGGATTGGATCACGTTCACCAGCGCGTCAACGGTCGAACATTTTCATGCGCGTTTTGATCTTCCAAAGCTGGTGAAGCAGTTTCCGAACATGCGTCTGGCTTCGATCGGACCGGAAACCAGCAAAGCGATTCACGCACTGAATCTCGAGCCGGCTCTCGAGGCGAAGGAACACACGGTCGAAGGATTGGCGGCGGCGTTGTTGAAAGCGGAAGCGTAACGCGAATTGCGGGAACGTGAGCGGAAGGGAAAAAACTTCAAACAAAGAACTCCGAACTCCGAACTCCGAACTCCGAACTTTTTTTGAAGGATGGTGGAGCCTAAGGGATTCGAACCCTTGACCCCCACAATGCCATTGTGGTGCTCTACCAACTGAGCTAAGACCCCATCCAGAGCGACGAAAATCTAGAGTGCAGGAAAAATTTGTCAAAACAGTTTTTCCAAAAACCTGGGATTTTACGGTGTAAGAACGCTCGCCAGCGGAAGTGAACGATTCATTGCTTCAAAGAGCGCGGCGTTTATGCCATCGGAACTGAAATCACTCTCCAAGATTTCGTCGCAGCAACGCATTCAATTTTTTCGGCGAGAGCACGGTCACGATCTTTCCTTTGACCGTAATCAACTTCTGTTCGCGGAACTTGGCGAGCGTGCGGGAAAACGTTTCGCTGATCGTTCCCAGTTCCGCCGCGAGAACGCGCTTGGTCATGGTGAGTTCAATGGACACAGGCGTTTCGCTTTGTGGATCCGGACAGCGTTTCACCAGCCAGTTCGCCAGGCGCGTTTCCACATCTTTCAATGTGAGATCCTCCAGTTGTCCAACGAGAACGCGAAGATGGCTGCTCATCGAACCCAACATGCGCAATGCCAGTTCCGGTTGCCGTTTCAGCAGCGCCAGAATGCCAATTTTCTGAATCAACAACACCTGGCTCGGCTCCAGCGCGCGGGCATCGGCGGGATAGCCGCGTTCCGTTGCCAGCGCGACTTCCGCAAATGAATCGCCGGCGCGAAACACATGGATCATCTGTTCCTTTCCAGCGGCATTGACGCGATGAATGTTGATTGAGCCGCGTTGCACGACATAAAAACCCTGCGCCGGATCGCCTTCGTGAAACAGATATTCGTCCTTCTCCAATGATTTCAGCACGGTCACATCCGCGATGTTCGAAAGGTCAACCTGCGAAAGTCCCATGAAAAGCTGGCAACTGCGAAGGGTATTGATGATTGCAATTTTTTTGAATTCAGCAACGCCAGTGGACATGCTCATCATTCAAGCAACCTCCCGCCAAAAGTAAACCATCCAGTCCGATCCGCTTCCGCGCTCAACCTTCGAAGCGAACCCTTCGCCTCCCAATCGTTCGACGAGTGGCGAAGGGAGAAATGGCGCAATCACAATCAATCCTTCGTTGTCTTTCAAAGCGGTCACGCGTTTGAGAATTTCCGGGAACGGCTCGGTTCCATTGCGAATGAGTTCGCGAACATCGAAGCGTTTGAATCGATTGAGCGGTGGCATGGGTTTAAGAATTTGAAAGTTGTTTCAAAATGCGAGCGGTTTCCGTGACGTCCTGGTTCAGGCCAACCTGTTGATGAACAATTTCACCTTTGGAATCAAGGATCGTGATCAGATTGGAGTGCATGAATTGGCCGGTTGCATCCTGTTTGTAACGCACACCGAGCAACGCCGCGAGTTCGAGAATGTTATCGCCAGTGCCGCTCAACAACGTCCAGCGATCGGCTGGAAGATTTTGTGCCTCGCGAAATTTTGCCAGAGCTTCGGGCGTATCACGCTTTGTATCGAACGAAACCAGCGTCACGCCCACTTTGCCGCGGACGTCCTCCGGCAACGCGGCTTCGATTCGGCGAACGTCGTTCAACAGCATCGGACACGCATAATGACAACTCGCGAAAAACATGACGACAATTTGCGGCCGCCCGGCGAGATCGCCCAAATGAATTTCTTTTCCGTCGTCCGTTTTCCATTTCGATTCCACCTGGTAAATCGATTGATCCGTGAATTGTCCGGGCGCTTCCGCGCGAGCGCAGCAGGCCGGTTTGGTGGATTTGGCGGGCGCATCGGAAGCATTCGCGCCGTTGGCTGAAAGTCCGAGCGCGAGAACCGTCGCGCTAAGAGTCAGGGAATTAAAGAACGATTTCATAAATCTTTGGCGCAGCGAAAGCCGAGGTTGTGAACGCAATAATTTGCCTTGAGGCTGCTGCGAAATCCGTAACGCATGAACGCGGGAAAATTGCGAACGTCTTTGGCGCCCACCGATCCCGCACCGCAAAAAAGCTGGCGTTCCAATCCCGTGTCGTTGCGAACGTCGCCGGTCACGG
>DASTXC010000058.1:0-50874 GCA_035765675.1 Verrucomicrobiia bacterium
CCGTCATGCGCAAACTCATCATACTCATGAACCACCTCCTCAAAAAATCCAAACTTTGTACTCCAAAATTAAATACCGTTGCTCCTCCGGCTTCGCTCGGAGGAGAGGGAGTGATCAGCCGTTTTGAATTTCGAAAGCTCAACCCGTTGTTTGGTGCGGGTGTCAAGTTGCGCCCCTTGGAATCAATGGTTGCCATTCGGTCTTTACAGGCGCGCCCATTTGCTGTGAAACCTTCCTCCGCGTGATCCGTCTGGTTTCGTGCCGGCAACCGCGTCACTCCAAAATTATGCGCTTGTTCATTCTACTCATTTCATTTTTCAGCGTCGCCAATGTTATTGCGGTCGAGAGCGAACCGCCGATGGACTGGATTGATCCGGACACGGGCCATCGCATCATTCGTCTTTCGCGCGAACCGGGAAGCAAGAGTCTTTATTTTCATCAAAACGCATTCACCGCACGAGGTGACAAACTGGTGATTACGACGCCGCACGGCATTTCAACGGTTGATCTCAAGACGCATGAAATCGATCTCGTGGTTCCTGATCCGGTTTTTGAGACCAACCAGAACGGGATGGTGATCGGCAAACGCACGCGCCAGGTTTTTTATGTCAAGCGAACGGAGTCCAACACGGTTGCGTTCGCCACGGATCTGGACACGCACGCCACGCGGCGGGTCGGAATCATTCCCGGAACCGGGCGCGGTTCGATGCTGGCAATCAATGCGGATGAAACACTGCTGGCCGGGAGTTTTGTGGAAGCGATTTCCGAACGTGAAAAATTATCCCCGACCTATCGCGCGCTGGCAAAACAGCCAGGCGAAAGCAAAGGCGCGTGGATGCAAAAACGCGTTCAGGCAAAAGTGCCGATGCAACTGTTCACGCTCGATATCAAAACCGGCAAGACTCGCACGTTTCACAAATCCACAGACTGGCTGAATCACGTGCAGATGTCGCCGACTGATCCGTCATTGATTCTGTTTTGTCATGAAGGGCCGTGGCATCTGGTGGATCGCACGTGGCTGATTCACACCGATGGACGCGGTCTGACGAAAGTTCATCCGCGGACAATGCAGATGGAAATCGCCGGTCACGAATTCTTTGGCGCGGATGGAAAAACGGTTTGGTACGATCTGCAAACGCCACGCGGCGAGGATTTCTGGCTGGCTGGCTATGAGATCGAAACCGGCGCGCGCACCTGGTATCACCTGCAACGCGATGAATGGTCGGTGCATTACAATGTTTCCCCGGATGGAAAGCTGTTCGCCGGCGATGGCGGCCACGAAGGTTCCGTCGCCAAGGCGAAGGACGGAAAGTGGATTTATCTGTTTCGTCCGGAGCCGGTGCGCGCTGCAAATGGCCCGCAACCGCAATTCAAAAACCTTATCACGCCCGGTGTTTTTCATTCCGAACGGCTGGTGAACATGAGAAACCACGATTACAGCCTGGAACCGAACGTGAACTTCACGCCGGATGGAAAATGGATTGTGTTTCGCTCGAACATGTTCGGCGCGCCGCAGGTGTTCGCCGTTGAAGTCGCAAAGGCCAATCCGTAAGCCATCGCAATCGCCGGAAGCCCGACGCCGCTTTTATGGGGCGGGGGAGAAGATCAGGTTCGTAACTCCGCGCCCGCCGCTGACGTCTCCGAGATTGGAATTGATATGTTCAGGTGCGTGCCTGACATTTCAGCACCACTTCGGTTCAACCCGAAAACAACAACGCAACCCATAGATCCCCATGAAAAGACAAACCTTGATCTGCGCGCTCACACTTCTCGCCGCTTCACTCACCGTGGCTTCAGCGACGCCGCAGGACGACATCAAAGCCGCCGCCAAAAAGCTCGGCGAAAATTACAGTTGGAAAAGCACGACGGAAAACGCCAATGGCCGCAATTTCGGCGGGCCGACTGAAGGGAAAATGGCGAACGGAACCACGTTCATTTCCATGACCCGCCGCGACAACACCGTTGAAGCGGTTCTGGTCGGCACGAACAAAGGCGCGCTGAAAACCGACGAGGGCTGGCGCAGCTTGAGCGAAGCGGCCGAGGACAATGGCGGCGGCGGTTTCAACTGGACGGCGTTCACCGCGCGCATGTTGCAGAATCAGAAAGCACCGGCGGATGAAGCGATGGAACTTGCAGGCCAAGCGCAGGATTTGAAACAGGATGGCGATGTGATTTCCGGCGCGTTGACGGAAGCGGGCGCAAAAAGCCTGCTCAGTTTTCGTCGTGGCCGGGGCAACGGCAATGGCCCGGACATCAGCAACGCCAAAGGCTCAGTGAAATTCTGGGTCAAAGACGGAACGCTGACGAAATACGAATCGAAGGTTCAGGGAACGGTCAGCTTCAATGGCAACGATCGTGATGTGGATCGCACCACAACGGTCGAAATCAAAGACGTCGGCACGACCAAAGTGGAAGTGCCTGAAGGTGCGAAAAAGAAATTGCCGTAAGATTTTCTCGAAAGCCTCGGAAGGATGAGCGGCGCTGGGCTGAAAATACGACGAGCGGTTTTAAAATGCGTGTCGTAAAACTTGTCCTTCCGAGCGGGGTTCAATCAAATGCGTGGGAGTGATCCAGCGCTTTGGAAGGAGACGTCCCCTCCTTCCTCAGAAGCCGTGGATTATTCGCATTCTCAATGCATTCAATTGCTCACTTGCCATTGAGAAGCTTGCTCTTCTGGTCCTGATACTCTGCTTCCGTGATCGCTCCGGAATCTTTTGCTTTCTGAAGATCCACCAATTGCTGCCCGACCGTCGCGGTGACGGGTTTGGTAGTGGTGCCGCCTCCAATGGACAGACCGATGCATCCGGTCAACAGTGTCATCGCAGAAAAGCCAACGAGTATGGGAACAATGAGTTTTTTCATAGGATTCGTAATTTCTGTTTTATGCTTGGTCCGTTAAGTTACTAAAAGTTCGCGTCGTCCGAGTCCCGCCACAGGTTTCGGTTGTTTACTGTCGATTCCACGTCAGCGGAAGAGAAAATGCTGACACTCGGCTTATGATGAGTGTTCGAATTCGTCGAACAACCCGATGCAAACAAAAATGCCAATATTACGAATACCAATCCGGTCGCAGTTTTGCATTTCATACATTTAGAAATTTCACCCTTTCAATCACACACCCACCAGTCCTCCTGAACAAAACCGACGCTATGATTCAAAAGGCCACCAGCGCGGTCTCGCAATTCGATTCGGGACGTCCGTACATCAGGCACGCGCATTGCAATTGGAAAAAGATCCCACCGATCCTTCATGGCGAGGACAATTCTACCGACTCAGCTCCCGCTGGCAATCCCGCGTTGCCGCACCTGAGCGATGGAAGCATAAAGGGGGCGATTGATCTCTTTCGGGTTGGAAAGCACGCTGGCTTTTTGAAGAATGAGGAACGCGAGTTCACGAGTTGTTTTGTTGAATAAAAACTCACGCACACTTCTCCTTCGAACACCAGTCACCGCAATTCAATCTCGGGCTGGATTGTACGCAAAACGCTGCTATAGTTTCTGCCGTTTGCGTTCGGACGATTCCTGGCGCGGCACAGAATATGACTCAACACGAAGCACGATTCGGCGGCATTGGCCGGCTGTTTGGAAACCACGGAGCGCAACGGCTCCGCTCTGCGCATGTCTGCATTGTCGGCATCGGCGGCGTCGGTTCCTGGGCGGTGGAAGCCCTCGCGCGTTCGGGTGTTGGAAAAATGACGCTGGTCGATCTCGACGACGTTTGCATCAGCAACGTCAATCGCCAGTTGCACGCGCTGACCGGCACGTTTGGTAAACCGAAAGTGGAAGTCATGGCCGAGCGCGTCCGGCTGATCAAGCCCGATTGCGAAGTTCACGCGCGCCAGGAATTTTTCCTGCAATCGAATGCCGAAGCGATTCTGTCGGAATCGTTCGACTACGTCTTTGATGCGATTGATCGCGTCTCCATGAAGGCGTTGTTGATCGCGTTGTGTTGTCGGAAAAACATTCCGATTGTCACCACCGGCGGAGCGGGCGGGCGGCGTGATCCGTCGAAAATCGAAGTGAACGATCTGGCCTTTTCCTGCAATGACCGGCTGTTGAAACATCTCCGCAAGGAACTGCGCGCGAAACATGGTTTTTCCGAGGCGGACAAGAGTTTTGGCATTGAATGCGTATTCTCGCGTGAGCCGTTGGTTTATGCGCAGAACGACGGCACGGTTTCCTGTGAGCGCGGCGATACCACGGATTTTCGCATCGATTGCAGCACCGGTTTTGGAACCGCGAGCTTTGTGACCGGTGCGTTTGGATTGATTGCAGCTTCGAGGATTGTTCATCACCTGACGAAGGATTTAACAGGAGGAAGCAGAGGAAGCGGAGAAGGGAAGGCGGAGGCGGAAGCGGTTGTGGGGAAATTATGATTCGGAGACGAGTGCGGATTCAATAACACGTCAGAAATTTTGAAAGCGGCGCTGAAGCGACCGCACTCCAAACGCTCCGCGCAGTGCGAACGCGAAAGAATGTTGCGATTGCGTATGAAGTGCGGCGGCTTCAGCGCCGCTTTTTTGCAAGTCCAAAGGAAAGGCAGACGCGCTCCGGGGCAAGGTTGGAAATGCGATTCGGAATTAACGGAGATTGCCGACAGCCGAGTCTTCGAAGTCCTCAAAGAAAAAAGCTCCGCTCTCTCGGCTTGCTCCCGTTCAACTTCCAAAAAACTTTGCGAAGACGGTTTTGAAATTTTTCTCCACCCGAATCGCCAGTGATTCAACCGGCTCCTCCAGCAATTCTGAAGCGAACTGATATACCGCGCGCAGGTTTGCCGGATGATTCAAGGGCTTGCCCTCCGCGCCGTTGGGCAAAGGAAATTCTACGCGTTCTGACGGCAAGCATTGATCCGGTGCGTCAGTTTCGATCAACAATCGTTCGCGGGGAACGTGACGGAAAGTTTCGCGCTGACGCTCCTTGCGTTCATGTGCGAAATACCCCGGTAGTGAAAAATACGCGCCAAGTTCCGCGAGCGGTTTGATCATTTCCTGCGGTCCACCAAACGAATGCAGGACGAATCCACAGCTCGGGCGCGGTTCCGCTTTCAATATTTCCAGAAGCGTTCCCCACGCCTGCAAACAATGGATGCTTACGGGCAGATTGCGTTCCGCCGCGAGCCGCAATTGCCAGACGAACACTTCGCGCTGCTGCGGCAGATCGTGATCTTTGATCCATTTATCGAGACCGATTTCTCCAATCGCGGACGGGACGGCGTCGAGAAATTTGATCAGATTTTTTTGCCAGTTGTCGCTGCGTTCCTTGATGTACCACGGATGATATCCAAATGACGGAATGACTTGCGGAACATTCTTGGAGAGCGCCAGAACCTGCGGCCAGTCTGATTCGCAGGAACCGTTCACGACCATTTTGCCGATGCCCGCTTCGTTCAGCGTCGCAAGAATATCCGATTGAAATGGAGCGAGCCGGTCATCCTGCAGATGATTGTGAGCGTCGAAGAATTTCGGCGACATGAATAAAGTCATCGGCGCATTGCGAGGTTATTGCACGCCGACGCGATAGAAATAAGAGTTGTAATTCGTGGCCGTGGAATCGGTGAAACTGGTGAAGCCAGCTTGTCCGACAAGATTGCTTTCGATGGATGAGAATGCCGGTTGCGCCGCGAGATCGCTGCCGCGCTGAAGAAAATAAGTTTTTCCAGGAACGCTTTGCCAGGTGACGGTGATTCCGTTTACTGAGTTGGAAGGGGAATACATCTGGAGCAGGGAAGCTGCATTGGTCGGCGAAGTTCCCGCGATCCATTCCTGCCAGTTGTCCATGCGATCCTCGTCCGTGTCCTGATGATCCGCCGAGCCGCTGGTTGGAAGTCCGTTCTGCTGAAGCCAGTCGGTAAATTCTCCCACGCCCGGCCCTTGGAACTCATATGCGCCCATATCGATGTGCCCACCGACGAATCGCGGCCGATCATCGAGATCAGTTGGTGAACTTGGCCCCCCGCCAGTGTTGATACACGGCGAATTGGTCTGGAGACGGAAGTTGCCGTTGGCAGGATCAATGAACGCAGGATCGCCGTCGATGTTTCCTGTGCCCGCGGGCAGAGGTGTCAGGCACGAGAAGGTATTCACGGTCCCGGTATAGTTTGGAGCCGTGGGTGCGGTATTGAAATAGACGATGCTGCCCCTCAACTGCATTCCGCCGGCGAAAATCCCTCCGCCGGATATGGAAGCCGAGTTGCCGGAAATTGTGCTGACAGATACCTGCTGGTTTGCGTTATAGGCTGCGCCGCCTCGTTCCGCCTCGTTTCCGGTGAACAGGCAATTGTCAAATGGCGTAAGATAAACACCACCGCCGTTCGTTTTCGCGGTGTTGTTCAATACGATACTGTGATCGAGTCGAGCACTGCTGAGGCCGCCTCCATTACCTGCAGAATTACTGCGAATCGTACATCGCTGCCAATTTCCGCCAAACGCGCCGCCGCCTTCGAACACTGCCGAATTACCGACAATCACATTATTCGATGAGGCTGAGGATTGGATAGGTCCCCCATCAAAAACACCTCCGCCATTGTTGGTTGCGTAATTGCCCTGAATCGTACATTCGGCGAAAAAGCCATTGTAGCTACCGCCCCCAAGCTTGGCGCGATTGTTCATCAACGTGCAATTTGTAACCAAAATGGACGAAGACAGAAGATATATTCCACCGCCGTTACCGGCAGAATTTCGGACAAAGTGAGAATTTTTGATGCATCCACCGGACGCATGCAGCCCGCCTCCACTCATACCTGCTGAGTTTTCTTCGAAAAGACAATTGGTTATACCCAGAGGGATTTGGAGAGAAAGTCCGCCGCCATTGATCACAGCGGTGTTGCGGAGAAAGGTGGAATCGACGGCAGTCCTTGCGGACGCACCTCCCCCAAGGCTTCCAGCAGAGTTATCGGATATAAAGCAGTTTCGTATATCGACGTCGGACGCGCCTCCTCCATTGCCCACCGCAGAATTGCTCGAAATCGTACATCCAATCAACTGAACCTTGGAACCTGTGCCAACAATTCCTCCACCAAATCCTCCTGAAGTGTTCCCGTTGAAGATGCAGTCCGAGATGATCCCATTTCCTGAAGCAAATCCGCCTCCGCTGCCATTTGCGGAGTTGTTGCTGAAAACCCAATTTGTAAGGTTGAAAGCGACTCGCGAGGATCCGCCGCCGCCTGAACCTCCGGCGATATTTCCTACGATGATGGAGTTCTTTCCGGGTGATTCGATTTGAAAAGGAGCAGTTCCACCCCAGTAAAATCCACCGCCCGAAAAGGTGGCTTCGTTGTTCGAAACTGTGCAGAAGTTCAGCACGCAGTTATAAACGCCTCCGCCATTCCAGGCACTATTGTTGAAAACGAAACAATTGCTCAATGTAGCCGATGTAGCTCCGCCCCCGAGATTTTGATCGAACGAAATATTGCTGGAGATGAGTGAGTGGAAGGCCATTCCTCGTATCATTCCCGAACCATTGTTCGCCGTCACTTCACAGTCATACAATGTGCAATCGACAACTCCATCGCTGGTGTTCAGGGAAACAATGCAATTGCTCAGTGTGCTGGAAATCGCGCCGCCGCCGCCGTTAATACTCGCGTGATTTTTGGTCAGTGTAGAATCGAAAACCGCGCTGAACGCGACACCGCCTCCTCCTGCGAGACTGCCATTGAAATTCCAGTTGCTGTTCACCTGACAGTTTTTGAGTGTTCCCGAGAAAACTCCAGCTCCCCACATGCTGCACGAGTTGGAAACGACGATGCAGTTGTCGAGCAATGCGTTTGTTGATTCGCACCACGCTCCGCCTCCGCCGACCTGGGGCAGGTTTGTGCTGAATCCGGAAAGTGTCGCGCCGTTTGTCAGTGTGAAACCGGAAAGCACAGCTTCATCCGCCAGATACGCACAGCGAACGGCATTTGTTCCCAATGGTGATTTTCCTTCAATCACCGTAACCTCCGGCCCGTTCACGCTTCGGACGGAGATGGCTTTGTCCACGACGACGCGGTTGGTCAGAATTCCCGAAACCACGCGTCCGCCCTCGGCATAAATTCCGTTCGTCACGATTACGTCATCGCCTTCAGTTGAGACGTCGATGGCGTCCTGAATGGAAATCGCCGCCGTGCTCCAGTCGGTATAGGGCGCAACGGGATTGAGATTGTTGAGATTGACGTAATGGATTGTTCCCTGGGCAACGGGCGCGCACGCGAGCAGCAGGGCCGAAAGCATAAAGGCCTTGGACTTCATGAATGTGCGAGAGTACGCGCGTCGAAAAGAAGATGACAAGTTCGGACTTCAAGTTTTCAGCGCGATGCAAAAGCGAGTGGTGACAGGGTGCGCCTGAGGATCAATCGGAGCGCGGGTTTCCGACCCGCAGCTATTTTGATAAATCGAGAGGGTTCATTGGAACCCGGAAACCCAGTGAAGATTCTCGTTGCTGCGGGTCACAGAACCGCGCTCCGCTCTGAAGCCAGGTTACGACGCGGGCGCGATTAGTTTGCCAAAGCTCGCGAGTTCCGTCATAAAAGCGCCGGTCGCGATCATGATTTCTGTCCAAAACCTCACTAAACGCTTCGGCGCGCAGACGGCGGTGCAATCGCTTTCGTTTGAAATTCCCGCTGGCCAGATCGTCGGTTTTCTCGGACCAAATGGCGCGGGAAAATCCACGACGCTCAAGATGCTCACCGGCATGATCGAGCCTTCGGATGGAACCGCCACAATCTGCGGCTTCGATCTGCGCCAGCAAATCATTGAGGTCAAACGCAACGTCGGTTTCGTTCCCGAATCCGGAGCGGTTTTTGAATCGCTGACCGGGCTGGAATATCTCGAAATGGTGGCCGCACTTTATGCGATTCCACCCGACGCGGCCCGGACGCGCATTCGTCAGTTCATCGCGTTTTTCGATCTGAGCTTTGAAACGCTCACGGACAAACTGCTGGGTGCGTATTCCAAAGGCATGCGCCGCAAGGTCGTCATCACCGCCGCGCTGTTGCACAATCCGAAGGTTGTGTTTTTCGATGAACCGCTGGACGGACTCGATGCCAATGCAGCGGTGGGTTTCAAAGCCCTGATTCAAACGCTCGCGCGCGAAGGCAAAACGATTGTTTACAGCTCGCACATCCTCGATGTGGTGGAACGCGTGTGTGATCGCGTGATCATCATTGATAAAGGAAAACTATTGCTCGATGGCAAGCCGGATGAACTCGTTGCCGCGCATGGTTCAGGAACTTTGGAACGGTTGTTCACGCAATTGACCGGTGGCCAGGAATTGGAACGTCGCGCGGAAGATTTCGCGAAAACCTTTCGTTCATGAACGCGTCCGCCGTTCAACCACCGCCTCTGCCAAAACCGCGTCCACCCATTGCGCCGGAAAAGGCATTGCGCCGATTGTTTCTCACGCTGTTTTTGCGCGGTCGCAGCGCGCGTGGATTACGCAAAGACAGCGCGCCGACATCCATCGGTCAAAAGCTCTTCGGCTCGATTGCGATTTACACGTTCTTCGGAATTTTCGCGCTTGGATTTGTGCGCCAACCCGTGTTCAGCCTGGCCATTTATCTGCATGGAATGACCTTCGTCTTTCTCGGAATGTTTGTGGCCGCATCCGCCGGGGAAGTGTTGTTCAACAAGGAAGAGGCCGACATTCTCATGCATCGTCCCATCGCGCCGCGCGCATTTTTGTGGGCGAAAATTCGCGTGCTCGTGGAGGTTTCGTTGTGGCTCGCGGGAGCGTTCAATCTCGTCGGTTTTTTCGTCGGCGCATTGTGTGTCGGAGGGAACTGGATTTTCCCCTTCGTGCATTTAACGTCCACGATTTTGGAAGCGCTGTTGTGCACCGGAACTGTCGTGCTGATTTATCAACTTTGCCTGCGCTGGTTTGGCCGCGAACGACTGGAAGGCTTGATGACGATGGCGCAAATGCTGATCGCGGTGCTGGCGGTCACGGCGGGCCAGATTATGCCGCGGTTGATCAGCCATCCGGGCGCGTCGATTCAAATGGACGGGCCGCACTGGTGGATTGTTCTGCTGCCACCGGCCTGGTTTGCGGGTTTCGATGAATCATTTGTGAGCGGCGGAACGGTTGCTTCGTGGATGTTGACACTCATCGCATTGGCCAGCACAGCGGCGGTTTTATATTTTGCGTTCGGAAAACTGGCAGGCAGTTATGAATCCGGCGTTCAGGCGTTGAATGAATCTTCCACGCGGAAAAGCAAACGCACCCGAACCCGCCGGCGTTTTCTCGATATGCTGGTGAATGCGCCGCCGCTGCGCTGGTGGCTGCGCGATCCCGTGGCGCGCGCTTCCTTTCTACTGAGCGCGGCGTATCTGGCGCGCGATCGGGAAACGAAATTGCGGGTTTACCCGGGCCTCGCGCCGATGCTCGTGCTGCCGTTCATATTTTTGTTTCAGGATCGTGAAAATTTCATGGGCAGTTTCGGTGCGGCATTTACCGGCGCCTATCTCGGGCTGATCCCGATGATGGGATTGGATCTCTTGAAATATTCGCAGCAATGGCAGGCGGCGGATTTGTTTCGCAACGCGCCGATTGCCGGCCCGGCGCAGTTGTGTCACGGCGCGCGGCGGGCGGTGCTGGTTTTTCTCACGCTGCCCTTGTTGGTGTTGTTCGCGGTCATCGTTTGGCTGTTGCAGGGTGGGGCGGCGCATTGGGTGCTGGCCATTCCCGGACTTCTCGCGCTGCCGATTTATGCGATGATTCCCTGCGTTGGCGGAAATGCGGTTCCGTTTTCGATTCCTTCCGCGGAAGCCAAATCGGCCAGCCGCGGCATTCAAATGTTCGGCATCATGATGATCGCAATCATCCTGGCATTTGCGGCGCAAGTGGCCTGGAAGTATGGCTGGTTCTGGTGGCTGGTGCTGGGCGAGGCGATTGTGGTCAGCGCATTGTATTTCTCAATGCGGGGTTCGGTGAAAGCGGCGCGCTGGGCGCCCATCGATTAGCTTTTCGAAAGCTGAAACACTGAAAAGCGGAAAACTTGTCCGGCCGCTTTCGGTTTCTGAAATTTCAACTTCCTCGTTCAAGCCGGCTGAACATTCTGCAATCGTTCCATCGCGCTTTGCACGCCTTGCAATGCTTTCAACATTTCCACCCGCATCGGTTCGGCGGGCGGATTTTTCGGATCATTCAACAGGCGCGACATTTCTTCGAGGATTTGCGGCGTGCGCTTTTGCAGGCTGGCAATCGTTTTTTCCCAGGCGAGTTTCTTTTTTGCGCACGCGAGCAGTGAGCTGAGGTAATCAATGTCCTGACGGGTGTCGCGCGGTCCGGCGAATTTTGAATTGATGACGGCCAGTTCCTTTTGAAGATCGTGAATCGTGCGTTCGCAGCGTTCGATGTCTTTCACCACGCTGTTCAATTCAGAAACGATCTGGCGCTGTTGGACAACGCTGCGCTCGGCCTGGCGAATTTCTTTCAGTGACATAAACGGAAAACTGCCGGGCGAAGTTACTCCACGGATCCATCGCGGCGCAACCGCAGATCACGGTGCGGTTTAAGCGAATCCATGTAATGGGAATGGGGATCGCGCCCGCCTCGGGCGCAATCAGCCGCGCCCTCGCGGCTGATTGTAAGGCGTGGAATGGACGAACGATTCAGTGCTGGTGTGAGCCGCTCTGTTCGGCGCGAGGGCGCGCCGAACAGCAGCCGAGGCGGCTGCGCTCCCGATCCAATGAACTGCATCGTCCGGTTCAGTTGCCCTCGCTCATCCGCGGTTCCGCAATTGGCGCCTGCGTTCTTACGTTCTCAGGTTTTGAACTTTCCATTGGAACTTGGCGACGAACTTCAGCAGTCTGGAGTATTCCTATGAAAAACCGATTCTCAAAATATCTGCGGCTCGGAATGTTCGCTGGCTTTCTGGCCGCTTCGAGTGTTTTCGCGGAGGTCCATCTGCCGAACGTTTTCAGCGATCACATGGTTTTGCAGCGCGGCAAACCGATTCAGGTCTGGGGTTGGGCGTCGCCGAATGAAAAGATTTCCATTCGGCTGGGCGAAGACTCGGTGCAGGTCGTGGCTGATAAAGCGGGACAATGGCGAGCAGCATTGCCGCAACGCGCGGCGGGTGGCCCGTTGGAACTGATCGTGAAAGGCGAAAACGAAGTGCGCTTCACGGATGTGATGGTTGGCGAAGTCTGGCTTTGTTCCGGTCAATCCAACATGGACATGGGCATGAAATTCGTGGAAGACGGCGAAGCGGAAATCGCCGCGGCCAATGATTCCAACCTGCGTCTGCTGATGGTGCCGAATCGCTGGTCGCCTCTGGAGCAGACCAACATTGATGCCGCCTGGAAAAGATGTTCACCGGAAACACTCGCCGAATCCGGCTGGGGCGGTTTTTCCGCATGCGCCTATTTCTTCGGCAAAAAATTGCGTCAGGAGCTCGGCGTGCCGATTGGATTGATCGACGCCACCTGGGGCGGAACGGATATTCAATCATGGACTCCACCCGAAGGTTACGCGCAGGTGCCGGCGTTAAAATCGGAATACCAGAAAGTGCTGCTCGCCGATCCGCACACGCCGGAACACCAACGTGAGCTGTCCGCGTTTCTGGATAAAACCGGTGCATGGTTGAGCGACGCGCGCGCCGCTTTGGATCGCCAAGCCATTGCGCCAGCGATGCCGAGTTTTCCGAATGACCTGCTGCCGCCGCATGACCTGCAACAGGCGACCGCATTGTTCAACGGCATGATCCATCCGCTGTGTCCGTTCACCATTGCCGGAACGATCTGGTATCAGGGCGAAAACAATCGCAGGGAAGGCATGCGCTATTTCGAGCGCATGAAAGCGCTGATCGGCGGCTGGCGTGAGATCTGGAATGAAGGCGAGTTTCCGTTCCTGTTCGTGCAGATCGCGCCGTACGATTACAATGAGCCACGTCACATTTTGCCCGAATTCTGGGAAGCTCAATCCGCGTCCCTCAGCATTCCGAACTCCGGCATGGCCGTCATCAATGACATTGGAAATCTCCGCGACATTCATCCGAAGGACAAACGCGATGTCGGCGAACGTCTGGCGCGAATTGCTTTGGCCAAAACCTACGGTCGCGAAAATCTCGAATACTCCGGGCCGGTGTTCAAATCGTTGAAACGAGAAGGCAATCAACTCCGTGTCACGTTTGAGCATGCGGACGGCTTGCGCAGCCGCGATGGAAAGCCGCTGAACTGGTTTGAAATCATTGATGCGGATCGCGGCGGCTTTGTGAAAGCAGACGCGCAGATCGACGGCAATTCCATTGTCTTGTCCGCGGCAGAAGCGCCGAATCCGGTGGCGATGCGTTTTGCCTGGAGCATGTTGGCCGAACCGAACCTGGCGAATGCCGCAGGATTGCCCGCCAGCGCGTTTCGCGCCGGAACCGTTCCTGAACGCGACATGCTGGAAATGAACGTGCCGGAAGCAAAGGATTATCAGCTCGTTTACGATTTGAATCTCGCAAAAGCCGGAAAGAAGATCGCCTACGATCAGGATCGGAGCAGCGAAATGGATCGGCCATTCGATCGCGTCGCGTATTTTCTCGAACTCTGGAACAGCAACGACGAGCCGCATTACGTTTACGTTTCGATGAACGCGTTCACGAGTGATTTGAAAAAGATCGCTGTGCCCACAGTCGAGTCCGGAGCGTTGTTTCAACAGAACGTCAAGGCGATGAACGTTTTCTCGAATGCGAAAGGGGTGACGACGGGAACCAATCTTTCCGGCGGCAACATTGAATTCTGGCCGAGCAATTACGCTCCGGAGAATCGGGCGAATGTTCCCGGCGCATCTTCCAGCGCGTTCGACTTTGGCGATTCCGGCGGCGATTCCAATGCGGGCTACGGCAGCATGCAGGTTCACAATCATGCAAAGCAGCAAACGATCTTCGCGTTCAATCACTGGAGCGAAGGCGACAAGGCGGACGTGGGCATCGGCAACAATCCTTCAGGAAATCCGGATTGGACCTTCAAAGAAAACGCGAAGGAATATTCACTGCGCCGTTTGCGCGTGCTGGTTCATTATCGCGATTGACGGAACTTAATTGAACCCGCAGGAAACGGTCGCCGATGATCAATGCCAAAGCTCTTTGCGTTCGAGCAAAAGCTGAATCAATTGCGCGTCGGCGGCCGGAAATTCGTGGAGATTCAGTTCTTCCGACCGCACCCAGCGAAACGCCGGGCAGCCGAGCGTTTGCGGTTCGTTGGCAATCCAACAGCAGCGGAAGAAGTTCAATAGAACCGTTTTTTCGGGGTAAGCGTGCCGGACGGTTTGAATCAGTTCGAGGACTTCCACTTCAATTCCGAGTTCCTCGCGCAGTTCGCGGATGAGGCATTGTTCAAACGTCTCGTTGCGTTCGCGTTTGCCGCCGGGAAATTCCCAAAGTCCACCCAGATGTGAATCCGCGTAACGTTGCGTGATGAGAAGCCTTCCGTCGCGAAAAACCAGACCCGCGGAAACTTCGACGCAGTTCTGATTTTCAGAATCCGGAGTTCGAAGCGGCACCGTTTTCTTCATGGCTCGAACTCCGAAGCGATTCGGAATCTACCGTCCGATGCTCTTGTAGATGAAACCGAGTTTTTCCATTTCGGCCGGGTCGAACAGATTTCGGCCATCGAACAGAATCGGATGCGTCATTCCTTTGCGCGCGCGGTCGAGATCGAGTTGCTTGAACTCCTCCCATTCCGTCGCAATCACCAGCGCATCGCAGCCTTCAGCCACAGCGTTCATATCCGGAACGTAAGTCACGTTTTTCAACATGGATTTGGCTTTGTCCATCGCTTTCGGATCATGCACGCGCAGAACGGCGCCTTCCTTTTGCAATCGCTGGCAAAGATCAATCGCAGGCGACATCCGGACATCGTCCGTGTTCTGCTTGAACGCGAGGCCGAGCACGCCAATTTTCTTGTCCTTCAACACCCAGAGCGTATCGACAATTTTCTTAACGAAACGATCCATCTGGCGTTCGTTGATGCGCTGGACCTCCTTCAGCAGACCGAAATCGTAACCGACCTGCTCGGAGATTTTGATGAACGCGCTGAGATCTTTGGGGAAACAACTGCCGCCGAATCCAAGCGACGCATCCAGAAACCGCCGGCCGATGCGGGCATCCATGCCCATGCCGTTCGCCACTTCATTGACGTTCGCGCCGGTGGCTTCGCAGATTACAGAGATGGCGTTGATGTAGGAAATTTTCAGCGCGAGAAATGAATTCGAAGCGTGCTTGATCAACTCGGCGGAATTGATGTCCGTGACAATGATCGGCGCGTTGAAAGGTTTATAAACTTCCTTCATTGCGGCAACCGGCCGCTGCGATTTGACGCCCACCACGATGCGATCCGGGTGCATCAGGTCATCCACCGCAAAACCTTCGCGGAGAAATTCCGGGTTGCTGATCACGTCGAATTCCACCTGCGCTTTGCAATAGCGTTTGATGGTTTCCGCCACTTTCTCGCCGGTCTTCACGGGCACTGTGCTTTTATCCACGACGATTTTGTAGCTCGTCATGGCGCTGGCGATTTCGCGCGCGACTTTTTCGATGAAACTCAGATCCACCGCGCCATCCGGCTGCGGCGGCGTGGGAACAGCGATGAAGATGACATCCGATTTCTCCACGCCTTCCGCTGTGCTGGTGGTGAAGCTGAGGCGTCCGGCATCCACGTTTTTCTTCACCAGTTCTTCGAGGCCCGGCTCGTAAATGGGAATGCCGCCGGCCTGGAGCGTTTTGACTTTGTTGGCGTCGTTATCAACGCAGATCACCTGATGGCCGACTTCGGCGAAACAGGTGCCCGTGACGAGACCGACGTAACCGGTGCCAATGATTGTAAGCTTCATCGTAAGTGGAAAAACCGGCTCTGATTATTTGGAGTTTAAAGCGGGAGCGTTCGTAACGGACGCGGGAGCAACAAGCGAATTATTGGTCGCGGTCACCGGTGGCTGTGCCAGCGCGGGATTTTTCAAAAGCAATTGCTGAAGGTGCAGATTGGCTTCCTGACCAATGCCGCCAAACTCGGCGCGCGCGAGTTGTTGATACGCATCCCGCGCCTGAGTCAATTCACCCTGCGCTTCGTAAAGCCGGCCCAGCGCCAGTCGCGCCCGCGGCGTGATCGGGTCGCTTGCGCGATGCTCGGTAATGTCTTTGTAAGCCTTGATCGCATCCGCGGTTTTGCCTTGAGCTTCCAGCGAGGTCGCGACGCCCAGTGCGGCCTGGCCGGCGAGGTCGGAACTGCGATGTTCGTTCAGAAATTTCTGGAACTGTTCCTGCGCTTCGGCGTATTTGCCTTCGACAAACAATTGTCCTGCGCCCATCAGCAAAGCGCGTTCACCGCCGGCGGTATTGGGATATTGCGAAGCCACTTTCAGGAAAGCTTCCGGCGGAGCGGTGTGACCGGTGAGCGAAGTCTGGGTCGCGACATGCGAGAGCGCCTGGCTGGCCGAGGATTCTTTTTCGTTATGCTGCCAGACGTAAAGTCCGATGCCGCAGCCGACGACGAGAATTCCCGCGGCGGCGATCACAAGTAAATTCTTGTTGGCTTCCGCCCAGGCCCAGGTTTTGTAAAAAGCTGCCGATTGCGTGACATCAGATTCCATATAGGGGGTGCAATCTTCCGGTCGAGCATCAAAAACGCAAGCCAGAAATCCTCGAAATGGGCCGGAAAATGCGGTTCCGAGCCTGCAAAGAAGTGGCGAAACTTCGAACGCTGAACAACGAACATTGAACTCCGAACATCGAAGCGCGCGATGAACTTGGCGCATTCAGTTTGCGGGTTTGAGTTCGGTGTGAATTGTTCGGTGTACGGATCAGGATCAGACCGTTATTGCAACTGCATCCTGGGCGATACGTCCAACGCTACACCGGCGGAAATCTTTTACTGAACGGCACGGGTTCACTAAGCTCGCTTTCATGGAAACCATTTCGATCGGCGTCAGTTCGCTCAAAGCAACCCGGCTGGCGTATGGCTGCTGGCGGTTGGCGGGAACGCCTTCCAATTCACCGGCGGAAAATGAAGCTGCAGGCCGCGCGGCGGTGAAGGCCGCTTACGACGCGGGTTACACGTTTTTCGATAATGCCAATATCTATGGACGCGGCGAAGCCGAACGCATTCTTGGCGAAGCTCTCCGGGAAATTCCCGGAATGCGCGAACGCGTGGTCATCACGACCAAATGCGGCGTGCGTCACGCGGCCGATCCGCAGCCCGATTCGCCGCATCGCTGGGATTTCTCCGGCGATTATATCGTCCAACAGTGCGAAGCGTCGCTGAAACGTTTGCGGGTGGATGCGATTGATATTTACATGCTGCATCGGCCGGATTTTCTCGGCGACCCGGAAGAAATTGCCAAAGCTTTCGCGCAATTGCAGGACGCGGGAAAGGTTCGCTGGTTTGGCGTGAGCAACTTTCGTCCAACGCTTGTCACGACGTTGCAAAAGGCGTGTTCGATGCCGTTGATCACGCATCAGGTTGAAATCAGTCTCGCCATGTTGAACGCGTTCGGCGACGGAACGCTGGATCAATGTCTGAGCGAAAAAATTACGCCGATGGCGTGGAGTCCGCTGGCGGGAGGATTGATCGGCGGCGGCGCGAAACGATTGCTCTCCTGGCAACAGGAATACAAACCCGAGAAATTTCTTCCGACGCTGGAACAGATCGCCGAAGCCCGCGGCGTCAGCCGAACGGTAATCGCGCTGGCGTGGCTGTTGCGGCATCCGAGCAAGATCGTGCCGATTGTGGGATCGAATAATCCGGAGCGCATTCGCGATGCGGTTAAGGCGACAGAAATCGTGCTGACGCGTGAGGAGTGGTATCAGCTTTTTACCGCGGCGCGCGGCGAACCACTGCCCTGAATCGTGAATGCGCAACCGGAAACGTGGCGCTTGTTTGTCGCAATTGCGCTGCCGTAATCGGTGAAACTCGAACTGGTTCGCGCGCAACGTGAATTGCAGGAGAGCCTGTCGCAAGGTTGTATCCGCTGGACGAAGCCGGAGAGTTTTCATCTGACTTTGAAATTTCTCGGAAAGGTGGCGGTCGATTGGGTGGATGAACTCGTGCAATCGCTTCGCGCGGGCTGCGCAAATTTTCCAACGATGCAATTGCGCGCGGGAGGAATTGGCTTTTTCCCGAATGCGCGCCGTCCACGGGTGGTCTGGGCGGGGGTGAAAGATCAGGCGGAGATGTTGCCGAAGCTTCAACGCGCGATTGAGAAATCCGTTGCCACTTTCACTGACGAAAAAATGGAAGCCCGTTTCATCGGTCACGTGACACTCGGGCGCTGTCCGATGATCAAACCGGCGCAGGCTGAACTGCTGTCGAACGTTGCCGCGCGCGGGATCGGTAAACGAATTTTCGGCGAGTGGACGGCCAGCGAGTTTGAATTGATTCGCAGCGAACTCACGCCCACTGCTTCGCATTACACCACGCTCTCCGTGATTCCGCTTGCGGCGGATTCCTCGTTAAGTTTCGCGTGAACCTGTCGCGTTCACTTTGTTTTCCTGGTTGATTCGGCGTGTCTTTTTCTGCGCCTTTGCGGCAGCGGAATTTAGACACCAGGGCTGACGCATCAAAATGAATGTAAAAGCACGGCATCGCGGAGCGATGAATGAAGGTAGCCGTGGGATTGATCCCACGGTTTGAGGTTTGGCGGGCATTCCGTCGCGGAGCGACGGTTGAAGTCGGAATTCGTCTTTGTCAGCGTGTATCTTCAGGCGTCGCTCCGCGACGCAAATACCTGTGAATGCGAGATCCGTGGGATGAATCCCACGGCTACATTCAGAACGTCGCTCCGCGACTTGGGCCAGGACTCGATTCAGATGCGTCTGCCCTGATTTAGACACTTTTGCCGCTATACAGCGCGGCGGTGCTTTGTTAGCTTGCGCGCACTTATGGCATTGGACGACATCATCCTTGAAGCGGAAGAAAAAATGATCAAGACCGAGCAGGTGGTCGTGAACGAGTTTGCCGGCGTGCGCACCGGCAAGGCCTCGGCCGGCCTGGTCGAAAATATTCAGGTCGAAGTTTACGGTTCGATGATGCGCATTCGCGAGCTGGCGGGCATCACCACGCCCGAGCCACGCACGCTCGCCATTCAGCCCTGGGACAACGCCTCGCTGCAACCGATTGAGAAGGCGATTCAGAAAAGTAATCTCGGGCTTTCCGCCGCGGTGCAGGGCCGCATGATCCGGATTTTCTTTCCTGAATTGAGCCAGGAACGCCGCGTGGAGTTTGTCAAAATTATCAAAAAAATGGCCGAAGATGGGCGCGTTGCCATCCGCCATGTTCGCCGCGAAGCCATGGAGTTGCTGAAGAAACACGCGCACGACAGCGGCGTCACCGAGGATGAAGTCGAGAAAGCTGAAAAGGAATTGCAGAAGATGACGGACAGCTACATCGCGAAAATCGACGCGCATGTGGTCGGCAAAGAAAAAGAGATACTGACGGTCTGATCGCAAGGATCAGCGAAATCCAATTTCAACTGCCTCGTTCGGATTACGGAACGAGGCAGTTTTTTTATTCACAAATCGCAATCGTATCGGCTGCGATTTGGGGCGGCTTCCTCCAAACCAAACGGTTCCTTCGTTCGCGTCAATTCCATGACAACGAGGGTTTTTGCCGATTTGCATGGCTTCTATTCTGCTTTAATTTAAAACGTGTTGGCAGGGCAGGGCGGCAACGCCGGGCGGTCAATGATTCGTCATAGATGTTCGACGATGAAAATGATTCAACCTAACTGTCGGGCTCAGTTCGCGGCTGAAGATGTGGAATTTATTCTTTCCGTTCTGGGCAAAACCATCGGCACTGCGGAGTGCCTCATCAAACTTCTTTCCGACGAAGAATCCCGCGATCAGATTCTGGATGACGAAGCGCTGTTCCATGCGTTGCTGGAGCGCGGCGGATGTCTGCGGGTTTCCAGCCGGTTCTATTTCTACATTCTCGTGCGCCATGTTTTCCGGCGCTCGCAAATCCAAAATCGCGCCGTGGCGGATTACGTCGCGGAAGTGCTGGCGGAATTTGCGAGCGCTGAACGCGCGCGCTGTGTTGTTCCGGGCCAGGCCGGTCCGCTGGATTATTTTTTCGAAATGTTGTCCGCGCTTCAAACTGCCGATGAGCGCACCAGCTTTTACATCCGGGCGCACATTGGAAATTATTCGTTGTTCCTGTCCGGCGTTTTTCCCGAGCGCGTCCGTTTTCGCGCCGAGGCCCGCGGCTTTCCCGATGTGAAATATTATGATGCATTGGGACGAACGCATTATCGCGTCGCAAGCGATCACAAGCTGGCGCAACGCTATGAACTGGCAGAAATCTTCAACACCCTGTCTGAACGATTTGAAACGACTCGGCTCGCGTTGAACGACATTGCCGACCGGCTGTTTTCGATTGAGGCCGATTACTCCCTGGAAACTTTGTTGAATCAGCAGCGCAAAAATTCCGGCGCAATTGACAGTGGTGTGAACTAGGACAATCAGAATCATCTTTCGGATGGACGAGTTACACGAGTCCCATTCTCGCCGGACCGCGCCTGCACGATTTTCAATTGGCTTTGCAGAAGGCCAGGATTTACCGGATCGCGGCGGTCTTTTAGGGTTGAGCGATGAACACCTTGCAGGGCGCCCGCCATCTTCGTTCGATTTCAGTTCTCGATTTCAGCCGCAGCATTTTTGGAATTGCGCTGTTTTTGTTTGCCACGCCGGTTCCAGCGCAGGAATTGTCGGTTGCTTCAGCCAAGCCCGAAAAAGCGGATGCGATAGTTTCGTCCGACGGTTCGGGAACGCAGACGAATCTTCAAAGTGCTCTTGATGCGGCGCCGAACGATTCCACGAATCCGTATCTGATTCTGATCAAGCCCGGAATTTACAAAGGGCATGTTTCAATTCCCGCAAATAAACCGAATCTGATTCTGCGCGGCGAAGCCGGCGCGACCGCGAAAACCGTCGTGACCGATGGACACAATATCAATGCGCTCGGACCCGATGGAAAAAAACTCGGCACCCCCGACAGCGCGACAGTGCTTGTGCGCGCACGGAATTTCACAGCGGAAAATATCACGTTCGAAAACACTGCCGGAAATCACGGTCAGGCGCTTGCGATGTATGTGGCGGCGGATCGCGCGATCTTTCGCAACTGCCGGTTTCTTGGCTGGCAGGATACGCTTCGGGCCGATGCGCCGCGCGGCGGGATTGGCCGACAATATTTCACGAATTGCGAAATCGTCGGCCACGTCGATTTCATCTACGCGGCCGGCACATCAGTGTTTGATCGCTGCCATATTCATTGCCTGGCGGACGGTTACATCACGGCGGCGTCCACGCCGGAAAACGTTCCCTTCGGTTACGTGTTTTTGAATTGCCGGATCACCGCGGAGCCAATCGTGAAAGGTGTTTATCTTGGACGACCCTGGCGGCCTTTTGCCGCGACCGCATTTCTGAACACGGAAATGCCGGAGCAGATTCGACCCGAGGGCTGGAACAATTGGCGAAATGCAGCCAATGAGAAAACGGCGCGCTACGCGGAATATCACAGCACCGGTCCTGGCGCGCGACCGGAAGCGCGAGTGAAATGGGCGCGCCAATTGTCCGACGAAGAAGCGAAAATTTATACCGTCGAAAATATTTTGAAAGGCGATGACGGGTGGAATCCAACGCGGGGACAGTCAGAAAGCCGGTGAGTCAGTAAGTCGGTGACGGAGCGCGAGTCTGCGACTCGCAGCAGCGTTTTTCTTCCAAATGCTTTCGAGTAATTGAACACTTTCGTTTTTATGAAGCTGCTGCGAGTCGCAGACTCGCGCTCCTTGTTACGTCTTGCAAATTCGTTTTGCGCGCGCGCGAAATCCTGATTGAATCGCGCGATGCAAATTTTGGTCATTGGCTCTGGTGGACGCGAACATGCGCTGGTCTGGAAACTCGCGCAGTCGCCGCACGTTTCGAAACTCTGGTGCGCGCCGGGCAATGCAGGGATTGCGCGGGAACGCCTTGCGCAAAATCAATCTCCGGTTGAATGCGTCAACCTGGGCGCGGAAGATTTGCCGAAGCTGCTCGCGTTTGCGCAGGAGAAAAAGCCGGCGCTCACGGTCGTTGGCCCCGACAATCCGCTGGCGCTCGGAATCGTGGATCTGTTTCAGAAAAACGGATTGCGCATCTGGGGGCCGAACCAAAAAGCGGCGCAGTTCGAATCCTCCAAAGTTTTTTCCCAACGCTTCATGGAACGTTACGGAATTCCCACCGCGCGTTCCGGAACCTTCACCGAAGCCGCGCCAGCCAAGGCTTTCGCGCAAACTCTGGGCGGACGTTGCGCGGTGAAGGCGGATGGACTGGCGCTGGGCAAAGGCGTTTTGATTTGCGCGAACGTTGCCGAAGCGAGTGCGGCGATTGATGAAATTCTGGTGGGAAAAACCTTTGGCGCCGCCGGTTCGCAGATTGTGATTCAGGAATTTCTGGAAGGCGTGGAGATTTCCCTGCATGCATTGTGTGATGGCAAAACCGCAAAACTTTTTCCGACATCGCAGGACCACAAACGCGCGCTGGAGGGTGATCAGGGTTTGAACACCGGCGGCATGGGAACGTATTCGCCGACGCCATTTCTGACCGAAGCTGAGTTGGCGGAAACTGGAAGGCGAATTCTGGATCCGTGGGTGCGCGGTTGTATCGAGGAAGGAATTGATTTTCGCGGCATTCTTTATCCCGGAATCATGGTAACGAAAGACGGTCCGAAGGTGCTGGAATTCAATGCGCGTTTTGGCGATCCGGAAACACAGGTTTATCTCACGCGACTGGAAAACGATCTGGTGGAACTGCTCGATGCGAGCGTTAACGGCGCGCTGGATCGCATCGATCTCAAGTGGAATCCGATGGCGAGCGTATGCGTTGTAATGGCGAGCGGCGGTTATCCCGGTGCGTATGCGAAGGGCAAAGTGATTTCTGGAATTGAAGCCGCCAACGCATTGACGAACACAAAAGTTTTTCATGCGGGCACCGCGCGGGCAGGGGATCAGATCGTGACCAATGGCGGACGGGTTTTGGGTGTGACGGCAATGGGAAAAGATTTGCGCAGCGCACAGGCGGCCGCTTATGCCGCGGTGGAAAAAATCCAATTCGAAGGCGCACAGTTCCGCCGGGATATTGCGAGCAAGGGCTGCTGAACCGTCGTTGAATCCGGAAGGGAAATTTCGTCCGGACAATTTTCAGAAGGCCGAATGATTTGAAAGTTTGACCGGTGGCCCAAAAAATTCGCGCGACGAAAATTTACAAGTTGCAATTCGGGATGGCGCTGTGCATTTTCACACGTCCTTGGTTCGGGGCGTAGCGTAGCCTGGTAGCGCGCTTGTTTCGGGTACAAGAGGTCGTGAGTTCGAATCTCACCGCCCCGACCAATATTTAAAGTTTTTTTCCCCACTCTGCGGTTTTTTGCCACTTTCTTGTCAAAACAGGACGGAGCGCGTTAAGAAACCATGAAAGCAGCGCGATCGTCATCTGCTCAGCAAAGTCGAAGTCCTCGATCACGCCATTCCTCGGTGAAACCACTCCGAATCGTTTCAAAGCCCATCTGAGGCTTCGCGAACCGGGGTTCTTCTATAACGCTGGATGATACCGTGAACGAAGCGTTCGCTGAGATTGAACTGAATCCAGTTGGATTTACTGCCGCAGCCGGAAGAATCGCTGCCCATCCGGAGGGATAGCGTTGGTGTACGGCGAAGTCGCGCCGGAAACATCAGAGTAAGGCCCGGGAACATTCGTCGCGGTTTGTAACGTCCATCCTGACGGCCAGGTCAGAACGAGATCGTTTCCGTGCTTCGAAAAGGCGAGCGGCGGAATGAACTGATCGGGCACAACTTCCCCGGTATCGACAATTTTTGCGCCATACACGTTCGTGCCAATTCGGAATCGGATTTGGCTCAATTGCGTGGATGTCAACCCTGACTGATCCGTTCCAAATTTGAGCTGCTCTGTGCCCCCGGCCGAAACGTTTCCGTTCCAATTCAATACCTCCAATGTTGCGGCGCTGTCCCACATTTCTCCGCTGCTGTTCGCGAAGCTCAAACGGCTGGCGCTTCCGGCGAGGTCAATCGTTGCATTGGTCGCGAGGATAAACCGTCCAAGTTGTTCGACCGCGTTGCTGATTTGCAACGTGTGCGACAATCTCGTGAACCCGGAGTTGCTAACCCGATTTTCAACACTCGAATCGCCGATAATCCAATCGCCGCCGACATCAATGTTGCTGGCAATCAGCATTCCACCCAGAAATTCGTATCGCGTATAAATCTTCGGCCCCGGTTCGCGATAGCCTCCGAAGCTAAGCGAATTGCTCGCGATGAGAATGCCGCCGTGTTGGTGCAGGATCGCGCCGTCGTTTACGTACAGGTTCGAACAACTCAAAGTGCCGCCGGTCAGAGTTAAATCAGATTGGAAAATCCAATAGCCGTTTGCCTGGATTTCTTCTGCCTGCGCAATTCCGTCTGACTGAATGAATGCAGCCGGGCCTTGATGGCTTTCCAGTTCGATCCGCCGGGCGGAGAGTATTCCGCCATTTAATTGATATCGAGCGGTGCGGCCCTGGCCCGTGCGAGCGCCGCCCGCAATCCGAAGATCGTTTGAGATGCTGTGCGTTCCGCCGTTCTGCTGAACATCGATCTCAATAGTGTCGGCAAGCACCTGAACGTCGGTGTCTTCAAGCAGGCCACCGTTCAGCGTGAATTCAGGTGTTGGTCCGGTCAGTCCGGATTCGAGCCGGATTTCCGTCGTGTGATTGGTTCCACCTTCCTGAAGATAGGCTGTTGGCGAACCGCCCTGGCCCTCGAGGTTTAGTCCATTCGGAAGATTAAGAGTTCCGCCGTAAAGCGAATATCCTCTGCTGCCGGTTCCCGCTGCTGCGATGAATGGAAAAATTAAATTTTCAATCGTCGCGGTGCCTCCATATTGATTGATGTGACTGGCTTCCTGTAATCCGATGGAAACGGTGCCGCCTTCAAACCCGCCATTGGTCAGGTAATACTCGGAGTTGAAAAGATTCATCAGCGCATTCGTTGTACGAATGAATCCGCCATCCTGGACTATTTGCGCATTTGTGACTATGACGACGCCGTTTTGAACAATCAGACCGGAATTGAAATTCACAAGATGCGCGCCGTCCTGCAGCGTCAGCCCGTTCGATATCGAAAGAGGAACGGATGTGCCAAGCGAATTGAGCAGCAACGTATTTTCCGTGTCCCACGCGCCGCGAATCGTCAGGTTGCTGATCGCCATCGACTCCGGGTAATTGGCGGGTGTCGAAGGATTGATGGCGACCGCCTTCCAACCGGAATTGGTAATCATTACGGATTGCGAACTCTCAGGCAAAACTCCCAGCGACCATGCGAAAGCGTCATCCCAATTGCCGCTGGTTGAATTCGTCCAGGAATTGACCTCAGCGGAAGCAACGTTCAACGCGAACGGCGTGATCAAAGCGACAAAGTACAAGATGCGGTTTATTCCAATGGGCCGGCGAATTTGAATTTCCATTTCGTGAAGCGCTAAAAATTTTCTATCTACCTTGGAGTGTCTGCGCCGCGCGTGGTAGTGAGCAGTGTACCTACCATTTCACTGAACTCCGCCTGATGGTGATCTGTTCCTGACGATCAAAGAGTCATTTGCTGAAGCCGGATTAATTTTCGCAAGATTTTGGATTGCACGAAGGTTCACGGATTCGTGCGAGTTCATCGGTTGAATTCGGGTCTGAATTTCGAGTCGATGGGTGAAATTGCTTGTGGCGGTGAAACCAACCGGGGTAGATGTCGCTGACCAGATGTGATGAATGCCAGCACCCGTGAGTTGATCAATCGTTCGCAATGGCTCGCGGTAATTGTGAGTTGTTTCTGTTTCCTTACCGCCTGTTTCCCGGCGCGGGCAGAATTGTTGTTGATTGAAAGTTTCGATCAGGACATTCCGGATTTCAGCCCGGTAAAGGCCGCGCCCGGCTGGCGGGTGTTCGCGCTGCATGACGGGAACGTCACCGATTATTCGTCTGCGACACCCGGGGACGGATTTCCGAATCTTTCACACAATCCAAACTTCGTCGGAGTGGATGGGCCGGGTTATCTCGTTCTCGGGTCAGGTCAGCACGTAAGCAATGTTTTGGCCTGGGTGGAATGCAGCGTGGAACTCGGCCATTGTGCGTCGAACGTCATCAGTTTCTACACCAAAAACGATCTGCCGGATTCGACGGTCCGGCTCGTTGTGCGGGTCGGAAGGGAATGGTATGCGACCGCGGCCGTTTTTCAGGATGATGGCGGCGATCTCGGTTGGAAGCTGCACACGTATCGCTTCAGCACTTCGGCGGAAAAATGGCGATTGCTGGAAACCAATTCCCTGACGCTTGGGTCGGCTCCTGCCGCTGCGCTGCCGGACGCGAAGATTTCCGCCATTGGTTTTCTGGGGCAAAGCACCGGCCCGGGAAAAATTCGGCTGGATGAACTACAGATGCGGTGCGGTTCGCTGGTGATGGATCCAACCTACCACGTGGGTTCGTGGATTTGGAAATCGCCCATGGCCGACCGTCAGCACTGTTGGTTCTGGAAAGCCTTTGAGGTGCCGTCCAATGCGTCCGTCAGCAAGGCCCGTTTGCGCATCACGGCCGACAATGCCTACGAAGTTTTTTTGAATGGAGACAAGATCGGGCAGGGCGCGGATTGGCGGCGTTTGACCGAGTATGATTTGACCTTGTTGCTGCGGCCCGGCCTTCATGTGCTCGCGGTGCAGGCGTTCAATGAAGTGGGTGCGGCGGGTTTGTTGGCGGGGATCAGGGTGGATTTGGATGACGGACGCACCATTGAAATTCCGTCTGATTCGTCGTGGCGGATTGTGCCGGAGGATCAAAAAGGATGGCGAAAGAAAAGCAGTCCCCAGTCGGACTGGCCTGCGGCCCGCGTGGTGGCGTCGCTGCATGAGCATCCTGGATTTCCGGCCCGCCCGCAGGTGCTTTTTCCGTCCGCGTTGCAGCCGACCGTAATCCGGTTCTGGCAGCGCGGATGGTTTCAGATCACCATGCTGACGATCTCGGCGATTGCCGTGGTGTTTTATTTTCGTTTGCTGGCGCGGCTGGCGTTGCAATCCAAAGCCCAGCAGATGTTGCAACGGGAACGGGCGCGGATTGCGCGGGACATTCACGATGATCTGGGCGCGGGGCTGACGCAGCTTGTGCTTTTGGGCGAAACCGAGCAGCGCGAGGCGTTGGCGAATCCGGAGGCGCGCGCCAAGTTTGAGCGGATTTCCGACGCCGGCCGGCGGTTGCTGCAATCGATTGATGAAGTGGTTTGGCTGGTGAATTCCCAGCGCGACAGCCTTCAGGATTTTGAAGCCTATATTTGCCGGTATGCGGAGAATTTCCTGCGGGCGAGTTCCGTGCGATGCCGTCTGGACGTGGATGCCGAGGTGCCGCAATTTAATTTCAACCTGGCCGCGCGGCGCAGCCTTTTTCTGGTCGTCAAAGAGGCGTTGAACAATGCGGTGCGGCATTCCGGGGCGACGGAAGTTGAGCTGACGATTCAGGTGGCCGATGGCAAGGTGCGCGTCAGCATCCGCGACAATGGCAAAGGTTTCGACATGTCGAAGGCCAAACCGGAACGCAATGGATTAACGAACATGACCCAGCGAATGAATGAAGTCGGCGGCGAATGCCGGGTGAACAGCCAGCCGGGGAAAGGTTGCCGGGTTGAACTGATCGTGCCGTTGCGGGATCGTGAAAACGGCGTGCGTGCCTGGTTGCAGAACTGGAAAAAGCCAGGCCGTGGAAAGACGTCATCATGAACTCGAAGGCAGATTCCAAAACGGTTTCGACTGCGGCGCGGAATCATCCTGTGAGTGTGGCGCTCGTGGAGGACGAACGTGAACTGCGGGAAAGCCTGGTCAAGATGATCAACTCGTTCCCCGGGTTTACGTGTGGCTGCGTATGCGTCTCGGGCGAAGAAGCGCTGAAACAGATTCCAGTCGCGCGTCCGCAGATTGTGTTGATGGATATTTTTCTGCCGCGCATGTCGGGAATTGAATGCACGTCCAGGTTGAAGGCGCAGTGGCCGGATACGTTGATTTTAATTCTCACCGCCGTGGCGGATGATGAATTGGTGTTTCTGGCGCTGCAGGCGGGAGCGGATGGTTACCTGTTGAAATCCACGCCGCCGGATGAATTGCAGGTGGCGCTGAATGAATTGCTCAATGGCGGCGCACCGATGACCAGCGCAGTGGCGCGGCGCGTGGTGCGGTATTTCCGGCAGCAATCCAAACCGCAGGGCGAGGAAGTGAATCTTTCGGCGCGTGAAGAAGAGGTTCTCATTCTGTTGTCGAAGGGTTTTTCGAACAAAGAAATTGCCGCACAACTCTCGTTGAGCATCGATACCGTGGCGAGTTACCTGAAGCTCATCTACAAGAAGATGCATGTCCGTTCCCGCACGGAGGCCGCGATTCGCTATTCGCAATCAAAAGTGGGCTGATGGAGGGAGCGCGGCAAGCCAGTTGAAGGTTAATTCAATTGGGTAATTCGTAACGTTGAATCCCAACGGGATTCTATCAATCAGCCCAGGGTTGCGAGTCTTCGAGCTGCCCTGGGAAGTCGGCAAAACCTCATAACAACCCTGCAAGGATTGTATCCGCAGGTCGGAAATTCAACCCCTCTGGGGTTGGAAGTTAAGAGCGATGCCCTACCCAGGGTAGCCCGCTACGCGCCAACCCTGGGCTGAAAGATGCAATCCCTTGGGATTGTTCCGACGCCTTGCAATTGCTCCGAGTTGCCAAGTAAGCACCCTCATAGCTTCACCTGATCAGGGGTATGGACGCTTTCCGGTCCCACTCTAGGATGGTTGTGATTTAACCAGCGAACCTGAATCGCCTGAGGGTGATCATCAGAGTCGGTTCAACCATCATGCGTGTGACCTTTAACGAATCAAAATCCAGACGGCTTTCCACTCGGTATTTCAACGGGACTTCAATCTTCGGCGGCCACGACTTCAGAAATTTCCGATCCGGCTTTACGCTGATCGAATTGCTGGTGGTCATCGCCATCATCGCCATTCTGGCGGCGATGCTATTGCCGGCGCTGAGCCGTGCGAAAGCCAAGGCGCGGCAAACCTCCTGCCTGAATAATCTGCGTCAGTTGGGAATTGCGACCCAGATATACCTCGTGGACTACCGCGTGTATCCCGGCTGTGCGTGGGACAGACCGGATGTCGATTATTACGTCTGGCCTGACCGGCTGCTGAGTGCGATGGCAAACAACCGAAAGGCATTCTGGTGTCCGGCAGCAGACCCGAAGTCGGCCTGGGACCCGAAGAGCAATCTGACTTTGGGCGGCCTCAATCCGGAAAACAAATTTGACATGTACGGCGTCACCGAGAAATCGCTCTTTTCCTACGGTTACAATAATTGGGGCGTGAACATCAACAATCCCCTTCAGCTCGGTCTGGGAGGCGACATCAACGGATCCAAGGGGCATGTGAAAGATACCGGCGTTCGCAATCCTTCCGAGATGATCATGATTGGCGATGCGAAAGTTGGCGGTGGTATTTCAAATACGGCTGAGGTCCGCGACGGCAGCCTGGATCCAACCCAAGAACCTCAATGGCCATCCAACCGGCATCAAAAGCGCACGGTCATTGTGTTTGCCGATGGCCATGTCGAAAGCCCGCGTCGAAGCGAAGTAATTGATCCCCAGAAGGACGGCCTCTGGCGCCGTCGCTGGAACAACGACAATCAGCCCCACAATGAAGTCACCTGGGTGGTGAACGCCGCGAGCGACAACCTGACTGATCGCTGATCGGTTTTCCACCTTTGCCCATCTCTGTACGTGACCAAAAACCCAAGCTCCAAAATAATGAAAACAACCTTCACCGTCATCCGATCGCTCCTGATGGCTGCAGCCGTGGCCGGCTCAAGCCTTCCGTCACGCGGCGCACAGCTTCTGTTGGAACAATTCAATGAGGCAGTTCCTGACAACAGTCCAATCGGGCTGGCCGCGAGCTGGAACGCCTACGCTTACGACACTGCGGCCGGTGTTGTGACGGATTATACCTCCGCGACGCCGAACGGAAATTATCCGACGATTTCGCGCGCCAATAACGGTGGCTTTGGGGGTGTGACTGGAAACACAGTTATGGCGACGTTCAATTTTGCGACGCCTTCCTTGTTCTGGACCAATGCCGGTCCCGTTTTGCAGGACGCGGCGATCAGCAACATTGTTTTCTTCACGAAGAACAATGCGAACACCAGCACCGAACAAGTGGTGGTGCAGATCGGCGGCCAATGGTATGCCGCCACCAACCACTTTCATGATAACGGCGGCAACAGTGTCTGGGCTTCGAACTATTTCGCGTTCACTCGCGAGGCAACCTCATGGCAGATGCTCGACACCAACACGTTGACGCTCGGTGCCACGTTGAGCAATCCACTGGAAGGAAACATTGAGGCGGTGGGATTGTATGGCGTTGTTCCGGCTTCCGGAAAAATCCGCATGGATCAATTCAGCGTGAACGGCACGCCGCCGGCGCCACCCGTGGTTGGACAACCGATCGCTTCGCCAGCCGCGGCCATCACTGCGCCAGACACCGTGACCTTGAATTCGACCGTTTTCTCAGTGCCTTCGGCCACCAGCTATCAATGGCGCAAGGGTGGCCTGGCAATTAACAATGGCGCGACGGGAACCGGTTCAACAGTGGCCGGTGCGGATTCGAGTCAATTGGTCATCAGCACCACCAGCCCCGCGGATTCCGGTGAATACGATCTTGTCGTTAACAACAACTACGGCGCCAGCACCAGCGCAGTGGTGGTGGTGACCGTGACCGCTTCTGGAGTTCCGCCTTCCATCGGGAGTATCGTCACCGATCCGGCGAATGGAATTGGCGAAGTGGGTGGAGCGCCGATGAGCATTACGGTAACGGCAAATGGCACCGGGCCGTTTACGTACCAATGGTTGAAAGGCAATGCGCCGCTCTTGAATGAAACCAATGACGTGCTCACGGTGGATTCGGTTTTTGCCAACTCGGGAAATTATGCCGTCGCCGTCAGCAGCGCTTATGGCAGCATCACGAGCGCACCGCCGACGGTTTTGACCGTTGTGGATACCACCGCGCCGGTCGTCACCTTCCCGCTCGGAAATCCAACCAACATTATTTTGAACGCTGCGTTTGATCCGGTTTACAACGCGACCGATAACAGTGGCGAAACGCCAAGTGTGAGCATCTCCAATAATTTGAACACGAGCGTTCCCGGCACTTATACCGTCAACGTCACGGCATGGGATTCTTCTCATAACACCAACACTGCCGCATTGACCGTAAATGTCTGGCTGCTCAAGGAGGATTTCAATGAGGCGACCGTGGACAACGCACCCGTATCAGCCATCCCCGGATGGCATGCTTCAGCGGTTGCAGTAGTTTCTGGCGAAGTGACCGATTATACGACGGTGGGCGGCAACGCCGATTTCCCCACCATTTCGGACAATGTCACTGCTGCCGGGGCGATTGATGGTTCTCCGGGCTTCCTTGTCCTCGGTCAGGTAGCGAATGCCAATCCGAGCTTCGTGTGGAAAGACACCACGACCATTCTACAGAATCATCAGGTCACCAATCTCACATTCTTCACGCGCAACAATTCCGATGCGAACCTAATCTGGATTGCCATCCGGATTCACACGAACTGGTATGTCTCTGCGCAATCCCTTTCGGATACCACGACGGGTGCGTTGCCGTGGGCGGCGCAAAGCTTTGACTTCAATTACAATCCGGAATCGTGGCAGCATTTCGATCCCGCCACGCTGACAATTACCGGCCCGGTTTCAGAACCGCTGCCCAACTACAGCGTTTCCGGCCTCGGCTTTTATGGCTCCATGTCGAGCGGGAAAATCCGCATCGATGCGATGCGCGCGTCGGGAACGGCTGCCAGTTTCCCGGTGACGCCACCGTCCGTAAGCGAACCGGTGGTTTCGCCGCTGAACTGGCTTGATGGAACGGCCTGGACGGGTGTTCCAGTGACCTTCTCCGCCACCGCTTCAGGAACTCCTCCGCTGATGTATCAATGGCGCAAGGACGGCGTTAACATCGGTGTTACAACCAATGTATGGACGCTCGCAAATCCCACCGTATCTGATTCCGGCGACTATGACCTCGTGGTGTCCAACGGCGGCGGTTCTGTAACCAGTTCCGTGGTGACATTGACCGTTCGTGCCGCGAGGCTCCTGGTGGATCAGCAGTTCAATCAATCTACCAACGATCCCGGCGTTATCAGCCAGGCTCCCGGCTGGCATGCGCTGGGTTTGAACCTGACGAACTCCACTGTTGAAGACTACACCTTCGAACCGAACCCGCCGCTCAACGCGAATTTCCCGAACCTGTCACGGGGCACGGGTGCGGACGGTACCGTCGGTTATATGGTGATGGGGCAGGGGGACACCGTAAATCCAGTGCTCGCATGGATGGAAACACCACCGGCATTGCAGAGCGGCTACATCACGAACGTTCAGTTCTTTACGCGAAACTCATTCTTCTCGAGTACTCTGCAAGTGGCCGTTCAGATCAGCGGGCAATGGTACGTTTCCACCACGGTGATTCAGGATTTTGGCGGCGGCTTCAGTTGGATGCCGCAGAGCTTCACCTTCACGCCGGATGCGGGAATGTGGCAAAAGCTGGATACCAACACGCTCACGCTCGGCGACTTCACCTCCGAACCGCTGCCGAACCAACCGGTGACCGGCATCGGCTTGTATGCCGACACGCTCGGCGTCACCACCGCGCGGATGCGCGTTGACGGATTTCAGGTGGATGGCTTCTCCAGCATGGCAACGGCGCCTGTGATTCATCCGGTCCATGTGAGCGGCGGCAATCTGGTGTTACGCACCGCCACGGAAAGCGGCCATCAATACGTGTTGGAATCCACCCTCAACCTGCAAACGCCCGCCTGGACTGCGATTGCGACCAACTCAGGCACGGGTGGAATTATTACCAACCTCGTGCCGGTGAAACCCGTGAATGCGTCGGAATTTTTCCGGTATCGCATCGAGTAATTGTCCGGCCCATCAATGCGGTCGCCGGCGAAGGCGCAGCAACGTGCCTTCGCCGGAACCGCTTTTACCTCGCGAAAATGCCAATCGAAAACTGCTAAGAACAACGAATCCGCCACTTGATGAAATTCAATCCTCGACCCCGTCCGTCCATTTGCGCCTCACGCCTGGTTTTCAAATTGATTTTATTTTCCACCGTCCTGGCCGGCGCCGCACAATTCGCCGGCGCCGCAGTCCTGATCAACGAACGCTTCAATCAGAACGTGCCGGACAACAGTCCCGTGGGAGCTGCTTCCGGCTGGCATGCGCTCGCGTTGAACAATGGCGTGGTCACGGATTACACCACCAGCACGCCCAACGGGGATTATCCGACGATTTCGCACAGCACGGCCGGAGCGGGCAATGGCGGCGTGGGTTACCTGGTTTTGGGTTCGGGGAATCGGGTGAACAATGTTCTCGTTTGGCGGGATACGCCGTCTGCGTTTCAAGGAAAAATCATTTCGAGCCTTTCCTTTTACACCCGCAACAACGCCGCCGCATCGAATGAGCGGATCGTTCTGCACATTGGAAATCAATGGTACGCATCGACTCAAACGCTGAATGACGCGGGCGGCGGATCGAGTTGGACGCTGAATGAATTTGTCTTCGACACCGATGCCGCGTCGTGGCGTTTGTTGAACACGAACAATCTGACGCTGGGTGCCAGTCTGGTAAATCCGTTGTCCGCGTCGGACATCACCGCGATCGGCTTCTTCGGCGTCATCCAAAAAGATTCCGGGAAGATTCGCATTGATGAATTCGTGGTGAATGGATTCGCCACGAACGCGCCGCCGGAACTCGCCGTTCCCACCATCCAACCGGGAACGAATGTGTATGCGGGAACCACCGTAACGCTGGACATCGCAGCGGATGGCGTGCCGCCATTGAATTATCAGTGGCGCCGGAACGGAACGGACCTCAGCGTTGAGGGCGCGAATACGGGATCTTTGATTTTGACCAACACGACTCCGGACGATTCGGGCGTTTATGACGTTGTCGTGCGCAATGCCTTTGGAACGAACATCAGCGCCGCTGTCCCTTTGAAGGTCACCGTCGCGACTCCGGCGGTGGTGGATTGGAATGAATTCACTGCAAACGGTGCCATCGCTGTTGCGAATCCCAGCCAGGACACCTTATCCGTCACGTGGACCAACAAGGCCGGCAACGCGTTTTGCGCGCAATTCAATCTGACGCCGGGGCAGGCATTGTTGCGCCGACTGGAAACGGCTGCCACGCCTGGAGGCGCGTTCAGCACGATTGCGCAGAATGTGGATGTTCGTTACCGCGTCACACTGGGATCGCGTTTTGAGAAAGCGGGCTGGCCTTACATCTTTTTCGATCGCGTCGATATCAATACGCCTTCGCCCGTGCCATACATGTCCCGCCTGGATCAAACTTCCGTCCAGGTCATCAGCGAAAGCGCGCATCGGACAAAATTGATTTTTTCCGGCCTTACGATGGGACCGTACTCGGGAGAGATGACGTGCTTCATTTACGACGGCAGTCCGTTCCTGCAGTTCCAGGCGTCGATGGAAGTGACGCATCCATGGGTGGCTTACATTTATGATGCGCTGTTTTACGCCGACTTCGCGGATGTGATTTATCGGGACAGCAACGGCGCATTTCAAACGCGGGCAGCGGCGAGTCTGCCGCAATCCGTTCCCGGTGAAGCCGCGCGCGTCATTGCGAAGCATCGCACGGTGATGGGAACGGTGACGGATGGCAGCGGAACGCTGGCGGTGATGTCGCCGCCGCATGCGGGGATTTATCCGATTGATCAAAGCGACAACTACGGTTTTCTCCAGGCGGGCAAGACATTCATCGGCACCAAAATGTCGTTCTCAGCCGACAATCGTTATCGCCCGTGGGTGGATGCGCCGATCGGTTCGACGCAGCGGATGGATGTTTTCCTGGTTCTCAGCGGCAACTCGCCGCAGGTCATGTTGAGCAATGTGCTGAATTACACGCACGGCGATTTCTTCAAACCGTTGCCGGGGCATTACACCTTGGCGGAACATTTCCATCCGGAATTCACGGACAACTTCCGTCATGGCCGCGATTCAGTGACGCCCTTCAAGCAGGCGATGAAAGCCATGGGCGTGCGCATGGTGCAGCCGATGGAATTCCACGGCCCGGGACATACGATGAACAATGAGTCGGATCGCCTGTCCGAGTTGCGCGACATGTTTAGACTTTTGGCCGACCATTCCGATGAAGAGTTCCTGCTGATCCCCGGTGAGGAATACAACAACTTTTTCGGCGGGCATTGGTCATACATGTTCACCCGCCCGGTCTATTTTACCGGCTGGCCGGGGCAGGGCAGCCGTCCGTTCAAGGTCACCAATCTGGTTTCCGGCGGCGTCACGTATCCGCTCGTGTACCAGGTTGGCGATGCCGATCGCATGAGCCAATTGATACAGGAGGAAGGAGGTCTCGCCTGGTCGTCGCACCCGCGCGTCAAAGGTTCCCGTCAGACTCCGGACATCTTCGCGAACACGCCGTTCTTCAAGGACGATTCTTTTCTCGCGGGCGATTGGAAGGCCATGCCGCTGGATTTGTCGAAGGACCGGCTGGGCTTCCGTTCATTTCAATTGATGGATGATGTCGCGCAGTGGGGTTATCGGAAATCCATGCTGGGTGAAGTGGACACGTTTTTGTTGGATCCCACGCACGAGATGTATGCGCACATGAATGTGAATTATCTGCGGCTCCCTGAATTTCCGTCCAAGACAAACTGGGCGAGCGTGGTCGAATGCGTTCGCAACGGCGAGTTCTTCACCACCACGGGCGAAGTGTTGATTCATCAGTGGAATGCCACCGCCTCCGGGGTGACGGCTACGGTGGAATGGTACTTCCCACCGGCGTTTGCAGAAATCACCTGGGGCGATGAGAACGGCATTCACAAATTCAAACGCGAGCTGACGAACGGGATGGAATTTCAAACGCAGGAACTCGTGTTGCCTGTCGATCTGTCGGCGGCAAACTGGGTGCGATTTGAAGTTTGGGATGTGGCGCGCAACGGCGCTTTCACCCAACAACACTGGTTCAATCCGCCCGCGAAGCCGGACGTCATCACCGGTGCTACCACGAGCTTCACATTGATTGATGCGGACACCGATGCACCCGTTCCGGGTTATGATCCCATCCCTCCCGGAGCGGTGCTGAACAAGGCTGTCCTGCCGCCGCATCTGACGATCCGCGCGAATGTCAGTCCGTTGTTAATGGACAGCGTCGTGATCAATCTGAACGGCACGGAAGTAACGCGCACGCAATGGCCGTACAGCGTCGCATCCTGCACAACCGGGCCGGGAATTGGCGATTCGCCGGCTTACGATTATGCCGCGACCGCATTCAAGACCGGCGATTATGTCATCACCGCCACGCCTTATCGCGGCACAACGCCCGGCAAGCCGTTGACCCTGCATTTCTCGGTGATTCATTCCAACCCTCAGGCCACCAGTTTCAACATGGATGGCAAGCTGGACAGCCACGGGTATCAGGTCGAACCGGATGGAAAACTGTTTGCCGCACTCAGAGGTTCGATGCTGTATGTCGCCGCTCCCGCGACGGACGATGCGGATCAATTTATTTATGTCACCGATCAACTGGCAGCGATGTCGCCCGCTCCGGCGAACAAAGCTGGCCTGGTTGCATTCGATGCCAGTTCCAAACCCGTTCTCATGCAGAACGGCAGCACGCGCTTCGTGGCCTGGAATAACACTGGAACAAACGCATCCAGTCCGGGGCAGGTCACCAAGGGCTACATGGAAGGGCATCTCGATCTGGCTGCGTTCGAAACCATGCCGTCGGTGATCTACATCGCATTGGCGCGGTATGCGGCGGGTGACGAAGGCGCGTTGCTTCCCGTCACACAAATTCCGTCGGGGAACGGCAACGGCGATATTGAAAGCGATGAATTTCTCGCGATTCCCTTGGCCACAATTCGGGATGAACAGTTGAACGGAATTCTGGACGTCCTGGAACCCGGACTGGCTTTTACCGCTTCGTTCGACCAAAACCCGGGAACGTTCATTGTGCGCTGGCCTGCGGTTCCCGGTCATACATATCAGGTTCAGTCCAGCGATGATCTGCAGCAATCCTTTGCGCCGTTGTCGGAATGGTTGTTCGCCAATCCAGGAACGTTCTCCATGAGCTACACCGATCTGCCGCCTTCAATGCTGTCGCAGCGGTTTTATCAGGTGAGCCGTCTGACGTCGTCCGCGGAACTGTTGTCGCGGTTCCGATTCAATGGTGATTTTTCTGATAGCGGACCCGCATCGCTGGATGCGGTGGCGACTGATGTCACCTTCAGCAGCGATTGCCGGGAAGGCGAATCCGCAGCCAGTTTCGATGGCGTCACCAGCGTCATTCAAACCAGCGCGCCCAATCCGGTCAGCCGCAGTTTCAGCGTCGCGTTCTGGTTGAAGACACAGGGGCTGAATCCCGGCCTTCCCGGTGATCACTGGTATCTCGGCGCGGGCCTGGTCGATGCAGATACGCCCGGCGTCAACACCGATTGGGGAATTGCCATGACCGGAAGTTCCGTCGCCTTCGGAATTGGCGGCGGCAGCGCGGGCGCCAACACCACGATTACTTCCAGTCCGGTGAGCGATGAAGATTGGAATTACGTTGTGGCCAGTTGGAACGCCGATACGCATCAGATGGACCTTTACCTGAACGGTGAAAACGACGTGTCGGGGATCAGCACTTCCGGAGAAAATCGCACCGGCGCGGCAGCAATTGTGATCGGACGTTGTGCGACAGCGAATCGCTTTTTTCGCGGGCTGCTGGATGACATCCAGATTTTTGATCGCGCTTTGACACTCGCTGACGTTTCCTTGCTGGCCAGCGCGCCGGGCCTGAGTCTTCGATAATCTGAGTTCCTCTTTCCCGTCATTTTCATAATTATGAATCGCCGCCGATTTCTCTATTCCACTGCGCTCGCTGTTGCTGCCACGGGAATTCCCGTTCTGGCCCGAAGCACGAAAACCAATCGCGAGCTGCAGATCAGCCGCATTCTTATTCAGGACGCCCGTGGACGTCGCCTCACGCCGGTTGCGCCGAATGCGTACGCGCCTTACCGCGGTTACGATGTTTCAGAACCGATTCTCCGAATTCAAACTAAACAAGGGATCGAAGGCATCAGCCGCATGAGCGGTTCGACCGATGCGTTAAAGGAATTGCTTGGGCTGGATCCGTTCACGTTGTTCGAATGGCGCAACGACCGGATTGTTGGACCTTCAGAGCCTCACCAGGATTTATTGCAAAAACTCGCCGGAGCGGACATCGCGTTATTGGATCTGCTCGGCAAGGCAATGCAGCGTCCCAGCGCGGAACTCCTCGGCAAACGCGTTCGCAAATCCGTGTTGGTTTATGACAGCTCGCTTTACATGGAGGATTTGCTCAAGCCCGAACAGCGCAGGGGGCTGGCTTATCTTCAGGGCCCGATGCCCAATAATCCCGTGGAACTCGTCGCTCTGAAAGCCAGGTGGCTCGCGGAACGTAAGGAAAAATTCAAAGCGGTCAAAATCAAGATTGGCCGCGCCCGCAGGATGAATTCATTTGAATCGGCAGTGGTCCGAGACATTGCGGTGACCCACGCCGTTCGTGCCGCGTTGGGGCCGGAGGCGAAGATCATGGTGGACGGAAACAAAGGTTACGAAGCCCGGCCTTCAGCGGCCGCCGAATACGCGGAAGCAGTCCGCAGTGCGCAAATTTTTTTCCTGGAAGAGATGTTTCCCGAAGTGGACATCGTTGCCACCGAAGCATTGAAACGCCGGCTTCGCTCCGCGAATAATCCTGTGAAACTCGCCGCAGGTGAATCTTACGGCGGCGGTGTTCCAGAAACCGTTTACACGCGACGCTTTAAAAATGGCCGGCATGAGGAACCGTTGATCAATGTTGAGCAAGCCGATATGAACGCGCATGGCTATCTGCGCCTGCGTGCCAAGGCCGCGCTTCAAGCGAAACTCGGCATGACCATGGCACCGCACAATTTCGGATCGAAAATGGGATTGTTCGCGCAGATTCATCTCGGCGCTATCACGCCAAACTGGGAAATGTCGGAGCTGGACGATTCCGAGTTTCCTGCGTTGCGGGCGCCGGGAATTGAAATTGTGAGGGGTGAGGCGCGCCTGACGGGGCACCCTGGATTGGGTGTTTTGCTGAATGAAAATGCGCTGCGCAAACCGCATTTCGAATTGAAGGCCTGAATATTCTTTTCGCCTTTTGAAGAGCGAAATTTCTGAGCGATGGGAGCGCGGAACATTGCTCCGCGCTTTGCATTGAACGCGATGAAGGACGTTCTGAAAATGGACGCGCCCTAGTGTTTCACGTAACCGTTCGCGCGAAACCATTCCACCGCATCTGAGAGCGCCTGCTTGGATGGCGTTTGCGGCAGGCCCAGTTCGTGGATGGCTTTCGCGGGATTGAAAAACATTTTGTATTTCGCCATGCGCACGCCGGCGAGTGGCGCTTTCGGCGGGTTGCCGGTGATCGATGCGATCGCTTCGCTGGCATAAGCGGCGGCAAGCGCGACCGAGTAGGGTACCTGCATTTTCGGCGCGGGAATTCCGGTGATTTCCTCCAGCACATCGAACGCAGCTTTCATGGTCCAATTGCCTTCGGCATTTCCCAGAATGTAGCGCTCGCCCGGCTTTCCTTTTTCCGCGGCGAGAATGTGGCCAATCGCAACGTCGCGAACGTGAACCCAGTTCAATCCGGTATCGAGGAACGCGGGCATCTGACGATTCAAAAAATCCACGATCACCTGGCCGGTGGGCGTGGGTTTGACATCGCGCGGACCGACCGGTGCGCTGGGGTTCACGATGACGACCGGCAGATTTTTTCGCGCCAGTTCCAGCGCCACCTGTTCGGCCTGCCATTTCGAACGCTTGTAATGATTGCTCATCTGCGCTTCGGAAACGGGCGCGGTTTCGTCCGTGGCAACGATTTTCCCGTCAACCACTTTCGGCAGTCCGATGCAGCCCACGGTGCTGGTGTAAACAATACGCGAACATCCGGCCTGCGCGGCGGCTTCGATCACGTTCCGCGTTCCTTCGACGTTCGCGGCATACATCGGCGCATAATCGCGAAGCCAAAGGTGATAACTTGCGGCCACGTGAAAACACCAATCGCATCCGCGCATTGCGGTTTGAAGCCTTGCGCGATCCGAAACATCGCCTTCCACGCGTTCGAAGTCCGCGCTCTGTAGTCCTCGAACATCGCTGCTGGATCGCATCAGCGCTTTGACCTGATGACCGCGCGCGTTCAATTCGTGAACGAGATTCGCGCCGATAAATCCCGTGGCGCCGGTGACAAAGCATTTCATAAAAGCGGCGGCATTCTGCCAATCGCCTTCCGTCACGCCGACATAAATTTTTCCAGGCCGTTTGAGGTTTGTCGGATGGGAGACGAAGCAACCACGGATAGGCACGGATTGAAAGCCAACTCAGATATTTTTCGAAGCGCGGTTCAATCTTCATACGACGCTCAGGTTGTCGGCCTGACTCGTCCTTCCGCATGGCTCAATGCGCGAGTCGGGCCGTTGGTTTTTCTCACGAGGCGAACGCGTCGGATTTTATCTCGTCGCGGCATCCGACGTACATGTAAACGTTCCGCGCCTGGGATTCGGTTACACCACTCAGATCCATGTACGCCTTCATCCAGGCGGTTTCGTTTTCTTTTCTTTCAGGGCGAATGCTCATTTCCACGGCTCGAAATCACATGCACGTCAGCGCTTTCGGCGTGCTATGCCCCCGTGTTTTCACGATCCAATTCGGTCCTGATAAAATCCCGATACGTCGTCGTCTGTGTCCGCGATAGAATTTCTTCCATCAAAACGGTGTTCTTTGTGGCGCGTTGAATCAGTTCTTCGCGGAAAGTGTTTTCGGCTTCCACGACCGTGACGGCGGCTTCCGTCGATTCTGATTTTGTGTTGGCCAGCAATGCGACATCAGGTGCGGCCAGATCGACGATGACGTGCCCGGGTTTTTGTGAAGGTTTGACTTTCATAATTTGGTTCCTCAATCAAAACCCTTTCACCCCGGCTACAGAGTTAAGCACGATTACCGACTTTGAACAGCGCGCCAATTGGCAAATGTTTGCCGCATTTTGCTGCGATCCCCCCCCGACAAGCACGCAACGAAGCGAGGAAGAACTGTTTCAAAAACAATCGCTGGGTTACAGCGTGCGCGTCGTCAGAACTTCACCTGAGTTTTCGATGTCATCCTCGAGGAGAAATCGGAAGAGCAGTGTTGTTCAGTCGTCGGCGTAACATCGAATGTCGAAAAGCGCCGCAGGAATTGTATCGCTCGGGCGTAGAAGTTTGACCGTCAGTTGTCGTGTTACGACGGGACTGTCCAAACGAATCAAGCACCGTGTCTATCTCCAATCGCCCGGTTCGGAAATTGAATGAGTTCCAACGCTTCGATGCGTCAGCTTTGAAGAGCAATTCACGAACGCTCGCAAATTGAATTCGCACCGATTCGCGGAATTCGCGCAACGTTCAGACTTCAGCGGTAAACTTCCCGAGAGGCGAATGATAGAGAAGTCGCGCTCAGCAACCTTACACCAGATGCCGCGATTGGCGTTTCGGCAGGGAAGTTTCAGCGCGACGGGGTGCAGGGTCGGCGGCGTTGAGAAGATGTTTCATGAAACCGGGTTTGTCATAACGGCCGCCGCGCTGGTAGTCGCGCCACAGAGTTTCCGCCACCCGCTTTTCATCCACACCGGATTCGCGAGTCAGAAATTCAAAAAGCAACTCCATCAGGCGCACGAGCGCAATGCTGTCTGTGCGCTGTGTGCGCGTGTAAAGCCAGTCGCTCAACGTCATGAATCGTGCGAAGGGCGACGCATTTTCGCTCCAGATCAACGCCGTGGTTTCGACAAAGTTTCCGCTGTTGCCGATCAAGTCCCAGTATTTCGCGAACCGCCGGATGCGCTGCATGGTTGAAAAATCGAGCAGCTTGTTTTGCAGAATTTCATAAGGCGGATGCGGATGATAACGCATCTGCCATTCAGAATCGTGCCGCACGATGGGCGTGCCGCGCAGGCGTTTGAGAATGCCGACCTGGATTTCATGCGGCTCCAGCGCAATCAGCCGATCGAAACCCGCGGCGAAACTTTCCAGAGATTCGCCGGGCAGACCGGCGATCAGATCGGCGTGAATGTGAACACCGGTGTTCTGGCGCAGATAGCGGAAGTTGTCTTCAAGACGTTCGTAATTCTGGCGGCGTTTGATTAAACCGCCAACCGTGGGATTGAACGTCTGAATGCCGACTTCGAATTGCAGGGAGCCGCGCGGAAATTTGGCGATCACTTCGCGCAACGCTTCGGGCAATCGATCCGGGACCATTTCGAAATGATAAAAATGTCCGGGTTGATGGCGTTCCAAAAAGAATTCGAGAATCGCGCGGCTGCTGTTCACGTTCAGATTGAACGTGCGATCCACAAACTTGAACTGTTTCGCACCGCGATCGATCAGACGTTGCAGATGTCCGAGCAGCACGGGCAGCGGCGCCTGGCGCACGGGAACATCGAGCGACGAAAGACAAAACTCGCAGGTGAACGGACAGCCGCGCGACGCTTCGACGTAGATGATGCGGTGCGCGATGTCATTATCGTTGTAGAGATCGTAGGGCAATTGAAGCTGGGAAAATTCCGGCAACATTGCGGGAATGATTTTGGGCAGCGGCGCGAGGGCATTTTCGCTGGAATTCGATGCGCGTTGATCCAGCAGAATCCGGCAGACTTCCGCGAACTTCAAATCCGCTTCGCCGGTGATGACGTGATCGGCGAGTTGCACGATGGGCTGCGTTTCAACTTCATGACTGACCTCAGGTCCGCCGAGCACGATGACAATGTCGGGCTGGATTCGTTTGACGGCGGCGATCACAGCGGCGGTGGGTTCGGTGTTCCAGATGTAAACGCCGAAGCCGATGATCTTCGGATCCCGCGCGAGCAGGATTTCTGCGATATCGAGCGCGCGTTGATTGATATCGAATTCCACGAGGCAGGCGCGGGATTGCAGCGGGCCGAGATTCGCGAGGAGATAACGCAGGCCGAACGACGCGTGAATATACTTCGCGTTCAACGTGGTGAGAACAATGTCCGGCATGGTGCAAAAGTTAACAATCGCTTTCGCTGGAAGCAATGGGGCACGGCAATGTGTTCGAGGCAGAACTCATCTCAATGTATCCCGACAAAACCCTCACCATGAATCCTGGCGCCTCCTCTCCCCATCCCTCTCCTCCATTCCGAATGGAGGAAGAGGGTGCCCGAAGGGCGGGAGAGGAGGCGCTGGCTGGTTCATGGGTTCAATGCGCGAAAAGATTTGTTTCGGAGAATTCTCACCTCGCCCCTCTCCCATCCGAAGGGAGAGGGGGCGCGATTTCAGGCGTTTCGAGATCGCCGGGTTCAAATTTAAAGCGTTCATCCAGTCTCCCTCTCGGACGGAAGAGGGCTGGGGTGAGGGCAAAGGCGCGTTCAGCCAAGAGGAGGTGATAATCACCCCAGTTGTCGCTTCGGGCGGGGCGATTAGCGTATTCGTAAACAAAGGATGTTTATGAATAAATCGATAGTCAGTTTATTGATGGCCGGCGCGATGTTGGGAGCCGGTGTGAATTCCGTGTTCGCAGCAGAAAATCCCGCGCGCGATACCCTCGAGGATCGCGTGCAGGAAGTGAATCGATCCGGCCGGAGCGAAGGGAAGGACGTCGCTTTGAAACGCATTTCCACTGAAACCGGCGTTCCGCTGGATCAGGTGAAATCGATGAACAAACGTTATACGGTCGGGCCGGGAGGTTTGATGATCGCGTGCGTTCTGGCGAATGAGACGAAAAAGGAACCGGAACAATTCTTGAAGCAGCACGAGAACGGAAAGAGTTGGGCCGCTTTGGCCCGCGCCAACAACGTCGCGCTCGACAAGCTCAGTTCAAGGTTGGATCGCCTGGATACCGCAATCGGCCACGATGATTCACCGAATAAGAAGAAGAAAAACAAAAAGAAGGAGTGAGATTTGCGAAGTGCGTCAGGCAGCCCAGCTCGCGCTGCGAGCTGCTGGCGTGAAGGTAAATTCCGGCGCGCGCAGAACCAGTGCGCCCGGGTTGCCGCAAGCGCGGCAACCGCTACCTCGTTATGCATGGAATAAAACGAGCGCGGAAGGAGTTCCCGCGCTCGCGTCGATTTTGAAATTCCAATCAGTGCTGAGCGGCGCGTTGCTGGCGTCGCAGCGTTCGAAGATGTCGGAAGCTTACCAGCTTGCAGCGTTGCTCATCCCAAAGCCGGAAAGTGAACGACTTCAGGCTGCCCAGAAGCGTCACGGGCTGAACAGTTTGAAAGAGCGGTTCGGCGTTGTGACATTTCTCCAGGTTGTAATTCGGAATGCGCGGGCTTAAATGGTGGATGTGGTGAAAGCCAATGTTTCCGGAGAACCATTGCAGAATTTTCGGAAGCTTGTAGAACGAACTGCCCTTGAGCGCCGCAGTCGCGTAATCCCAGCCATCGCTGCGTTCCCAGTAAACGCCCTCAAACTGATGCTGCACGTAGAACAACCAGACACCCGCGGAGCTTGCGAAAGCGACAATGATCAGTTGAATCAGCAGATACGCCTTGAAACCAAAAACGAGGCTCAACGCCAGCGCCATTGCGCCCAGCGCCAGGTTTGTCAGATACACGGAAAGGATTTCTTTCTTGCCCGCCTTGGCTGCTGGAAAGCGTTGGAGAACCAGAAACAAAAACAGCGGCGCGATCAGGAAGAGCACAAACGGATTACGCGCCAGCCGGTATGCGAAACGTTTCCAACGGGAAGATTGCAGATATTCCTGAACCGTCATTGTCCAGACATCGCCCGTGCCGCGGCGGTCGAGGTCGCCGGCGCTGGAATGATGAATCGCGTGTTCCCAGCGCCAATGAAAATACGGCGTGAACGTCAGCCAGCCGGTGATCGCGCCCACGATGTGATTGGCGCGTTGGGATTTGAAAAAAGCTCCGTGGCCGCAGTCGTGGAAGATAATGAAGATCCGCACCATAAATCCACCGGCGACGAGAGCCAGCGGCACGGTGAGCCACCAGGAAATTTTATGCGTGAAATACATCAGGCACCAAAGCCCGATGAATGGAATGATGGTGTTGGTGATTTGCCATAGGCTGGCCCGAACGGACGGTTTTTGATACCGGGCGACGATCTGCTTCCAATTTTCTTTGCTCGCCTGATCTGCGGCGGGAGAATTCTCTTTTGTGGTACTCATTTTTGACGGCGCTATCGCGGGCTGCCCCAGGAAACGCGAGGGGCACAGTAATTCACGACGCTGTATTCGGCAACGGGCAAAAGCACGAATTCTTTTTTATTTCTTTGAACGCTTTTCACTCACCCGGCGTGGTGCGAACCCGGCCTTCGCGCCAGATGCGGAATCCAATCACCAGTGACCAGGCCACACACGTCCAGCCAAACCAGTCTCCGTGACGATTGTAAAAGGTCCGCGACCGCTTTTCGCCCGAATCAAGCAATGGAATTTCAACCGTCAGAAAACCCGCGCCGTAAATCGTCCCTTCCGCATCCCGGAAAATCTTCCGAATTCTTCCCTGTGCATCCACCCAGCAGGTCAGGCCGTTGTTCGTGCAGCGCACCAGCGGCAGGCCGTTTTCCACCGCGCGAAAAACCGCATTCGCCGCGTGCTGCCATTGCGCCGCGCTTTCGCCGAACCAGCCGTTATTCGTGAGATTGATCAGAAAGTCGGTGTCGTCCCCGGCGTATTCGCGAACCAGATGCGGAAAATTATCTTCAAAGCAAATGAGCACCGACGTTTTCACCGGACCCATTTGAAACGGAACCGCTTGATCGCCCGGCGTGAAACTTCCCGTAATTGGCGTGAGCCATTTGATGAAAGGCAACGCGTGTTCGAACGGAATGTATTCGCCGAAAATGACCAGGTTGCGCTTGCGATAGCGATTGACGATTTCACCTTCGGGACTGATCAGAAAACTCGAATTGAAGTAATCGGCGTCATTGGGATTGGTGGAATTTTTGCGCGGCTCGGCGTCGTCTGATCCGACAATGATCCAGATTTTATGCTCGCGGGCGAGTTGCAGAATCGGTTCACGGATCGCCGGGTTGTAACGCAGCATTCCAGGAATCGCCGCTTCGGGCCAGATCAGGAGATCGGTTTGATTCGTGAGCGCCAATTCGGATAAATGAATCAAAGTGCGAAAGCGTTCCATATCACCGGCTTCGTCCCAGATCATTGTTTGTGGAATGCTCGGTTGCACGAGCGTGACATTCAGTTCGCGCTGCGGCGATTTGGCATGGCGCAGTTGATGAAAACCGAATGCGAACACGGTGGCGACGGCGAGCATCGGCAGAGCAATTTCACTGACCCAAACACTGCGAAGCTGCGGGCGTTTCATAATGGCGCGCACGGCGTTCAACAATGAAACCGAACTCCAGACGAGCAGAAAGGAGACGCCGTAAACGCCGGTCACGGACGAAATCTGAATCAAGGGAATCAGGCGATACTGCGACGCGCCGAGCAGGTTCCACGGAAAGCCGCCGAGGAATCGCGCGACGATCATTTCCCAGGCGACCCACAACGCAGCGCACGATAAAGCCCAGACGGTTCGCTGGCTCCAATTTGATGAAGGCAGATGAGAATGCGCGCTTGTGAGTATTTCAGGATTTTTTGGAAACGCGCGAATCGCGAGCCAGGTCCACGTCGCGGGATATAAGGCGAGAAAAGCGCTCAGCGCAATCCAGCCCAAAACAGGAAATCCGCGCACGGGAATGCACAGGAGCCAATACAGCGAAACGAGAAAGTGCGTCAGGCCGGCGGCGTAACCGAGTCGAAAAGACTGTTTGCCGGACGTACCGAGTGCCACGGCGAGAATGGCGCCGGGAGCGATCCAGCCGAATCCAGCGATTCCGAGTTTGGGAAAGGCGCACGCCAGCAAAAAGCCGGCAATGATTGCCAGCGGATAACGACTGCGCGCGAACGCCTGAACCGAAAGGATTTTCAATCCGCGCAGCTTGCCTGAAAAGAGATTTGAAAGGCAAGCGCACCCGTGACGTCGCCGTGGGTCCCGGACCGAGAATAAAAACGAATGAGTGTCGGAGCGCGGACTTCAGTCCGCGTGTCCCTTTAGCCATTTTGCGACTCGCGGAATGAATTCCGCGCTCCGTTCGCCGACACCTTTGTTGCAATTTCAGAAACGCACGGGCGAGGACGCCCAGGCCACTGAATTTCACCCGTTCAGCGCTTTCTCCAACAACGCCTTTTCCCGCGGAGCATAGGAAAGTTTCAACGCTTCGGCCTGTCCGGCGGGCGACATTTTCGCCCAGGATTTTTTCAAGGCGTTCACGACTTTTTCTTCGGTGCTCTTGTTCACCAGATCTACGAACTGACGTTCGAGAAAAACCAGGCACAACGCGTCTTCCAGAACACGACTGTCAGGATCAGCGGGAAAATGCTTCTTCAGATTCAAATTCTGCACGCGCTCGATAACGTCGTCCGCATAATCGACTTCGCGCAGAATCGCGCCGGATTTTTCCGCATGAAGTTTTTTGAGTTCGTGACGCCATTTCAGATAACCCGTCTTCGTCATCGGAAACGAATCGCGCGGAATCATCCAGCGACACAGATGCTGGCAGCGCGCGGCCAAGCGCAGTTCCTCCGAAGCTGACGGGCATAATTTCAAAACCCAATCCGTGAGCCACTGCGCGTAAATCAATTCGCGCGGTTCGGGAATTCCGTTCACCATTTCACGATTCGGATCGCGCGCATTTTCTTCATCGAAACGGCGCAGCGCGTTGTGGAATTTTTCGGTCGCAGTGAATGGAATGTTGGCGCTCAAGCGTTCGTCATATTGCAAAACCGCTCAGGTGTGGCAAGAGTGTTCCAATCGAATCGCAAACAAGATATGACCACGTCCAACTCAACCGGCTCGCTTTCACCTGAAGAATTTCAACGCCAGCTCTCGGAATTCGTCCGTCAGCGGTTTCAGGGAAAGGGCCAGCCCGAACCGGTTTTCGATGAAGCCGCCGCGGCGAAAGCAAATCCCGGATCGGAACCGTTCCAGTTCAAACACAAACCGCGCGACGTCAAAGCGTTCCTGGATCGCTTCGTGATCAAACAGGACGACGCCAAAAAAGTTCTCAGCGTGGCATTGTGCGATCATTACCATCATGTCCGGCTCGCGCTCGAAGGCAAAGAGACGCCGCATTATGCCAAGCAGAATGTCATTCTCGTCGGGCCGACCGGCGTGGGCAAAACGTATCTGATTCGCAGCGCGGCGGAATTGATCGGCGTGCCGTTCGCGAAAGCCGATGCGACGAAATTTTCGGAAACGGGCTACGTCGGCGCGGATGTGGAAGACATGGTGCGCGATCTGGTTCGCCTCGCGGACGGCGACACGACGCGCGCGCAATATGGCATAATCTATATTGATGAAATTGATAAAATCGCCGCTGCGGGAAGTTCCAGCGGACGTGATGTCAGCGGGCGCGGAGTGCAGACGAATCTTCTGAAGCTGATGGAGGAAACGGAGGTTCCCGCGCGTTCACCGAATGACATCGCGGGACAGATTCAGGCGATGATGGACGTGAATCAGCGTGGACGAAAAACTTCCAGCACGATCAACACGAAACACATTCTCTTCATCGTCAGCGGCGCGTTTGATGGGCTGGAAAAAATTGTCCGCAAACGGGTGCGCGAAACCGCGATTGGTTTTGCTGCCAAGGATCAACCGCTCGAAAACGGTCGCGGCATTCTGGATACGGCGCAGACGCGGGATTTTATCGAGTTCGGTTTTGAACCCGAATTCATCGGGCGTTTGCCGGTGCGGGTGGTTTGTCATTCGTTGAACACGGACGACCTGTTTCTCATTTTGAAAAATTCCGAAGGCAGCATCGTTCGCCAATACGAACAGGATTTCGCGGCGTACGGAATCGAAGTGCTGTTCTCGGACGAGGGCTTGAAGAAAATCGCCGAACGCGCCAGCGAAGAACAGACGGGCGCGCGCGGATTGATGACGGTTTGCGAACGCATCTTTCGTGAGATCAAATTCGAACTGCCGTCCACGGGCGTGAAGCGTTTCGTGGTCACACCCGAACTGGTGGAAAATCCGGCGGCGGAACTGCAAAAAATTTTGAGCGATCCGCAACAGGAGGAACGGTTCGTGGCGCGCCAGGTCGTGGAGGAATTCGGGCGGCGCTTTCAGGAAATGCACGGGATTCAGATCCGTTTCACCGAAGCCGCCGCGGATTTTCTGGTCGCGCAGGCTTTGGAAAAAAAACAGCCGGTGCGCGATCTCTGCGCGGAGCGATTCAAGGATTTTCAATTCGGCCTGAAACTGATCACGCAAAATTCCGGCGCGCGGGAGTTTGTAATCGACAAAGACGCTGCTGAAACGCCGGATCGGATTCTGAGCGACTGGGTGGTCGCGAGCTATCGTGATTCGGAATCGAACCCGTCAAAAAAGTAACGCCGTATAGTAGCTTGGAGTGTGCGGCGCCGAACTCGGGCTTCATCGCGAGAATGACGCAGGAAGGCTGGTTTGCAGAATGTCGTGCAGCACGGAAGTCATTTGAGCTGCGCGTTGGTTGTAAACGTCGAGAGAGTCGGGCATCGCCCTGATTCCGAAACGCGGAACGTGACTCAGGTAATCCATGCCGGCGCGCAAGGCGATCTGCCGGAGGTAAATTTCCTTTTGCGTGCCGGATTTTTCCTGCGGCGGCGCGGTTCGGCTGATGAAGATTCCAACAATCATGCCTTCGCGTTCATCGCGTTTGGAAATCCAGCGCTCGATCCAGATTTTTGATTCCTTGGCGAAACTGTTTTCCGCCGGGCCAGTAAAAACCACAATGTCCGCCGCCATTGCGAGTTGTGCGGTTTCGTCGGCGAATTTTGGCTCGTCCAGGCGGGATGAGGAGCGCCACTGCGGCGTTCGGTCCGCCGCGGCCAGCGGCCAGCATTCGTTGCACGTTCGCGCCACGTACTCGCGCGCTGCGACCGTCTCATAAATCACCAACACCTTTTGCACGACTGCTTTTCTCCGTTTCGAAATCACGTTTGACATGTTTCAGTGCGACAGGGATTCGTTGTTCGCGCGCCTGTCGCGTCGCTGTTTCCCTACAGCCATAACTTCGGCCCGCGTTCCGGTAAATCAAGAGGCATTTGAAGAATGCCGTTCGAGCGATTCACGAACCGTTAAGTGAATCGGACAAAGATTTGGGACAGGGCAATGCCGCGTCCGTAGCGCAGGTTTCCCAACCTGCTGTATCGCCGATTTCCAAATCGGCTGAGCGTGAAATATTCGAAGCGTATCGAAATTTCCCAGCCCCGCAGGTAAAGAAACCTGCGATACAGCAGACTCGGAAGTCTGCGCTACTTCGGTGGCGTTTACGTCGTGCAGGATTGATTCGTGTTTATCTGTGTCTATCCGTGGTGAATTTTCCGGAGAAGGGGATTCGTATAACCCTTACTTCCGGGTTGTTGAGAATGGAAATCGCGCGGAACGCATCGTTCCAGATTTCAGCTTTGCCTTTACTGAATCGCGGTTCTTCTCAAGAATCCGGGCCATGTTGCGAAACCGTTTTGTTCTGGCGATTGCATGGCTGTTGCTGGGCGCGTTTCCTTTCGCGGCGAATGCTTCCCGGACGATTGTTCCCGCCGGCAAACCGTACGTCGTCGATGTCTGGGGCATTGAAGACGGTCTTCCGCAAAGCACGGTTATTTCAATCCTGCAAACGCACGACGGATATCTCTGGCTGGGAACTCTGAACGGCCTCGCGCGTTTCGACGGGTTGAACTTCACGATCTTCGATGAATCCAACACTCACGGACTGGCGGGAAGCCGTGTGCTGCATTTGTTTGAGGATCAGCGGG
>DASTXC010000059.1:0-31661 GCA_035765675.1 Verrucomicrobiia bacterium
TATGGCCAGAGCCTGCATCCGCAGCCCACCCCGGCCCGCACCGCTCAGGAACAACAACTGGCCGAGCTGATCCGTCGTCGCGTTCAGGTTCGGGAAATCCTCGTGGCCCAGCGCCAGCAGGTCCAACGACTCACCCTGACCACACAAGCGGACGACTGGAACGAATGTCTTTTTGATTCAGCGTTTGATTGCGGTGAACCCTGGCGTGATCTTAACGGTCGGACGCGTCGCTTTCCCTCTGGAGAATCCGCTGCAATGGGCGGTGGATTTCGCTGATTATCTCGAACCTTTTTGGCCAAAGCTGGCAGTTCAGGCCAAAGACGCTGTGCCATTATCGATGTTGAATTTGCGTTCCGCGGTTCAGACGGCCGATGAGGTGGAGGCCGAACGCCGGATGGCTCTTCTGACTATCCAACGTCTGACGCGACAGCTGTGCATCTTTGTTCTGGAACGCCAACGGATGGAATTGCTGAGCGCCGAGAAAGAACTAAAACTAGACGATGCCGAATTCTGGCATAGGAGTTATCTGCTCGAAGGCACGGTGGACAAAAACGGGAATTCCGGACAGACTGTTACGGTCGATGCCCGCCTGATTCCGCCTTCAGGGAAAGCCCCAGTGATGGTGACGATAAACGGTGATCGCACGAATCTCAGTCAAGTTGTTGATGAACTGATTCAAAAAATTGCGGGAGCTTTAAACGTCGTTACGGAAAGAAAGCAATGGAGCGCAACTGAAGAAGCCGAGCAATATTTCAAGGAATCTTCAATGGGCCAGGCAATGGGACATGTTCACGGAAGCGCAGGCCGCCGCAGAATCCGCCTGGGCTTTGGGAAATCGGGACGAGGGTTGCGCCATTGCCAGAATTCGAGCTTATACCGCCTAGGTGCCTATAAAATCCCGGCGCTTTTCAACTCCAGCAATCGACATTGTCCCGATCCGTGGATTCCGCTGGGATTCCGATTCCTTGGTTCAACGATCCGGACGTCAATGCTGAAATCCGGGAAATGAGGAAGGCACATCCGCTCGGCCACGCGTATCGCGGTAAAACATTCGAGCAGGGAATCGAAATGACCTATTGCTATTCGGATCGATTGCCGGATCCCGCGCTGATCGATCCGGCACAACGCGCTTTGGATTTATTTACAGTTCAGTCGAACATTGGATTTGAACGAACCCAAACCGCATTCAGCGTGGTATCGTCTCGGCATTGAAATGCTTGAAGCCGCATCGCAGGTTTTGCAACATTTTCATTTCATCAAAACTGCACAATCGACGAATGCCGAGCGACTGGCGCAGCTGCGGGCGTCTTCGCGCGCCGTGGCAAACTGGATTTCAAAATCAACTTTTGTTCGGGCCAGTTACTTCGTGGAAGATCGAATTGCAACGCACGATGAACTGGGGCACACGATTCGGGAACAAGCCAACATTTTTGCATGTCAGCTTGCCTGGGGTTTTCTTTGGCAGGAAAAACCTGACGATTGTGTTGCACTTTACCGCGAGCTGATGGCAAATCCGGTGTTCAGCTATTTGCATCTGAGCCTTTGGTTTCGACCGTTGGAACGACCACGAGTATCCGCGTGGAATGATTCGGATCGATTACGTGAAAATACAGTTTGGCAAAACTTCGTGCAGGATTTGGAAACCTCGACCAATTTTGGCAGATGGAAGCGAAAGCGCTGAAAGTGGCGGACGCGCCGGACATCGGCAGCTTTGAAACATTCTGGCAAGAGCTGCTTTCGGTTCTCTTCGCCCGTTCTGAGGAAATCGTCGCCAATAATGTAGAACTGCTCAATCTAGACTGGGGGCTGGGAGAGCTCATCCGCGGGCGAACAGTCGAGCGCATTTTCGGGAGTCGGAGGACAGGCCTGGTCACATTTTTCACGAGCAGCGGTCTTGCGAGTACGGCACGGGACCGGTTGCAGCAGCAGTTCTATTCTGATTACAGCTCAAGGGCAATACTGGAATCAAACGGTTGTCGAAAGTAAAAATCGCGCTGCATTCGAAAAGCAAAAGCAGTATCTGGCTGAATTAACCCCTTACAATTTCAGCACTTTTGCTGGTACGTTTAGTTATTCAAAGTATTCCTCCACGCAGGCAATGGAACTGAAACCCCTGGTTGCTGCTTACAAATCCAATCTGGTGATGGGGCTGACTCATGCCTCCACATCCGAGCGGCTGCGCGGACGTGGAGCTGTTGCGCGACTCGAAATCTTGGAACGTCAGATTGATCAGGCCTTGAATCTTTTGCCTGCTGCTCAGAGGCCACACGCACCGCGCTCGGTTGCTCGCTCATCAAATTCAAACAATCAAATCGTCCCAGTGGACCAGGCTCCTCGATTGCCGACCAGGCCACCAATTACCAACGCGTTGCTGATAACGGACTACATTGAAATTCCTTATCAAAGATTGCGGCAGAACTTGCCCCGCGAAGAAATTTCCAGAGTTCGTATCACATCCGAACATTCTGATGCGGGGAAGCTTTGGCCGATCGTCCGCTATCACCAGGCTTATTATGAATACCAAATCAACAGAATGATCGGACATGATCGGGATAGGAGCGCTGCATTCGTCTGGGATTCAAGTGAGAAAATCTGGGAAGTAATTTCTATTCCCGCCGCAACGGCTCCGACCAATTGGACTCCGAAAGAATCTGCCGCGTTGATGAAGGACGCTCTTTATATCAGCGGCTGGACCTACCTGAGGCGATACGGTTTGAAATCGCGCCAATGGCAGGATGTGGCGGTTCCTTGGCAGAAGCCTGTCAAGCTGTCTCGAATTGGGGATCGCCTCTTTGCGGGCAATGAAGAAGCTATCTTTGAGATATCCGGAAAGACGGTTCGAATTCTGGCAAGTACTCGTTGAAGACCATTGTTTCCTCGTTGGATACACTTGAGAAGTTTTCCGGCTTAAGCGTGTTTGCCGGACCGAAGGGGAGTGTGTGTGCGACTATTGCTTCTAAAATCTATGCTTTTGATAATGGCCAGTGGCGGGAATTGTTTGCACTTAACACATCTCAGCTCCCGGAAGTTTTTCCTGATGGTATTATTTTCAGACGTTTGCCGACTGTCTTTCAGCCGGGAAATATATGGCACTGGAGTGATGAGCAGTCGAAACCCGAACTCATTCTCGTCGATCCTCCGCTACAGAAGCCTTACGCGTCTCAGGTGCGGAATTTCTCCCGCAGTCAATCGGATGAAACTCCTCGTTGGAAGTCGGATTCCCAAAATCTGTTGACCGGCTCGGCCACCGCCTATTGCAGATCGAATCTCTATGTATTTAGCGATCACGCCTCATGGACCAAGACGGCGGGAACGTGGCAACCGTTGCTTCAGGACGGATGTCATGCAAGGCTCTTCTGTTTCAATGAAGAATCTTCGCAATCATCCTATGTTCCGTTGCATTTCGAGACCGGGCAAGAGCGGGTGCCGTTGAACTCTCCAAGAGAAAAGCGTGCAAATGCGCCGTGGCTCGCACCGATGCCTTGGATTACCGTCGACTCCGATTCCATTTATATAGGCCAAACGACCTTGCAGGGAGTTTGGAGATTGTCGCTGAAACAGATCGAATCCAGGCTCAAATCGCAGAGTGATGGCAAACTGTCGAGACTCGACTGACGTGCCGAAACTCTGGGCTGTAGAAATTTCAATCCAAAAATCTGCGACTACTGAATGTTTCCAGAATGCATTGACGGAACTTGCGGAACGGGTGCTGCCGAAGCTCGGACAATAACATCGCGGTTCGCGTTTCGGATTTCTGTGATCCGGAAATCCAATCAGCCTGCGCTGACTTCCTGCGGGCTTTTGCCGCCGTTCACCAGAAACAGCACAGCCATTCGCACCGCCAGACCGTTGGTGACTTGTTCGAGAATCAAGGAGCGGTGGCAATCAGCAATTTCACTGTCGATTTCCACCCCGCGATTGATCGGGCCGGGATGCATGATGAGCGCGTCAGGTTTGCATCGGGCCAGACGCGCTTTGTTGAGGCCAAACAGCGTCGTGTATTCGCCAATGCTGGGAAACATCGTCTTGCGCTGGCGTTCGTGTTGGATGCGCAAAAGATTGATGATGTCCGCGCCTTCAATCGCCTGATCAACGTTATGCGTAACGCGGCAACCCATTTGTTCGAAGACGCGCGGGACCAGGGTTGAGGGACCACAAAGCGTCACCTTCGCGCCCAGTTTGGTGAGCGCCCAGATGTTGGAACGCGCGACGCGGCTGTAGAGAATATCGCCGAGAATTGTGACGTTCAGCCCTTCAACTTTTCCCTTGTGCTCGCGAATGGTGAAGGTGTCGAGCAACGCCTGCGTGGGATGTTCGTGCGCGCCGTCGCCGGCATTGATGACGCTGGCGTTCAATACGCGGGAAAGAAATGCCGCGGCGCCCGATGCGCTGTGGCGAATGACAATGAAATCCGCATTGAGCGCTTCCAGATTTTTCGCGGTGTCTTTCAGCGTTTCACCTTTTTTCAACGAAGAAGCTTCGGCGGTGAAATTGATGATGTCAGCGGAAAGACGTTGTTCGGCCAATTCGAAACTGATGCGTGTGCGCGTCGAAGGTTCGACGAAAAGGTTCACGACCGTTTTACCGCGCAAGGCTGGAACCTTTTTGATCACGCGTTCGCCCACGGCTTTGAAAGCGCGGGCGGTATCAAGCACGGTGTTGATTTCATCCGTGCTGAGCGATTCGATATCGAGGAGGTGTTTGCGGTTCCAGGTCATGCGAAAGATCGGGAAACAAGATGAACCGAGAAAGCGGAAGAAGTGCGAAAGCGAAACCGCAAAAAGCCGGAGCAAAAATCCCGGCGATTCGCGGTTTCAATGTTTGGAGTTTCGCTTCTCATTTCTTTTCGAGCAGCACTTCATCCTGTGATGCGCCGCCTTCGACGAGACGCACCAGGATTTTTTCCGTGATTGAAGTCGGCACATTTTTTCCAACGAAATCCGCTTTGATCGGCAACTCGCGATGGCCTCGATCCACCAGCACGGCGAGCTGAATCCGCTTGGGCCGACCGAAATCCGTCAACGCATCCATTGCCGCGCGGGTAGTGCGTCCGCTGAAAAGCACGTCATCCACCAGCACCACGGTTTTGCCGGTGACATCAAACGGAATCACAGTTGGAAAAACTTTGGGAGCCGCGCGTTGATCGAGATCGTCGCGATGCATGCTGACGTCAAGGACGCCGACGGGAACGGCGTGCTGCCAGATGCCTTCCAGCGTTTTGCTCAAGCGGCGCGCAAGATCATCGCCACCGACCGGCACGCCCACCAGAACGACTTCCTCGGGGGATTCGTTGCGTTCGGCGATTTCGTGGGCGATGCGGGTTAAAGCCCGTTGGATCGCGGAGGCATTCAGGATGACGGAAGATTCAGACATTCTTGTGGCAGGAAAAGCGATCGGGAACGATCGGAGAATTGGACCGCGCAAACATGGCGCTGGAAAATAAAAAACGAACCAGCCCGGATAGAGCGGTTCGTTTTATTTGAAATTCTTTCATCAGGATCCTTCGCCGCCTCGCAGGGCCGCGTTAAAGGAACGTCTGGTTTAATTTAGTTGCTGCCCACGGGCGATTGACGGGATTTGCGCCACTTGGAACGGTGCTTGATGATCCAATCTGTTAAAGCGCGTTCGAATCCGATATCTCGACCGGCTTTTTCCGACTCAATCCATTTGTGCTTGAGGATTTCTTCCCGTTCCGCCTGGAATTCCCGATAAAGCGAGGAGTTCCTGAGTAAATCGCCGACCTGGGCTGGCTCTTTTGATGGTTCCGACATATACAAAGGCGTCTTTGTCGTAAGACTTTATGAAGCGAAGGGTTGACTGACAATCCTAATCTGCATCTGCCTTTCGCTACATTCGTGCATTTGCCTGCAATGTACAAGCTCGTTGGACATTTGCAACTTACGCCGCCGGCTGGCTGGACGCCGAAAGCCGCTCCTGGAGCGCCCGGGCGATCTGAATAAAAGCCTGTCCGGGAGCTTTTTCCGGGTCAGAAACCACGACTGGCAAACCGCGGTCTCCTCCGGCGCGAATCTCGGTGAAAATAGGAACTTCTCCCAGGAAGGGAATATTCTTCCGCAGCGCTTCCGCATGTCCGCCGCCGTGGCCGAAGATTTCAATGCGATCGCCGTTCGGCGCGGTGAAATAGCTCATGTTTTCCACGATGCCGAGGATTGGAACATTGACCTTGTCGAACATCCCGATGCCTTTGCGCACGACGCCGAGCGACGCTTCCTGAGGGGTGGTCACTACAACCCCGCCGTCCAGCGGCACGGTTTGACACAGCGAAAGCTGCGCATCGCCGGTTCCGGGTGGAAGATCGACGAGGAGATAATCGAGATCGCCCCAGTCCACCGCTGAGATGAATTGCTGGATGGTTTTTGTAATCATCGGCCCGCGCCAGATCACCGGTTGATCGCCGTCGATCAGAAAGCCAATGCTCATCAGCTTCACACCGTAATTGACCGGAGGAATCATTTTCTCATCCGCACTGATCGTGGGACGTTCGTGAACACCCATCATCAACGGAATGCTTGGCCCGTAAATATCGCAGTCCAGCAGGCCGACTTTAGTGCCGAGATGTCGAAGCGCGCAGGCGAGATTCACGGAAGTCGTGGATTTGCCGACACCGCCTTTGCCGCTGGCAATCGCAATGATGTGGCGCACTCCTGAAACGCGATTTTGATTCGCCCACGGTGTTTGTCCGCCGGCGGGAGCTCCGGCTTGAACTTTGACTTCGACGTGAACTGCATTGACACCGGGGACGGTTTTCAAAGCCCGTTCGCTTTCGGTTTTGATCTGCTGGGCGATCTCCGGACTGTTCGTGGTCAACTGCATGGAAACGCTGACCGCGCCGTTGCTGGTGGAAATTTCTTTGATCAGCCCGAAGGAAACGATGTCGCGTGAGTACCCCGGATATTTCACCGTCATCAACGCGTTTCTAATTTCGTTTTCTGTAGCCATAAGAAAAACACCTTTACCCAAGCCGCACATGAAGGCAAGCCGGTTGAAATGAAACAGCCGGTTCTCAGTCGAGAATTCCACGGAAAAGACAATGCCGCGGAGCCATTGAAAATTCACGAGCGACGTGTCCGGCCGGTGAATTGATGCTTGCTTTTGAAACGTACGGGCAAGGACGCCCATGCTATTTACGGCTTTGCGCTTTGCGTTAAGCAATCACGCGCCGCAGGCAGTTCAATAACCAAGATTGAATTTATACTTCAGCACATTTCGGCAAGCCATCGTCTTGATGCTTTCCTTGTTGCGCCAGCCGGCACAACGCAGTTCACCGGTCACGATTTTTTTCTTCGACGCAATGGCCGCCGCCAGCACGTCGCTGAGATCGAAGTCACCGCGAATGCATTCCTTGTTCAGGCAATCGAAGCGGAAGATGGATTTCGCATGGTCGAGGTTGACCACGTATTTGATCTGGCTGCTGCGAACTTCGCTTTCCGGAGGGAAAAATTCGAGGTTCACTTTCAGCGATTTCAGTTTCGGATATTTAACGGCAAGCGTCGGCGATTCGATGATTCGCTGGCCTTCTTTTTGGCGATATTCCGCGCGCGCGCCGAGTTTGTGTTGAGGCATAAAATTGTTTCGACCTTTGGCAATGGCTGGGCGGATTCTATACGATCCGGCGCCGCCCGTCTAAGAATATTGTGCCCGATTGCGGATCGAATCGCCGCCGATTACGCTGAGCGCATGAGCGCGCTGCCCGTCGATCCGGAAAAAGAGACCCGACTCGCGCAACGCATGGCCCGTCTCGGCGTGCGGGAAGAGGATATTGAAGAGACGTTCGTCCGTTCCGGCGGCCACGGCGGTCAAAATGTGAACAAAACCTCAACCTGCGTGATGCTCGTGCATCGCCCCACCGGAACGCAGGTGAAATGTCAAACCACGCGTCAGCAGGCACAAAACCGCACCCTCGCCCGCGAATTGTTGCTCAATAAAATTGAAGCGGAGCGCGCCGCGCGAATCGCCGCCGAACGTCATCAAACCGAAAAACTTCGCCGCCAAAAGCGCAAACGGTCTCGTGCCGCCAAGGAAAGAATTCTCGCCGAGAAAGCCCGCCGCTCACAAAAGAAATCAATGCGCCGATCCCGGGACAGCGACTAGAACTCCAGAAGGACGATTTTCCCAAGTCCTCGTTCAGGAATTTGCGCGTCAGTCATCCAAAAGTTTCGCGGCTGCGAACTCAGCCTGAATTCCGAAACAGGGATTCGTGTAACTCATCCCTCCGAGAGCGAAGTTGGAGCTGATGGCATTAGCTGTTGCTTCATCGGTCGATCAAGCTGTCTGATCGGAGTTGCGGCGACTTCCAAACGCAACGAAACCGATCAGCACTCCGGCGATGACGAGAGCTGTCAGCGTGACGTACATCGGCCGCGTGTCGGGTTCGTATTTAAACTCCACCTCGTGGCGTCCCGGTGTGAGATACACGCCGCGCATGATGTAATTGCAACGCAACAAATCGCTTCGTTTTCCATCCACATAAACGCGCCAGTTCGAATCATATTTATCATTCAGCAACAACACCGCGGGCGTGGAAGCGTCGGCCTGCAAATGAATGTCTTTCGGCGCATAGCTGACGTATTGAACCGTGCCGGCATTTTGATTTGTCGTGGTTGAATTTGGAACATCCGGAGCATCGGCCAGCAGCACCAGTTGATGCGGATCAAAGTCCCGCGCGGCCAGCTTATGCAATGTCAAATAATCGTTCGTCCCGACCGAATGCAGATAACTCATTTCGTTCGTGCTGAGCGTCGTCGCTTGAAGTTTCGCCATCGTTTCAGCATTCCGAGCCGGAACTTCCCATTGCGAGTACAGTTTTACACGCGGCAATGCGCCGGTGAATTCGAACAAAGCGTATGGCCCGTTCGGCGCCGGTTCCGCGGTCAATTCTTCGAGCTTGGTCGGATTTTCAATTCCGGCTTTCGGCATCACTCTGAACGTGGTGACAATTCGGAACCGGCGTTGAGCGGGATCAAGTTCCTGGTTCAAGGTTTCCAGGTAACCGGCTGGACCGAGCAGATAACGCGTGTTCGTCAGTGTCCAACGGCGGGCTGGAAGATAGGTGTGTTCGGAATCGCCGCGATATTGGATAGCACTTTCAAAATTCTGCAAATCCTGAGCGACACGCGGCATCTGCACCACGTCGAGCGACTGAATGTTGTAATACGGAAAATGATGTTGCGCCCACTCGATGCGATAAAGCTGATCGAAAAGAGAAAACTCGGGCGGAAACCGGAACGGCAGGATGGCAACACGATGCTCGTAAGGTTTGTCGCGAAGAAGGTCTACGATGGGATTCGACTGGTACTTCTGCTTGTAATCGACAAATACAATCCACGGCCGATTGGCGCGACCGAGATCGGCAACGAGCACGATGCCCAGCGCGATGCCCAGAGCCTTTGTTTTTGCGCCGGCGAATTTTCCTTTCAGGATCGCCCACATCAACCCGACGCTCAGAATCAGAAACAAAACAAACCAACCGACCTGTCGGATGCTGAAACCGGCCATTTCATGGGCCATTGCCTCGCTGAATTGAACGCTTTGGATGTATTCCTCCAAAGGACGACGGAAAGACGCATAAAGAATCCAGCCGATCAGACTGACACCGATGGCCGCTACGCAACCGGCCAGCCAGCGGCGTTCGAAAAGATCTTTCGTCACCGGCAATCGGGCCGGCAGCACGTAGGAGCGCCACAGGGTGTGAACGCCATACGTGAACAGAATCAGAATCGCGAAGTTGAAGATTGCGATGAATTTGATCGGATTGCGAATGGTTGAAAAGTACGGCAGCGCATAAAGAATCCGGTAAAACGGAGCGAACCTTCCAAACGCCAGCAACAGTGCCACGCCGCTTACTGCAATCCAAAACCAGAGCGTTCTTCGTTCCTCCAATGAGAATGGCGAATGATTTCGACGAAAAGCCTGGAATATGGTCCAGAGCGCAATCAGGGCAACCGGCACTCCGAGATAACTGCCGCCGCCGGTAAATCGGATTGGACCTGCAGGAGGCTGTCCTTGACGGCCTCCCGCAAAATATCGATCCCACGCCGGATCGCGTCCAATGGCACCCCAATAATTTCCACCATCCGGCGTGTCCATGCGATAGCCGAACAGGCCGGAAACAATCAGGTTGAGCGTTTCGCCCTTGGGCAGGCTCCATTGTGTGGCCCAGTCCCATTGTTCCAATTTTGTTCGTTCATCCTGTTGCGTTCCGCTGACGCCTTTGATTTGTGTTTCAACCAGAGCCGCGATCATGTGAGCGGCCACAACAGCAGCGCAAATAGCGATCAAAGCCGTCCTTCCGACCCCCTTGGCCACGCGTTTGGCCAATGATCCCGTTGGTGAAATCAGACTGCGATACACCACAAAGGCCGCAATCAGCAGGCTGAAAATCGCGCCGTTGTCGAAACCTTCCATGATGCTCATGCCAATCGCGCACCCGGCGAGAATCCATTTGCTTAAGCGGATCCCCGTTGAAGTGGATTTCTCAGCCGATAGAACAAGGGCGAGCGCGAGGAAATCCATTCCTATCGCAACTTCTTGTGAAGCGACACCCCAACAGGCAGCGGAAAAAAATGTTGAGGTCAAAAGCACAGCCAAAGCACCGAGCACACACGGGATCGGTTCAAATTTCAGCTGCCGGAACAGAGTCCAGGCACATAATCCAAGAGTAAACAAAGCGATAGGCGGCCAGAATTTGGCATAGCCGACCGGCCCGAGCAGCCAGCGAACAAACGTGGTGAAGTCTGCCGCGGCAGCGCCTCCGGGAAATCCGATCGAGTTCAAGTCATTCCAAATTCCGGTAAGACCGGCGGGCAGGCCCGTGTAAGCGGAGTTCTGGACTCCCAACGGTCCGTCGTTGGAAAAATGAACCCAGCCGGGTAAACAACTTTTCCAGAAAAGCAGTCCCAGCACGATTGCCAGGATAAGTGCCGACCACAAAAAGAAGCGTTTTTGCGGGACTTGAGTGTTCGATTTCATAAATGCAGCGGAAAGGCGCACATTGGAAGTTTCACTTTAGGGTGTCAAGGCGTTCGCTGTTGTTATTCGAAGCCTTTTCGGAGACTCAGGATGCGAGACTCCCGATACCATTTCATTTGCTGATTTTCTGTGTGGGTTGCAAGGCAGCTTCCGCGTCGGAAGTGCGTTTTGAAATCAGAAACGTAAGAATGCCCCAGGCCACGCCAATAGCGGATAACAGGCTGGCAAGGGGATGCCAGAGCCAGCGCCTGTCACCGGTTCTGATCCAGCCGGAAAACGCCTGGAAAATCGGCACGATTACGGTTCCGCACGCGACGCAAGCCATCCAGCCGGGCATTCGCGGATGTTCGTTCGTCCAGGAAACGTGTTGATTCTGCAATGAAAGAAAATGGTAGGTCTGCCGCCGCCGCTTTTTAAGAAAATCCGTCAACCCGTTCACGATGTAATGATGGACGCCTCGCCCTGCCAATCGAAGCCATTCACGTCGGCCCTGTTGAGCCAATCGCAAAACCATCACCGTGTCCTCAAATTTTTCATCCGCGCCAATGGAAATGAGATCAGATTTCCGGAATATAAAACCATTTGCACCCAGCGGATACGCGAGGCTGTCCGATGGAAAACTCCAGATTTCGACGGGTCCATCCGATCGGACGTGAACGGGTTTCACGCTCAGCATCCAGGAAATCGGATCGCTGATGTGCAGGGTGGCGGTCAGATAGGCGCAAAATGATCCCATATCCGGGCCGGCAGGATAGTAACTTTCAAGCCCGAGAGCCTGCGGATGTTTTTGCAACGCGTGAACTGCCAGAGATAAAAAATCGTCGTGTGACAGTTCGTTGTCGGCATCCAGGAAAACAATGAATTCGCCGGTTGCCTTTGCCAGGGCAACGCGCTTTCCCTGTTCAGCAATTCGCTGTGGATTTTCGATCACCAACCCCCCATATCGGCTGATGATTTGACGCGTGGAATCCGAAGAGCCGCCATCTGCAGCCAGAACCTCGATTCGATCTTTAGGATAGTTTTGAGCTTGAATCGATCGGAGGCAGCGTTCAATCACACCGGCCGCATTGAGAGTCGGAATGATGATGGAAAGACGCGGGAAAGCTTGTTCAGGGATTCCGGATTCCGGTGCGGGAATTTTTGTGTCGCTCGCCATGGATTTGAGACTCCGATTCAATTATCCTGATAATCCTGAATCCGACCGCGAAACGTTTTCAGAAAATAATCCCATCCGGGGTTTCTCATGATTTTTGCGAACAGCTCACGGTCACTGATTTTTCGTATCCGCCGAATGGCAGCGCGCTGTCGTCGCAGCTTGCTCAAATGCCGGCAATTTGCTGTCAACGCCTTCAAGTGCGCCCGTGCCAGGGACGATTTTCCGGTAACCACCGCTGCGCCCAGACTGGCGAAAAACAGTGCAAAATAAAAAGGCATGATGCGAAACGCGGAACCTGCCTCGAGATTTGCCCACAGGCTGAACATCTGGTTTTCCAAAAAATGACTCATGACGAAATCGCGATGCTGGCTCTTCTCGGAGGTGGCACCCATCAGATGATCAATGATTGATCCGGGCACAAAGTGACTTTCATAACCCGCCAGCCACGTACGATGACAAAAATCGGTTTCCTCGTAGTAACAGAAAAAATCCTCGTCAAACAGATAGCCGCCTGCTGCCTCAACCATTTCCCGGCGAAACATCATGCACGCGCCTTTTGCGCTGAATATCGGTCCGGCGGTGTTGTAGATCGCGGCGTCATGTTTCAGGAATCCCCGGTGATACATAAAACCAAACTGAGTGAGAAACGAACCGCAATTGTCCAGTCGTCCTTCGCGATTCGGTAGAAACATTTTGGCCTGAACAATTCCGACCTCACGATGCTGGTCCAGATATTCGCAGAGCGGTCGCAGAAAATCCGGACGGACGATGGTGTCACTGTTCAACAGCAGAATGTAATCACCAACGCAGTGCGGAAGCCCGAGATTGTTGCCTCCCGCGAAGCCGCGATTCATTTTGCTTTCAACAATTTTTATGTGCGTGTAACCGCGAAGGATTTCCAATGAATTATCCTGCGACGCATTATCGACGACCACCACTTCAAACGAAGGTTCTTTGACGAGAGACAATGAATTGAGACAGCCGCGCAGGAGATGTTCGCCATTGTAATTTACGATGAGAATAGAAACCAAAGGCCTGCGGGGTGCGGGCTCATTCCCATGCAAACTGTCCGATTCAGACTGCGAGATCATTCAAGCAAAAGGAATGGACCGGCTTTCGAATGCGCGTTGGTGCCAGGCATGTTCCGCGCTTGGATGGCATACCGATCAATGCCGATCTCTCCAGTGTTACGGTTCATCCGGGAGTTTGGAATCAGCCCGTTGCCGAAAGCACGCAAAAATTTTCAACCGATTCGCTCCTACCGAGCCGTCGTTTTCGGCAGACCGTGCCGCCGAATACTTTGCCATTCCCCCCAACGATTCAGCCTTAGCCGCAGGAAACGAAGCATCTGCCAATCACTTCGCTTGCGATAGCCACGAATATAACGGCGTTGTTCAAAAATGTGCCGGCGCAGCGACCAGCACGAAGCAAACGCATCCCAATAAGCCCGTCTCCAGAAGGATCGATCGCGTAAAAGAATCAGAGCAGCCAGAGATTCCGCTATCAGCAAGAGGAATTGAAAGACCGCTAAAAGCAGCAGCACATGCTCACAATCTTTCAGGAGCAAAAGCAGCCCGTTGCGATTGCTGTAAAAACGCTTGCTGTGCGTCGTGCGAATCTCCACGCGCGTTTCACCACCCGCCGGGTTGACATCGGCGGCGCCCCGATGATGCAACCGCGCCGCCGGCACAAACAAAGCGCGGGCGCCCGCAATCCAGACGCGCCAGGACAGATCGTACTCATCGGCATACATGTAGAACTCAGAATCAAAGCCGCCGATTCGTTCAAAAAGTTCCCGCTCGATCAGGTATGAACATCCGCCGGGCATGAAGATTTCCGCGGTTACGGATCCCGGCGCCGTTTCGCTCATCAATCCGAAAATATCGAATCCTCCCGCGCCTCCGGATTGGACCGAATTATCGCCGTAGTTCAGCATCAAAGGAGTTCCCGCCTGAGCACCGGATTTCTCAATAGTGGTGAGGAGATTTTCAAGACATTGCGCTTCCAGCCACGCATCGTTGTTGAGAAAAAACAAATACTTGCCTTGAGCCGTCCTGGCGGCGCGGTTGTTCCCTTCGCAAAATCCGAGGTTCGCGCCATGTTCAAGCACACGGGCATTGCTCCATCCCGCGATCAATTCTTTTGCCAGTTCCGCGGAATGATCCGGAGAATCGTTATCCGCGACAATGATTTCCAGTTGATGAAAAACGGTTTGTTCGCGCAACGACCGAAGACATCGTTCAAGCCAGAACGCGCCGTTGTAGTTGAGCACAATCACGCTCGCCCAAGGCTTCGATGCAGGAACTGCGGTTTCACTGGAGGTTGTCATCGGCTTCAGTGCAATTATCGGGAGTCAATCCGGCGGCTCAAGTATTGCCTCGTTGCGCCCGCGCCTCCAGCCAGTCACACGCATGGGGCAGAACGACATTCCATTGGAACGTTTTTGATCGTTCCCAGGCTTTCTGGCGCAGTGGAATGTATTGTTCCGGCTGATGGGCAAGCGACTTTATCGCAGTGGCTATCGCTTCAGGCGTTTCGGTTGTGGCAATGATTCCGGTTTCATTGTGAATCGTGGAATCCACCAGGCCGTCGACCGGATAAACCACTGCGGGCGTGCCCATCGCGTTGGCTTCGATCACATTCAATCCCCAGCCTTCGCGAACGGAACAATGCACCAGAAAATGTGCCTGCCGCAGTTCGGCATGCTTTTGATCTTCGGTCGCAACACCAGTGAAACGCACTTTATCCTGCAGGCCAAGTTCCATCGCCAGATCCTTCAAGCGCCGTTCCTCATCACCGCTGCCGACGACAGTGAGAAAAGTTTCAATGCCGTCGCGATTGAGAATTTTTGTGGCGCGGATCGCGTGATCAATTCGCTTGTTCGGCGCGAGGCGGGACACGGAAATCAGTCGAAGCGGAGCCTGCAAACTTTTTGGTTCCAATTCAGCGAGCGGAAACGTATCGCATCCGTTTGGAATCACTTTCACGGTGCGGACGCCACTGCGCGTAAGAGCGATGCGGGTTGAATCCGAAGGTGTCCAGAAAGGCACATTGCGATACAGCCGATGCGTCCAGCGTTCCTGAGTCCGACCGATGACATTCAATGGCCAGGAATAAAAGGTGTTCCAGATCGGTCCCAAGACTTCGTGAATGTACGCGACACAATGCGTTCCACACCACCACGGCGCATACCAGGGAAGGCCGTGGTGCTGATCGATCACAAGGTCGAAGCGCGGCTGCTTTCGATACCATTGAAGGGCTTTGAAAATCGAGGATCCTTTTCCGCCGCCGCGAACGTAGGTAATGCCGTCAATTTTCTTTTCCGCCGCCGCGCCGGGAAAATCATTCGCAAACCAAAAGACCTCGTGGCCGCGTCGAACCAGTTCCGCCATGTAAGCGACGGAAACGCGTTCCGCACCGCCGGAAAGCGGGTTTTCCGGATCGCGCCAGTTGAGCATCAGGAAACGCATGAAGTTCAATTTACGAAGATCGGCCAGTCACGGCGGAATTCGCGGCGGCATTCTGGAAAATGACCCAACGCATAACAAGATCGCAGAACCAAAAAACTACCGGCTCGCTTTCTCGCCGTAGTTAATGCTCATGACGCCGCCGAGGAAGTTCACGATGCGCACGTTCTGCATTCCCAGTTCGCGCATTTTTTCGGCGACACCGCGTTGGGCGGGATAATGTTTAAGCGATTCCAAAATGTAAGCGTAGGCTGCGGCGTTCCGACAGAAAACCCAGCCCAACAACGGCACAAACAATTTCAAGTAGCTGAAATAAATCGCGCGCCAGATCGGATTGTCCGGTTTTCCGAATTCCAAAACCAAAACGCGTCCGCCCGGCTTCGCCACTCGATTCATCTCGCGCAAACCGGTTTCCCAGCTCGAAAGATTTCGCAATCCGTAACCGACGGTCACGGCATCAAACGTGTCGTCCGGAAATGCAATCTGCTGTGCGTCGCCGCGAATGAAGCGCACCCGATTTTGCATTTCCGATTCAAGATTTTGCCGGCACATTTCGGCGACATCCAACATCGCCTGCGTGAAATCCAGTCCCACGACTTTTGCGCCGCGTTCGGCAAGGGCGAACGCCAGATCGCCCGTGCCGCAACAAAGATCGAGTGCTTGTGCGCCGGGCTTCAGCGATGCCATGAGCGCCAGGCGGCGTTTCCAAACGCGATGCAACCGGAAGCTTTGCAGGTCGTTGATGAAATCGTAGCGCGGCGCAATCCGCGCGAAGAGATCGTTCACGCGCGCGGCGCGTTGCTCATCCGGACTGTAGAATCGATTGCCCATAAACTCGGAATTGCCTCTAGGATTTAAGCAAAGGTGCCGATAACGCGACTCATTTCGGTACAACGGCGGAGCGCGGGTCTATGACCCGCAGCAGCGCGAAACCTAAATGCGTTCGGTTGAATAGAAGCCTTCTTGCTTAATGAAGTTGCTGCGTCGCAGACTCGCGCTCCGGGCGGTCGAGTATTCGACGCTTTTTTCATTATAGCCGGGCGTTGTTGGGTCGAACTGAAGGATTGAACGGGCTTCGACGGTCTGTTAAAGCTTTCCTCGCTGGCTTGGATGTTGCTGAATTTCATCGTCCCTTTTTGGTGCAACTTATGAATCGCAAAAAGATTTTGGTCGTGGATGACAATGAAATCATCCTGAAAACACTTTCACTGAAACTCAAAGGTGGCGATTACGATGTCATTACGGCGGTGGATGGTTCGGAAGCGGTTTCGGCGGTTCGCCTGAAAAAACCCGATCTCATTCTGCTCGATATCAGCTTCCCGCCCGAAGTCAGCGGTGTTCCGTGGGACGGTTTCCGCATCATTCAATGGCTCAAACGCATGGATGAAGCGAAGAGCATTCCGATCATTATCATCACTGGCGATGATTCTGCAAAATACCGTGAACGCGCGCTGGCGGAAGGCGCGGTGGCGTTCTTCCAGAAACCGGTGAACAACGAAGAACTGCTGGCCAAGATCAAAGAAATTCTCGGCAACAGCAGTGCCGCTTCTCCTGCCGCTCCGGAACCTGCGAAATAATTTTTCATTCTGGCTGGAACAGAAGACAGCAGAGCCAACCGAGAGTTGCGCTGCTATTTCGGATCAAAAACTTCTTCAATCGAAGCTTTGAACAGCTTCGCAATGCCCGCCCAGCGGCAGGCTGGATCGCGTTTTTCCATTCAATGGCGTTCGCCTGATTATCTCAGGCCAAAAAAAGCGGCTGGAATTTCTTCCAGCCGCGTTCGATTTCAGTTCCTCCCGGTGTAGCGTCGAGTCTGTGGCTCGACTTCCAGAGCCGCAATGGCTCGGTTTCAGCGCGCAGCGCCGAAACTACATCAGTAATCCATTCCGCCCATGCCGCCGCCGTGGCCACCGGGCATCGGAGCGGGTTTTTCCTTCTCCGGAACTTCAGTGATCAGACATTCGGTCGTGAGCAGGAGGCCCGCGATGGACGCCGCGTTCTGCAGCGCGCTGCGAGTCACTTTCTTCGGATCAACGACGCCGGCTTTGACGAGGTCTTCGTAATTGCCGGTCGCGGCATTGAAGCCTTCGTTGCCTTTGCGGCGTTTGATTTCCTGAACCACCACGGAACCTTCGTATCCACCGTTAAGGGCGAGATGCTTGGCCGGGTATTCAATCGCGCGCTTCACGATTTCCACGCCGATCTGTTCGTCTTCGTTCGCGCCTTTGACAGCTTCGATCGCGGCCACGGTGCGCAGCAGAGCCACGCCGCCTCCAGGAACGATGCCTTCTTCAACGGCTGCGCGGGTAGCGTGCAACGCGTCTTCGACACGGGCTTTCTTTTCCTTCATTTCGCTTTCGGTCGCAGCGCCGACATTGATGACGGCCACGCCACCGGCGAGTTTCGCCAGGCGTTCCTGCAGTTTTTCGCGATCATAATCCGAAGTGGTTTCTTCGATCTGACGGCGAATCTGATTCACGCGGCCCTGGATGTCGCTGTTCTTTCCGTAGCCTTCAACAATTGTGGTGTTTTCTTTGTCCACCACGATGCTCTTGGCGCGGCCGAGATCTTCGAGTTGAACGTTTTCCAGCTTGATGCCGAGGTCTTCGGTAATGCACTTGCCGCCGGTGAGAATCGCGATGTCTTCCATCATCGCTTTGCGGCGATCACCGAAGCCAGGCGCTTTCACTGCGCAAATGTTCAACGTGCCGCGGAGCTTGTTCACCACGAGGGTCGCAAGGGCTTCGCCTTCGACGTCTTCAGCGATGATCAACAGCGGCTTGCCGAGTTTCGCGACCTTTTCGAGAACGGGCAGCAGATCCTTGAGGTTGCTGATCTTCTTTTCGTAATTGAGGATGTAAGCGTCTTCGAGCTTCGCTTCCATCGTGTCGGCGCTGGTCACGAAGTAGGGAGAAAGATAGCCCTTGTCGAACTGCATGCCTTCGACCACGTCGAGCGTGGTTTCAATCGACTTGGCTTCTTCCACCGTGATCGTTCCGTCTTTGCCAACCTTGTCCATCGCATCGGCAATGATTTCGCCGATCGTAGTGTCCCAGTTCGCGGAAACGGTCGCGACCTGTTTGATTTCTTCTTTGTCTTTGACCTTCTTGGCGATCTTGTCGAGCTGGCCGACGGCGGCTTCAACAGCCTTGTTGATACCGCGTTGGATGCCGATCGGGTTCGCGCCGCTGGTGACGTGCTTCAGGCCTTCGCGGAAAATCGCTTCAGCCAAGACAGTCGCGGTCGTGGTGCCGTCGCCGGCGTTGTCGCTGGTTTTGCTGGCGACTTCACGAACCATTTGCGCGCCCATGTTTTCGTATGGGTCTTCCAGTTCGATTTCCTTGGCGACGGAAACGCCGTCCTTGGTGACTGTGGGAGAGCCGAATTTTTTGTCGAGAACGACGTTGCGGCCTTTCGGTCCGAGCGTCGCAGTCACGGCTTTCGAGAGTTTGGAAACGCCCCGGAGGAGCGCCTGACGAGCGGACTCGTCGAAGAGTAATTGTTTAGCTGCCATAGTTTAGATGTTGTTGAAAGTTGATGTTGATTGCGATCAGTCGATCACCGCGAGAATGTCTTCCGAGCTGAGGATTTTGTATTCCTTGCCGTCGAGTTTGATTTCGGTGCCGCCGTATTTGCTCACGAGCACGCGGTCGCCCTTCTTGACTTCGAACGGAACTTTCTTGCCGTTGTCATCGGTTTTGCCGGTGCCCAGCGCGACGACGACGCTTTCCATGGGTTTTTCTTTCGCGGTATCTGGAATGATGATTCCGCCTTTTTTCTGTTCCTTCTCTTCGGCCGCCTCAACGAGGATTCGGTCGCCGAGTGGTCTGATGTTCAGTGCCATATATGTTTGTTTGTTGTTTTGTTTATCGGTTAATCAAAATCCCGCCGCCCGAGCGGCGGGAGAAATAAATCGGGTGTTCAAGTTTCACGACTTAACGCAATTCCTGAACACCCAAAGTCTTTTACTTCTTCTCGTCCACGACTTCGGCGTCGATGATCGGACCTTCGTCCTTCTTGCCACCTTCGTTCGCGCCGGGTTCCGGTCCGGGCTGCGCGCCAGGTTGAGCTCCGGGCTGACCCGCTTGAGCGCCGCCGGTCGCTTTATAGAGTTCCGCGGAAACGCCTTGCACGGCTTCGGTCAGCTTCTCGCTCGCGGATTTGATCGCCGCGGCATCGCTGCCTTTCAACGCTTCTTTCACGTCGTTGATCGCGCTTTCCAGTTTGCTCTTGATGTCGCCGGTGACTTTGTCGCCTGCGTCTTTGAGCATTTTCTCGGAGCGATAAACGAGGTTGTCCGCTTCGTTGCGAGTTTCCACTTCTTCGCGGAGGCGTTTGTCATCTTCCGCATGCGCTTCAGCGTCTTTGCGCATCTTCTCAATCTCGTCTTTGGACAAGCCGCTGCTCGCGGTAATCGTGATCTTCTGTTCCTTGCCGGTACCCAGATCTTTGGCGCTCACGTGGAGAATGCCGTTCGCGTCGATATCGAACGTGACTTCGATCTGCGGCATACCGCGCGGCGCCGGCGGAATGTCGGTCAGTTGAAACTTGCCGATGGTTTTGTTGTCGCGGGAGAACTGGCGTTCGCCCTGAAGAACGTGAATTTCCACACCCGGCTGATTATCTGACGCGGTGGAGAATATTTCCGATTTGCGGGTCGGGATCGTGGTGTTGCGTTCGATCAACTTGGTGAACACGCCACCGAGCGTTTCAATACCGAGTGACAGCGGAGTGACGTCGAGCAGGAGAACGTCTTTGACGTCGCCCTTGAGCACGCCGCCCTGAATGCCTGCGCCAATCGCGACCACTTCATCGGGATTCACGCCTTGATGCGGCGGTTTATTGACCAGCGTGTGCGCGGTTTCAACCACCTTCGGCATGCGCGTCATACCGCCGACCAGCACGAGTTCATCGATCTTGTTCGCTTCGAGACCGGAATCTTTCAGACACGCTTTGACCGGGCCGATGGTGCGTTCGAAGAGATCATCGCAAAGCTGCTCCATTTTCGCGCGGGTCAGCTTGGTCGCGATGTGTTTCGGTCCGCTGGCATCCGCCGTCACGAATGGCAGATTGATGTCGTATTGCTGCGCGCTGGAGAGAGCGATCTTGGCTTTTTCGGCTTCTTCCTTGATACGCTGGAGTGCGTCAGGCTGCTTGCGCAAATCCATGCCGGAATCTTTTTTGAACTCGTCGAGAATCCAATCCATGATGCGATTATCCCAATCGTCACCGCCGAGGTGCGTATCGCCGTTGGTCGCTTTCACTTCGAAAACGCCGTCGCCAATTTCCAGAACGGAAATATCGAACGTGCCGCCGCCCAGATCGTAAACCGCGATCTTTTCATCCTTCTTCTTGTCGAGACCGTAAGCGAGCGAAGCCGCTGTGGGTTCGTTGATAATACGAAGAACTTCAAGGCCGGCGATGCGTCCCGCGTCTTTCGTCGCCTGGCGCTGGGAGTCGTTGAAGTAAGCGGGAACGGTGATGACGGCCTGCGTGATCTTTTCGCCGAGACGCATTTCCGCGTCAGCTTTGAGCTTGGCCAGAATCATCGCGGAAATTTCGGGCGGCGTGTAAACCTTGGTTTTGCCGCCTTCTTCCACTTCGACTGCGGCATCGCCGTTCGAGGCTTTTACCACTTTGTAGGGAACGCGCTTCAGTTCTTCCTGAACCTCATCGAATTTGCGACCCATGAACCGTTTGATGGAATAAATCGTATTGCGCGAATTCGTCACCGCCTGACGTTTCGCGGCGTCGCCCACCAGTCGTTCGCCGTTTTTGCTGAACGCCACGACCGACGGCGTAACGCGACGGCCTTCGGAGTTTTCCAGAACAAGCGGCTCGCCGGCGTCCATGACCGCCATGCACGAGTTCGTCGTTCCCAAATCAATGCCTAATACTTTTGCCATAAAATCTTTTTTTGTTTGAAAGCTTCGAAACTTCTTTTGCAAAGGCGATGCCAAGACGAATGAAATTTGCGATCGCCAATGTTTACAGGCGTTCGTGCCGGTTTTGAGTGAAAAACTATGCCTTGCCAATTGCGCCAATGCGACACCTTGAAGTTAGGGGTGGCACAACTTCGTGGCTCAAATTGACTTCGACTTCGCAACGAAACATGGCGGGCAGTTGATCACCTTTGATCAAAATATAGCGATTTCCACTGTTCCGGCCGCGAAACCGGAAAATCTGCACGTTCTTTGAAGATTACTTGCTGCCCGGTTTGATCGCCGGTGTATTCGCCAGATCGGGCGGAAGTTTGTCCGCTTCGAATGCTTCCACCGCCATGGAAAGCAGGCTGATAAAGGGCACGCCGAGATCGACTTTTCCATTCGAGCGATCCACCGCCGCAGCGACGCCGAGAACGTTGCCGTGATTTGCGCGGACGATTTCAATCGTTTCCTGAACGCGGCCGCCTTTGGTGACGACATCTTCCACGATGAGAATTTTTTCGCCCGGCGCGATTTTGAATCCGCGGCGCAGCACGAGTTTTCCTTCTTCTTTTTCAACGAAGATGAATCGCGTTTTCAATTGTCGCGCCACTTCCTGACCGAGGACGAGACCGCCCATGGCGGGAGCGACAACGGTGGTCGGATTCAGATAACGAACTTTCTCCGCCAGCGCGCCGCCGACTTTTTCCACGATGGGCATTTGCTCCAGAGCCAGCGCGCATTGGAAGAACTGGCGGCTGTGCAAACCGCTGCGCAAAACAAAATGGCCTTCGAGCAGCGCCCCGGTATCGCGGAAAATCTGGAGAACTTCGTCTTTCGTCATGGCCGCGAATTCTAAATGGCGCGGTTCGAGTGCCAAGCGCCAAGTTCGCGGCGAGGCAAAACAACGAACTCCGAACATCGAACTTCGAATGCAGCGCGATCTGGAGCAGTTCAGAGTTCGAAGTTCAATGTTCGGAGTTCCCATTTTCCTCCGTTTTCCCCCACCAACACAGCAATGGCGGTGAACGTGTGATTGTGTTAAACGTCTGCGATGCGCATTGGCTCGCTGACATTGGAATCGAATCTGTTTCTTTCGCCGCTGGCAGGTTACACGAACCTGCCATTCCGGCTGGTCCTGCGCGAAATCGGCGGCGTCGGTCTGGTCACGACTGATCTTGTGAATGCGCGGTCGCTCTTGGAAAAGCGCGAAAAGGCTTTCAAATTGATTGAAACCCGTCCGGCCGATTCTCCCATGGCCGTTCAACTCTTCGGCTCGGTTCCCGAAGAAATGCGCGATGCGGCAATTTTCCTGGCGGAACGTGGCGCGGCGTCCATCGATATCAACATGGGTTGCCCCGTCAAAAAGGTCTGCAAAGTCGGCGGCGGCTCCGCGATGATGACCGAGCTGGAGAAAACCTCCGCGCTGGTTCGCGGGATGGTGAACGCGGTAAAAATTCCGGTGACGGCGAAGATGCGCCTGGGCTGGGACGATCAGAACATTACCGCGCCGGATCTTGCGCGGGCTTTGGAAGATGTGGGCGTCGCCGCGATCTTCATTCACGGACGCACACGCGAACAAGGTTTTGGTGGAACAGTGAAACTCGCGGGAATTCGCTCCGTAGTGCAGGCGGTGAAATCTATTCCGGTGATTGGGAATGGCGATGTCACCACGCCGCAGGGTGCGAAACGAATGTTGGACGAAACCGGCTGTGCTGGAGTGAGCATTGGCCGCGGCGCGTTTTATGATCCGTGGATTTTCAAACGCACGTTGCATTATCTGCAAACTTCCCGGCGGTCTGAGCCAACTGAGGTCCGAAAATCTGATGAGTCTTCAAATTTCAACGAAGCAAAGGAAGTTTGGGACTCGGGTAACTCGTCCTTCCGAGGCGAAGAAGGCGACCTCCTGCCGGAACCGTCTTTCGACGAACGCGTGCGCGTGATGTGCCGGCATCTGGATTTGATGGTGGAGATCTTTGGCGAAGAATTGGCGTGCCGGATGTTTCGGAAAATTGCGCCGTGGTATTCCAAGCGCTTTGGCCCGGCCAGTGAATTCAATAAGCGCGTCGTGCTCGTTTCGACTTACGCGCAGTTCCACGAAATCCTGAATCATTATCGCGATTGGCGGCGACAGTTCCTCGATGACTGCGGCGAATTGCAACCGAAGTTTCGGCCTGCCCCGATGATTCCCTCGTTCATGCTGGACGAACCTGCTGTTGCGCGACGCGAACATATTCCGGTTCCCAAAGGGCCGGTTGAAGTCTGGTAAGAGGACCGCGACAGCACAGGAACATCGCGCTTTGCGGGCAGAGGGATCTGCTTGTGATGGAAACTCATCGGGATTCCCTCAATTGCGACAGTTCAAAGCGGAACGGAAGGAACGAAGCACACGAAGAACGAGTCGGCTGTCTTATTGCCTTCGCGTTAAAAAACGGCACCCAACCAAAATTTCATTCTTTCTGATTGACCAGAGCGGTGAATCTATGCCGAGATGGTAAGCCGCTATTTATTTTGGCCGGGCAGTTTTTTAATCAGAAATGGCAAAGACTTTAATCAGAAACAGGAACAGCGCGCGGACGGGAAGCACAAAATACGACGCCAACCAAAAGGTTCTTTCACAAACCTATGGCGCGCTGGCTGACCTCCGCCGCGAATTGTCAGACTCAAAAACCGCCGTTGCCGAGCGCGAGGAAATTCTCCGCAGCTTCTCGGTTTGCCCGGATTCCCAGCGGGCCTGGCTGTTGCTCGAGGATTACTTCGAGAAACTTTCCCTCTCGCGAAAAGACTTTCCCTCCCACGACTGGTGGCCGCGTTTGCTGGCTGCACAGGGCAGCGGACGGCTTGAAGAACTCGCGTTTCTTTTTCTCCGCGCCCATCGTTCGCCGCCTTCCGAGCTCGCGCCTCACGCCAATCTCACGCGTTTTGCCGAAGTCGAGGAAGCCGAGCAGGAACAAAAACTCGTGCGCGAACTCGAGGGCTGGCTGTTCCCGCAACGCCCCGTTCATCTCGATACGCCGCGCGCTTCGTTGCGCGTCATCTGCCAGCCGCAACCCGACGCCGACAATCCTGCACGCAATCGTCTGGCGGTACAATTTCATCTCATGCGTCCGCGCACCGGCGAAAAAATCCGGTCGCTGCATGAAATCATCGAACTCACGACCCGCGCCGCGCACGAGCAGGAACTCTTTCCACCGAACGATTGGGAATTCGTTCAATGGCTCGCCGAAACGCATCATCATCGCAAAGACGGCGATGCCACGCTGGTGCTTTCCAATACCGAACTGATGCATTGGCTCGCGCGCTGGGGTCACACGTTGCGCCTCGAATCTGCCCTGGATCAAAAACCGCTGGTGTTTCACGGCGAACTCGCGGAACTCGCGCCGCATCTGGAAAACGGCGACGGCCGTGATCTGTCTTTCACGCATCGGCTGGTGCTGCCGGACAAACGCATTTGCGCGTTGCAGGATGTGCATTTCTTTTCGAGCCGCCCACCGCTCGCGCTTGCGGGAAATACTTTCTATTTGTTGCGCAATGCGCCGCCGACTTCAGTCATCGAGCTTTGGAAAAACCGTCCCGCGGTTCCGGTTCGCAAACTCAGTCATCGCCTGCTCACGCATCTGCGTCGCACCCAAGCCAGCAACGGCGTCGATTGGGAAGAACTCTGCATCGCGCATCCCGCCACGCCACAATTCATTTTCGAATTGCTCGACGAAACCGTGCGCCTGCGCCTGCTCGCGAAAAGCAAGCGCGACAACAGCGTCTGGTTTTGGAACGGCCACGAATGGCAGCCGAATGAAGTGCGCAAACGCGCTTCGGAAAAACCTGAAATTCTCGACGATCCACGACTCGAACCGGCAACGCTCTGGCTGCGAAAGCTGGATTGGTTTACGCCCGAACCCGGACTTTGGGTCGGCGATGCCAATGAAAATTTCCTCGGCACGCTGGCGCATGCGTGGGCGGAGCGTCCGCCCGAAGCGGAGTTCCTGGGCAATCCCGCGTTTCAACGTTTGTTCCTCGCGCCGCGTCAATTGAAGCCGCGACTGATCGTCAAAGGCAGCGGCATCGATTGGCTTTCTGTTTCCGCGGAATGGGAGCAGGAAGGTTTGAAACTTTCCGCCGCCGATCTGCAACGCCTGGCCGCCGCGACGACTCGTTTTGTGAAACTGCCGGATTCCGGCTGGGTCGAACTCGATACCGCCGCCGTTCAATCCGCGCATGAAGCCATGGCGGATCTGGGCGTTGATGGTTTGATTCCGGTCGCGCAAAAGATCGGTCTGGAACAGGCCGCGCACCTGGATGATGAAGGTTTGAAGCGTTTTGCCGATTCGCCCGCCGCCAAGACGCTGCGCGAGAATCTCAAAAATTTCAAAGGCGTTCCGTCTTCAAATATTCCCGCCAGTGTTCAAGCGGAACTGCGTCCATATCAAAAGGACGGTTTCGATTTTCTGTGTCATCTCACCCAGATTCGATTGGGCGGTGTTCTGGCCGACGACATGGGACTGGGCAAAACACTGCAAACCCTTTCGTGGATGGCGTGGCTGCAGGAACGAAACAAAAAAAATCCCAAACCGTCGCTGGTGATTTGCCCCGCTTCCGTTCTCCACAACTGGCGTCGCGAAGCCGAACGTTTCACGCCTCACCTGAAAGTGCTGGTTCTGGAAAGCGGCGCGGCGCGACACGGCTTGCGCAAACAGATTCCGCAGCACGACATCATTGTCACGAATTACGCGCTGCTCCGCCGAGATCTCGAAGAGCTTCAGAAATTTTCCTTCCGCGCGATTGTCCTGGACGAAGCGCAGTTCATCAAAAATCCCGGCGCGCAGGTGACGCAATCGGTCAAGCAGTTGAAGTCCGAACACCGCCTGGCGCTGACCGGAACGCCGTTGGAAAATCGTCTGTTGGATTTGTGGAGCATTGTGGATTTCGTGCAGCCGAATTACCTGCACACGCAGGAACATTTCCTGGAAACCTACGAACCGCGCGGCGTGGAAAACGCCGATTCCGCCCAGCGCATTGCGCGCCGCCGCCTGTCGGCAAAGCTGCGTCCACTGCTGTTGCGCCGGTTGAAAAAGCACGTTGCGAAAGATTTGCCGGATCGCATCGAGCAACGCCGCGATTGCGAACTCGGCGACGAACAACGGAAACTTTACCTCGCGGAACTGCGTCGCAGCCGCGATCAGGTCATGCAGGCCGTGGCCGAAAAAGGCATCAACAAGAGCAAGATGCACGTGCTGGCAGCGCTGACGCGATTGCGCCAGATTTGCTGCCATCCGAAACTCGTCGGCAACGATTCCATTTCCGGCAAAACCGAAACGCTGTTCGAACTTTTGGATTCGTTGGTGGCGCAAGGCCAGAAGGTTTTGATTTTCAGTCAATTCGTGCAAATGCTCGAACTGCTCGAGAAGGAATGTCACACGCGCAACATCAGCACGCACATTCTCACCGGCCAGACCAAGGATCGCCAGCAGGTCGTGACCGCGTTTCAGAACGATCCGAATCCTGCGGTCTTCCTGCTCAGTTTGCGCGCGGCGGGCACCGGATTGAATCTCACCACGGCGAGTTATGTGGTCCTTTACGATCCGTGGTGGAATCCGGCCGTGGAAGCACAGGCCATCGATCGTTCACATCGCATCGGCCAGACACAAACCGTCAACGCGTATCGCCTGATTTCGCCGGGAACTGTGGAAGAGAAAATCTGGGAACTGCAACAGAGCAAAGCGCAAACGATTGCCGACGTGCTGGGCGAAGAAGGATTCGCACGCAGTTTGTCGAAGACCGATCTGGAATATTTGTTCTCGGAGGATTGAGATCGGGCCATCGAAGTTGCCGGTGCTGCAGGACAACTTCGATTTTGGTGGCTTCAAATTCAGGTGCCACGGACTACTGACGATTCAAATATGTTTTGAATCGTGTTCGTCTTTGGTGGCGTAGCCGGTTTCCTGACGCTTGAAATTCACTTCGTTCTTTTTGCAATACGCGTTGAAGACATCGTCCGCGCTCATGCCCAGCACCTGCGCCATGCTGATCAGAAAATGGAAAAGATCGACAACTTCTACGCGCGCGTTCTGCTCGTCGAACTTCTGATACTTCGCCCACCACTTCCAAGGGACACTGTCGGTGAGCTCGGCGATTTCCTGCGTCATCGCGCGGCAATAATTTAAAATCCACTTGGTTTTCTCCTCCTCGGTCATCGTGTCCGTGTGGACGCCAATGCGTTGGTTGAGAGATTTCTGCATTTCAAACAGCTTGCGAAATTGGTCGGGCGTATCCATGACCAAAAGAATCGGCGAGCAGAGAATGGAAGCAAGCGGAAAGAAAAAAGGGGGAACATCGAACAATGAACTCCGAACAACGAACGTCGAACTCTCATTCGCGGCGCGTTCGGAGTTCACGTTATTCCTGGAGGTAGCGCGGCCTGCGTGCTGCGGGCCGCCGGCGCGAACAGGTTCTTCGCGTCGTGGCTGGGCTTTTCCGGACGGGTGCGGAACAACGCGCCCGGGCTGCCGCGGCGCGACAACCGCTACCAGCAAAGCAATCGCTCCTCTGGGCTTGGATCAGCCACATTTATCGCACCCGTTTTGTCTTTCCCATTTCTTTCCCCTTTGAACTTCCTCTTGCCGACCGGTATAAAGATCACATGTCAACTTTGCCGGACATCCTGCGGAATGGCGGGACTGTGTTTTGGTTCATCCTGCTCGTCAGCGCCGTGGCGGTGGTCGTCTTCATCGAGCGCTTCCTGCATTATCATCGCGCACAGATCAATTCCACAGAATTCCTGAACGGCGTCCGCAACGTCCTCCGTCGCGATAATGTCGTCGAAGCCATTTCCATCTGCGACGCGACACCCGGCCCGGTCGCGCGCCTCGTCAAAACCGCGATTCTCAATCGCGATCACGGCCGCGAACGCATTGCCGAAGCATTGGAGGAAGCCGGTCTGGCCGAAGTGCCGCGGCTGGAGGAAAAGCTCAATCTGCTGGCGACCGTCGCACAAATTGCGCCGTTGCTCGGTTTGCTCGGAACCATCATCGGCCTCATGCACGTGTTCAACAAAATGCAGGGCGATGGTTTGATGGCGCACGCGAGCGATCTTTCGCATGGCGTCTGGAAAGCGCTGATCTGCGCGGGCGCGGGTCTGGCGGTCGCGATTCCGGCGCACGCGGGTTACAACTATCTCGTTAGCCGCGTGAATTCCATCGTGCTCGATATGGAACGCGCGGCGACGGAAATCGTGCATATCGTCACCGGCAGCAATGGCAATGGCAGCTCCGGTTCGCCCCAATGAAATTCCCGCGCAACGCCCGCATTTTCCGCGGCCAGCTTGATGCCGCGCCGTTTCTGTCCGTGTTTTTCCTGCTCGTGATTTTCGTTCTGCTCGGATCGCTGGTTTACACGCCTGGCGTGCGGGTGCAATTGCCGGTGAGTGATGGCGGTTCCGGTGTGGCGGGACCGACAGCGGCAGTGGCGATTGATGCCAACGGACAATATTTTTTCCGGAATCAACTGGTCGATGGAACGCATCTGCTCAGCGGGCTGAAAACGGCGGTTTCCAATTCACCCGAGCCGTTGACGCTGATTGTGCAGGCGGACCGCGAAACCAAGCGTGAAAGCCTCGATCAACTCGCGGCGATTGCGAAGGAAGCCGGCATCCGGGAATTGTTGCTGGCAACATTGCCCCGGCCATGACCGCATCCGTCGCCGCCAAGCCGCCGCGTCCTCAAGGGAAATTCTTTCTCGCCGTCGGCATCGTGTTCGCGATCCAGCTCGCGGTGATTCTCTGGTCGAGCGACCGGTCGCGGACGATTCCTCGAACGCCCGAGCCGACACCCGTATTCAAATTCGAAAATGGGCGCGCTCCGGAACTGGCGGCTTTGGAAAATCCAACTTTGTTCGTACTGCCGAATCGCCATGGGTTTTCCGGTGAAGGCTGGATGAAAGCGCCGCGGTTGGAATTTCGTCCAGCGAACTGGACCGAGCCGGTGCGCTGGCTCAATGTTGCGGCCGACGAGCTGGGTGCCACGTTCACGGAATACGTCAAAGCGCATCCCACAATTCCGTTTCGCAATATCACGCCGCCCGAACCCACGCTGACGTTCCCGGTGATTGCGCCGCCATTGGCTGATTTGCGCCCTTCCCTTTTGCGGATTGAAGGCCAGATCGCTCAACGACCGTTGCTCAATGCGCCAAAACTGCCGTCGATGGAAGGTCCGCTGACGAACACGGTCGTTCAAATCCTGGTGGATCCTTTGGGGAACACATTTTCCGCGCTGCTCTTGAAGCCGGGATCAGGATCGGAAAAGGCGGATGAACTCGCATTGCAGATTGCACGCAATGCGCAGTTTAAATCCATTGCACCCACGGGACCGGATCGCGACAGCCAGCCGGAACCGGACCTGATGCTCGGCACAATGATTTTTGAATGGCAGCCGTTGCCGCCGACGAATACTTCCGTGACGTTGCCTTGAAATGACCATTTCCCGACTCATCCTGGCTTATCTTTTCACCACGCTCGGTGCGCTGTCGGGAATTGTGATTTACACGGAGCTGCGTCAGCGGCGATTCAAACCCACACCCAGCCAGGATACGATTTATCGCTGCACGAAATGCGGTTACGTTTACACGGATGATCCGGACGTGGATCGTTCGCGCTGTTCCCAATGCGGGCAGTTGAACGAAGCGATCAAGTTTTGAAGAGTGCGTGGTGCGTGATGCGTAAAATGTGAACGCGGTTGAATTATCCTCGCGCAAGCACGCACCACGCACCACGCACCACGCTCCGCTTAATTCCCCGTCTTCAATTCCACCACATCATGCGGCGCGGCTTCGCGCTGACCTGCCGGACTGACGCGGATGTAACGCGCTTTCTCGCGGAGTTGCGCGAGATTTCCCGAGCCGAGATAACCCATGCCGGATTGAATGCCGCCGATGAGTTGCGCGAGAACGCGATCCGCTGAACCGGAAACTTCTTTCAACGCCTCGACGCCCTCCGGCGCGACTTTCTGCGTGGGATTTTTCTCGTGGCCATAACGCGCGGCCGAGCCGGCCTTCATCGCGGCCATACTGCCCATGCCGCGATATTGCTTGTAAAGCTTGCCGCCAATTTCCATCACTTCGCCCGGAGCTTCCGTGCAACCTGCGAGAATACCACCGCAAATCACGGCGTTCGCCAGCGTCAGTGCTTTGACAATATCACCGGATTTCGTGATGCCGCCGTCCGCGAGAATGGCGACTTTCTTTTTCCGCGCGGCCTGCCCGGCAACATAAAGCGCGGTCATTTGCGGAATGCCAACACCGGCGACGATTCGCGTCGTGCAAATAGAGCCGGGGCCTTGCCCGACTTTCACGGCATTCGCGCCGTTGCTTCGAAGATATTCCACGCCTTCCGCGCTGGTGACATTGCCCGCGATGATCGGCAGTTTCGGGAATGCGTCGCGCAACATTTTAACCGTGTCACCCACGCCACGGCTGTGTCCGTGCGCGGTCGAAACTGCGACGACATCCATCCCGCGTTCCACCAGTGCGCCGACGTGTGCCAGGATGCGATCGCGATCCAGTTCGCCGAAAGCATTGCGCGTTGCCGAGACCGCCGCGCCGCAGAGCAAACGAAAACTCGCATCGCGCGCCGGCTTGAACTGCGCGTTGCGTTCCGCCGTGATGCGCTCGATATCGCTCATCGTGAACAATCCGTGCAGATGATCTTTGTCATCGACCACGAGCAATTTGTGAAAGCCGGGATGCTCGGTGAAAAATTTGTCCGCGCGGGCGATGGGATCTTTGCCGAGTTCTTTTTTGTAAATCGTCTGCACCTGTTCGCGCGGCGTGAGCGCTTCGGAAACTTTTTGTTTTGCGTAACGCGGACGAACGACATGGCCGGAAAGCAGACCGATCAATTTGCCCGTGTCATCCACCACAGGAAATGTGCTGAAGCCAAATCGCTTTTGATCAATCAACTCCAGCACGTCGCCGATGAACTGTTCCGGACGCACGCGAATCGGATCCTGGATCAGACCGTGAATGTGATTTTTCACGCGGCTGACTTCGGAAAGCTGCTGCCGCTCCGGCATGTTGTAGTGAATCAAACCGAGGCCGCCATTCAGTGCCATGGCGATGGCCATGCGCGATTCCGTC